>CACOGA010000001.1 GCA_902626585.1 uncultured Bacteroidota bacterium
CACATTAGGATCAGGAATCGTTGCTGTGTATAGATTAATTCTAAACTCTTGACCGGCTGATTGATTAATCACCAATGGTATCACTGCATTTTCCATGGCATCAAGACCCATAGCATTAATAGCCATTCCATAACCTTCATCATCTTCAATTAATCTTGTCATGATTGAGGCTTCTTGGCTAAAACTAGCTGCATCATAACCATCATCCAAACCAAGTGAGAGACCTTCTTCAAAGAAAAGCTTTATAGATTCTAATTCATTATCATCATTAAATAATTTAATGACAACTTCAGTATTTTCCATGTTATCAGCTGAATTAAAGTCATCTTCATCAGCATGTGTCTGCATAGCTTTTGTAAATTTTATTGTACCACCTCCTATTTGTGATGCAACAAAAAATCCTTGACCAGGAGCTATATAAGTTGCTGCACTAGTATTATTATAATAAGAAAATGTTCCATCACCATCATATCCGTAGATATACGCAAATCCAGAAAGAAGATTTCCTGCATTAAGCTCTAAAAAATCAGTTCCACCTGCATTGGAATTTGCTTTTATAAAAGATGGATAAGGATTACCTACTAAATTCCATTTACCGAAATTTGTATTAGACTGAGTGTTATCAATTGGTATTCCTTCCATGTCTCTGGTTAGCAATGCACCTGTAAAACTAACGGTTGCACCATTAGTAGATGTATCGTCATTATCTGTTGCCATCACATAACCTTTTCCTAATGGTATGGTTGTTCCTGAATTTCCAGTGGTATTGTAATTTGTATACATAGCAACAGCGGTATCTGCACCAGCATCATTGCTAAATACACCAATTCCAACCTGTGTATTTCCAGCTCCTCCAGTGGCTAGGCTTGAATTGTCATCTATTAAAGCTTGAAGATCTTGTCCGTGTACAGGTGAGGATATATAATCCCACTCGTCATCACCAACATCAGCCACAAATCTTTGGTAAGTTATATTATCAGATGCTGGTGTTAAGATTTGAGAGCCACCAAGCATATTGTTATCAGAATCATCATAAATATCCTTTCCGTATAATTGTTCCCCAACTATTAATGAAGCAAACTCATTTTTGTCTGATTGTAGGGTTAGTGTTCCATCATTGATTAATTTTCCTGTTATTTTTAAAGACCCTTCTTTAGAAATGGTCAGTGATCCACTTCTAATCCACAAATGATCTATTTCTACATCGGTAGAAATAATCGGAGCAGTACCAGCACTAGTAATGACAGGAGCGTTATTGTCTGCATCATTTACATCAGGTACAATATTAAAAGACCAATTACTTGAGTCGGCCCATAGACCATTTCCTGCTGACCCATCCCATGTATTTCTATACTCATATGCTCCAACATCAACAGCACTACCTTGTGGCCTATCAACTCCGTTAACGTCTTTAGAAGTAGTATTGCTACCGCTATTGCCGATACCACTATCGTTTGAAGCATCATAATATAATGTTTTATTAGAGCCTGAAATCCCTGGGTGATTTGCATATCCTAAATGAACATCTTTTGATGAATCAAAAGATCCTGATGTCATAGTTGTATATGAACCATTATTGTTTGAATCCTCTAAACCATTTGTCAATGATGCGTAAGCTCTAATATGAATATCCTGAACATCATAAAAAGTATAAGATCCTGAGTCATATGCATTTAAATCCATTAATGCTCCATCTGTAAAATTAAAGTTATCCCAATCAACAGCTGAACCATAGACATTATAAAATAAAATAGAATTAAATATATCTACTCTCAGATAGTCATCTCCGCCAGTATAAGTTCGAATTCCACCACTATTTGATGAAGCTGTATTTTTAGCCCAATTTCTGTAAAAAGTAGAATTTTTAACCTTTAACAAAGGCTGAAGATCAGATGCCTCATTACCATCTCCAAAATATATTGCACCTCCCAAGGATCCTGCAATATTATCTGCAAATACTGAATTATTAATATACAATAATGCATGCTCAAATGAATAAATAGCTCCACCGTGAGCTGCAGTTTCATTGTCATAAAATAAGCACTCATCTACGTTTACTCTAAGGTAATTTGTGGTATTTTGCGGTGCAGCAATACAAATTGCACCACCTCTATATGCTGTATAATTATTTACAAATAGAATATTTTCTAAATTTACAGTATAATAAGTTGTGCCTCCAACATAACCCCAGTCATTTCCGATATGCAATGCCCCTCCTCCGTTATTGGCACTATAATCCCTGATAGTCATATCTTTTAATGTTACGTCTCCTTTTATTGCCATAAAGCCTACTGTTCCACTAGCTCTTTTGAATACAGTTAGTTCACGACCAGCCCCTTGTATCGTAAGATTTTCAGAGACAGTTAAATCTGAATCGGTAAATTCCCCTGGACCAACAATAATTGTATCTCCACTCTGACCGTTTGCTGCTGCTGCTGTTATCGCTCCAGACAATGTTTCTTTCGGGGTAAGAATTGAAGTACCATTATTTGAATCACTTGGTGAAATAGCAGATGATTGAGCGGCGATTGGATCTGTTGACTTCATCACATAATATGTTGTTTGAGAAAAGGAAAATGAAAGTGAAAGAGAAAATAATAATGAAAAGAGGTAATGTTTTTTCATGAGGTTAGAGTGTTTACAAATTTAGACAATCATTAAATTAGAGAAAAAAACGGAGAAAAACAACTACCTTTTATAAGCTAACAAAGTGTTTTTTAGTAACATAGCTATTGTCATGGGACCAACACCACCCGGTACTGGCGTTATAAAACTAGATTTTTTTGATACGTTTTCATAGTCAACATCCCCAACAATTTTATAGCCTTTTGCAGAATTATCAGCTACCCTAGTTATACCTACATCAACAATCACAGCGCCATCTTTAACCATATCTGCCTTTACAAAATTTGGCACACCGAGTGCGGAAATTATAATATCAGCCTGTTTAGTTAACTCTTCAATATTTTTTGTTCTACTATGAGCGAGGGTCACTGTTGAATTCCCAGGATTTGATTTTTGACTCATCAAAATACTTATGGGTCTACCAACAATATCTGAGCGACCTATAACAACTGTGTGCTTTCCAGAGGTTTCAACATTGTATCTTTTTAATAATTCCATAATTCCAAAAGGAGTAGCTGAAATAAATGTAGGTAAACTAAGAGCCATTTTTCCAAAATTAGTTGGGTGAAAACCATCAACATCTTTGTCAGCATCAACAGCCATTAATATTTTTTGTGAGTCTATATGTTTAGGTAGAGGAAGCTGAACAATATAGCCGTCAATATTCTCGTCGTTATTCAACTCATTAACTTTTTCAAGAAGTTCGTTTTCAGAGATTGTTTCAGGAAGTTTTATTAGTGTAGATTCAAATCCAACTCTTTTACAAGCACGAACTTTACTGCCAACATAGGTCAAACTTGCTCCATCATCTCCAACAATGACTGCAGCTAAATGCGGTGGTCTTGAGCCGTTTGCAACAATCTCTTTTACAGATTCTGCAATTTCAGCTTTGATATCGTTACTTGTTTTTTTCCCGTCTAAAATGATCATCTGCCCTTCATATTTTGCATCATCTGCATCATTTTACCCTGTCCCATTCCTTGCATCATCTTCATCATTTTACTCATTTGATTGAACTGCTTGAGTAGTTGATTTATTTCTTCAACGGACCTTCCAGATCCTTTACTAATCCGTTTTTTTCTAGACTGATCTAGAATTGATGGAAGTGCTCTTTCTTTTGGGGTCATTGAATTAATAATTGCCTCTATTGGTTTAAACGATTCATTGTCAACCTGTTCACCTGATTCTTTCATCATTTTACTGGCACCGGGTATCATACCAACTAAATCTTTCATGTCTCCCATTTTTTTAATCTGCTGAATCTGCTTCATAAAATCATCGAGACCAAATTTATTTTTAGCAATTTTCTTTTGAATCTTTCTTGCTTCCTCTTGGTCAAATTGCTGCTGTGCTCTTTCAACAAGCGAAACAACATCTCCCATTCCAAGAATTCTATCGGCCATTCTACTTGGGTGAAAAATATCCAAAGCGTCCATTTTTTCACCTGTTCCGATAAACTTGATTGGTTTGTCAACTACACTTTTGATGGACAAGGCAGCACCACCTCTAGCATCACCATCTAATTTAGTAAGAACAACTCCATCAAAATCCAAAACATCATTAAATGCTTTGGCGCTATTTACAGCATCTTGACCTGTCATAGAATCAACAACAAATAAAATTTCACTTGGCTTAATAGCCTTTTTAATATTTGAGATTTCATTCATCATTTCTTCATCAATTGCCAATCTACCTGCTGTATCAATAATGATAAGATTATGACCTTTGGATTTTCCATACTTAACTCCAGCTTTAGCAATTGCTACAGGATCTTTATTATCTTCTTCAGAGTATACATCAATGTCTAAATCTTTTCCAAGTACATGTAGCTGTTCAATAGCTGCAGGTCTGTAAACATCACAGGCTACCATTAACGGTTTTAAAGATTTTTTCTTTCTGATGTCATTAGCCAGCTTTGCGGTAAAAGTAGTTTTACCAGATCCTTGTAATCCAGACATTAAAACTATCGCTGGTTTATCTTTTAAATTTATTTCAGATGTCTCACCACCCATCAACTCAGCCAATTCATCTTTTACAATTTTGACCATTAATTGACCGGGCTTAAGGTTTGTTAAAACATCTTGACCAATAGCTTTTTCCTTAACTCTTTGGGTAAAATCTCTAGCTGTTTTAAAGTTTACGTCTGCATCAAGAAGTGCACGTCTAACTTCTTTTAATGTCTCTGCAACATTAATTTCAGTTATACTTCCATGACCCTTTAATACCTGTAGGGCTTTGTCTAATTTTTCACTTAGATTACTAAACATACTGTAAAATAAAAAATTTAAAACTCATATTAAAATTACATTCTATCAACCACTCCAATACCCAAAAGTGATAGAGCATTTTTTATTGTTATTCCAACTAATTTTGAAAGCTCAACTCTAAATGTTTTCTTGTCCTCAAAGGCAGATTTTAAAATCGGTAAAGACTGATAAAATGAATTGAATGACTTTACCAAATCGTAAACATAATTTGCGACTAGTGCTGGATTATGTGAGGTAGCGGCAGCACTAATAACCGATGGAAATAAATCAATTTGTTTGATTAGCTCTTTTTCCCTGTCTTCTAATTTTCTATCATACTTGTCTTTTGATAACTCAAAATTAATACCGTTAAGAATCGATTGAATTCTTGCATAAGAGTATTGAATAAAGGATGCAGTATTACCTTGAAAATCCACTGATTCTTTAGGATCAAAAAGAATTCTTTTTTTAGGATCAACCTTTAGGATATAATACTTTAGTGCACCTAGACCAACTGTCTTATATACATTATTTTTTTCATCCTCAGAAAGACCATCTAGCTTTCCTAAATTTTTAGAAATCTCTTTTGCTGTACTGACCATCTCTTGCATCAAATCATCAGCATCAACAACAGTTCCTTCTCTACTTTTCATTTTACCACTTGGTAAATCTACCATTCCATAGCTTAAATGAAATAAATTTTCAGACCAAGAAAAACCTAACTTTTTAAGTATTAAAAAAAGAACTTTAAAGTGATAGTCCTGCTCATTACCCACAGTGTAAACCATTGAGTTAATATCAGGACGATCTTGTACTCTCTGCACGGCGGTACCAATATCTTGAGTCATATAAACAGCAGTTCCGTCTGCACGAAGGACTATCTTTTCATCCAGTCCATCTTCGGTTAGATCACACCAAACTGAGCCATCATCTTTTTTGTAAAAAACTCCTGATTTTAGTCCGCTTGAAATAAATTCTTTACCTAACAAGTAGGTATCACTTTCATAATAATAACTATCAAAGTCAACCCCTAAATTTTTGTAGGTTTCTTCAAAACCTTCATACACCCAGCCATTCATTTTTTTCCAAAGCCCTACCACTTCATTATCACCAGACTCCCATTTAATCAGCATTTCTTTTGCTCTTCGTAAAATGGGGGCATTTTGCTTTGCCTCCTCATCCGAATTTCCGCTTTTTACAAGCTCTTCAACTTCTTTTTTATAAACCTCGTCAAACTTGATGTAATAATCACCAACAAACTTATCTCCTTTTGTGTTGGTACTTAACGGAGTCTCGCCATTACCAAAATCCAACCACGCAATCATACTCTTACAAATATGAATACCCCTATCATTTATTATTTGGGTTTTATATACCTTTTTTCCTGAAGCTTTATAAATTTGAGATATGCTATATCCTAAAAGATTATTTCTAATATGACCTAGATGTAATGGCTTATTTGTATTTGGGGATGAATATTCAACCATAATGGCTTCATCGGAAATAGTATCAGAAAACCCGTATTTTGAATTATCTTTTATAGCATTAAAAAAACTTAAATAATGTTCATCAGCAATAGAAAGGTTTAAGAATCCAGAAACTACATTATAAGAAACAACGGAACTATTTTCAACCAAATAATCACCGATCTTTTCAGCAATTTCTTTGGGATTCATTTTTAATTCTTTTACAAGTGGGAAGACCACAAGAGTAACATCCCCCTCAAATTCTTTTTTGGTTTGCTGAAGCTCGACATTATTACTCTCAAACTGAAATGTCTCTTTCATAGCAGTTTGAATATTGTCTCTTATAAATTTTTGAATGTACATTATTAATTATCTGATGTAAATATACAGTTTAATAATCTTATTTTTTTGGTAAAAATATTTCTGCCATCATACATCTTGTACTACCTCCACCACAAGTTTCTATTGTATTAATATCAGATGATATAATCCTTGAATACTTTGTAATTATATTTTTCTGATTTTCATTCAATGAATCTTCAGCCGACTTACTCATCACCAGAACACTCTCACCTTTATCATTTACAAGCTCCAGCATATTTCCAGCAAAGCTTTCTACCTGATTTTCTGAAATTTCGATTAGCTTTTTACCTGAATCTTTTATAAAACTAGATACATTTTTTCTCTGCTTTTTATCGTCGATTGAATCTAAACAAACTATGACATAGTCAGTAGTAACACACATCATTACATTGGTATGATATATTGGCAGCCTCTTATTACCCACAGTCTGAAATGAATTAAAAACAATTGGGGTGAATTCAAAGTCTTCACAAAACTCGATAAATAAATCTTCATTTGACCTATTTGAAATAGAGCAATAAGCTAGTCTATTTTCACGGTCTAATATCATACTTCCTGTACCCTCTAAAAATTTATTTTCAGATTCTGCACTTGAATAATCAACGATATTGGAAATAGTAAAACCTTCATTTTCTAAAAAATCCAATACTTCAGGTCTTCTCTCCATTCTCCTATTTTCAGCACACATTGGATACAAACCAACATCTCCATTTTCATGAAAAGAAACCCAGTTATTTGGAAAAATGGAGTCAGGTGTATATTCATTTTCATCGTCTTGAAAAACATGAACTGAAACACCGTTTTGCCTTAAGTTCTTAACCATATTGTCAAACTCCTTTTGAGCTCTTTCATTCACATTTTTATGGGGTAATTCTTTGATTTGATAATGATTATCTTGTGCAGTCTCTTCATTATATCCAAAATTAATTGGCCTTATCATTAATATTGAATTTGTAGCTTGACTCATAAGTTATTCTCTAATTAAAGGTAAGGTTGAACATCTTAAAAGACCCCCTTGCTTTGAGATTTCTTTGTAATTTATCTCTTCGACTATAATATCAAAACTTCTTAACCAGTTATTTAATTTAATAAATGACTTTTCACTTACTACGATATTAGTGTCTATGGAAAAGAAATTACAATGCATTTCACTCATCTCATTTAACGAAATTTCTAAAATATTTTCCTTTCCAAAATAGGTGATTAACCATTCATACTGATCTCTTTTGAAAAAGGCCTCAGGGCAAGCCACCAATTTATTATTACCAACAGGCTGTAGGCAACAATCTAGATGCAATGCATTTTTTGTGGGATCGATGTCTGATTTTATTAAATCAAATGAAATGATTTTTTTTTCTGGAAATCTTTCTTTTAAAAAATTGATAGCTTCATAATTAGTTCTTGCTGTCTTGAAACTAGTGTAATCATCCCCACTATAAGTTCCGATAAAGACATAATCATTGTGAAGAATAACATCACCTCCTTCAATGTGGCAATCTTCAGGTAATTCAATTTTTTTATTTTTTGGGATCAGATCAATTACTTTATCAATTGCCGATATTTCCTTTGACCTTTCGGGTAAGATATTTGAAACAATAAAAAAATCATCAATTACAAAGCCGATATCCCTAGAAAAAATTTGGTTGTAGTCGTTTATTACTTCAGGCCTATATACCTTAACATTATGTTTAACCAAAACATCTTCTAATTCACTTAACTCTCTAACCATATCAATTTCAATTGGATATGTATTGGCTAAAATATTTTCTCTGCTTTTTGGATCGTAGCACTCTTCCAATTTGGGCGCACTACCATTGCTTTTTGCTGTACCTAAAACTACTACCAAAAGCTTTGATGTTTCATTATTTACATTAAGCTTTAGCATTTAAAATATGACTATATAATTACTTTTTGGATTTAAACTTTCTTGGGGCTGGACCTGTATAAAGTTGTCTTGGTCTACCGATTGGCTCGTTCATTAATCGCATTTCTCTCCATTGTGCAATCCATCCAGGTAACCTCCCGATAACAAACATTACCGTATACATATTTGATGGAATTCCCATTGCACGATATATAACTCCTGAGTAGAAATCTACATTTGGAAATAATTTTCTGTCGATAAAATATTTATCCTTTAGAGCATTCTCTTCTAATTCTCCTGCAATTTTTAATAACGGATCGTCGTCCATTCCAAGTGACTTTAAATATTTATGAGCAGCATCCTTTATGATTCTAGCTCTTGGATCATAATTCTTATATACTCTATGTCCAAATCCCATCAGACGGAATGGATCACTTTTATCCTTAGCTTTTCTTATGTATTTTTTTGTGTTTCCCCCATCATTCTGGATTGACTTTAGCATTTCTAATACAGCCTGGTTAGCACCTCCATGTAATGGACCCCATAGTGCAGAAATACCTGCCGAGATAGAAGGGAATAAACCTGCATGAGATGAACCGACTATTCTGACAGTTGATGTTGAGCAATTTTGCTCATGATCGGCATGCAATATTAATAGTTTATTAAATACATTAATAAGGTTTTTATTTGGCTTATAATCATCATTAGGCTTTTTGAATAATAAATGTAAAATCATATGAGTATACTCCATGTTTCTAATCTTCATGGAATAATCAAGAGGAAAACCTTTTTGTTTTCTGAAAGCCCATCCAACAAGAATAGGAACTTTCCCCAAAACCTTAACAATAGTGTTATACATACCCTCTCTACTTCTATCGTAGTCCAAAGAAACATCATCAGGGTTAAACGCTGTTAATGCACTAGTTAAACTTGATAAGACACCCATCGGGTGAGCAGTACTTGGGAAAGCATCGATAATTTTCTTAACATCATCATTTACGATACTGTTGTCAACGATATCGTCATGGAATTTATCTAGTTCCTTGGTTGTTGGAAGCTCACCAAAAATAAGAAGATAAGCAACCTCTAAAAACGAAGCTTTATTTGCCAACTCGTCCAAATCATAACCTCTATATCTAAGTATACCTTTCTCACCATCTAAGTAGGTGATTTTACTCTCACAAGATGCAGTATTTTTAAAACCACGATCAATTGTTGTAGCTCCAGATGCACCCCTTAGAGTTTTAATATCAATACACACATCATCTTCAACTCCCCTGTAAACAGGAAAATCGTAGTTTTCACCATCAATACTTATTGTAGCTTTCTCAGACACGATTAAATTGTTTGAAATTGTTTTTGACTTTTGCAAAATTACAAAATATCTTGCAAAAATTAAAGATATGTATAAAGAGATTTAGTAATTAAGTAAGCTTAATTTTAAATGCTTTAGTTTTAGGAAATAATGCTTCCTCAGATAGCTCTTCTTCTATCCTTAACAATTGGTTGTATTTTGCTATTCTATCTGATCTTGAAATTGATCCTGTTTTTATTTGGCCGCAGTTGAGAGCAACCGACAAATCCGCAATTGTATTATCTTCGGTTTCCCCTGACCTGTGAGACATTACTGTCGTATATCCAGCATCATGAGCCATATTTACAGCGCTTATAGTCTCGGTTAAAGAACCTATTTGATTAACCTTAATCAAAATTGAATTAGCTATATTTTCTTCAATGCCTTTTTTTAACCTTACCGTATTAGTAACGAATAAATCATCACCAACAAGCTGAACCTTATCACCAATCAGATCGGTTAAATATTTCCAACCATCCCAATCATTTTCATCCATCCCATCTTCAATTGAAACTATAGGATATTTTTTTACTAGACCGGCTAAATACTCTGCCTGTTGTTTACTGTCTCTTAATTCACCTTTAGCTCCTTCAAAAATCGTATAATCATACTTGCCGTCTTTGTAAAACTCAGCTGAAGCACAGTCCAAAGCAATCAAAATATCCTCACCAAATTTATAACCAGAATTTTTCACAGCAGTGTGAATTGTTTCAATAGCATCCTCAGTTCCATTCAATTTTGGAGCAAATCCACCTTCATCACCAACACTTGTACTCAATCCTCTTGACTTCAATACTTTTTTAAGAGAATGAAAAATCTCACTACCCATTTTCATTGCGTGTGAAAAACTATCAGCCGATACAGGCATTATCATAAATTCCTGAAATGCAATTGGAGCGTCACTGTGAGAGCCACCATTGATTATATTCATCATCGGAACAGGAAGCATATTTGAATCAGGATTTAAATATCTGAAAAACGACATGTTTTTTTCTTTTGCAGCAGCTTTTGCCATTGCCAGGGAGACACCCAAAATCGCATTTGCCCCTAACTTTGACTTGTTTTCAGTTCCATCCATAGAGATCATCATTTGATCATTTGATTGTTGATCATATACTGATTTGCCAATTAATTCCACTGAGATTATATCATTAATATTTGAGACAGCCTTTAAAACTCCTTTTCCATGATAATCTTCTCCTCCGTCTCTTAATTCAACTGCTTCATGCTCCCCAGTTGATGCTCCCGAAGGAACAGCTGCCCTTCCTAAAATTAAATTTTCTGTAACTACATCTACCTCGACCGTTGGATTACCTCTGGAATCATAAATTTGTCTTGCTACAACACTTTTAATTTTGGCCATCTATTTTCCTTTGGAGATGTTTTCAATGAATTGATCAAATAAATAAGAGGCGTCGTGAGGTCCTGGGCTGGCCTCAGGATGGTATTGAACGGAAAAACAATTTTTATTTTTCATTTCAATACCGGCTACAGTATCATCATTCAGGTGAATATGAGTGATTTTTATGTCATTATTTGCCTCCGTTTCTTCGCGATTAATTGCAAAACCATGATTTTGAGATGTAATTTCACCTTTCCCAGAAATCAAGTTTTTAACAGGGTGATTAATCCCACGATGTCCATTGTGCATTTTATATGTTGAAATACCATTAGCTAGCGCTATAATCTGATGACCCAAGCAAATACCAAACAATGGAAAATCATTTTTAATAACCTCCCTAGCTACATTTTGGGCATCTTTTAGAGGCTCTGGATCTCCGGGTCCATTTGAAATAAAGTAAGCGTCAGGATTCCAGGAATTCATTTCATCAAAAGAAGTATTGTATGGGAAAACTTTAATGTAACAATCTCTTTTAGAAAGGTTTCTTAGAATATTTTTCTTTATTCCAAGATCAAGTGCGGCTATTTTGTATTTAGCAGATTCTTCACCATAAAAATATGGTTCTTTTGTTGAAACTTTTGAAGCCAACTCTAAACCATCCATACTGGGTGTTTTTGATAGCTCTTTTTTTAGTTTATCGATATTTTCAACGTCAGTAGATATTACTGCATTCATTGCCCCATTATCCCTAATATAAGAAACCAATGCTCTGGTATCTACATCAGAAATTGCAAGCAAGTTGTTTTTCTCAAAGAAATTATATAGAGAATCAACGTCTCCGTATCTTGAATAGTTATAGGTAAAGTTTCTACATATAAGGCCAGCTATTTTTACAGAATCTGATTCAACCTCATCCTCCTTAACTCCATAGTTTCCGATATAGGCATTTGTAGTAACCATTAACTGTCCAAAGTATGAGGGATCTGTGAAAATTTCTTGATAACCAGTCATCCCAGTATTAAAGCATACTTCACCAAATGCAGAACCTTCTTTACCAATTGATTTACCATGGAAAATCGTACCATCCTCTAATAAAATAATTGCTTTTTTTCTCTGGTTATATTGCATTTGAAACAAAGGTTAAACAAAAATAATTTATAAAAATTAAAAACATAATTTTTTCCAAAAAAAAAGGAGCAAAACTCCTTTTTTTTAATTTTTATTAATCGAATGCAAATTCTAGCATCCTGATTACGTCTTTTTCATCTTTGTATGAAAGATTTCCTGAGTCAATAAAACCAAGTATACGATTCAAACCCACAGCACTTTTTTCGAAAAGTCTATTTAGAGAACGTTTATTCATTTTAAAATTTTCAATGGTTTTTTCGCTATTCGACCGTATAAAATATGATTCTTTTTTTACATATTTATCATTCGACCTATTAACCATTGGATTTCCTGAACCTGTTACAAGCTTTACATTAAACCCTTTTAGTAAGGTAAAATTATTTCCAGAATATACTAATTCATAAACCCTATTATCCTCATTGTAATAATAATTCTTATAGGATTTACCATTAATAATAATTTGTTTTATGTTATTGAAAGTAAACGAGAATATAGAATCATTATCGTTTATCTTAGCCTCAAATGCATTTCTACTAATATTTAGGTTAATATTTCTGACCAAAAACCTTTCTCCAGTCAATGTTTGGATCTCACCGTCGTTGTTCCACTCGTCAAATAAATAGGCAGAACCAATGATAAATTTATTTGGTTGATTGTAAAAAAATGAAGTTCCAAAATCAGATGATGCGTTACTTCCGAGCGCATTAAAATCAGTACCAAGATTCGTTTGTGCAATTATTATATTAGAAGCTAATACCAGTAGTGTAAAAATTATTCTCATACCTAAATTTAAAATTAATTAGTCCTCTTTTTTGTCTTTAGAATCTTCCTCAGCAGGAGCTTCCTCAGCAGGAGCTTCCTCAGCAGGAGCCTCTTCAGCAGGAGCCTCTTCAGCAGGAGCTTCCTCAGCAGGAGCCTCTTCAGCAGGAGCTTCGTCAGCAGGAGCCTCTTCAGCAGGAGCCTCTTCAACAGCAGACTTTCCTTCTAATTCTTCAAGATTTTCATTTGCAGACTCGGTTGAAACTTGATCAGACTTTTTACCTCCTCTTCTGCTTCTTCTTGTTGTCTTCTTCTTCTTATTAACATAAGTATCATTATAATCAACAAGTTCAATCATAGCCATTTCAGCATTGTCACCAAGCCTATTGCCAAGTCTGATTATTCTGGTATATCCTCCAGGTCTATCTGCAACTTTAACAGCAACATCTCTGAATAATTCAGCAACAGCGTTTTTCTGCTTCATTCTTGAAAAAACAATTCTTCTGTTGTGAGTTGTATCAGATTTAGATTTTGTGATTAAGGGCTCAACAAATTTCTTAAGTGCCTTTGCCTTAGCTAATGTTGTATTAATTCTCTTGTGCTCAATTAGAGAACACGCCATATTAGCTAGCATAGAACTTCTGTGTCCTTTTTTTCTTCCTAAGTGATTAAACTTTTTTCGATGCCTCATTTTCTTGCTTTACTTTTACTTTTTACTCTTTTTCAAGTTTATATTTTGATAAATCCATTCCAAAACTAAGTCCTTTCAACATTACCAATTCTTCTAATTCGGTTAGAGATTTTTTACCAAAATTTCTAAACTTCATCAAATCATTTTTATTAAATGATACTAGATCGCCAAGAGTGTCAACTTCAGCTGCTTTTAGGCAATTAAGTGCTCTTACCGATAAATCCATATCAATTAATTTTGTTTTTAATAGTTGTCTCATGTGGAGAGATTCCTCATCATATGTTTCAGTTTTTGCGATTTCATCTGCCTCAAGTGTGATTCTCTCATCTGAAAATAGCATAAAGTGATGAATTAAAATTCTTGCTGCATCAGTTAATGCGTCTTGAGGTGTTATTGAACCATCAGTAACTATATCAAAAACAAGTTTTTCATAGTCAGTCTTTTGCTCAACCCTAAAATCCTCAACATGATACTTGACGTTTTTGATAGGAGTGAAAATTGAATCAACAAAAATAGTTCCTAATTGTGCAGACTGATTCTTGTTCTCTTCAGAAGTAACATATCCTCTTCCTTTATCAATTGTGATTTCCATCTGAATTTGAACTTTTGAGTCAAGATTACAAATAACTTGGTCAGAATTTAGAATTTGAAATCCTGAAATGAATTTTTGAAAATCACCTGCAGTAATTTTATCTTGACCTGAGATGGATATTGAAACAAGCTCATTGTCAACATCTTCGATCTGTCTCTTAAATCTTATTTGTTTTAAATTTAGTACAATTTCGGTCACATCTTCTACAATACCAGGAATGGTAGAAAATTCATGATCAACACCTTCTATTTTTACAGATGTAATTGCAAAACCTTCTAGCGAGGATAAAAGAACTCTTCTTAATGCATTACCAACAGTTAGTCCGTATCCTGGCTCAAGTGGTCTAAACTCAAATCTCCCTTCGTGATCAGAAGATTCAATCATAATTACTTTATCTGGTTTTTGAAAATTTAATATTGCCATAATCTTATTTATAATTTTTTATTTAGAATATAATTCTACTATATATTGTTCGTTAATATTTTCAGGTATTTGGATTCTTTCTGGAACTGATACATATGTTCCCTGCATAGTTTCATCATTCCACGTAATCCATTCGTAAACTGATGATGAGTTTTTCAAACAGTTTTCTATCGATTCGATAGATTTTGATTTTTCTCTTACCGCGATTACATCACCAGCTTTCAAGCTGTAAGATGGTATATTTACAATTTCTCCATTCACTGTAATATGTCTGTGTGATACAAGCTGTCTAGCACCTCTTCTTGAATTAGAAAGCCCCATTCTAAAAACTACATTATCCAATCTAGACTCACATAACTGTAGTAATACTTCACCAGTAATACCCTTTGATGCAGTGGCCTTTTTAAATAAGTTTCTAAATTGTCTTTCTAAAATACCATAAGTGTATTTTGCTTTCTGTTTTTCCATTAATTGAACAGCATATTCAGATTTCTTAGATCTTCTTTTATTGTTTCCGTGCTGTCCAGGAGGATAATTTCTTTTTTCAAAAGACTTATCATCACCGAAAATTGGTTCACCAAATTTCCTAGCGATTTTAGTTTTTGGACCAGTATATCTTGCCATTTTTTAAAATTTTTAAGAGTGATTATGAATTAAGGTCAATCCTTCGATAATCAATACCTCTTTGGTTATACTTATAATTAAACTCTTCTTCTTTTAGGTGGTCTACATCCATTGTGAGGAGTTGGAGTAACATCAACAATTTCAGTTACTTCGATACCACCATTATGTATTGATCTTATCGCGGATTCTCTTCCGTTTCCAGGACCTTTAACATATACTTTAACTTTTCTTAAACCCGCATCTTTAGCAACGGAAACAGCATCTTCAGCTGCCATTTGTGCCGCGTAAGGGGTATTCTTTTTAGTTCCTCTAAATCCCATTTTACCGGCAGATGACCATGAAATGACATCACCGTTTTTGTTAGTTAGGGAAATAATAATATTGTTAAATGATGCAACTATGTGAGCTTCACCATTTGACTCAACAACAACTTTTCTTTTTTTAGTACTAGATTTTGCCATATACTATTTTATTTAGTTACTTTTTTCTTGTTAGCAACAGTTTTTCTTTTTCCTTTTCTGGTTCTAGAATTATTCTTTGTTCTTTGTCCCCTCAGAGGTAATCCTGTTCTGTGTCTAATACCTCTGTAACTACCAATATCCATTAATCTTTTGATATTTAACTGAGTTTCAGAACGTAATTCACCTTCGATTGTAAAAGCACCTACAGCTTCCCTTATTTTGCTTATTTCTGCATCAGACCAATCAGATACTTTTTTACTATGATCTACACCTGCAGAATCTAATATTTTTGATGCTCTGCTATTTCCGATTCCGAAAATATAAGTCAAAGAGATAACACCTCTTTTATTCTTTGGTATGTCTATTCCTGCTATTCTTGCCATAATACTAACCTTGTCTTTGTTTAAATCTAGGATTCTTTTTGTTTATCACGTAAAGTCTCCCCTTTCTTCGTACAATTTTACAATCTGCACTTCTCTTTTTTACTGATGCTCTAACTTTCATTTTTAAAATCTATAAGTTATTCTTGCCTTAGTTAAATCATAAGGACTCATTTCTAATTTTACTTTATCACCAGGCAACAATTTGATATAATGCAAACGCATTTTACCAGAAATGTGAGCTGTGACAACATGACCATTTTCTAACTCAACCCTAAACATTGCATTAGATAATGATTCGATTATTGTTCCTTCTTGTTCTATTGGTGCCTGTTTTGCCATAATTAATATTTTATATTGCTGGTTTTCTGTCTCTACCAGCCTTCATTAACCCATCATAATGCTTATTTAATAAATAAGAATTAACCTGCTGCATTGTATCAATAGCTACACCAACCATAATCAGTAGAGATGTTCCACCGAAAAATAATGCCCAACCAGCTTGAACATCCATAAACTTAACTACCACCGCTGGGAAAACAGCAACAAGTGCTAAGAATATAGAGCCAGGAAGAGTTATGTGTGACATGATCGTGTCAAGAAGATTTGAGGTGTCAGTCCCGGGTCTAATACCAGGAATAAAGCCTCCACTTCTCTTTAGATCGTCAGCAATCTTATTTGTGGGGACAGTAATTGCAGTATAGAAATATGTGAATACTATAATTAAAAGTCCAAATAACACATTATACCATAATCCAAAAATATCTGCAAATTCAATTTCCATCCAACTTCCGAGGTTAGACATAAATTGTAAGTCAACGTTCTTTAATGAACCACCAAGAAAAGATGGGACAAACATTATTGCCTGTGCAAAAATTATTGGCATAACACCTGAAGCATTTAATCTAAGTGGTATATACTGTCTAGTACCAGCAACATTTCTGTCAAATCCGCCAGAGGCAGTACGCCTAGCATATTGAACAGCAATTTTTCTAACAGCCATTACTAACATTACCGATGCCAATATAATAGCAACCCATATCACAAGTTCAATTGAAATCATAATTAAACCACCGTTAGATTCTGTTACTCTAGAAACCCACTCCTGTACGAATGACTGGGGCATTGTTGCAATAATACCTACCATAATTAGAAGTGAGATACCATTTCCAATCCCTTTATCAGTAATCTTTTCTCCAAGCCACATTGCAAAAATACAGCCAGTTACTAATATAATTATGGAGGAAAAATAGAACATTCCACCTTGACCAAGTAAAAATGCTTCTGGGGGAATACCTAGTGCTGGTAAAGCCGTTAAATATGCAGGTGATTGAACCAAACATATTGCTATTGTTAACCATCTAGTTATCTGAGTGATTTTTTTCTGACCACTGGCGCCTTCTTTTTGTAATTTTTGCAAATAAGGAATTGCAATACCCATCAACTGAACAACAATCGAGGCAGAGATATATGGCATAATTCCAAGTGCAAACACAGAAGCATTAGCAAATGCGCCACCGGTAAAAGCATTTAATAAACCTAAAATACCCTGCTCAGTATTTTCAGCAATTTGCCCTAATTTCGTAGCATCAATTCCTGGAAGGACAACCTGAGCGCCAAATCTGTAAACTAATAACATAGTAAGTGTTAAAAGAATTCTATCTTTTAGCTCTGTTATTTTCCAGATATTTTTTAATACTTCGATTACCTTGTTCATAATTTAATTTATATGTTTATCGCTTCCCCTCCAGCAGCTTCTATTGCTGATTTCGCAGATGCTGTAAACTTATGAGCTGAAACTTTAACTTTGGCTTTTAATTCACCTCTACCTAAAATTTTTACTAGCTCATTTTTTCTAACTAATCTCAATTTGATCATAGAATCAAAATCAAGCTTAGTTTTAATTTTTTTATTGTCAATCAATGACTGAATTGTATCAAGATTAACACCTTGATATTCAACTCTATTAATATTTTTAAAACCAAATTTTGGTATTCTCCTTTGTAATGGCATTTGACCTCCCTCAAAACCTAACTTTTTGGAATATCCGGATCTGGACTTGGCACCCTTATGACCTCTGGTAGAAGTACCTCCTTTTCCAGAGCCTTGTCCTCTACCAACCCTCTTACTATTTTTATTAATTGAACCTTTCGCAGGCTTTAAATTACTTAAATCCATTTTATTATTTTTCTACAGTTACTAAGTGACTTACTTTGCTTATCATACCTAGAATATTTGGTGTATCATCGTGTTCAACAGTCATACCCAACTTTCTTAGTCCAAGGGCAGCTAATGTTAATTTCTGCTTTTTAGTTCTATTAATAGAACTTCTTACCTGTGTAACCTTAATTTTTGCCATCTTATCCCTTATATAATTTTTCTAATGTAATTCCTCTATTTTTAGCAATAGTATGAGCATTCTTTAATCTTAGTAGGGCATCAAATGTAGCCTTCACAACATTATGAGGATTTGACGAACCTTGTGATTTTGACAATACATCGCCAACGCCGACAGCTTCAAGAACAGTTCTTACAGCTCCTCCAGCTATCACCCCAGTACCTGGTGCAGCTGGAATAATATTAATACGTGCTCCTCCATATTTTCCTTTTTGCTCGTGCGGTAAAGTACCTTTAACAATAGGAATTCTTACCAGATTCTTTTTTGCATCTTCAACAGCTTTTGCAATCGCACTAGAGACATCCTTAGATTTACCCAAACCATGGCCTACTACACCATTTTCGTCTCCTACTACAACAATTGCAGAGAATCCAAATGTTCTACCACCTTTCGTGACCTTGGTTACCCTTTGAACTCCAACTAAACTATCTTTTAGCTCTAGCCCGCCTGGTTTTACTCTTTCTACGCTTTTATAGTTATGATACATAAATTAAAATTTTAGTCCACCTTCTCTTGCACCGTCAGCTAAAGATTTTACTCTTCCGTGATATAAATATCCTGAACGGTCAAAAGAAACTTGTTTAATACCTTTTGAAGCAGCTTTTTCAGCAAGTTTTTTACCGACGAGTGAAGCTGTTTCAGTTTTGTTTCCTTTTGTCTTTGAAATTTCTTTTTCAGTCGATGATGATGAAACGATAGTACTACCGTTTACATCATTTACTAACTGAGCATATATTTCTTTATTACTTCTAAAAACAGACAATCTAGGTTGAGCTTCAGTACCTGAAACAATTTTCCTTATTCTGTTTTTTATTCTAGTCCTTCTTTGATTCTTAGTTAACTTCATATTATAAATGTTAAGCCTGTTTACCTGCTTTTCTTCTTATTTGCTCACCAACAAATCTGATACCTTTACCTTTGTAAGGTTCAGGCTTTCTAAAAGATCTTATTTTAGCTGCTACCTGTCCAACTAATTGCTTGTCATAAGAAGTTAGCTTAATGATTGGATTGGCACCTTTTTCAGAGACTGTTTCGACTTTAACCTCTTGAGCTAAACTCATAACTACACTATGTGAAAAACCAAGTGCGAGTTCTAGTTTCTGACCCTGAGCAGTTGCTCTATATCCAACACCCACTAATTCTAATTCTTTCGTCCAACCTTCAGAAACCCCAATAACCATATTATTTATTAGTGCTCTGTAAAGACCATGCTTTGCCTTGTGTTCTTTAGCCTCAGAGGCTCTTTCAACATTAAGAACACCATCATTCATTTTAACCAATACATCCGAAAACTCTTGCTCGATTTCTCCTAGCCTTCCTTTAACAACTATTTTATTGTCAGAAATTTCAACTGAAACTCCTTCAGGTATTGTAATTGGATTATTTCCTACTCTAGACATTTTTTTTATTTTTTCTAATTAACGTAACAAATTACCTCTCCTCCAACATTTTCATTTCTAGCTTGTTTTGCCGTCATAACACCTTTTGATGTAGAGACAATGGCAATTCCAAGGCCATTTAAAACCCTTGGCAAATCAGCTGAACCAGTATATTTTCTCAAACCAGGCTTACTGATTCTTGAAATGTTAGTAATCACCGACTCATTATTTTCTTTAGTATACTTTAGGGCTATTTTTATGCTTCCCTGAACAGTATCATCTTCAAATTTGTAACTCAAAATATATCCTTGATCAAATAATATTTTGGTAATTTCCTTCTTAAGGTTAGAGGCAGGAATTGAGACAACTTTATGATTCGCTCTAATTGCGTTTCTAACTCTTGTTAAATAATCAGCTATAGGATCTGTATTCATATTCTTAATTTTATTTTACCAACTAGCTTTTTTTACTCCGGGAATTAAACCCTTATTTGCCATTTCTCTGAAAAGAACCCTAGAAATACCAAAATTTCTCATGTAGCCTTTTGGTCTACCAGTAAGCTTACATCTGTTATGCATTCTTATAGGGGATGCATTTTTTGGAAGTTTTTGTAACCCTTCATAGTCACCAGCCTCCTTTAATGATTTTCTCTTTTCAGCATATTTAGCTACAATTTTTGCTCTTTTTACTTCACGAGCTTTCATTGATTCTTTAGCCATAGTTTTTATTAATTTGTTTTAATTTTAATTTTCTTTATTATTTTTTTCACCTTCATCTGTTTCAGGAGTTTCCTCTACATCAGCTTTAGCCTCAGGTGTTTCTTCTGCAACAGCCTCAGGAGTTTCATCTACATCAGCTTCAGCTTCAGGAGTTTCCTCTGCAACGGCCTCAGCCTCAGGAGTTTCTTCTGCAACAGCCTCAGGAGTTTCTTCTGCAACGGCCTCAGCCTCAGGAGTTTCCTCTGCAACAGTTTCGTTAACTGGGGGTTTATTCTCTGCTTTTGGTCTCTCATTAGCTTCGCTTTTTTTCATGAAGGGTAAACCTAATTCACTTAATAGCTGCATAGCTTCAGTATCAGTATTTGCACTTGTCACAAAAGTTATGTCCATTCCTGAAATCTTATTGATCTTATCAATATTAATTTCAGGAAAAATAATTTGCTCAGTAACACCTAAGTTGTAGTTACCTCTTCCATCAAATCCAGTACTTTTAACTCCGTTAAAATCTCTAACTCTGGGAAGAGCAGTTGTTACAAATCTGTCAAGAAACTCATACATTCTTTCACCTCTTAAAGTTACCTTCACTCCAACTGGCATTCCTTTTCTAAGCTTAAACGACGCAACGTCTTTTTTTGACATCGTTGCAATAGCTTTTTGACCTGAAATATCAGTAACTTCATTCAAAGCGTGATCGATAAGCTTTTTGTCATTAACAGCAGCACCAACTCCTTTCGATATAACAATCTTCTGAAGCTTTGGCACCTGCATAACATTGTCATAACTAAATTCTTTTAACAACCTAGAGACAATATTACTCTTATATTCCTTTTTTAACCTTGGTATATAACTCATAACTATAATACTTCGTCAGATTTTTTTGAATATCTGACTTTTTTATCTTTTTCAATTTTAAAACCAACTCTGGTTGGCTGACCATCAGAGGTAATTAGGGATATATTAGATATATCAATGGATAACTCCATTTCGGTAATACCCCCCTTTGGATTATTTGCATTTGGTTTATTATGTTTTTTAACTAAATTAACCCCTTCAACGATTGCTCTATTTTTATCAGCAAATATCCGTAGGACTTTTCCTTGGATTCCTTTTTGATTTCCAGCAATTACTTTAACTATATCCCCTGTTTTAATTTTTAATTTCCTTCTCATATAATATTTTTAAAGCACTTCAGGAGCTAGTGATACAATTTTCATAAACTTCTTATCTCTAAGTTCTCTTGCTACAGGACCAAAAACTCTGGTACCTTTCATTTCACCCGAGGCATCCAATAATACACATGCGTTGTCATCAAATCTTATGTATGAACCGTCTTTTCTTCTTACCTCTTTCGTTGTTCTAACTACTACGGCAGGAGAAACGGCACCTTTTTTTACCATTCCGTTAGGCGTGGCTGATTTAACAGAAACAACTATTTTGTCTCCGATAGAAGCATATCTCCTCTTTGTACCTCCAAGGACTCTAATGGTTAGAACTTCCTTGGCACCAGTATTATCAGCAACTTTTAATCTTGATTCTTGTTGTAACATAATTATTTAGCTCTTTCAATTATTTCTACTAATCTCCAACATTTAGACCTACTTAGTGGTCTTGTCTCCATGATCTTAACTCTGTCTCCGATATTGCAATCATTTTTTTCATCATGAGCAACATATTTTTTGGTTTTCAATACGAATTTTCCGTACATCGGGTGCTTCACCTTTTTAACCTCAGAAACCACAATAGACTTCTGCATTTTGTTACTTGTTACAACCCCAATTCTTTCTTTTCTTAAATTTCTTTTTTCCATATTCAAATAGAATAAATTATTTATTGTCTCTTTTGTTTAATTCAGTCATTATTCTGGCTATAGATTTTCTTACAGTTTTGATCTGAATTGGATTTTCCAATGGAGACACTGCATGAGCCATCTTAAGCTCACTGTACTTTTTCTTATTTTCAACGAGCTGTTCATTAAGCTCTTCATTTGATAATTTTATTACTTCTTGTTGCTTCATATAACAATTTTTACGCTTCGTAATCCCTGGCAATTATAAATTTTGTTTTTACAGGCAGCTTTTGTGCAGCAAGCCTTAGTGCCTCTTTAGCTATATCAAGTGGGACACCACCGACTTCAAATAAAATTCTACCCGGTTTTACAACAGCAGCCCAATATTCAACAGCACCTTTTCCTTTACCCATACGAACCTCTAATGGCTTCTTTGTTATCGGCTTATCTGGAAAAATTTTAATCCAAAGTTGACCTTCCCTTTTCATATATCTTGTTGCTGCAATCCTGGCAGCTTCAATCTGTCTTGAAGTTAAAAAATTAGAATCAAGGGATTTTATACCAAACATTCCGTTAGAAAGCCTGTGACCTCTTCCAGAATTACCCTTCATTCTTCCTTTTTGAACCTTACGATATTTTGTTTTTTTCGGTTGTAACATCTTTGATTAATTTCTTTTTCTTCTGTTATTTTTACCTTGTTTTTTTGAAAGACCTACAAGTGGATTTAAATCTCTTTTACCATAAACTTCTCCCTTCATAATCCAGACTTTAACACCAATTCTTCCATAAGTAGTATGTGCTTCAACCATAGCATAATCAATATCTGCCCTAAAAGTGGATAAAGGAATTCTCCCTTCTTTGTAATGTTCACTTCTAGCCATTTCCGCACCATTTAGTCTACCGCTTATTTGAATCTTAATGCCTTCTGCATTCATCCTAATAGAGGCAGCGATAGCCATCTTAATTGCTCTTTTATAAGAAATCCTGTTTTCAATTTGTCTTGCTACGCTTGATGCAACAAGGAATGCGTCCAACTCTGGTCTTTTTATTTCATAAATATTCAACTGAATATCCTTGGATGTGATCTTTTTTAGTTCTTCTTTTAATTTATCAACTTCTTGACCTCCTTTTCCGATAATAATTCCAGGTCTGGCAGTTGTAATAGTGACAGTAACAATCTTTAAAGTTCTTTCAATAATTACTCTTGAAATACTTGCTTTGGCTAGTCGAGCATGAACATACTTTCTAATTTTCTGATCTTCAGCTAATTTATCTCCATAATCATTGCCACCATACCAATTAGATTCCCATCCTCTAATGATACCAATTCTATTCCCTATTGGATTTGTTTTTTGTCCCATTTAATTACTTATTATCTTTTGTATTCAACACAATAGTCACATGATTAGACCTTTTCCTAATTCTGTGTGCCCTTCCTTGTGGAGCTGTTCTAATTCTTTTTAACATTGTAGCACTATCAACTTTAATCTCATGGATATATAGGTTAGCGTCTTCTATGTTAGCATCTTTATTTTTTGCTTGCCAGTTTGAAATTGCAGACATTAATAACTTTTCAAGTTTTCTTGATGCCTCTTTTTGGCTAAACCTGAAAATATCTAATGCCTGTTCAACATCTTTACCTCTTACCAAATCAGCAACAATCCTCATTTTTCTAGGGGAAGTAGGGCAGTTGTTAAGCTTTGCAATCGCCAAATTATTATTGTCTTTAATATTTTCTTTAGTAACAGCCATAGTTTTCTATTTTTTTCCCTTGTTTTTAGCTCCTGCGTGACCTCTAAAAGATCTGGTAGGAGAGAATTCACCTAATTTATGTCCAACCATATTTTCTGTTATGTAAACCGGTATAAATTGCCTTCCATTATGAACGGCAATAGTTTGACCTACAAAATCTGGTGTAATCATACTTGCTCTTGACCAAGTTTTTATAACAGTCTTTTTATTGTCCTGAATATTTTTTTCCACCTTACGGTTTAATTTATAATGGACGTAAGGTCCTTTTTTTAATGATCTAGACATAATTATTTATTTCTTCGTTCGATAATATATTTATTACTTTCTTTTGTTTTAGATCTAGTCCTAAATCCTTTGGCAGGGATACCTTTTCTTGATCTTGGGTGTCCTCCAGATGCTCTTCCTTCACCACCTCCCATTGGATGATCAACAGGGTTCATCGCAACCGGTCTTGTTCTTGGTCTTCTGCCTAACCATCTTGTTCTTCCGGCTTTTCCAGAAACCGTCAATTGATGGTCAGAATTGGAGACCACACCAATCGTTGCAAAACAATTACTTAAAACTAATCTGGTTTCTCCAGACGGCAATTTGATAGTGGTAAACTTACCTTCTCTTGCCATTAATTGTGCATATGATCCAGCACTTCTAGCTAAAGTTGCACCTTTTCCAGGTCTCATTTCAATACATGAAATAACAGTACCTAGTGGTATACTTGAAAGTGGCATGGCATTACCAGTATCAGGTGATACAGACTGACCCGAAACAATTTTCTGACCAACTTTCATACCCTTTTGAGCAATAATGTATCGCTTTTCTTTGTCGGTGTATGTGACTAGTGCTATGAACGCAGATCTATTCGGATCATATTCGATAGAAGTTACTTCACCAACTACATCAAACTTATCTCTTTTAAAATCAATAACTCTGTATCTTCTTTTATGGCCTCCACCTTTGTACCTCATGGTCATTCTTCCCTGATTATTTCTTCCACCACTTTTTTTCATTGGCTTCAGTAGGGACTTTTCAGGTTTAGACGTGGTAACCTCAGAATATTCATTAACTATTCTAAATCTTTGCCCTGGGGTTATTGGTTTTAATTTTCTTACTGACATTATCTTAAATTTTAAGCGTTTGCGTATAAATCAATTGATTCTCCATCGGCTAACTGCACAATTGCTTTTTTAATAGCGTTTGTCTTTCCATACTGAATTCCAGCTTTTGTGTATCTGATTCTTCTGTCGGATCTAACATTTATAGTTCTAACCTTTTCAACCTTCACTCCATAAGAGGATTCAATAGCTTTTTTAATTTCAACTTTATTAGCTGAATTAGCAACCTGAAAAGTGTAACAGTTATTTAATTCGCTATCATTAGTAGCTTTTTCAGTAATAATTGGTTTAATCAAAAGACTCATAATTATTTACTTAAATTTTCATTTATACTTAATAAAGAGCTCTCTGAGATAATAAGTTCTTTAGCATTTAATATTTTATAAGTGCTTATTTCTGAACTAGTTACAACCTCAGAACCCTTAAAATTTCGCGATGACAAATATACATTATTATTTGGTGCACCAAATACAATAAGGGATTTTTTGTCTTCGACATTTAAGGCCTTTAAAACATCAATAAACATCTTTGTTTTTGGAGCTTTAAAGTCAAAATCTTCAATAACTTTGATAGCCTTATCCTTAGCTTTTAATGTTAGTGCAGATTTTCTTGCTAATTTTTTTAGTTTTTTATTGAGTTTAACCTCATAATCTCTTGGTCTCGGACCAAATATTCTTCCTCCACCTCTGAATATACCAGATTTTATACTACCAGCACGGGCTGTTCCTGTACCTTTCTGTCTTTTAATCTTTCTTGTACTTCCTTTAATATCTGCTCTTTCTTTTGCCTTGTGAGTACCTTGCCTTTGGTTAGCCAGATATTGTTTTACATCTAGATATAATGCATGCTCATTAGGCTCAACAGAAAAAATTTCCTTAGGAAGAGTTACTTCTCTACCAGTTTCTTTACCTTTTGAATTTAATACCGCTAATTTCATTACTTCTGTATTATTACATAAGAGTTTTTATGACCTGGAACACATCCTTTAACAAGTAAAAGATTTTTCTCAGGCATAACCTTTAAAACTCTTAAATTCATAACTTTAACTTTCTCTCCGCCCATTCTACCTGCCATTTTCATTCCTTTGAAAACCCGTGCAGGATATGATGCTGCACCGATAGAACCTGGGGCTCTTAATCGGTTGTGTTGCCCGTGTGTTGCTTGACCGACTCCAGCAAAGCCATGTCTTTTCACAACACCCTGAAATCCTTTTCCTTTTGAAATCCCTGAAACATCAACAAATTCTCCCTCCTCAAAATGATCTACACCTACAGTGTCTCCCAAGTTCAGATCCTGATCAAAACCTTGAAATTCTACCACTTTTATTTTTGCAACTGTCCCAGCTTTTTTAGCATGACCTTTAGCTGCTTTGGTAGTACTTTTCTCTGTCTTGTCATCGAAACCTAATTGAACAGCTTTGTAGCCATCAACTTCTTCAGTTCTGACTTGGGTAACAATACAAGGACCGGCTTCAATGACAGTACACGGAACATTTTTTCCGTTTTCATCGAAAATACTGGTCATTCCTACTTTTTTTCCTATTAACCCAGACATAATTTTTATTTTTTCTTTTTTACTCTAAAAAATTAGGGTCAAAATAATTTAACCCTAAATTATTTTTCTCCATTTTTCCTTCGCGAAACGCTCCGGACATGTTAAACCAGAATTAACTGGCAGGTAATATTATACCTTAATTTCTACTTCAACTCCACTCGGCAACTCTAACTTCATTAATGCATCAATTGTTTTCGAAGAGGTACTGTAAATATCCAATAATCTCTTGTAAGAACTCAACTGAAATTGCTCTCTTGACTTCTTATTCACATGAGGTGATCTCAAAACAGTAAAAAGTTTTTTATGAGTTGGTAATGGAATTGGTCCAGTTACCACAGCACCTGTACTTTTAACTGTTTTTACAATCTTTTCAGCGGAATTATCCACTAAACTATGATCATAAGATTTTAATTTTATTCTAATTTTTTGACTCATCTTTTTCTAATTAAGAATCAATAGATCCATTTGCTTTTTTGATAACCTCCTCTGAAACATTAGATGGCGTAGCAGCATAGTGAGAAAACTCCATTGTTGAAGTTGCTCTACCTGATGATAGTGTTCTCAATGATGTAACATAGCCAAACATTTCAGAAAGCGGCACATCAGCTTTAACAACTTTTGAACCAGCACGATCTCCCATATCGTTAACCTGACCCCTTCTTCTGTTTAAGTCTCCAACTATATCACCCATATTTTCTTCAGGGGTTAATACCTCAAGCTTCATAATAGGCTCCATAATAACAAACTTGGCTAACCTGGCAGCATTTTTAAAACCAATCTTAGCAGCAAGCTCAAACGATAATTGATCTGAATCAACATCATGATAAGAGCCATCGTTAAGTGTAACTTTCATTGAATCTACTTCGTATCCAGCTAATGGTCCATTCTGCATAGCCATTTTAAATCCTTTTTCAACAGATGGGATAAATTCTTTAGGTACATTTCCACCTTTTATATTGGAAACAAACTCTAAACCTTGCTTACCTTCATCAGCAGGTTCAACAGTGAAAGCTATATCTGCAAATTTACCTCTACCACCAGATTGTTTTTTATATACTTCTCGGTGGTCTGCTTTTAGAGTGATTGCTTCTTTATACTCAACCATTGGTTCACCTTCATTAACCTCCACCTTAAATTCTCTTTTTAATCTATCAACGATGATATCTAAGTGAAGCTCACCCATACCTGAAATAATAGTCTGTCCAGAGGCTTCATCAGTTCTTACAGTGAATGTAGGATCTTCCTCAGAGAGCTTAGCTAAGGCCATTCCTAATTTATCAACATCAGCTTTAGTCTTAGCCTCTACAGCTATACCAATAACTGGATCTGGAAAATCCATGCTCTCCAGTACAATTGGTGCTTTTTCTGAGGTTAAACTGTCACCTGTTTTAATGTCTTTGAATCCCACCGCAGCTCCGATATCTCCAGCCTCGATTAAATCAATAGCATTTTGTTTATTAGAATGCATTTGATAGATTCTAGAAATTCTTTCTTTTTTACCTGATCTGTTATTTAATACATATGAACCAGCAGGAAGTTTACCAGAGTATACTCTAAAAAATGCAAGCCTACCAACAAATGGGTCAGTTGCAATTTTGAATGCTAATGCTGCAAATGGTTCTTCCACAGATGGCTTTCTGGAAATTTCTTCTTGATTATCAGGGTTTGTTCCGATAATCGCATCTTTATCTATAGGGGAAGGTAAATATCTGCATACCGCATCTAACAGAAATTGAACACCTTTGTTTTTGAACGCTGAACCACATATCATTGGTATAATTGCCATGTCCATTACGGCAGCACGCAGAGCGTTGTGAATTTCTTCTTCTGTTATTGAATCCTCATCTTCCATATACTTTTCAAGGAGATCATCATCATATGACGCAACTTCTTCGATGAGTAAGCCTCTGTATTTTTTTGCCTCTTCTTTAAGATTATCTGGGATCTCTACGACATCAAAAGTTGAGCCCATTGATTCTTCATGCCAAATAATTGCTCTATTTTTTATTAAATCAACAATTCCCTTGAAATCAGCTTCCTCACCGATCGGTAAAACAATTTGAACTGCATTTGAACCTAACATTTCTTTTACCTGTTTACAAACCATAGAGAAATTAGAACCTTGCCTGTCCATTTTATTTACAAATCCGATTCTGGGAACTTTGTAATTATCAGCAAGTCTCCAATTCGTTTCTGACTGTGGCTCTACACCATCGACAGCACTAAATAGAAACACGAGACCATCTAATACACGAAGAGATCTGTTTACCTCAACGGTGAAATCCACGTGACCTGGTGTGTCAATTATATTAAAGTGATAGCCCTTAGAATCGTCATTCTTTTTTCCATTGTCAGTTGGAAAATCCCAAGTACAAGTAGTAGCAGCAGATGTGATTGTAATACCCCTTTCCTGTTCTTGTTCCATCCAATCCATTGTGGCAGCACCATCATGAACTTCACCAATTTTATGAGATACACCAGTATAATAAAGTATTCTTTCAGTAGTTGTAGTTTTTCCTGCATCAATGTGAGCAGCAATACCAATATTACGAGTATATTTTAAATCTCTTGCCATTTGAATTAGAATCTAAAGTGTGAAAATGCTTTGTTTGCTTCTGCCATTTTGTGAGTATCAACTTTTTTCTTGACAGCGGCTCCTTCTTCTTTAGCGGCAGCTAGAACCTCAGCTGCAAGCTTTTGAGCCATTGATTTTTCATTTCTTTTTCTTGAGTAATTAATCAACCACTTCATTGCGATCGAAATTTTTCTGTCAGACCTTATTGGGCTTGGTATTTGAAAAGTAGCCCCACCAACCCTTCTACTTCTTACCTCAACATGAGGCATTACATTTGATAATGCATCTTTCCAAACATCAAGGGCAGATTTTTCATCATCAGTTTTTTTAGATTCTACAACATCAATCGCGTCATAAAATATCCTAAAAGCTGTAGACTTTTTACCACTCCACATCATCATGTTTACAAATCTAGTAACGAGTTTATCGTTAAACTTTGGATCTGGAAGTAATGGACGCTTTTTAGCCTGCTTTTTTCTCATTTTTTATCTTTATAATTATGCAACTATTTTTTAGGTTTTTTTGCTCCATACTTGGATCTTCTCTGAGCCCTTCCCTCAACACCTGCAGTATCAAGAGCACCTCGAATTATGTGATATCTTACACCAGGGAGGTCCTTTACTCTACCACCTCTGACAAGAACTATTGAATGTTCCTGAAGGTTGTGGCCTTCTCCAGGGATATAAGCATTAACTTCATTTCCATTGGTTAATCTGACCCTCGCAACTTTTCTCATGGCCGAATTTGGCTTTTTTGGTGTAGTTGTATATACACGGGTGCAAACACCTCTTCTTTGAGGACAAGAACTAAGAGCCGCAGATTTACTTTTCTTTGTAATTTTGGCTCTTCCTTTTCTTACTAATTGCGATATAGTTGGCATATTGTAAAATATATTTTTTTTTACCTCTCATTTTAAGAGGCGCGCAAAGTTAGAAATTTAAATCAATTATTCAAATGTTACATCTTAAATTTTCTAACTTTTTAAAAAAAAAATCATTAATTATATTAAAATCAATTAATTAACGTTCATTTTATCAGATGAATTTTATTAGAATTTACATAAAATCAGCTCTTTTTTTAATTCAAATACTTCTATCTGTCAATTTGCTTTATTCTCAAGAATATGTCTTAGAATTTACAAGCAACGAAGAAGTTTCGAAAAAAGTTAAAAAGTTTAATAATTACAGTGAGCTGATTTTATCGATTGACGACTCATTATCCTCCATCAAAAAACAGGGATATTTTGGTGCAAAAGTTGATTCGTTTCTAAAACTAGATTCATTAAATTATCAGGTAATTATAAGTAAAAACCAAAAGGTAAAATATGTTGATATTTTAAATAAAGATGAATTCGATGAAAACATTCTAAAAATATTAAACAACTATAGTCTGGAAAATGGGTTAGTCAAATTTGAAAAAATTGATTCTGTTGCAAAAGAAATATCTGAAATTCTGTCTGAATTAGGATTTCCTTTTTCTGAAATTAGTTTTAAAAATTTGGAATCAATAAACCCATTGGTTGTAAGCTTAGAAATTGATATTAATTATGGCACCAAAAGAAATATCGATAAGGTCGTAGTTCAAGGATATGAAAATTTTCCTAAAAATTTTATAAATAATATATTTAAACCAGGGAAAAATAAGTCGTTAGATGTAGATAAAGCTTTAGCTCAATCGAACATAATCGATAAAAGCAGATTCGCACGAAATAAAAGGAATCCAGAAATTCTTTTTACTAAAGACTCTACCGCTTTGTATCTGTACATAGAAAAAATAAGAAGAAATTCATTTGACGGGTTTATTTCCTTTAATTCAGATGAAAATTCAGGTAAAATAAATGTTGAGGGATACGCTAAAATAAGTCTTAATAATACATTTAACCTGGGGGAAAATATAAATTTTGATTTCAAATCTCAGAAAAATCGTGACAGAGCATTAAATTCTAATATTTACCTTCCATACATTTTAGGTTCTGCACTAAATCTAAACTATGGCTTGAATTTAACCCAGAGAGATTCTACATTCACCTCTAATGAAAATATAATTGATGTCGACATGAATTTTAGAAATTTGAGAGCAGGATTAGGTTTTCAGATCAATAATTCAACTGTAGATACAGAAGCTCAGAATGTTGAAGACTTTAAAAGTAGGTCAATCAATATTTTTTCTGATTACACATTAGTTGATGATGAAGATCTACTTATTCCAGACCTATTTAAGATTTCTTTTAGATTTGGAACAGGCCTAAAAGAACAATCTTTAGAGAAAACTAACTTTAACAAATTCTCAATTGAATTATACAAGAAATTTAATTTTTCATCAAAATTAAATTTTCAGGCAAAAATTTTCAGGGAAGAAATTAATTCAAAAAATTTGGTTAACAACGAATTGTTAAGATTCGGAGGAAGTAATTCTATCAGAGGATTTGATGATAACAGTATTTTTACCGATGGCTACACTTTATTAAATTCAAGCCTAAATTTTTACATAAATGACACCTTATATATATATACAATATTTGATGTGGCAAATTATAGCAATGATATATTGAATATTGAACAGGATATTTACTCTGGTGGATTCGGTTTTTCATCAGTAACCCAAAATGGAATAGTTTCTATAAGCTATTCAAAGGGAAATAACTGGGGAAATAGATTCAACCTTAAAAATGCTAAAATTAATGTAATTTTTGCTGCTTTTTTCTGATTACCAACAGATAAAATCTTAAAAAAACCTTAAAATTTTACAATTTAATTTTGTTTTATTAACATTAATTTATGATTTTTGTCTTTGGACTAATTCAAATATAATTAAAATGAAAACAAAGTTTAGTGGAATTTTGACGCTATTATTGGCGTTTGTTGTGCAGCTAACGTTTGCACAAGACAAAGCGGTTTCAGGAACAGTTTCTGACGAGTCAGGAATGCCTGTTGCCGGAGTAAACATTATTGTGCAAGGCACATCTTCTGGAACTCAGTCTGACTTTGATGGTAACTATAGCATCATGGTTGACGAGGGAGCAGTATTGACATTTAGTTATGTTGGATATACAACTGAATCAAGAACAGTTGGATCCTCCGACACAATTAATGTTACTATGAGCGAAGACGTAGCACAATTAGAAGAAGTAGTAGTAACTGCACAAGGTATTACGAGAGAAAGAAAAGCTCTTGGTTATGCTGTAAGTGAGGTTGCTGGTGAAGAAATGGAACAAAGAACTGAAGGTGATGTTGCCAGAGTACTTTCTGGAAAAGCATCAGGTGTTAACATTACTAGTCAGTCTGGTACTTCAGGTTCTGCAACAAATGTCGTAATTAGAGGTTACACTTCTATTAATGGTAGTAACCAGGCACTTTTTGTTGTTGATGGTGTTCCTTATAGTACAGAAACCAATTCTCAAGGAAGTTTCCTTGGTGGTAACCTTGGTTCAAGTAGATTTTTAGATCTTGACCCAAACAATATTGAGAGTGTTAACGTACTTAAAGGTCTAGCTGCAGCTACATTATATGGTAGTCAAGGTAAGAACGGTGTTATTGTAATCACAACTAAAACCGGATCTCTTCAAGCTAAAGGACCTAAGAAAACTGAAATTAATGTAACTCAATCATATTTTGTTAACGAAATGGCTTCTATGCCAGATTACCAAGACAAGTATGGAGGTGGATTTGACCAATCTTTTGGATGGTTCTTCAGTAACTGGGGACCTGCATTCGCAAGAGATGGAGTTGATGGATGGGCTAACGATCCTGCAGGTATCATTGTAGATACTGACGGAGTAGGAACTGTTGAGCATCCATACGGATCATCCTCATTCCTTAACGCATTCTTAGGTGGTAATAACGTATTAAATCAGCAATATACTGGTGAAAGATACGAGTGGAAACCTTATAAAAGTGTTGAGAACTTCTTTAGATCAGGTAGTGTTTCTAACACTTCTATTAACATAAGAGGTGCATCTGATGATGGAAACCTTTCATATACTGTTAACTATGGTAACCTCGATGAAGAAGGATTTACACCTGGTAATGGGTTAAGAAGAAACAATTTATCTGTTGGTGGACGTGCTGTTCTATCCAACAAGTTTACTGTTCAAGGTTCTATGAACTACAGTAATACATCATTTGTTTCTCCCCCTGTTGCGGCATCTAGAGGTAACGGTACATTAGGATGGTCAACATTCGGAAATGTATTCTTTACACCAAGAAACGTTGACTTAATGGGATTACCTTTTACTATTCCAGAAAACGGTGGTAGTATCTATTATAGAAATGGTAATGACATTATCAACCCTAATTGGTCTGTAGCTAATGCCCAGGGTGGTCAAACAGTTAACAGAGTTAACGCTACAACTAGTCTTACTTATGACTTTAACGACAATATATCTTTAACGTATCGTTATGGTCTTGACTGGTATAATGAAAGAAATAAAGATTATTCAAACAAAAACGGTGTAAACTTTAACGACGCTATTTTCGGGTACTTACGTACTTGGGATAACAACGTTAACATACACAATCACTATGTAAGTTTAAACGGTAGTTATGATTTATCTGATGATGTTGGATTAGCTTTCAACGTTGGTGCTACTTCAAACAGAAGAACATATGAGCGTTCTGGTGTTTCAAGTACAGGTCAGATCGTATATGGTGTTATTCAACACTTCAACTACGAGAATCAGACCCCTTTAGCTTTTGAAAGTGCACAAAACACATTAGGTGTATTTGGTAGTGCTGATATTGATTACAAAGATTACTTATTTGTAACATTACAAGCAAGAAACGACTGGGTTTCTAACCTACCGTCTGAGAACAACAGTATGTTCTACCCAAGTGCGAGTGTATCTTTCTTACCTACATCTATGGATGAGAACTTTAAGTCTGAAAACTTATCGTACTTAAAAGTAAGAGCTGGTTACGGTACTTCTGCTAGTTTCCCTGGTGGATACCCAACTGTTAATACTGTAGGTCAAAGCACAAACGTAAATGGTGGTCTTAATGGTGGTATAATTACAAACTCTGTTAGTAATTTCCAAGCAAACCCAGATCTTAAGCCTGAGCTATTAGGTGAATTAGAATTCGGTGTTGATGCTAGAGTATGGAAAAACAGAATTGGTATTAATGCATCTTATTATGAGAGAAACACTAAAGACTTAATCGTATTTAAACCACTTCCTACATCATCTGGTTATACTTCAACTCAAGATAATATCGGTAAGATTGAAGGTAATGGTGTGGAAGTTGATGTTGATTTAGAAATGTTTGAGATTCTTCCTGTAAATGTTGATGGACTTAGCTGGAATGCTAGAGTTAATTTCACAAAGAGTGAAAACATCGTAACAGAGCAGGCTGATGATCAAATCGTGTTTGCTGGTTCTACAGCTACATGGCTTGGAGGTAACGCTGCAATTGAAGGCGAGCCTTTAGGAGTTATTGTAGGTACAAGAATCGAAAGAGACGATAACGGTAATTTTGTGGTTAATGCATCTGGTAACTATGGTGTTGAAAACGTCATGGCTATTGATGCTAACGGTAACGAAGTTGAATTAGGTACTGAAGGTTCAAGAACAATTACTCCTATAATTGGTAATCCTGAGCCTGATTACGTAATGAACTTTATTAACACCTTACAGTATAAAAACTTTACTTTAGGATGGCAATTAAGCCATACTGCAGGTGGTGATATTGTTGCTAAAACAGTTGCTACATTACTTGGTCGTGGTGGTATCGTTGAAGACAGAAAGAATACTTTTATTCTTCCTGGTGTAAAAATTGATGGTACTCCAAACAACTTACAGATCAATAACTCTACTTACTACTTTAGTAACGTATTATTTGGTCCACTAGAATTATCTGTATATGATGGTTCAGTTGTTAGATTACAAGAATTATCCTTGTCATATGCATTCCCACAGAAGTTCTTAGATAAAACACCATTCGGTGCATTATCTTTAACTGCAACAGGATTCAACTTATGGTATGATGCCTATAATGTTCCTGATGCGACTAACTTCGATCCAAACGTTGCCGGTGTTGGTGTTGGTAACGGTAGAGGATGGGATTTCCTTAATGGACCTAGTTCAAAAAGGTATGGTATTAGTATTAAAGCATCATTTTAATAACGTTTAAATCAATTAATTATGAAAAGAATATTTAAATATTTAATGATGACGGTCATCGCAGCTGGTACGATGTTCTACTCGTGTGAAACAACCGAGCTAGAAGATCTGGTTAGCCCAAATGCACTGTCTCCAGATCTAGCTGATGCTGATCTGTTATTAAACTCAATCCAGGTTAACTACCTCGGAGCAATGCAAGACATGCAATATAATGGTGCTGCATTAGGAAGAATTAGTTATATGGGAGGAAGAGTTTATTATAATAACTTCAGTAGTGGTACTGTAAGTGGAGCTTGGGGTAGCTTATACTCTGGAATGCTTCCTGATATCGCTGCAATTGAAGCCCAGAATGGTGAAGATAATTTATTAGCTTTCCATTTAGGTATTTCTAAAGCTATGGCAGCTCACGTAATGATGGGCCTAGTTGACTCTGTAGGTGATATTCCTTGGAGCCAAGCTAATAACCCAGCTGAATATCCATCTCCATCTGTTGATGATGATGCTGATGTTTATGCTGCTGCTGTTGCAATGTTAGACGAAGCTGAGTCTTATTTGAATGCCGCAGGTGGTGGTGACGACTTATTCTACGGAGGTGATTCATCGAAGTGGATGAAGTTTGTTAACACACTAAGAATGCGTGCAATGTTAACAACTGGTGATTATGCTGGAGCTCTTGCTCAAGGTGGTGTAATCGACACTGCAGATGCTGACATGCAATTCAATTATGGAACTCAAGAATTACAACCAGACACACGTCACCCATGGTACCAGTCAGATTATACAACTTCTGGTGCTAACATCTATCAATCTTCTTGGTTAATGGATGTAATGGTTGGTGATATCAACGAGTGGTACACTGCTCCTGTAGGATATCCTGGAATTGGAAACGAAGAAGACGGAGCTGTTCAAAGAGCGGTTCAGTCAGATGATCCAAGAAGAAGATATTACTTCTACAGACAGGGTTGGATTACTCCTGGTCAAGCTGGTATGTTATATGCATTTGATGCAGGTCCTTATGTATGGCCTCTTTCTTGGGGTGGTAACTTTGAGGATACTGCTAATGGTGAAACATTACAGTGTTCATTACAACTTCAACCTTTCCATTTAGACTTCACTGAAGATGGAGGTGATGGTACAATGGTTGGAAGATGGTGTGCTGGTAAATTAGGTTACTGGGGAAGACATCATGGTAATGACGAGGGTACTCCTCCAGATAACTTCACCAGAACAGCTGTAGGTGTTTACCCAGCTGGTGGTAGTTTCGATAACCAACCTGATGTTCCAAACTATGACAACTATGGTTCTTTAAGTGGTACTAACGCTGGAATCAAAGGTGCTGTTTGGCAAGGTAATGGTGGTGGTGGACAAGGTATTTGGCCAATCTACCTATCATCATACTCACACTTCATGAAAGCTGAAGCTGCAATGTGGTTGGGTGATGTTGCTACTGCAAGAGCAATGATGGAAATCGGAATGCAACATTCATTTAATAAAGTATTGTCAATGGGTTCTGTTGACCCGGACGCTGATTCTAACTACTTTGCTACTGCAACAGAAGTTAGTGACTTTATTGCAATGAAGTTAGCTGAATTTGATGCTGCTCCTGTATCGAACACATCAGATCCACTTGCTCCTTCAACTACAAAGGATAAGTTAGACGTACTTGGTGAGCAATATTTTGTTGCTATGTATGGTGGTGCAAACGATGCTTGGAACTTCATAAGAAGAACAGGTCATCCAAGACACCTATCAAGAGGTCTTATGGATAATAATGAATCAGGATTATTCCCTAGAACAGGTACATACCCTTCAGGAGAAATAAGTGCTAATCCAAACATCTTACAAAGACAAGATAATGCAACTCAAGTCTTCTGGGATAATGGAGTAACGAATCCTGCTAACTAATAAAAATAGAAACTATGAAAAATATATTTAAATTATTATTTGCTTCTCTGTTTGTAGTTAACTTCTCATGTCATGATAGTGAAAACGTTATTGACGGAGTGTTAGATTATGAAACTGGAGCGATATTAAGAACAATTTCTATAGATAATTCAGTTCTAAACTCATCTGAGCCTGACAGTGCATTTTTAGCAACTGTTGAAGAGCAGGATGAAGCTGACGGAGCTTTATTATCTGAGATTAGAGTAAATGCCTCTTTTAGAGACTTTTCACCTGAGAATGGAACTACAGAAGCTGAGGCTTTTGTTTATTCTATTCCTGCAAGTGAAACTACAGTAGGACCTGTAGGACTTCCTAGAGCAGACATAGCAATGACATTTGGTGCTGCTGTTAGTGCCATGGGATTAACATCAGCTGATTACAGTCCAGGTGACGTTATTGTTGTTAAGCTAGAAGTAGTTCTAACTGATGGTAGAGTATATGGACCTGATTCTGCTGCTGGTATTATTACCGGTGGATTCTTCTCATCTCCATTCCAATACAATGCATTATTAACATGTTCTCCAGCTCCTGGTGATTATGTTGTAGAAATGCAAGATAGTTATGGTGATGGATGGCAAAGTCCAGGTGGAATTGAAGTAAATATTGACGGAACTATTGTAAATGCTACATTATGTAATGCATGGGGAGACCTAGTAGATGGTTGTGTTAATGACTCAGGTAACCTAACTGATAATTATGGTGGTACTACTACTATTACTATTCCTGCGGGAACTGCATCAGCTACGTGGACATACACTGGAGATTCATATCCAGGAGAGGTAACTTTCCAGGTATATGGACCTGATGGAAGTATGGTTTACGATTCTGGATCAGATCCAGGACCGGGATTACTTCCGATTGCGGTTTGTGCTGGATAGTTTTAGTACACTCACAAAAAAAAAGAGCTTTGCTATTTAGCAAGGCTCTTTTTTTTTATCAATTGATTACATTTGTAATATGGAATACAGGGTAGTAATATTCATAATGTCATTAACTTTAATATTTGGTTGTAATGATGGCAATGTAGAAAAAGAAGTTCCGTTTGAAAAACTTTCTTCTGAGGTGACTGGAATAAATTTTGCTAATTCCATTACCCCAAATATTGAAACTCTAGAAAACTTATTTGATTACGATTATTTTTACAATGGATCAGGCGTTGGCATTGCAGATATCAATAATGATGGTCTAAAAGATATATTATTTACAGCTAATCAGCAAGATAATAGACTATTCTTAAATAAGGGCAACCTCAAATTTGAGGACATAACTAAGTCAAGTAATATTAATAGTAAAAATAAAAAGTGGTCAAGTGGTGTCACTTTTGCAGACCTGAATAATGATGGATGGCTAGATGTCTATATATCTCAGGGTGGTCCAAATTCTCCAAAAAGCAGAAAGAATTTATTGTTAATCAACAACCAAGATTTAACCTTTACTGAAAAAGCTGAAGAATATGGACTTGACGACTCCGGAATTAGTACTCAATCTGCTTTTTTTGATTTTGATAAAGATGGGGATTTAGATTGTGTGGTAATGAATGAAAATGAATTTTACGGATATGACCCTATCTCATTCTTCAAAAAATATGAAGATAAATCAGTTTTAATGAAAAACTCATCACATTTATATGAGCAAATTGACGGAAAATTTATAAATATTACCCAAAAGGCTGGTTTATTGAGTCCGACCTTTGGACTGGGATTATGTATAAGTGATATAAATAATGATAATTGGCCAGATATCTACATAGCTAATGATTATTATGTAAAAGACGCGATGTATATCAACAATAAAGATGGAACATTTACCAATAGGATTAAAGAATCTACAAAGCAAATATCATTTTATGGAATGGGTGTTGACATAGAGGACATAAACAATGATAATTTGGCTGATATTTTTGTTTTAGATATGGCTTCAAGTGATCATGTAAGATCAAAAACATTGATGGCTTCAATGAACACTTCAAATTTTGATCTGATAACAAATAAACTGGATCAGCATTATCAATATATGTTTAACTCTTTACAGCTTAATCTTGGAAATAATAAATACCATAATATATCACACCAACTTAATCTTGCTAAAACCGATTGGAGTTGGGCCGGATTAATATTTGACTATAATTTAGACGGAAATGAAGATATTTTTGTAACAAATGGTTACAGAAAGTATGGGTCTGACAACGATTCACGAATAAAGATTAATAATACTAAAAAAGAGTATAACAATCGGGTTCCATTAGAAATGAAAAAAAGACTGTATGATGAGTTGCCATCAGAAAAATTACCAAATTTACTATATAAAAACGAAGGTAATTTAAGCTTTAAGGAGGTTGGTAATAAATCAGACCTAAATGAACCTAGCTTCTCAAATGGTGCGGCATATGCTGATTTAGATAATGACGGAGACCTAGAAATAATAGTCAATAACATTGACGAGGATGCATTTATATATAAAAATTTATCAGTCGAAAATAAACTTGGAAATTATCTAAAAGTAAGAGCCATTGGTAATTTGTCAGAAAGTTTTGCAAAAGGAAGTATTTATTTTGAAAATATCTCAAAAATTAAGGAATCTAAGCGTGTTAGAGGGTATTTATCGTCTGTTTCTAATGAATTACACTTTGGACTAGGAAAAGTTTCTAAAATCGACTCAATGGTAGTTGAATGGGATTCTGGAAAGAAAGAAGTTTTTTACAATCTGGATGCTAATCAAACTATATCGGTTTATGAAAAAGATTCTAAATATGTTGTTGCTAAAGAAGAGGAGTATCAACCTATATTTAGTAAAATAAATGATTTCATAAAATATAATCATGAAGAAAATGAGTTCGATGATTTCAATAATGAAATATTACTACCCTTCAAGCAATCAACTCTTGGCCCCTTTATTTCAACAGGAGATGTAAATAACGATGGTAAGAAAGACATATTTATTGGAGGAGCACACAAACAAGATTCAAAAATATATGTTTCTAATGAAAACGGATTCATTGAAAAAAATATTGAATCATTTCAAAATGACTCAGAAAATGAAGATATGGAGTCTGTTTTTATAGATATTGACAATGACAATGATTTGGATTTGTACGTTGTTAGCGGTGGAAATGAATTTGTCAATAGATCATATGAATTAAGCGACAGAATTTATTTAAATGACGGCAAAGGAAATTTTTTGAGAGATCCTCAAGAGGATTTAAAGAACTACACCATAAGTGGCAAAACAGTGGTTGCTATTGATTATGATAATGACGGAGATGAAGATATTATTGTTGGAAATAGAATTCAAACAAAAAAATATCCGATTCATGAACCCTCGATCATTTATGAAAATATTTCAGGTAAATTTTATAATAACACCTATAACATTGCTCCAGATTTTGAAAATTTTGGTATTGTAAATAAGATTATTTCAACAGATTTTAACAATGATGGCTGGGATGATTTTATTGCCGTAGGAGAATGGACTAATATCGGTTTATTTTTAAATGAGGAAGGTACATTTAGAAATATAAATAAAGAAAATAATTTAGACAACCTATTTGGATTATGGTTTAATGTTTTAGAAACTGATATTAATAATGATGGTTTAAAAGATTATTTAATCGGAAATATAGGACAGAACTCAAAGTACAAAACCAGTATTGAAAAACCTTTAAAAATATTTGGAAACGATTTTGACGGAAACGGTACTCATGATTTAGTGCTGAGCTATAAATACGAAGGAAACTATGTACCGCTAAGAGGAAAGGAGTGCTCTACTCAGCAAATGCCTTTTATTTCTGAAAAAATTCCAACATTTGAAGAATTTGCAAATGCATCTATTGAGGAAATATATGGGGAAGAAATAGTTGACGCCTATGAACGAAAAGTTACAAGCTTTGAATCAATTATTTTGATTAATAAAGGAGAAAATAAATTTGAAATTGAAAAACTCCCTCCACTCGCACAGTCTATACCAATATTAACGAGCGACACATATGACTTTAATGATGATGGATATGATGATGTGATTATTGCTGGAAATATTTATAATACTGAGGTGGAAACACCCAGATTAGACAATCAATTTGCTCTGATTTTAATTTCAGATAAAAAAAGTAATTATGGTATTGTAGCCCCAGAAAAAAGCGGATTGTATCTTTCTGGTAATACCAAGTCACTAAAGATTATAAAAGATGAAAATCCTAAGCTATTGGTTGCTAATAATAATTCAAATTTAGAGGTATTCGAATTAAATAATTAATGGAAAAAAGTACTGAAATTTACGGAATTAGAGCTGTAATTGAAGCCATCAATTCTTCAAAAGATATTGATAAAGTTTTTATTCAGACAGGGCTTAAAGGGAAATTAATCGGGCAACTGGAATCTCTAATACGTAAAAACAAAATAAATTTTTCATATGTTCCAAATCAAAAGCTAGATAGACTTTCAAAAAAAAATCATCAGGGTGTAATTGCAAGAATCTCCCCCATTAAATTTTATGATATTAATAAATTCAGTGAAATAATAGAACAATCAAAAAATCCTTTTATCTTAATTCTTGACCAGATAAATGATGTTAGAAATTTTGGTGCTATAATTAGGACAGCTGAAATTAGTGGCGTTGATGGCATCATAATTCAAAATAGCTCATCAGCACCAATAAACTCAGACACCGTAAAGACTAGTGCTGGAGCTATTTTTAATATTCCAATTTGTAAAGTAAGTCATATAAAAGACGCGATTTATCATTTGAAATCAATAGATATATCTATCATTTCAGCTTCTGAAAAATCAAAAAAAAACATTTATGATGTCGATTTTAGGAGACCTTTAGCCATAATAATGGGGTCCGAACAAAGAGGAATCAATAAATCTATTTTAAATATGTCTGATGAAATGGTAAAACTTCCAATGTATGGGAAAATTGAATCACTAAATGTTTCGGTTGCCTGCGGTATTTTTCTTTATGAAGTAGTAAGACAAAGAATTTAAAGAATCTGTAGAATTTCTTTTAAATTTTCAATGACTATCACATTTTCTCTTCTTTGCTCATCAGTTTTATGAAAATTAAAATAAATTGCCCTCATCCCTAGAGCCGATGCACCTAATATATCCGCATGGTAATTATCTCCAATCATAATTGAATTTTCAATTTTAGCTTTTGCTGAAAAAATAGCGTGCTCAAAAATTAATTTATCAGGCTTTTTCACCCCAACATCTTCTGAAATTGTAACAGTTTTGAAGTAATGAATTAATTTTGATTTTTCGAGCTTTCTCCTTTGCACCTCTTTAAAACCATTTGTTATTATATGCATGTTATATTTTAATTTTAATTCCTCTAAAACCAAGAAAGTGTCAGGTATTAAATTATTGAAATCGGAAAGGTGCTCAATGTAGTCAATTGCCAGCTTATTTATTATATCATCGTCAACTTTATAATTGAGTTTATTAAATGTATCTGATAGTCTAAAAAATCTTAAATCCGATTTACTTACCCTATTTTCTCGGTACATATCCCAATATTTCCTATTTATTGGATGATATTCAAAAAGAAATTTATTTACATCGATTTTAATATTATTCTTTTGTAGAATTTTAAAAAAAGTTAAATCTGAATTTTTATCAAAATCCCATAGTGTATGATCTAAATCAAAAAAGATATTTTTAATTTTTTGCATTTTATTTAAGCTTCATTAAGTCTAAGCCACCAAATTTACCAGAACTCATCATAACCAAGACAGAGTTAGCCAAATCAAGACTATACATAATTTCCTTTAGTTTTTTATAATTGTCAATGACAGATAAATTGACATGATTAAATGACTTGATAATAAGATTAGAGTCAATAGGTTCAAGTCTCTTAATTTTCATATTTTTTTCAGAATAATAAACATAACATTCATCTGCATTTTTTAAAGTGTCCTTGTATTTACTTAAAAATATCGGATTTAAACTACTGTATGTATGAAGTTCAAAACAGGCTATAAACCTTTTTTCGGGAAATTGTTTTCTAATTGCTTGAGCAGTTGCTTTAACTTTACTTGGGGAGTGAGCAAAGTCTTTGAAAATTATCGAATCTGGGGATTTATGAATTAATTCAAGTCTGTTACTTGCCCCCTTAAATGAGGTTATTGACCTACAGAAGTCACTGGTATTAATTCCTAGGGAATTACAAACATACATTGCACCAGCAATATTTTGGAGGTTATGATCTCCAAAAATTTTAAGCTTATAAGATTCATTGTTATAGTCAAGATAGGTCGTACCAGCCTTGATTTTATAAACTGGAGTAGAATATGGAATAAGCTTTATATTTTTTGTAATTGATTTAACAAGCTTAGTGATTTCATTATCAGATTTATTGTAAATCAGTACCCCATTATCCAGAACAGAATTAATGAAAATCTCAAACTGTTTTACATAATTTTCAAATGTCTTAAACACATTTATATGATCCCAAGCAATTCCACTTAAAAGTGCAATATGAGGTTTATATAAATGAAATTTTGGCCTTTTATCTAATGCAGATGAAAGGTATTCGTCACCCTCCAAAATAATGAATTTACTAGAGTCTGAAAGCTTGACCATTACCTCAAAACCTTCAAGTTGAGCTCCAACCATATAGTCAGAACTTATATCTTGTTCTTTTAAAACATGTAATATTAACGATGTAATAGATGTTTTTCCATGACTGCCTCCAATTACTACTCTTATTTTATCTTTAGACTGGTTGTAAATAAATTCAGGATATGAATAAATTTTCAACCCCAATTCTTTAGCTTTTATTAGCTCTGGATTGTCCTCTTTTGCATGCATTCCTAGAACTATTGCATCAATTTTAATTGATATTTTATTGGGGTACCATCCCTCTTTTTTTGGCAGTAAATTATATTTTTTTAATCTTGACTTTGAAGGATCATTAATTAAATCATCACTACCAGAGATATTATATCCTTTTAATTTAAGTGCAATTGCAAGATTATGCATTGCTGAGCCGCCTATCGCAATAAAATGGATTCTCATTTAATAATTAATTTTTCTAATTCATTAATCTTTTCAACCAATTTATGATTTTTACTATTTGATTTTGATAAAATTTCTTTTGATACTTTAATGAAATATTTTGAATTATTATCATTTAATTTATAGCTTGAATATGCAAGAAGATAGTATACTTCGTCTAGTGAGAATCGGTCTGCAGAAGAGTAGTCAGTAATATATTTCTGCAGGTATCTTGGTGATAATCTATTGTATATTTTATCATTTTGATTCGCAAGAATCTTCCCAATAATAAAATTAAAATAATTAAAATCAAAAAGAGCAGGGTCAGATTTAATTAATTCAATTATTCTTTTCTCATATTCGGTTATTTTCTTTTCATCTAGTAAAAAACTATGAAAATAGTAGTAAGATATCAAACCATGAATTTTGGAAATATTTAATATTTCCTCACAATATTTTAAAGCATCATCTTTATTTCCACCTAAAAGCTTAGGAAGTTCTGTCAAAATTTGTACCAACGCCCATCTACTAAAAATGTGCTGATTATCAAGTGATGCTGATTTTATTAAATTCCTCTTTGCATTGTTAATTAACGGCAAAACCTTAAACTTACTCACAACCTCAGAGTAAGCAGCCTGTGTTCCTCCAAGTCTATATAAATAATCTGCATTCTCAGGATCTAAGGCAACAAGTTTTTCATAAAAATCTATAGCCAAGTCCCATTTCTTTTCAGATGCATATAACTCACCGATATTTATAATATTTTCGGGGTTTTTATTATCATTTTTATAAATACTGATTAACGTATCAATTGAATTTTTCTGAGAAAATTGAAATTGTGTAAGGCCAAAAAATATAATCAATAGATTATAAAATATTTGTTTACTGATAGGCATATTTTTTAATTTAGCATTTTCCAAATTTTATCTTTTAGATCAGCTAATCCAAGTCTTGAAATTGAGGAAATAAAAATAAAATCTTCCTCAATTTTATCTCTGATTTCAGAGGTAATTTCTTTAATTAATTCATCATCAAGTAAATCAGATTTTGTGATTGCTATTAGTCTAGTTTTATCAAGCATCTCAGGATTGTATTTCTTAAGTTCATTTAATAAAATATCATAACTTTTAACAATGTCATCAGAATCCGAAGGAATCATGAACAAAAGGGTTGAGTTTCTTTCAATATGTCTCAAAAAATAGTGTCCTAAGCCCCTGCCATCTGAAGCCCCTTCAATTATTCCAGGGATATCAGCCATTATAAAAGTTTTAAAATCTCGATACTTGACTATTCCTAAATTTGGCTTTAGTGTTGTGAATTCATAGTCAGCAATTTTAGGCTTTGCATCGGTGATTACAGAAAGTAAAGTTGACTTGCCAGCATTAGGAAACCCGACTAGTCCAACATCAGCTAAAACTTTTAATTCTAGGGTTATTTGTATTTCCTCGTTCGGCAGTCCAGGTTGGGCATATCTTGGAGTTTGATTTGTTGAGGATTTGAAATGCCAATTTCCTCTTCCACCTTTACCACCACGGCATATTATTTTTTCTTCTCCGTCATCTGTAATTTCAAAAATTATCTTTTCATCTAATGAGCTCTTAACCACAGTGCCCAGGGGAACATCTATAAAAATATCCTTACCATCAGATCCTGTAATTCTATTTTTACCTCCATCATTTCCTTTCTCAGCCTTGAAATGCCTTTTAAACTTTAAATGATAAAGGGTCCAGTGCTGTGAATTACCTCTTATTATTATGTGACCTCCTCTACCGCCATCTCCCCCGTCAGGCCCTCCTTTTGCAACATATTTCTCTCTTCTCAAGTGTGTTGATCCCTTACCTCCTTTTCCAGAAGCAACATTGATTTTTACATAATCTACAAAGTTACCTTCAGTCATAAAAAAGCTATAATTTATTAATTACATCTATTATTCTGAAGGTAATATCTTCAATAGCTCCAATACCATCTACCCCATAGTAACAATTTTTTCTTTGATAAAATGTTTTTAGAATAGCTGTTTTTGCATAATACTCTTTAATTCTATTCTCAATAATTTCTCTGTTTGAATCGTCAGCTCTTCCACTTCCCTTACCCCTTTCTAACAATCTATTTATAAGTATTTCATCATCAACCTCAAGCGCTATCATTGCCGAGATTGAAGTATTAAACTTGAGTAACAATTGTTCTAGGGCAATTGCTTGGCTTTCTGTTCTTGGAAAACCATCAAAGATAAAACCATTTACATGTTTATTTTTTTCAACTACTTCACTAAGCATTTTTATGGTTATCTCATCAGGTACTAACTCTCCTTTATTCATAAAACCTTTTGCTAACAACCCTAATTCTGTATTATTTTTTATATTATTTCTAAAAACATCGCCTGTTGAAATGTGAAATAAATCATATTTCAGCTTAATTATTTCAGCTTGAGTTCCTTTTCCGGCTCCGGGCGGGCCAAATAACACGATATTTTTCATAGTGTAAATTTATACACAAATATAATCTTTGACCAGTTTAATTTCTAATCGATTAAATATTAAAATGTATTTTTGCTTGAAGATTGAGAAATTGAATGATTAATGCAACTTTTTAGTTCAAAATTTAAGTTAGGTATTCTGGGAGGAGGTCAACTCGGAAAAATGTTATTGTATGACGCAAAAAGATATGATTTACATACTAAAGTTATGGATTCCAATTTTGAAGTACCCTGCGCGAGACTAGCGGATGAATTTATTCTTGGAGATATCACTAATTATGATGATGTGATAAATTTTGGAAATAAAGTTGATATCATCACTGTTGAAATAGAAAAAATAAATACTGATGCACTATTATTTCTTGAAAAAAAAGGCAAGAAAATCTTTCCTTCTGCCGTTACATTGAAAATAATTCAAAACAAAACCCAACAGAAGGAGTTTTATCAAAAAAATAATTTACCTACTTCTAGATTCAAAAACTATTCGAACATAGATGAGCTTAAAAGTAATTTTGAAAAAGATAATTTTAAATTTCCATTTGTTTGGAAAAGCTCAAGATTTGGATATGACGGAAAAGGAGTAAAAATCATTAAAAAATTTGATGATCTTAACTTTTCTTATGATGATGAATGTTTGATTGAAGAAAAAATATCGATTAAAAAAGAATTATCCGTAATTGTTGCAAGAAATATTGATGGTGAAATGAAATGTTTCCCTGTAGTGGAGATGGAGTTTAACGATAAGTCGAATCTGGTTGAATATGTTATGTGTCCCGCAAATATTAGTAGTGATATCGAGTCCAGGGCTATTGAAATTGCAATGAAAGCCACCGAAAAATTTAATATGGTAGGATTACTTGCCGTTGAATTATTTCTAGACGTAAATGACAAGATTATTATTAATGAGGTGGCACCCAGACCGCATAATTCTGGTCATCATACAATTGAATGCTGTATGACATCACAATTTGATCAGCATATAAGAAGCATACTAAATTTACCTCTTGGTGAAACGCAGGTATTAATTCCTGGAATAATGGTGAACCTTGTTGGGGAAAATAAGGTTGAGGGAAATGTAGTTTATCAAAATATAAATGATATTTTTGAGATCCCAGGTGTATTTATTCACATCTACGGAAAGAAAAAATCAAGACTTGACAGAAAAATGGGTCATATTACAATTGTTAATAAAGATATTTCAAAAGCAATTGAAATAGGAAAGAAAATCAAGAAAAAAATAAAAGTTATATCATGAAAAAAGTAGGAATTATTATGGGTAGTAAAAGTGATCTTCCGGTAATGAAAGATGCTATTGATATTCTTAATGAATTTGGAATTGAGTCAGAGGTAAATATTGTTTCAGCTCACCGAACACCAGAAAGAATGTTTAAGTATGCTGCAGATGCAAGGGATAATGGAGTGCAAGTTATTATAGCAGGTGCTGGTGGTGCTGCTCATTTACCAGGAATGGTAGCTTCAATTACCACACTCCCCGTTATTGGTGTTCCGGTAAAATCCAGAAACTCGATAGATGGATGGGACTCTGTACTATCAATTTTACAAATGCCTAATGGAGTTCCTGTAGCTACTGTTGCTCTAAATGGAGCAAAAAATGCTGGAATTCTTGCTGCTCAAATTATAGGCATTTCTAGCGAAGTCGTCTCACAAAAACTAATAACATACAAAAAACAGCTTGAAAAAAAGGTTATTGATTCAGACAATAAACTGTAAACCTAATTCGATTAATAACCAATACATTGGAACAGATTCAACCACGAATGAACTGTAATACTTCCCCTGTTTTTTACTTGCAAAATTAAGCAGAACAGTAACAATCAAAATTGTTAGTAGGATTGGATACTTTAAAGAATATCTTGAGAATAAAAAGTATAAAGTTATAGTGGTTATAAAAATAAATATAAGCACAAAGTATCCTATAGCTTTAGAGTTTTTTATTCCGTATTCATGTACAATTGTTTTAACATAATTCTTGTCCTTATTTACGTCTCTGATTTCAAATGGAATTATTTGAGCGATTACTAAGCAAAAGATAAGAAGTGAATAGTATATTAAATCAATCAATTCCAAAATTTCAACAAATGGGAAAATAACCGTTAGCATAGTCCAGCAAAAAGCAACTGTTATGATTTTTAAAATTGGATTATTTCTTAGGGTTAAGTTCTGGATAATTGGGATTGTATATAAAACTGTTACAAAGGCGGTTATTATAACAACAATTTGTTTTGAAATTGACAAATTAAAAAATAAATAGAGTGCAATGATTAGTGCAAACAAGGCTTTCAAAAAAAATATTTTTAACAAAAAGGGTATTGGCTTGTTTTTTGATACTAGGAACTCATAAAATTTAATGAAATTATAAGTAAAAAAAGTTGTAAAAAGAACAAATGTAAGATCCTCCCAAATCGGATGGATTTGATTACTTAAATTAATTGAAACAATATAAAAAATTATACACAATGATACATGCAAGCTTGAGTCAATATAATAATCAAAAAAAGACTTGATTTTGTTTGTTAATAAACCCATTAATCTTGTTCATTATTTGTACTTTAATATATAATAAATGGACGTTATATTATTTAATTTTAATTGATATTTTTTAAAAATGAATACAGAAGCTTTTGAAAGAAGACATATAGGCCCCTCAGATGAGGAAGTTAAAGAAATGCTAAGTTTAATTAAGGCTAATTCAATTGAAGAATTAATTAATCAAACTATTCCTGAAAGTATCAGAAATAAAGAACAGATGAAGCTAGATCCGCCTATGTCTGAGTCTGACTATTTAGCGCACTTAAAAAAAATATCTTCACTAAATAAAGTATATAAGACCTATATTGGATTGGGTTATAATAGATCTTACTTGCCAGCTGTTATCCAAAGAAACATTTTAGAAAATCCTGGATGGTATACTGCTTACACACCTTATCAAGCAGAAATAGCACAAGGAAGACTTGAGGCGCTACTTAATTTTCAAACAATGGTTACAGACCTTACCGGAATGGAAATTTCAAATGCTTCACTACTTGATGAAAGTACTGCTGCCGCTGAGGCAATGACTCTTCTTTTCTCGACAAGAACGAGACAGCAAAAAAAAGAAAATATTAATTCTTTTTTTGTATCAATTGATACATTTCCACAAACACTTGCTTTGTTAGAAACAAGAGCTGAACCACTTGGAATAAAGCTTGTGATTGCAGATTTAAGTGAGTTTAATCATGAAGAAAATTATTTTGGAGCATTTTTTCAATATCCTGGTCTTTCGGGGAATATTACTGATATTGAACCCATAATAAAAGATTGCAAAGAAAAAGAGATTAAAGTTGCTGTTGCAGCTGATATTTTATCACTGGCCTTATTAAAATCACCTGGTGAAATGGGGGCAGATGTTGTTGTTGGAAGTACACAAAGATTTGGAATACCTCTTGGGTACGGGGGTCCACATGCAGCTTATTTTGCAACTAAAGAAGAATTCAAAAGAAATCTACCAGGAAGAATAATCGGAGTAAGCATTGATCAAAATGGTAATAGAGCACTTAGAATGGCTCTTCAAACAAGGGAACAGCATATAAAAAGAGATAGAGCTACCTCGAATATTTGTACAGCACAGGTTTTACTTGCTGTAATGGCAGGAATGTATGCAGTTTATCACGGGCCTGACGGATTAAGGGAAATTGCAAATAAAATTCATTCTAATGCATGTATTTTAGAAGAAAATCTAAATCTTCTGGGATTTAAAACAACCAATAAGTCTTTTTTTGATACTGTATTAGTAGAATGTGATTCTAAACTCATTAAAGGGAAAGCATTAGAAAATGAAATAAACTTTCATTACCCATCTGATAATAAGGTTTCAATATCGATAAATGAAACTACATCAATTAATGATATTTATGACATTGTTTCAATTTTCGCTAAATCGAAAAATATTAAACTAGAGAATTTTTCAAATTTTGAAAGTTTAAATAGAATACCCAAAAAGTATAGAAGAGAATCTGATTTCATGGCTGATGAGGTATTCTCAAAATATAAATCTGAAACTTCTCTAATGAGGTATATTAAATCATTGGAAAAAAAGGATCTTGCATTGAATACCTCAATGATATCTCTTGGGTCATGTACAATGAAATTAAATGCCGCTGCAGAGATGTTACCTCTAAGCTGGAATAGGTGGTTAAATATTCATCCATTCGCACCAAAAAACCAAGCTATAGGATATGAAAAAGTACTAAAAAAATTAGAAAGTCAGCTCAAGGAAATCACAGGTTTTGATGCTGTCTCATTACAGCCCAACTCTGGAGCTCAAGGAGAATATGCAGGACTCATGGTAATAAAATCTTACCATGAAAATAATGGTGATTTCGACAGAAAAATATGTCTAATCCCTTCATCAGCACATGGCACAAATCCCGCTAGCGCAGTGATGGCAGGAATGGAAGTAGTTGTGGTTAACTCATCTGAAAATGGGAATATTGATATTAGTGATTTAGAGCAAAAGGCAATTGAGCACAAAAGCAGACTAGGTGCACTCATGATTACTTATCCCTCAACGCATGGAGTTTTCGAATCGGATATTTTAAGAATCACTGAGATTATTCACTCTAACGGGGGTCAAGTGTATATGGATGGAGCGAATATGAATGCTCAGGTTGGTCTAACGAACCCAAAAATTATTGGTGCAGATGTTTGCCACCTGAACCTGCACAAAACCTTTGCTATTCCACATGGTGGAGGTGGTCCAGGAGTTGGACCAATTTGTGTCGCAAAACACTTAAGTCCTTTCCTACCCTCAAACCCTTTAATAAAAACCGGTGGTGAAAAAGCGATTCCTGCAATTTCTGGTGCTCCCTTTGGATCAGCTTTAGCATGCTTGATTTCGTACGGATATATATCGATGTTAGGTGCTTCTGGTCTTACTAAAGCAACCGAAATAGCGATTTTAAATGCAAATTATATTAAAGAAAGGTTAAACGGTCACTATGAAATTCTTTACACAGGAGAACTTGGAAGATCTGCACATGAAATGATTATTGATTGTAGACCTTTCAAAGAATATGGTATCGAAGTAGTTGATATAGCTAAAAGGCTGATGGACTATGGATTTCATGCTCCTACTGTTTCTTTCCCAGTAGCAGGCACAATGATGATTGAGCCAACAGAAAGCGAAAACAAGGAGGAAATTGATAGGTTTTGTGATGCAATGATTTCAATTAAGGGTGAAATAGTTTTATGTAAAGCTGATGATGAAAGTAATTTATTAAAGAATTCTCCTCATACTCTTGAAATGGTTACATCAAATGATTGGAACTATAAATATTCAAGGGAAAAAGCCGCTTTTGCATTAACATACATCAAAGAAAATAAATTTTGGCCTCCGGTCAGACGAGTAAATGACGCTTATGGCGATCGTAATTTAATTTGCAGCTGTACTCCAATTGAATTATATGCGGATTAATTTTCCTAAAATCGCTATTATTTAATAAGTTTACCTACTAAATTCATTCATAAATGAACATTAAAATAACTGGAAGCGGTTCCTATATCCCAAAATTAGTTCAGGATAATAGCAATTTTTTAGATAGAAAATTCTTTGATAATGAAGGAAATAAAATTGAGACAAAAAATGATGAAATAATTGAAAAGTTTCAAAAAATTACTGGTATCAAAGAAAGAAGATATGCAAAAGATGAACTCAATACATCAGACATCGCATATTTAGCTGCAAAAAATGCTATTGAAAATGCAAAAATTGATCCTGAGACAATAGATTATATAATACTGGGGCACAATTTTGGAAATGCAAGTAATCATACAACTCAAATAGATATTTTTCCCAGTTTATCAGTAAGGGTAAAAAACCTGTTAAAAATCAAAAATCCAAAGTGTGTCGCTTATGATATTTTATTTGGTTGCCCTGGATGGCTTGAAGGAATGATTCAAGGTTATGGATTCATAAAAGCCGGTATGGCAAAAAGATGTTTAGTTATTGGAGCTGAAACCTTATCAAGAGTTGTTGACATACATGATAGAGATTCAATGATCTTCGCTGATGGTGCAGGTGCAACAATTATTGAAAAGTCTGATGATGGAGGTGGAATTCTATCACATAATACTGCTTCATATACAGATGATGAAGTGTTCTATCTCTACTATGGAAAATCTTTTAATCCACAAGCAAATCAGACAACTAAGTATATTAAAATGAAGGGGCGTAAAGTTTATGAGTTTGCATTAACAAATGTACCCGCTGCTATGAAAGAATGTTTAGAAATGTCTAATACAGATATTTCAGAAATTAAAAAAATATTAATTCATCAAGCTAATGCCAAGATGGATGTTGCGATAGTTAGAAGATTATACAAGCTTTACGGAATAGATTCCCCTGAAAAAATCATGCCCCTCACAGTTGATAGGTTTGGTAATAGCTCTGTTGCGACTGTACCAACTATGTATGATTTATTAGTCAGAGACAAACTTGGAGAACATAAAATTAAAAAAGGTGACAAAATTATCTTTGCCAGCGTGGGAGCAGGAATGCATATTAATGCAATGGTCTATCAATATTAATAAATGTATTCCGAACTACCCTATAAAAGATATCAAATTACCACTGATTTTTTAAAAAAGCACGTCAATAAAAACGAAATAATATTAGATTTAGGTATTGATAACCCATTATCAAAAATTTTAAGGGAAAACGGATATAATGTTAGCAATACGGGTGGAGAAGATCTTGACTTTGATCAGTCCTCAATAATAGATACAGATGCAACTGTAATTACTGCATTTCAAATATTTGAACATTTATTAAACCCTTTTCAACTGCTTAAAAGTATTAAGGCCAATAAGCTAGTCTGCAGTGTTCCACTTAATCTTTGGTTTGCAAATGCCTATAGAAATAAGAATGATAAAAGGGATAACCACTTTCATGAGTTTGAGGATTGGCAATTTAGATTATTACTAGAAAAAACGGGCTGGAAAATTATTGAAGAAAAAAAATTTACAAACCCTGTGAAAAAAATTGGATTTCGACCGCTGCTAAGATTATTTACTAACAGATACTTAATTGTTTACGCTGAAAAATTATAATAATGAACGTGTGTGTAATTATTCCTGTTTATAACGAGCAAGATTTTATTAAAAAATCAATTGAGTCAATAGTAAGTCAAACAACTAAACCTCAAAAAGTAATCTATGTTAATGATGGTTCAACAGATGAAACAAAAAATATTATCAGAAAATTTTCAGAACAATATGATTGGATTAATCTTATCGATCATAAAGTAAAAAAAGAACATGAACCAGGTAAAAAAGTGGTAGAGGCATTCAATTTCGGGCTTAGAAATCTAGATATAGACTGTGATATATTATGCAAGTTTGATGGTGATATTATAATCCCCAATGATTACATAGAAAGAATTATAAACATCTTTTCCGAAAAAAATAATGTTGGTGTCGCTGGTGGTAATCTGTATATACGTAAAGGGGATAAATGGATATATGAAAATATCGCAGCTAAATCACATGTTAGGGGTCCAATAAAAGCATATAGATATTCATGTTTTAAGGATATCAAAGGTTTGAAATCGTCGATTGGATGGGATACTGTAGATGTATTATTGGCGCAAAAAAAAGGCTGGGAAATTTATACAGATAAGAGTCTTATAGTTAAACATTTAAAAGCTACTGGAAAAAAATATTCGTACAAATCCAAAATGTTACAAGGTCAATCCCTGTATGTGATGAGGTTCGGAATTGTGCTAAGTTTATTATCAATGTTAAAATCATCAATTAATAATTTTGAAATATCAAAATTATTTTTTGGTTCCCTTGGCTTCATATCTGCATTTGTTAGGCAAGAATCATTTATTGTTACAAAAGAAGAGGGACTTTTTATAAGAAAATTTAGATGGAATATTATCCGTGAAAAGTATTTAAAATTTTAGACTATTAAAATCTATATTCCCTCCACACATTATCAAGCCAATCTTTTTATTTTTAAAATTATCTCTGTTTTTTATTAATGCTGCTAAAACAACTGCACTTGACGGCTCAACAACTAACTTGAGTTGATTTAGTATTATATTTAGTGAATTCATTATTTCCTCTTCTGAGACCAAAAGAATTTCTTTAACGTGTTTTTGAATTATGGGAAAATTTATTGATCCCAAATTAGTTCTAAGTCCATCAGCAATTGTATTTGTAGATTTATTAGTCTCAATCTTCCCAGAAATTAATGACCTATACGCATCATCAACATTAGACGGTTCAGCTCCAATCACCCGGAAGTTCTTTGAAAAATGATTCATTGCTATACATGTCCCTGCTATTAGACCTCCACCACCAACTGGAGAAAAAATATAGTCTAAATTTTGGTTTTCCTCGAAAAACTCAAAGGCACATGTAGAGTTCCCTAGGATAACATCCATATTGTTTGATGGGTGTAAAAAAAATAAGTTATTCTCTCTCATTACTTTTTTTGTCATATGTTCTCTGGCTTCTAGTGTTGGCTTACACTCAATAATATTTTCAGTATACTTAAGCACAGACATCTTTTTGAAATCTGGTGTATTTGATGGCATAACAATATAACAGCTAATATTTAACTCACTTGCAGCTCTACTTAATGCATGAGCAAAATTTCCCGATGAATGTGTTATAACTCCTCTCTTTTTATAACTATCAGGTATACTTTTTATGGCATTTAAGGCAGCCCTATATTTGAATGAACCTGTATGCTGAAAGTTTTCACATTTAAAAAAAACTTCACAATTACACAATGAGTCTACAAAATCAAATCTAAGAACAGGGGTGTTGATTAAATACCTATCTATCTTATTTTTAACACTGATAATATCAAGTCTGTCGTAGGACATACTATTTTTGAAATTCATTTTGAATTTTTTTTGCCTCTGACATTAATTTATCTATGCCACCCAGGTTATCTCCAGCACATGTCGCATAGAAAGGTTGACCACCCCCTTTTCCGTTAATAAAACCACTAAGTTTGGAAATAATATTAGAGGCATTTAAAATTTTATCAGAAACAATTTCTTTTGAAATGTAGCATGAACAATAAGCTTTGTTATTATCAATGGAAATGAATATTAAAAAAACATTATTTATTTGAGATCCAATTGAAAAGCATAAGTCTTTAATTCTAGAAGTACTTAAGTCTACAATTGATGCGTAAGTATTTATACCGGAATTATTTGTTAACTCCTTAATAATATCATTTTTGATAAATTTTATTTTTTGACTATTTAAATCGTCTATCTCTTTTCTTAACTTAGAGTTTTCAGCTGATAAAGAGTTCACCGATTCAAACAAATTCTTTGGATTTTTTAGCAAACTCTTAATCTTAAAATATTCATCAATTTTTGAAGTGTAGAAATTTTTAACTGCATCAAATGTAATAGCCTCTACTCGTCTAATCCCAGATGCAATGGCACTTTCGCCAATAATTTTGAACTGCCATAGCTCGGATGTATTTTTTACATGTGTACCTCCGCACAATTCATATGAATTACCAAATTTTATTGTTCGTACAACATCTCCATACTTTTCTCCAAACAGTCCAACGGCTCCACTATCCAACGCCTTTTTTAAAGGAACATTTCTGTTTTCTTCTAAATCAATAGCATTCTCTATTCTTGAATTGACAAAATTCTCAACTGCAACTAAATCTTTCTCATGAAGTTTTGAAAAATGAGAAAAATCAAATCTAAAATTTTCAGAACTTACTCTACTTCCCTTTTGCTCTACATGTTCACCTAAAACATTTTTAAGTGCTTGATGTAATAAATGAGTCGCTGTGTGATTACATTGAATTCTGTATCTGTAATTTTTTTCGACAACTGCTTTAAAAATATGATCTAACTTCTTAGGGAGATTTTTACATAAATGAACTGTCAAATTACCTTCTTTGATAGTATTATAAATGTGAACTACATCACCGTCATTAGATTCGATATGACCAACATCACCAACTTGTCCACCAGATTCAGCATAAAAGGGGGTTAAATTAAAAACGAGCTGATAAATAATACCATCTTTTTTTGAATTTATCTTCCTGTATTTAACAATTTTTACATTTGATTCCAATGAATCATAGCCTATGAATTCTTGAACAGGATCATTCAATAATACGATCCAATCATCGAAAGAAATTTCGCCTGCCTTTCTGGATCTTTGTTTTTGTTTGTCAAGTTCTTGATTAAATGAGTCATAATCCAGTTTAAAACCTCTCTCTTGTAGAATTAATCCTGTCAAATCTACCGGAAAACCATAAGTGTCATAAAGTTCAAAAGCCTTTTTACCAGAAATTATCTTTTTATTAGATGAGGCTATTATTTCATCTAAGAGCACTAGTCCTTGATCTAGGGTTCTTAAAAAGGATTTTTCTTCTTCTCTGATTACATTTTCAATTAATTTTTTTTGATTATTTAGTTCAGGATAAAAATCACCCATTTGCGATACTAAAGAACCAAATAATTTGTAAAGGATTGGTTCCTTATAATTTAAAAATGTAAAACTATATCTCACCGCCCTTCTCAATATCCTTCTTATCACATAACCTGCTCCATTATTGCTGGGTAGTTGACCATCGGAAATAGAGAATGATACAGCCCTTATATGATCTGAGATAACCCTCATTGCTATATCAGAGTCTTCATTATCACCATAAGAAATCTGTGTAATTTGTTGAACCTCATCAATAATGGTTTTAAATATATCTGTATCATAATTTGACTTTACATTTTGCAAAACCATACATAGCCTTTCAAGACCCATTCCAGTGTCTATATGTTTTTTTGGCAGGTCCTCTAACGTACCGTTGGCTTTTCTGTTGTATTGTATAAAAACAAGGTTCCAAAGTTCAATTACCAAAGGGTGATCCTTATTTATTAAAGCTTGAGCAGGGACTTTCTTTTTTTCAGAATCATCTCTTAAATCAATATGAATTTCACTACAGGGTCCACAGGGACCTTGCTCACCCATCTCCCAAAAATTATCCTCTTTACCACAAAACAATATCCTATCCTTTTCAATGATTCTGCTCCATAAACTAAATGCCTCTGAGTCTTCGGAAACACCGTCATCCTTTGAGCCCTCAAAAATTGTAACATATAGATCATCAGGATTAATACGATACTCTTTTGTCAAAAGTTCCCATGCCCAGTTTATTGCTTCCTCTTTAAAATAGTCACCAAAGCTCCAGTTTCCTAACATTTCAAAAAAAGTATGATGATAAGTGTCATGACCAACTTCAGATAAATCATTATGCTTTCCTGAAACACGAAGACATTTTTGTGAATTTGAAATCCTTTTACTCTGGGGATTTTGCTGATCTAAAAAATAATCCTTAAAAGGTGCCATTCCAGAGTTTACAAACATTAATGAAGGATCATTTTTAGAAACAATTGGAGAGGATTTACCAATTTTATGATTTTTTTTCTCAAAAAAATTCAAAAATTTATTTCTTACTTCGTTTGTATTCATTTATAAGGTTATTATCAGTTTTTACCGAACAAAAAAAGTATTGTTATATTTGCATTTATGTTTATCTGATAAACATCATATACAAAGATATAATTTTAATTATGCCTAAAGTTAAATATTATTACGATTCTGAATCTCTTTCGTTTAAAAAAATTAAAACGAGTAAAAGAGATATATTTAAAAATGCACTATTGTTTCTGACCGGTTCCGCATTTTTTGGATTTTTGTTCATATTTATTGGCAGTCAATATTTTCAATCTCCTCAGGAAAGAACTTTAAATAGAGAATTAGAAAATATGAAATTTCAATATTCTCAATTGGATAAAAAAATGGAAAATATTGAAAGTGTACTTGAAAATATTGAGGAAAGAGATAATTCTATTTACAGAATTTACTTTGAGGCATCTCCGATTAGTGAGGATAAAAGAAAAGCAGGCTTTGGAGGTGTAAACAGATATAAAAAATTCGATGGATTTGAGTATTCAGACATCATTAAGGAAAGTAATAGAAAAGTTGATGTAATTCAAAAAAGATTGACAATACAATCAAAATCTTTAGACGAAATTGCGAAGCTAGCGATGGATAAAGAAAAATTTTTAAAATCAATTCCAGCAATCCAACCTGTAAATAATGATGATTTAACCAGAATTGCCTCAGGTTTTGGATATAGAATTGACCCTTTTACAAAAGCTAAAAAATATCATTATGGGATTGATTTTACTGCTCCTCAAGGAACCCCTGTATATGCAACTGGTGATGGAACGGTAACACGTGCTGACAACAGATCCTCTGGTTATGGTAATCATATTAGGATTAATCATGGATTTGGATATACAAGCTTGTATGCACATCTATACAAATTCAATGTTAAAAGGTATCAAAAAGTAAAAAGAGGAGATTTAATAGGTTATGTTGGAAATACAGGCAGGTCTAATGCTCCTCACTTACACTATGAAATTTTTAAAGATAAGGTGAAGATAAACCCAATTAATTTCTACTACGGAAACTTAACTGCAAAAGAATATGATGAATTATTGAAACAAGCTTCTGTGGTTAATCAATCCTTAGATTAATGAAAATCAATCTCCAAGAAAAAAGATATTTCTCGATTGGTGAAGTTGCATCTAAATTTAATGTAAATCCTTCCTTAATTAGATTTTGGGAAAAAGAGTTTAAAATATTAAACCCAAAAAAAAATTCAAGAGGAAATAGAAAGTTTACCAAAAAAGATATAGAAAGTTTAAATAAAATTTACTTTTTATTAAAAGAAAAGGGCTATACAATTCAGGGGGCTAAGGATTACATTAGTAATGAAAAATCATCTGATCAACTAAATATAATTAACAAGCTCAAACAGATAAAGAATAAGTTGATTGAGATAAGGGAACAGCTCTAACTATTTCTTTCTCAAAAAAATTGATATTGGAACACCTGTAAAATCAAAATTTTCCCTGATCTTATTTTCTAAAAACCTTTTGTAAGGCTCCTTTACATACTGTGGTAGGTTACAAAAAAAGGCAAATTGAGGATAAGCGGTTGGCAGCTGTGTTATGTATTTTATTTTGACATACTTACCCTTTGTAGCAGGCGGTGGATAAGAATCAATAACAGGTAATAATATGTCATTTAATTTCCTTGTTTTTATCTTTTCTTTTCTTCCTTTAAATACCTTGACAGCAGTTTCTATTGCCTTATGAATTCTTTGTTTATTTAAAGTTGAAACAAAAATTATATTAACATTAGTGAATGGCTCTATTTCTTTTCTGATTATTTTTTCATAATCTTTTGTTGTATTTGTATTTTTTTCAATCAAATCCCACTTGTTAGCAATCAAAACTATACCCTTTTTATTTCTTTCACATAACCAAAAAATATTTTTCACTTGGGTATCAAAACCTCTTGAAACATCAAATAATAAAATACAAACATCAGCGTTTTCAATCGCTCTTACGCTTCGCATAACAGAATAAAACTCAAGATTTTCTTTAACCTTAGATTTTTTTCTGATTCCTGCAGTATCTATTAAATCAAATTCAAAACCAAATCTATTATATCTAGTATTAATCGAATCTCTTGTCGTTCCTGGAATTTCGGTTACGATATTTCTGTTTTCTCCGATTAGTGCATTTATAAAAGAGGATTTTCCAGCGTTTGGTCTTCCAACTACGGCAAATCTTGGAACCTCATCAAATGACTCGTTATTATCTTTAAATAATTTAACAACATCGTCTAATAACTCTCCTGTTCCAAAACCATTTGAACTAGCAATAGGATATAGTTTTTTTATTCCTAATGAATAAAATTCGTTAACATCGTTTATCCTTAAAGAACTATCAACTTTATTAACAACTAAAAAAACAGATTTATCTATTTTTCTTAAAAGTTCAGAGATTTCCGAGTCCATAGAAGTTACCCCGCTATCTACATCTACCATAAATAAAATTACATCTGCTTCATCAATTGCCAATTCAACCTGATTATCTATTTCAGATTCAAAAACATCATCACTGCCAACGACGTATCCACCAGTATCAATTACAGAAAACTCTTTACCATTCCAATCTCCTTTTCCATAGTGCCTATCTCTTGTAACTCCACTGATAGAATCAACAATAGCCTCTCTTCTTTGAATGAGTCTGTTAAATAATGTTGATTTTCCAACATTTGGTCTTCCTACTATTGCAATAATATTACTCATAATTAAGGAAGAGCAAATGTAATACTAAATTAATTGTAAAAAAAAAGAGCAGTATTTCTACTGCTCTTTTTAAAAAATTGAACGGTTAATTTCAATCTATTCAATAGAAGTTGACATTTCAGGGATAAATTCTAGTGTTTCGGTAATTTCTCCCGCATAATCTCTAACGGCCATATCAGCTTTCATAGAGTCCCATGGAAGAGATCTCCATCCAAACATATCATTGTAATGATCCATATAATCAAAATTTTCATCACTGTAGGTTCCCATACTTACCCCGTGTGAATCGTATGGCTCAACTACATGCATTTCTGATTGACCACCAGAAACAAGCCAAAAAACACCTCTTACACCTGTATATCCTTTAGCAAGTTTTAACTTAGCATCATTACGCATTCTGTTAAGCCAATCCTTTTCTTCTCCAGATTTCAATCTCACTGTAGTAAATTTAACGTACTTTTTAGGCGCTTCAGAATTATCCCAGTTATACGACAATGGACCTATTCGGGCTGTTCTCTTATTTCCAGATTGATCTTTCACATAAGGCATAACATTTTTAACCCAGTACGCATACTCATCTGAATCCGATACAGTTTCGTTAAAAAATTCACCACTTTTTGGGCCCACAACACGCATATATTTTCCTGTATCAGGACCAGTCACAATACGGAAAGTCAAAATTGCAGTTTCCTGAGAATTATTGTATTTCTTAGTTTTTTTTGCAACAGCAGATTCAAATTCCTTTGCCATTCCGTCTTTAGCCTCCCACCTGTTTATTTGCCAGTACTCACCATTCGGATTATTCTGTGCAAAAATAAAAAGAGGAGATATTAATAATAGTAAAATTATTTTTCTCATTTTATTAGTTTTAGTTGTTTATAAATTTAGTTTAATGAAACTGGTGGTGAACTTAACTCAGGCAACCATCTCCAAACCTCAGAAAAATTACCCCACATTTCAAGGCTATTATTAAAGGCCTCTTGATCAGCATCGAAAGAATCTTCAAAAAGCTCATTGTAAGCCTCTATAACTTTAGGCCATGTTTCACTTTCATTATCAATTCCAGACATATCTGGATTTCCATATCCTACCATTACGTGCCCACTTGGTCCACCAAGGGAACCAGCCCAAACATGTAGGCTTAGATTTCCTACTTTTTCAGCTGCTTTTGCAACTCTGTTTCTGTATTTCCAAAAGTCAGGCCCACCATTTCTCTTAACATTGTAATGTAGGACTTTCCATATTCTATTTACTCCAACTTCTGCATCATCAAAACTCGCATTAGCAGCATGTGAAAAATATTCAGTACCCCCTACATTATTCATTAGTGGAGCTACATTTTCCATCCAATAGTCAAGACCTTGACTACCATATGAATCAAATTCAGCCATTGATTGAGCAAAACCGGATCTTACCAAATAATTAGCTCTATCTCCCGCCACTATTTCATAAGTATAAATTAACTCGCCGTCAGCTTTTGAGTTATATTTTTGTGTTTTTTCTCCAATAGCCGATTTGGCATCTTTCATTTTTACCGGATCGACTTTATATGCAGTCATCCAGGTCATTTGAGCCACTGCATTACTAAAAGTAAATACAAAGGCTAATAATAAAATTAGTTTTTTCATTGTTTATTTTTTTGGTTAGTCTATCAATATAGTTATTATTTAGACCCGTTCAAAATAAGAATATTGATTATAGTGTTATTTTTTTGTTAAAGATTTAACCCCGGTACCCAAATTTCTTTAACTGAGTATCATTTGACCTCCAATTTTTATTCACTTTTACATTTAGTTCGATATAAATTTTTTTATTAAAAAATTTCTCTAGGTCTAATCGTGCCTTGGTACCTATCTTTTTAAGAGCAACTCCTTTATGCCCTATTATTATACCTTTTTGTGATTCCCTTTCTACTAAAATCTGAGATCTGATCTTGATTAATGAGTCTTCTTCTTTAAATTCCTCTGTGACAACCTCAACAGCATATGGAATTTCCTTGTCGTAATACAAAAGAATTTTTTCTCTTAACTTCTCATTTACAAAAAACCTTTCGGGCTTATCAGTAAGCTGATCTTTAGGAAAGTATGCAGGAGATTCAGGGATTAATTCAATTATTCTGTTAATAATCTTTTCAGTATTAAAATTATTTAAAGCTGATATAGGATAAACTTCAGATTTTGGGTAATTTTCTGACCAAATATTAATCTCTTTTGTAATTTCATCTTGAGATGATAAATCTATTTTGTTCAAAAGAATCATTGTGGGGATTTTAGATGCTTGAATCCTTTTATGCGCATCACTATCTTTAATTGATTTCTCACCAATTTCAACCATATACAACAGAACATCAGCATCATCTAAAGCAGATTTAACAAAATCCATCATTGAGCTTTGAAGTTCATAAGAAGGTTTTATTATTCCTGGCGTATCAGAAAAAATTAATTGAAAGTCATCCCCGTTTACTATTCCAAGAATTCGATGTCTAGTTGTTTGAGCTTTTGATGTAATGATAGATAGTTTTTCACCAACTAAACAATTCATCAAAGTTGACTTTCCAACATTTGGACTACCTATAATATTTATAAATCCAGCTTTATGCACGAATCAAAGTTAACGTATTAAAATATAAATAATTAGACTGCACGAACACCTTTTGCATTTAAAGGAGTGACGTAGGAGTTAAATTCAACAGAATTTTTAATGTATACTTCATCATAAATCGATTTTAATTTTTTTGCCATGTTCTTACCTTCAACTAATGAAAATACTGAGGGTCCTGATCCTGAAATTGAACAGCAAATAACATTTTTCGATTCCGAAATATTTTTTATTTGGTTGAAAAAAGGTACATGTTCCGATCTATATTGTTCTACCAAGTAATCGCTAAGTACAAGTCTCATTAGATCGAAATCTGCAGTGTGTAGGGAGTGAATAAAACCCGCAATAGACGCAAGCTGGTCAGAGGCTGTTTTTAAATCAACGGATTTTGGTAAAATTACTCTGGATTCAGAGGTTTTAATCTCAATATGTGGGTGGTGAACTACTGCATATAAATTCTCTGGCACAGGAAGGTTAACTACATTATATTTTACACGGTTATTTACTAAAATTAATCCCCCATGTAAGCATGAGGCTACATTATCTGCGGGAGCACTCTTACTGGAAACAAATTCACCTTGCATAGCAAATTTAATCAGTTCATGCTTCTTAAGCGGACTTCCCAATAATTTATTTACACCATAAACGGCGCCAACAGCAGATGCAGCACTACTACCAATTCCACTACCAGGCTTAATATTTTTATTTATTTCTATGTCAAAACCACGATTAATATCCAAAAAATCTAATAGTGACTGTGCCGCAACTGATGCTGTGTTTTCATCAGCAGATAGTGGCACGTCATAACCATTACCCCTTTTAATTTTAATTTTATTGGAATTAGATTCAGAAATAATTAATTCATCTCCAAGACCATCAATTGAAAATCCTAAAACGTCAAAGCCACAGCATACATTTGAAACACTTGCTGGCGAAAAAACTTTGATTGAATTCATTATGAAAATCTTATGATAAATTTAACTTATTTTATTTTCAATGATTTATGCAAATATCTAAGTTTGATATCATATTAAAAAAAATAAAAATGAAAAAACTTAACTATTTATTATTAGCCGTATTTCTATCATTTTTTTCTTTCTCAATTAATGCACAAACTGTTGATGAAATTATTGAAAATTACATTGAAAATACCGGAGGTGCAGAAAACTGGGCAAAAGTAGAATCGGTGAAGATGAATATTACCGTAAATCAAATGGGTATGGAAATCCCAATTGAACAATACTCTTCGTCTGAAAGAACTTATTCCAAAATTTCTGTTCAAGGTCAAGAAATAAAACAAGGAGTATTTGACGGAGAAACTTTATGGTCAACAAATTTTATGTCAATGAAAGCTGAAAAAAGCGACCAGGAAGATGTACAGATTGTCAAAGATCAACTTGCTGAGTTTCCCGACCCTTTTCTAAACTATAAAGAAAATGGTTTCACTGCAGAGTTAATGGGCACCGAAGTTGTTGAAGGTTCTGACACTTTTAAGGTTAAACTAACAAAAAAACCAATGGTAGTTGACGGTGAAGAAGTGCCAAATGTCGTAATATATTATTTTGATGCTGAGAATTTTGTTCCGATTATGATGCATGAAGAAGTTATGAGTGGACCAGGAAAAGGTATGATAATGGAAGCTAAAATGAGCGACTATCAAGAAGTTGAAGGATTATATATGCCTTTCTCAATGTCACAAGGAGTAAAAGACCAGCCAGGTCAACCTTTAACAATAAAATCAATTGAGTTAAATGTTGAGGCTGATGAGAGTGAATTTAAATTTCCTGAAACCGTCACTGAGGAAGAAAATAATTAAATTTTAAACAATGCTAAATAAATTATCTACTGTAGCTAGTGGTATAGTATTTCTATGTATATCATTAAGCCAATTTTCACAAGAGAGAAAAGAGATTAAACTTGAAAATTACTTTGGTGACTTAAATGCTAGACAAATTGGTCCAGCAGTCATGAGTGGTAGGATAAGTGATATGGAAAATCACCCGTCCGACCCAATGATTATTTATGCTGGTTCAGCTGGGGGTGGAGTTTGGAAATCAAATGACGCAGGAACAACTTTCTACCCGATTTTTGATGACCACACTCAGTCAATTGGTGCGCTCGAATTAGATCCTAATGACCCTGATAATACCATATATGTTGGAACAGGAGAACCATGGCCAAGAAATAGTGTTTCGATTGGGGATGGTTTATACAAGTCTACTGATGGTGGTAATAATTGGAAGAAAATTGGGCTTGAAAATTCTGAAAGAATAGCAAACATAATTGTTAACCCTGAAAACTCTAATGAGATATATGTAGCTGTTTTGGGTGCACTTTGGTCAGACAATGATGAAAGAGGTATTTTCAAATCGACAGATGGTGGAGAAACTTGGGAAAATATTTTATTTCTAAATAACTCTACAGGATGTGCAGATTTAGCTATGGATCCTTCTAATCCCAAAACTTTATATGCTTCAATGTGGGAGTTTAGAAGAACAGCTTGGTCATTTAATTCAGGTGGAGAAAATAGTGCTTTGTATAAATCAATCGATGGAGGTGAAAACTGGTTTAAAATTCATAAAGGGTTTCCTGAAGGAAAACTAGGCAGGTTAGCAATTGGAGTTTCAAAGTCTAATCCCAACACCTTATACACGGTCATTGAGTCAGAAAAAAATGAAGATAAAGGACTTTATAAAAGTATTGACGGTGGAGAAAATTGGGAGCAAAAGAATAATGATTTTGGAATAACCGTTAGACCATTTTATTTTTCACGTATTGTGGTAGACCCTAAAGATGAAAATGTTGTTGTTAAAGCTGGATTATATGGTTCAATTTCTAAGGATGGAGGTGAGACGTTTGAAAATTTGGGTAATATGCACGCTGATATCCACGATATGGTATTTGACATAAATAATTCTGATATCATGTACGTTGGTACAGACGGAGGAGTATATAGATCATGGAATAAGGGAGTCACAATGGAAATTGTAGAAAACTTACCTCTTTCCCAATTTTATCATATAAGTGTTGACAATGAGGAGCCTTATAATATTTATGGAGGCTTGCAAGATAACGGATCTTGGTATGGACCGTCATTTGCTGCAGGTGGTATTTCTGCTAAACATTGGAATGCAGTCGGTCAAGGAGACGGATTCAGAGTCTTAAGACATCCCGCTAAAAATATTATATACTCTGAAATGCAAGGTGCCGAAAATGTATGGAGATATGACGTAGATAATAATTTAGTAAAAACAATTCAGCCTCTTCCTGTAGAGGGATATGAAGAATACAGATTTAACTGGAATACTCCTATTGAAATCAGTAAAAATAAATCAGACAGACTATACATTGGTAGTCAATATGTACATAGATCAGACGATACAGGAAACACCTGGGAAATTATTTCTCCTGATCTAACAACTGATGATCCAGCAAAGCAGAACCAAGAAGATTCTGGAGGTTTATCCATGGACAATTCAGGAGCTGAAAATCATACAACAATTTTTACTATTACAGAGTCACCTCTAAACGAGAATATCATTTGGGCTGGAACGGATGATGGTAATATCCAAGTAACAAAGAATGGTGGAAAAAGCTGGAAAAATGTAATAGGAAATGTTTTTGGAGTCCCAAAAAATACATGGGTTTACCACATTGAGGCAAGTGTACATGATGAGAATACAGCATATGTTGTATTTGACGGGCACACTTCAGGTGATATGAAAGCTTATGCTTACAAAACAAACGATTTAGGAAAAACTTGGACTAACATTATCCCTAATGATGATGTTATAGGTTTTACTAGAAACATTCAAGAGGACTATGAAAATCCAAATCTTCTATTTTTGGGTACTGAGCTTGGATTATATATCACAATTAATGGTGGAGATAGATGGTCAAAGTTTACAAAAAACATCCCACCTGTTGCTATACACTACATTGAGCTACAGAGTCAAACTAATGATTTGGTTATGGGAACACACGGTCGTGGTGTGATTATAATTGATGACATTTCTCCTTTAAGGGAAATTAATGAAGATAATCTTTCAAATAAACTATATTTCTTCGATAGAGATCAATTTGAAATTCAAGAATTTGGTGGTTTTTCAGATAGCTTTGGTAGAGAAACTCAGTTTTTTGGAGCAAATCCTTCATTAAGTTGTAAAATTCAATATTTACTTCCAAAGAGACATACATTTGGAAAAATGACTATGGAAATTCATGATATGGATGGAAATAAAATTACAACCTTAAATCCAGGAAAATCCAAAGGAATTAACACTGTTAATTGGAGCTATAACATGCGAACTCCAAAAATTGCAAAAGCTAAAACTTTAAGTTTTGGTGGATTTACATCTCCTACAGTTCCTGCCGGAAATTATAAAGTGGTTATCAAGAAAGGAAGGGATACATTTGAAAAAGTAATTAATGTTGCCTACAAGAATAATGCAGGGCTTAGCGATGGAGATAGAAAATTTCAGTATGAAACAGTTATGAAATTATTTAATATGACCGAGGAGCTTGCTTACATGGTTTACGTTATTGATGAGCTAATTTCAAATGAGAATACAGATCATCAGATTAGCTCGAAGTTAAATGAGTTGAAAAAATCCTTAGTTATAACAACGGGAGATAATTATGTAGGTGCTGCAAAAAAACAATTAAGAGAAAAAATGGCAGATCTTTATTCAAAAGTTGCATCAAGCTACGATAAACCTTCAGCTAATGAGTTAGATAATTTAGTACTTATTGAAGATGAAATGAAATCGGCAAATAAAAGATATTCAAAAATCATTAAAAAGATTAATCCTGAATTAATGCCCAAAAAAACTTTTGATGATTTTATAAACGAATAATTGAATTAAAAAAGACCTGATTTAATCAGGTCTTTTTTTTTATTAGAATCTTTTGTGTTCGATTGAAAATATCTTTATTAATTTTAAAGAATATCAATAATCATGAGAGATTTAAAACTTTTAATATTATTCGTTTTTGTAATTCAATCGTGTTCATTTACAATAGATGAACCCAAACTTGGAGAATATAGAGCTGAGATAAAAACTAAAGATGGTTCGATACTGCCGTTTAAATTTGTCTTATTTAATGAATCCAATAAATTAATAATGAAAGTTGAAAATGATAAAGAAACCCTTATTTATGATGATATAGTATATATAAAAGATTCTATAAAAATTTTAATGCCACCATACGATGCTGTGATAATAGTCAAGTCAAAGGGAGAAACATTAAAAGGTAGATACCTAAAAGAAGAGTCTGGAAAAGAAGCTTCATTTCATGCTACAATAAATGATGAACCAAAATTTATTTCAGACAAAGAAGCTAATTTCTCTTTGGAAGGAAAATATAAAACAGTATTCAGACCAGAAAATCCATATCCTGGACTAGGTCTATTCACTCAGAAAGACAATAAAATTTCTGGGACATTTAGAAAAAATACAGGTGATACCAGGTATCTTTCGGGAATTACTTTTGGTGATTCAATCCTACTTTCAACTTTTGATGGAGCTCATCCATATCTAATTAAAGCTGTGAAAAAAGGAGACACTATTTTTGGAAATTTACATTATTACAGTGATTCAATAACTGAGTTTTGGATGGTTGAAGATGATGATTATGAACTTGCTAATTCAAAAAGTCTAACAAAACTTAAAAACGGATTTCAATCCATCAATTTTAATTTTAAAGATGTAAATGGAGAATTCATAAGTTTAAATGACAAACAGTTTAAAAACAAAGTGGTAGTTGTTCAAATATTAGGAACTTGGTGCCCAAACTGCCTGGACGAAACTCAATTTTTCCTTTCTTATATAGAAGAAAATCCTAACCAGGATTTAGCTTTTGTTGGATTAAGTGTGGAAGCTGCAAAAACCGAAGAAAGAGCTATGAAAAGAATTAGTAGTATGATTGAAAAGTTTGATATACCCTATCCAATTTTATTGGCCCAGTACGGAAGTACAGATAAAGAAATTTTTCTAGAAAAAATTCCTATGCTAGAAAATATAATTTCATATCCAACAACCATCATAATTGATAAATCTGGAAAAGTTAATAGCATTCATACAGGATTTAATGGACCTGCAACAGGACAAGCATTTATAGATTATAAGAATGAATTTGAATCAGAGATTAAAGGACTTTTAAAACTTCAATAAAAATAAAAAAACGGCTACACTTTATAAAAGTATAACCGTCTTAATGTTTAAGTAGCGGGGACTGGACTCGAACCAGCGACCTTCGGGTTATGAGCCCGACGAGCTACCTACTGCTCTACCCCGCGATGTGGTCTACAAATATACGATGGTTTTTAGGATTGGCAAGAATAAATATTAAATTATGATAATAAAAAAAGCGATTTACAGGTATAAATCGCTTTTTATAAAGTTGATATCTCGTAAATTACCAGCTCCACATATCATGTTCAAAATTTCTAATTTTTTCTTTTATCCTTTCTGATTCCAAAAGTCTCATGAAAGAGTTATTTTTGATATAGTCTTTAACCTCCCGATTTTCATAGACATTCTCTTCTTTGTAAATAATCGAGCTAAATCTTCTTGAATTTATTATATCATCAAAAGTTATACTTTTTGAAGTATTTCTCTCATTGTAAGCTCTTCCTAACTTAAGTATATCTCTGGCATGAGGATAATATATCCAGAATAAAGGGGATAAATTAGATTTTTTAACCACAACTTCCTCTTCTTCGCGTTCGGAACAAGAATCAAAGGCAAGTATTTCCTCAGGAGTTGGTTTAATTGCAACATCTGTTGGTTCTGTAAACCACTTATTGATCTCATCACCATCATTAAATCCATCACCATCTGTATCGGCAACAAGTGGGTCGGTACCATAGGAATCCTCATCTAAGTCAGACAAGCCATCATTATCTGAATCAGGGCCATCAACTGGTGGTGCTTCGTAATTATCTGCGCATATTATATCATTGGAAGAACCAAAATCATCAGAATTATCATCTGGGTCAATTGGAGTTGTAACCGGTGCGATACCAATTGGTCTGTAAATTAGCTCAGAATATTTTTTATCAAAATACCAAATTCCCTTAATTAACCATTGTTTCAGACTATAATACTCTAAGGGTAGATAATAAAAATCAACCCCCTCCACAAAAAAGTAGTCCTGTATTATTTGGGCGCAAATACCTGTATACTCAGTAATTTCATCCAAGCTAAGGGGATCAGCGTATCCATCAGGCTGCATAATTCTAACAGGTGCACCACCCTGAACATTTGGATCATCATTTGTGAATCCCTTAAACATTTCATAAGTAAATAGATCACTTGTTAATGTACTATTTGTTCTAAATTCAAAATCTTGAATTTTAAAAGGAAATATCTTTTGAAAAGTAGTATCATTAACAATGGATTTTTGTTCATCTGAAAGTAGATTTGGGTTCTCATATGGATTAAAATTTAAGCTATCAACTTGAACGGTTATCAAGTTTTTTAGCTCCTGTGATGCGTCATCTATACGATTTCTACCTCTTTCAGTCGGTTTTTGAATTTTAAAAATGTCATCAATTTTCTCTTCCTTTCTGATAAACTCTCCGTGAAATCCGCCTCTATCATATACATCTAAGTTTCCTTTCTCTATTTCTTGCCTTAACCACCAAAGCATTGGTCTTCTATTGTCAGCAACAACGTCAAATGTTACGGGGTAAAGTAGTGGGTAATTTACCCTTTGATCTAAATCAATAATTTCCCAAACAGTTGTTGACCATAAAACATCTTTATCGTCAACATATCCATACACTAGCGGGTCATCCTTATCTTCCTGAACTTGTGCTGCATTTCTAATACCAATATCTTCAGGATTCGCTGCATTTAAAATATTACTAACACCTGATTTATATCTATTGCCTTGGGCATCAACATTAACTTGAGAAAACAAATCAATATTTACCAAGAATATGATTGAAAGAAGTGATATTTTTAATTTATTAATCATACAATTAAATTATTTACCTAACTGTTAGTACAACCTGATTATCAGCTGTTAAAAACCTTGCGCCATTATCAATTTTAGCACTATTGTATCTGATATCGAATATCTTGATATCTGTACCCCTTCCAGCTCTCATAATTTCACTTTTAACCCTTTGATTAAAAGCACCTCTAGTACCTCTAACTACACCAAGGTTACGAGCTCCTACTTTAACCTTAAATTCGGCAACGTTTAGTTTTAGTGAAGCGTCCAGTCTTGGGTTATTAAAAGAACCTACTAATGTACCAGATGATATAGCCTGTTTAGCTAGGGTGTTACCATCTTCAGAGAAATCAGCAATAGGAGTGGGTAATTTTACTACATCAAATACTACAGCCGGAGAAACTATCCCCGAAACTTTGTCTTTGATAATTATTCTTACCTTTCCGTTTGTACCTCTTTCCTTTTCCATTATGTATTCTCCTGCTCTTGTAGATTGTCTTATGGTAGAAGGACTCATAATCTGAATATTTTCATTAGCTACACCGGGCATTGTAATATTAAGCTTATTCTCAATATCTTGGTATACTACGTTCATGTCAGGATTATTTACAATAGCTAAAGGTGGATTAACAAAATATTCATGATCAATAGGTATTGTCTTTTCTACATCTTCACCTTTTTCAGTTCTGACAAAAACAATTTCACCTGTTAATTTTTTGGCACCTGGTCCTCCAACGTTTAGGTTAAGCTTTTCTAGAACAACTTCACCATTTTCCATAACATCAATAGCTCTGTACTCCTTCATTGGTCCATTTCCATTTTTAATTTTCACCTTACTAGCAACAAAGGTTTCATCGTATTTACCAAGTGCAACACTACCCTCAAGTTTTGAGTTTTCATAGAAAACATTAACATTGGAAACGATAGCTCTTAGTGAACTTAAGTTTTCACCCAGAATTATTTCATTAACTGTGGAAACTAACGTTTTTACTACATTTAAGGCGTCCTCTTCCAATAAAGTGATTTTTGTTGTAGAAGCTATTTCAGGAAAACCCTCAAAGTTAAAATGAAGCCAGCTTTTAACTTTATCTTCACCTTTTCCAACTTTCACTGGGTCGGTATTGAAGCTGCTCTCAACTAGGTTTCTGAGAGATGATGTTGACTCATCCCACCTTTTTTTGATTATTGTATCATTAGATCCAATATTTGAATTATTAATAGCGTCTGTAGCAACATCTCTAAAGTTATTTACCAATCTTACAAATTCTCTTCCTGCATCAGTGTATCCGTCCTCAGTTCCATTCATAAATAGAACTTCATCATAAGCTTGAGAATTGTCCATTCTTTCATAATCACCTAAGGTTTCTGGAATAGAACCGTTGATAGTTCTACCATAATCATTTTCCTTTATTTTTACAGGTCTTTTGAATATTTGATCCGGATTGTCATCAGAGGCTGTTATTAAATCGTTACCTTTTTTGTTGATAAATTCGACTAATTCGTCTGTAGCAACTGCAATCCTGTTTACTGTCTCGTAAGGAGCATACCAAACAATAGAGTCATTTTTTGCACTACTTTGCATTACCGATAAAGCAACCTTGTTGGATGCCTGTAATGATTTAGAGGATTTAGAAACCTCTCTCTCAATTTCACCAAAGGTCATTAATACTTCCTTTGACATATTCAAAGCTAGCATAGCAATAAAAACAAGATACATCAGATTGATCATCTTCTGTCTTGCATTTTCTTTTCCTCCTGCCATAATTTTATTTTTTTGTTTTAATTATTATTGAAATTCAAGTATTTGGATTAAATAATAAAAATTATTTTTTATTCATTGCATTAAGAACCCCACCATAAACATTATTAAGAGATTCTAAATTTTTAGCTAGGCTTTCCATTTGAGCTGTTAGCTTGTTTGCATTATCAGCAAACTCTTTATTTATTTTTGCTAATTCACCAGCATTGTCAGCTCCTGCTTTTGCAGATGCCTCAAAGTCTTTAATACTCTTAGTTAAGCCATTAACAACACTCTGATCTAACTGAGCTTTTTTGATCATATCATCAATTTTTTCACTCATTAGAGCCTTAGGAGTCTTTTTATCTCCACCCGAACCAGATTTACCTCCTGCAAGCTCAGGGTAAACCTCTTCCCAAGCATAGTCTTCTCCTGGGGGATCAAAAGCTGAAAGTGCAAATATAATCGCCTCTGTAACCAGTCCAATTGTAAGCATTAAATTACCGGTAAGAAAACCTGCCTGAAAGTGGGTAATTTTCATAAGTGCACCTATAATTACAACAGCAGCACCCATACCATAGGCAAAATTCATTTGTGTTTTATTTAGTAGTCTCATTTTTTTGGTTTTTAATTATTTGTTTTATTTTGATATTATTTAATAGAACTTCTTCTATTATTTTGTTTTCGTATTGATGCATTAGTCATAGCATTCGCTGTCATATCAGCTCCTAAATAGTCGTGAACCGTTCTAAATCCAATATAACTTCTGGCTTGATCAGCGTTTTCATAATCCCTTGAGCTAACCTGTAAGAAATACTTAACATCCTTCCAAGAACCACCTCTAACAACCTTAAGTTCATTTTCTACATCATTAACGTTAGGGTTAATAGTTGACGAGAATTCATAAGCTTCAGGCTCGTATGATGAATCAATCCACTCCGATACATTTCCGGACATATTATAAAGATTATAGCCATTAGGGTCGTATGCATTGGCTTCAACAGTGTATAGTGCCTGATCGACGGAATAATCACCTCTCATAGGCTTAAAGTTTGCCATAAAGCAACCTCTGTCATTCTTTGTGTAAGGTCCACCCCATGGATACATAGCTCCTTGTAAACCACCTCTTGCTGCAAATTCCCACTCAGCTTCAGTTGGAAGTCTAAACTCAGGGACTAAACTTTTTTTCTTTTTAGTTTTTTGATAATTGTTTTTTGTTTTGGTTCTCCATTCACAAAAAGCCTTCGCTTGATGCCATGTAACACCAACAACAGGGTAATCATTGTATGCATCATGCCAGAAATAGTCATTATGCATAGGCTCATTGTATGAATAATTAAAATCCCTAATCCATACAGTAGTATCAGGGTATATCGGAATCGGAACTTCCTTAATATAATTTTCTCTTCTGGTTACCGGAAATTCTGAGTGTATAAATTCATCGTCAATAATAACTTCAACACCCTCATCTGTGAAACCTCCTGTGTCAGTTTCTTCTAATATCTTAAACTTTAGCAATGATCCAGGTTCTGATAAATCAATTACACCGGGCGCCAAGTTACCGTCCTCATCATAAAAACTTTCAATAGCAATTCTCCTATGTTCATCCATCCTGGCTAAATATCCGTTAGGGCCAGATAAATTGGTATACTTATTTTCATATGTGAACTTATCTACCTTCCAAGAGAATACCATATCATTGAAAATTTGATCCTCATCAAATAAGAATTGTCTAACCACCTCAGCATACTCACTGTCTTGGTTAAAGAAAATTGAATCTCTGGAGTATGATGATTTTAAGTTGCCATAAGTGGGTCCAAAATAATCTAAATCAACATCCCAGTCGAGATCGGTCTTACCATCCCAATCTGTATCTTCGTCTGCCTCCTTACTAGCTTTTTCAGATTTATATAAATATTTGAAGTATTCGCTCTCAGGTCCAATGTCGTCTCTGTCTCTAAATTGTTCAGCAAGTGCTGTTCTGATAACGGAATCCCTGACCCATCTAACAAATTGCCTGTACTCTGAATTTGTTATTTCTGTCTCATCCATGTAAAATGATCTGACAGTAACAGTTTTTGTTGGGGCATCTTGGATAGATGGCATATCATCATCTGATTTTCCCATGATGAATGAACCACCAGGGACAAGTACCATCCCAAATGGTTTTTCAGCATAATATTTGTTTCCTTTCACTCCAACGAGCTCACCTTTAGACTTCTTAAGGCTACCATTTGAGCCACAACTTAAGACTAACAGTGTTAAGATAAAAAAGGTAAAGATTTTATTCATTTTATGCATATACTTTTTTAAAAAAGTGGGGTAAACTTACCCATATAAATTCAAATAAACAAATTATATTATTATCTAAGTTTTAATATTTAATAAAACTATAAAATATTTTTCTTTATAGCTTTAAACCATCTATCAGGAATATTACCGTTTTTAGCTGTTTCATAATCTTCCTCCGTACAGGGTAATAACGTTGTTTGTTTTAGTTTAGTATTTGAGCCTTCTCCAAAAATTTCAATCCACCATCTAGATGTACTTTTATTTTTATAAAAAAGTAATTCATACTCGTCAACCAATACTGTAAACTTGTTGTAATCGTCATCATTGCTAAAATCTGAGTCTAAAACTCTGCAGTTAACCCCTTCAATGAAGTACCAGATTACTTGGGAAATTAGCATTTCGGTTATCTCATCTTCGTTAGAGGATTTATATTCAAAAATTCCAAATGAGCTTACCTTATTGCTGATTCCAGCGTATCTGCTAATTGCACAAATTTCTTTTCCGTCAAATCCATTAGGTGAAAATTTTTGACGAGAGCTCAATTCAGAGGCTCTTACAGATTTCATATCAATACTAACTATGTCAGCATCCCTCATTACAGGCTCAACCAATCTTATTTTTGAAGAAACCTCTCCTAATCGATATGCCTCGAAATACAGATTATCCATTAAATCAATTTCCTCCTGAGAATTGTGGTATGTTTGATATCCAATATTTGAGTAATTGAATAAATTATGAGGCTCCTCCAAAATTACTTTACCTAGATAGCTGAGATTATTGATTGGCTTTGATGAATCTCCTATGTCAAAATTTGAATCAACATTAACAATATTAACCGTGTTTTGTATGGAATCATAAGACCTGTAAACCGAATATAACAGATCCTGACTACCACCAATCAATATTGGAATAATTTTCTTTTTAAAGAGGATAGTTAGTAGAGAAAGTAGTCTACCGTAAGTTTCTTCAGCATTATTTCCAAGAATTAAATTACCCAAATCTGAAATTTGTGATGACCAATTGCCAGGATATAGATTATAAAATGATTTTCTTATTTCATTCAGATTAAGATCATCACCAAGATAATCTACAGAATTTCTTTCCTCAGGAACACCCAAAATCGCAATCTTCACTGAATCTAAATCAGGAATTCCTTTTTGAGATGAATGAATTTTAATTCTATTTCCAAGAATTAAAGATGACATTAGTTCATTGTGTACTAATAAATGGTCGTCAACAGGTTTTAATAAGTCGTCAAAGGGTGATGTTAAATAATCTGAACCCATTTATTTGACTGATTTTTTTGAAGAGTTCGCCTTGTATATTTCCTTTGCCTCATCAAGATTCATTGCCTTGACATCCAAATTTTTATCTATAAGTATTTTCTTCTTATTTTTCATAAGGTAAAATTTACCCCATCTTCCTTTTTCAACTCTAATCCCCTCTTCCTCCCAATTATGGATAACTTTTTCCTTTTCTTTTTGCTTCTTATCTTCAATGATTTCTTCAATTTCCTCGGAGCTTAGGTTATCCCAATCATATTTCTTGTTTACATTAATAAAAATATTATCCCATTTTATGTAAGGGCCAAACCTACCTTTTCCTTTTTGAACATCTTTTCCCTCATATGTATGAATTGGAGCATCAGCTTTAATTTTTTCCTCAACTAATGAAATTGCATCTTCTAAGGAAATAGTAGTGGGAGATTTACCATTCGAAATCGAAATAAATTTTTTTCCGAATTTTATGTAAGGCCCGTATCTACCATTATTTGATATTAGTTCTTCCCCTTTATATTCACCCAAACTGCGTGGCAATTGAAAAAGGGAAAGTGCTTCATCAAGAGTAACTGATTCGATCTGGAAATCTTGGGATAAGCTAGCAAATTTTGGTTTCTCATCATCTTCAACCGTGCCAATTTGAACCATAGGGCCAAATTTACCTAGCCTAACACTTACTTCTTTATTATTTTCTGGGTGAGTACCTAAAACTCTTTTGCCACTTTGACGTGAAGCGTTTTGTTGAACATCCTCAACAACTGGATGAAAATTTCCGTAAAATTTTTTCATCATTTCTGTCCAATCTTTTTTACCATCAGCAATACTGTCAAAGTCTTGTTCAACTTTGGCGGTAAAGTTATAATCCATAATATATTCGAAATGATTAGTTAAGAAATCCGTAACAATCATTCCAATGTCTGTGGGAACCAACTTTCCTTTGTCTGAACCATACTTTTCACTTAAAATATTTTCTGAGATATCTCCGCTGAAAGAAGTAATTTTCAATACCTCTCTAGATTTAGCTTCGGATGAACCTTTTTCGACATAACCTCTATTTTGAATTGTCGAAATTGTTGGAGCGTAGGTGGATGGCCTTCCAATTCCTAACTCTTCTAGTTTTTTTACTAATGAAGCTTCAGAATATCTAAACGGCGGTCTACTAAATTTTTGCTGAGCAAAAATCTCACATAATTCTAAAACATCATTATCACTGAAACCGGGTAATATTCCGTGATTATCGTTACGTTCATCCTCTTTAGATACCTGATAAAGTTTTAAATAACCATCAAATTTGATAACCTCTCCACTTGCAGCAAATATTTCACTTCCCTTTGAATTGGAAATTTTAATATTTGTTTTTTCTAATTCGGCTGGTTTCATTTGCGAAGCCAAAGTTCTATTCAAAATCAAATTATAAAGTCTTTTCTGATCATAATCTTTGATATCATCTACGGACATGGAGAAGTTCGTTGGACGGACTGCTTCATGTGCCTGCTGTGCACTTTTTGATTTTGTACTAAAATTTTTTGGGTTAGAATATGACTCACCAAAAACACGTAGAACCTGTTTTTTTGCCTCCTCAATGGCTAGGTTTGATAAATTAACACTATCAGTTCTCATGTAAGTAATGTGTCCAGATTCATACAATCTTTGTGCAACACTCATTGTTTTTGAAACAGGAAAAGATAGTTTTCTAGATGCTTCTTGCTGTAAAGTAGAGGTTGTAAAAGGGGCTGGAGCAGATTTTTTAGTGGGTTTCTTTTGGATTTCTGAAACATTAAAATTTGCACCACTTAGTTTGCGTAAAAAGTCCACGGCTTCTTCCCTAGAATCGTATTCATTAGCTAATCTGGCAATAAATTCTTTACCATTTGAATTTTTAAAAATTGCTTCAACTCTAAAAGAAGAAACAGAAATATAATTCCGGATTTCTCTCTCTTTTTCAACTAATAGTCTTACAGCGACTGATTGAACTCTACCAGCTGAAAGGCCTCCTTTTACTTTTCTCCACAAAACCGGAGACAGCTCATAACCAACAATCCTGTCAAGTACTCTTCTAGCCTGTTGTGCATCAACCAAATTGTAATTAATAGATCTTGGATTATTTATGGCATTTGTTATTGCTGTTTTTGTAATCTCGTTAAAGACAATTCTTTTGGTATTATCTGCATTCAATTTTAGCGTTCTAAAAAGGTGCCATGCAATTGCTTCTCCTTCACGGTCTTCATCACTTGCAAGCCATATGGTCTTTGATTTTTTAACCAAGTCCTTTAAATTTTTAACTATTGTTTTTTTGTCAGTTGAAACTTCATATTTGGGCTCAAAATTATTATCGACGTCAATTCCCAAGTTTTTTGAAGGTAAGTCAGAAATATGACCAAAACTAGAAGTAACCATATACTGATCTCCTAAATATTTTTCAATTGTTTTGGCTTTTGCCGGTGACTCAACTATTACTAAATTGTCTGCCATTTTTGGTTTTTAGGTGTACAAATGTAGATTTTTTTTTCAAAATACATATTTCAAATATCAAGCCACAAAATTAATATTAAAATTGAAAACATGACAAATTGTCGTATTTTATATATATTTGCATGTTCAAATATTAATTTGATTAATTATCGAAAAGAACCCTTATAAATATAATGGTGATACCTTGGTTTTGGAGAATACACCCAAAAAAAATGCAGAAAAGTCGGTGTATATTGAAAGCTATGGATGTGCAATGAATTTTAGTGATAGCGAGATTGTTGCGTCAATACTTTCTAAAAACGGATACAAAACATCAAATGATATGTATAATGCTGATTTAATATTAGTAAATACATGCTCTATTAGAGAAAAGGCGGAATTAACTGTTCGTAAAAGACTAGAAAAGTTTAATAAAGTAAGAAAAACCAATGCCAAAGTAAAGGTAGGTGTGCTCGGGTGCATGGCTGAAAGACTGAAGCATAAGTTTTTGGAGGAAGAAAAGATTGTTGATATGGTGGTTGGGCCTGACGCATACAAAGATCTTCCTAATTTACTTGAGGAAATTGAGGATGGCAAGTCGGCTGTTAATGTTATTTTATCGAAGGATGAAACATACGGCGACATTACTCCAACTAGGATAAATTCCAACGGAATTAATGCATTTATTTCTATAACTAGAGGTTGTGATAATATGTGTACTTTTTGTGTAGTTCCCTATACAAGAGGAAGGGAAAGAAGTAGAGACCCTCAATCAATAATTGAGGAATTAAATGATTTACATCACAAGGGATTTAAAGAAATTACCCTTCTGGGACAAAATGTTGACAGCTATCTTTGGTATGGGGGTGGGCTGAAAAAAGATTTTTCAAAAGCCAGTGAAATTCAGAAGGCTTCATCAATAAACTTCGCAAAATTATTGGAGATGTGCGCTTTAACACAACCCAAAATGCGTATAAGATTTTCGACTTCGAATCCTCAGGATATGTCTCTTGACGTAATTAAGGTCATGGCAAAATATGATAATATCTGTAATTATATTCATCTTCCTGTGCAAAGTGGTAGTGATAAAGTTCTGAAAGCAATGAACAGAAAACATACCAGAGATGAATATATAAATCTCATTAACAATATCTATAATATCATCCCAGACTGTAGCATAAGTCATGATATGATTTCAGGATTCCCCAATGAATCAGAACAAGACCATAAAGACACGCTGACCCTTATGGAAAGTGTTAAATATTCCTTTGGTTACATGTTTAAATATTCGGAAAGACCTGGTACACCAGCAGCTAGAAAATTAGAGGATAACGTTGATGAAAAAACAAAGAGCAGAAGGTTAAGTGAAATAGTTGAACTTCAGCAAAGACATAGTCTTTTTAGAAGTGAACAATTTATAGGAAAAATAGTTGAGGTTTTAATCGAAAAAGAGTCAAAAAAATCTAGCTCACAATGGGCAGGAAGAAATCAACAAAACTCTACCGTTGTTTTCCCAAAGGGGAATTATAATGTTGGAGATTTTGTTAATGTAAAAATTAATAATTGTACAAGTGCCACACTTATGGGTGAAGCAGTTGGTTTTTCAAAAAATAATTAGCTATGATTTCATTACAAGCACTAAAACAAAGGTTTGAAATAATTGGAAATAGTACTGGTCTGAATAGAGCATTAGAAAAGGCTATTCAGGTTGCTCCAACTGATATTTCATTATTAGTTACTGGAGAAAGTGGTGTTGGTAAGGAAGTTATTCCAAAAATAGCCCATCAACTTTCCCATAGAAAACACTCAAAGTTTATTGCTGTTAATTGTGGTGCAATTCCAGAGGGAACCATCGATAGTGAGCTCTTTGGTCATGAAAAGGGAGCATTTACTGGTGCTACTCAAACCAGGGCAGGATATTTTGAGGTAGCGGATGGGGGTACAATTTTCCTAGACGAGGTTGGGGAGCTTCCAATGACAACTCAAGTAAGATTACTCAGGGTCTTAGAAAACGGTGAATTTATTAAAGTTGGGTCCAGTAAAGTTCAAAAGACCAATGTGAGAATTGTTGCAGCTACCAACGTCAATATGAGTGAAGCAATTAGGAAAAATAAATTTAGAGAGGATCTTTACTATAGATTAAGTACCATTGAAATAAATTTACCACCCTTGAGAAAAAGACGTGATGACATACATTTACTTTTTCGAAAATTTTGTTCGGATTTTGCTCAAAAATATAATATGCCAACAATAAAATTAGATGATGATGCAATTCATATTTTAATCAATTACAGTTGGAATGGAAATATTAGGCAATTAAAAAATATTGCTGAACAGCTTTCCGTTTTGGAGGAAAATAGAGTTATTAATAAAGAGGTTATTTCAGAATATTTACCCAATACAAATAAAAATCTTCCCGCGCTAATTTCTGAAAAATCTGAAAAATCTGAATTTAATAACGAGCGTGAAATACTTTACAAGGTTTTATTTGACATGAAGGGAGACTTAAATGACTTAAAGAAGCTAACTCTCGAGCTAATGCAAACCTCTAACATAAGTGAATTCAAGAAAAATAATGAGCAATTAATTAACAAAGTTTATCAGAAAGATAATTATTCAGCTGATGATAATATTGAAGTTGTTGATGTAGGAAATAACAAAAACAAAGAATTTGAAAATGATTTTGATTATATTCAAGAAGTAAAAGCAATTGAGTCATTATCAATTCAAGAAAAAGAATTAGAGCTAATAAAAAAATCCCTCGATAAACATGAAGGGAAAAGAAAGTTAGCTGCAAAGGAGTTGGGGATTAGTGAAAGAACTCTTTACAGAAAAATTAAACAATTTGATTTATAAAAAATGAAGGTTTTTAGGCTACTTTTATTTTTAATTTTGGTTTCTGGCTGTAATGTAAAATACAGCCTAACTGGGGCATCTATCTCACCTGAAACTAAAACATTTCAGGTAAATTATTTTCAAAATAATGCTCCATTGATTGAGCCAGGAATTGAAAGAGATTTTACAAATAAACTTGTTGATTTATTAATTAATCAAACTAGCTTAGAACTAGTAAAGTCAAATGGTGATCTGATGTATGAAGGTGAGATAGTGGAATACAGAATTTCTCCTACAACCGCCACTGCAAATAATACTGCTGCTCAGAACAGACTAACTGTTGGAGTAAATATTAGATTTTACGATAAAAATGATTCTGAAGCAGATTTTGAAAAAAGATTTTCTTTTTATTATGATTACCCAGGGAATGTTCAATTAATTGGAGGACAAAGAGATACCGCACTAGACGAAATTTTTGAAAGAATCACTCAAGATGTTTTTAATGCCTCTCTAGCAAAATGGTAATATGAACAAAAAAAACTTTATCAAAATATTACAACAACCAGAAAATCTTACGAAAAAAGAATTAGTTTTTTTAGAAGAAATTAGTCAAGAGTTCCCTTATTTTCAACCAAGTAGAGCAATTTATCTTAAATCTTTGTCAGAGAATAAGGATATCAAATTTAAAAAGTATCTCAAAACTACCGCGGCATATACAAGAGATAGGAAAGTTCTCTTTGATTTTATCAAAAAAAGTCAAAAACAAAATGAAAAAGTTTTCTTTAACAAGAATATTATCTCCAAGGTTATGGCTGAAGAAAATACCCTGATTCATGAAAATGCTTCTCAGAAAAATAGCTTTGTTGATTGGTTGAAGTTGTCAAATTTAAAACCTATAGATAGATTAAATGAATCGGATACTGTTGATAAGTTTATTTCAAAAAAACCAAGATTAAAAGCTGAGGTTAATCAAGAAGAAGATCATGATTCAGATGAAGAATTAGCTAATAAATCTGTTTACATGACAGAAACTTTGGCAAAGCTTTATCTAAATCAAAAAAATTATGAAAAAGCGATTCAGTCTTATAAAATATTAATTTTGAAATTTCCAGAAAAAAACAGTTACTTTGCAAACCAAATTAAAAAAATTAAAAAACTGAAAAAATGAGTTCTTATTCGATTTTCCTCATATTAATTGTTATCGTTGCATTTCTTTTGGTTGTTGTTATAATGGTTCAAAACCCTAAAGGAGGTGGATTATCTTCTTCTTTTGGTGGTGGTGGCACACAACAACTAGGCGGAGTTAAACAAACAACTGACTTTTTGGATAAGAGTACTTGGTATTTGGGTGCGACCCTGATAGGCCTAATCCTACTTTCAAACATAACCTTTACTCAGTCTGATTCAATCTCTGAATCAAAAGCATTAAATACGGAGGAAATTGTTGCTGAACCGCTTCCAATCAGTATTCCTGAGGAAGAGACACCTGAGGATTAATAAGAATTTTTTCTTTTCATGTAATTTTGTCAGCTTTTTTTAGGTGGCATGATTTGTGAAAAATTAAATTAAATTATTTAGATATGAAATTAAATATAAAACCGCTTGCTGATAGAGTTCTAGTTGAGCCATTACAAGCAGAAACTAAAACTGCATCAGGTATAATTATCCCTGATAATGCAAAAGAAAAACCACAAAAAGCTAATGTTGTAGCTGTTGGAAATGGAACAAAAGACAATCCAATGACTGTAAAAGTTGGTGATGTTGTCTTGTATGGAAAATACTCCGGCACTGAACTTAAATTAGATGGTAAAGATTATTTAATCATGTCAGAAAAGGATATTCTGGCAATAGTATAATTAAAGAAAAATAAAATGGCAAAAGATATAAAATTTGATATTGAAGCAAGAGATGGACTTAAAAGGGGTGTTGATGCACTAGCCAACTCTGTAAAGGTAACATTAGGCCCAAAGGGCAGAAATGTGATTATTAGTAAATCTTTTGGTGGTCCTCAAGTCACCAAAGATGGTGTTACTGTAGCTAAAGAAATTGAGCTTGAAAACGAATTAGAAAATATGGGTGCCCAAATGGTAAAAGAAGTTGCATCAAAAACCAATGACTTAGCTGGAGATGGAACAACTACTGCAACTGTGTTAGCCCAAGCTATTGTTAAAGAAGGTCTTAAAAATGTGGCATCAGGAGCAAATCCAATGGACTTAAAAAGAGGAATTGATAAGGCTGTATCATGCATTTCTGAAGAATTAAATAAACAATCAAAACAGGTTGGAAATTCATCGGAAAAAATTCAGCAAGTAGCTAGTATTTCTGCTAATAATGATTCAAACGTTGGTAATCTAATTGCTACAGCTTTTGAAAAAGTTGGTAAAGAAGGTGTCATTACAGTCGAGGAAGCAAAAGGAACGGATACTTATGTTGATGTTGTTGAGGGTATGCAATTTGACAGGGGATATTTATCACCATATTTCGTTACTAATGCAGATAAAATGATTACTGAATTAGAAAATCCATATATTTTATTATTTGATAAAAAAATATCAAATCTACAGGAGATTCTACCAATTTTAGAACCGGTTTCACAATCAGGTAGATCACTTTTAATTATCGCTGAGGATGTTGAAGGACAAGCTTTAGCAACACTAGTGGTAAACAAATTAAGAGGCGGATTAAAAATTGCTGCAGTTAAGGCTCCTGGTTTTGGTGATCGAAGAAAAGCGATGCTTGAAGATATTGCAATATTGACGGGTGGAACAGTTGTTTCCGAAGAAAGAGGATTTTCATTAGAAAATGCTGATTTATCTATGTTGGGTACAGCAGAAACCATTACCATTGACAAGGATAATACAACCATAGTTAATGGATCTGGAAAAGCTACAGAGATCAAAGCAAGAGTAAATCAAATCAAAGCCCAAATTGAAACTACAACTAGTGATTATGACAGAGAAAAATTGCAAGAAAGATTAGCTAAACTAGCAGGCGGTGTTGCTGTTCTTTATGTTGGAGCAGCTAGTGAAGTTGAAATGAAGGAAAAGAAAGATAGAGTTGATGATGCACTTCATGCCACAAGAGCTGCAGTGGAAGAAGGAATTGTAGCTGGTGGTGGAGTTGCTCTGGTAAGAACCAAGGAAAAGTTAACCAAGCTTAAGGCTGAAAATGCTGATGAAAAAACAGGAATTCAGATTGTTGAAAAGGCTATTGAGGCTCCAATTAGAACAATCGTTGAAAATGCTGGTGGTGAAGGTAGTATCGTGATTTCAAAGGTTTTGGAAAGTAAAGACAGCATTGGATACGATGCCAAAAATGAAGAATATGTGGATATGCTGAAAGCAGGAATTATCGATCCAAAAAAAGTAACTCGGATTGCTCTAGAAAATGCTGCATCTGTTGCCGGTATGATTTTAACAACGGAATGTGCCGTTGTTGATATCAAAGAGGAATCACCTGCTCCAATGCCACCAATGGGTGGGGGTGGAATGCCAGGAATGATGTAGATTCTAAATATTTCTTAATATATTAAAAAGGGTAATGATTAATTTTATTACTCTTTTTTATTGGGGGAGTTTATCGGTTTTCTATCCAGACCGTGATCTCTTACTACCTGTAAATCACGATACTTGCAGCATGGGTCCAAAAGGCTGTAAGCTTCATCAGATGCTATTTCCTTTTTTGTATCATGGCCAATGGATGCAATAAATTTGTGAATCTCATCAACTGAGATGTGTTTTTCATTGTAAACTAACTTCAAAGTTCTATTCTCAAGATTCCAATCTGCTAATTTTATTCCTTTTTTATGAATTGCTTGTTTTTCAATTCTATTTTCACACATCATACAAACTCCATCAACAATAATTACTGTAGATTTAGTCTGTGAAATAGTTTTAAATGAGAACAAAAGCATTAATGATAAGAATATATTTAATTTCATAGCCCTTAAATTTACTTAATATAATATCTTAAACCAACATATGTCATTCTACCAAAAATTGGACCATACACATATGTTGCATCAAAATAATCTCCAAATGGATCATCTGACGCAATAATTGGATTTCGTTGTTTGTAATTTGTTAAATTTTCAACACCTAGATATAACTGAAAAGATTCACCAAAAACTCTGGTTATCTGGGTGTTGATTAAATTTAATCTTTCTGAAATATTGGGAAGCCTGTACTGCTGTGGATTATCTTGGGTAGATGGTATTCGCTGTTCTCCAATATGATTGAATGTAAAATCATATTTCCAACTCCTACCGTTTTCGTTCATAGGCCCATTATATGATAGATTAAAAAATAATCTGTCTGAGGGTGTTAAAGGATTTTTTAATCGTCCATGTGAAATATAATCTGTTTCGGCGACGGTATTTTTATAAGCAAATAGTAAATCAATAGAACTTGAAAATGTATATGTAAGTTGTGCCTGAAAACTATTTGAAAAGCTTTTACCTGTCAAATTATAAAAATTAATTTGTGATGGTGTTTCCCAGTCCGCTACAACTTTATTTTGAAAATCAGTGACATAGTAGTCTAGAATAAATTGAGAATCTCTACCAAATAATTTAAAACTATTTATTATTGATAATCCATAATTCCAAGCTTGATCAGCTTTCATGGAAGAAAAATTCGTAGACATTGAATTTTCTGTGAAAATAATTTCTCTTGAACTGTAAAATAATTTTTGGGTTTCAGAAAAAATATTTGCCACACGGGTTGCTTTACCAAAAGAAAATTTGAGGGTGGACTTTGGAAGTACCCTATATTTCATATGAAATCTAGGTGAAATAAAATTTCCGATTTTATTGTGATTGTCAAATCTTAAACCAGCTGATAAATTTATATTATCTAAATCATCATAGTTATATTCAAAATATGCACCAATTGACCTTTCAGTTCTAGAAATATCAAAATTATTAATACTAAGATTATTATTAAATATGAACTCTTCATACTCATCATAAGTCAGTGAAATACCGGCTTTAATTTTACTTCTTGTATCACCAATAATGGAATTATATACGAGGTTTGAGTAGATACTTGTTTGTTTAGTATCATGGTTTCTATTGCCAAAAGATGAACCCATGTCAATTCCAGTGTATGCAAATTGAAGTCCTAAAGACCTGTAAGTGATAAGCGGATCTACATATCCAAATTTTAAATTTGTCTTTAAAATTTCTGAATCGGTTTTTCCTCCCCAATAATTCTGATTTTCAAGGAAAATTACCCCATCAATATATTCATTTTCACCATAAACTCTCTCATCAAAAACATAATTGAAATCAAAAAAACCAACCAAACCCTTTTCTAGGTTTGTATATTGAAACCTGTTAAGAATATTCAACTGCTTTCCAGTAGGACTATCTTTAAATCCATCGTTATTGTTATCCGCGCTAGTATCTTTTTTATTAGCGTGAAAGTAAAGTCCATGGTCAAGCTTATTATTTACATTGGTCGTGTAATGAGCATTTAATTCCAATCGCTCCATTGCATTAGCAAATAGATTTAAAAAAAATTTATCGTCTGTTAATGGCTTTCTAAGCTCGGCATTAATTTGCCCAGAAATACTTTCATATCCGTTTACTACACTTCCTGACCCTTTTGCAACCTGTAAACTTTCGATCCAAGTTCCGGGAATATATGTTAGTCCATAAGACTGAAGTGTTCCCCTGATTGAAGGAATATTTTCAATAGACATTAATATATTGGGGCTACTAAGACCAAGCATATTTATTTGTTTTCTTCCGGAAATGGCATCAGAAAAGTTAACATCAATCGAGGGAGTTGTTTCAAAACTTTCAGCGAGATTACAGCACGCAGCTTTTAATAATTCTTCAGATGAAATATTTATAATATTTGCTGAGCTTAAAAGAGAAACTGAAGATGATTTTGAGTTGTATTGTAGAGAAACTTCATCCAATGCAGTATCTGATAATAAGAAAATCTTAGGGTCTGAAGAGCTAACACTTAATGTATCATTTTGATAACCCACATAACTGACTATATAGGTTTCTAAATTATCAGGATTTGATAAAATAAAATTTCCCTCAGTGTCAGAAATTGTTCCACCTGAATTGTCAATCCAAAAAATATTTGCACCGGTAATTGGTATCTGCTGGTTATCAATCAATTCTAAAATCTTACCTTTTATTTGCTGTGCAATAACATAATTAGAAAAAAATAATAAAGAAAATACAAGCAATAAACTTTTGTGCATATTGTTAACAAAATTGAATTCTTTAGGCAAAAATAAAGATAAATGATGTACCAATTTAATTATTTTTGAGAATATGAATGAAATAGAAATTAAATCTGCTCTAATATCTGTTTTTTCAAAGCAAGGGCTAAAACCTATTGTCGAAGAACTTGTAAAAAATAAAGTTAAGCTTTATTCAACAGGTGGCACCCATAAATATATTTCTGAACTTGGATATGATGTTATTGAAGTCGAAAATATTACGGATTACCCGTCCATTTTTGGTGGGAGGGTAAAAACCTTACACCCCAAAATATTTGGTGGAATTCTTTACAGAAGAAATAATGAAAATGATATTGAAGAAAAGGAAAAATTTAAAATTCCTTCCATAGATATGGTGATTGTCGACTTATATCCGTTTTCAGAAACTGTCAAAAATGGTAGTAATGAAACAGAAATTATCGAAAAAATTGATATAGGTGGTATAGCTCTAATCAGAGCTGCAGCCAAAAACTTCAGAAATGTTGTTTGTGTATCGACTGTCAAGGATTATGAGCCATTTTTGGAATTATTTCTCAAAAACAATGGTGTTTTTAGTTTAGAGGAAAGAAAACAATTTGCTAAAAGTGCTTTTGAAACTTCCTCGAGCTATGATACGTCTATATTTAATTATTTTAATAATAATGAAAATTTCAACTTAAGGTATGGTGAAAATCCTCATCAAGATGGAATTTTTTCGGGAAAAATAAACGAGATTTTTACAAAACTTCACGGCAAAGAACTTAGCTATAATAATTTGTTGGATATTGACGCTGCAGTAGATCTAATGTTTGAATTTAAAGAGGATAAACCAACTTTTGCAATTTTGAAACACAATAATGCATGTGGAATTTCAATCAGAAATAATATTAAGGAAGCTTACGATTGTGCCTTGGCTGCTGACCCAGTTTCAGCATTTGGAGGCATACTAATTTCAAATTCTGTAATAAACAAGGAAGCTGCTGAATCTATCAATTCTTTGTTTTGTGAGGTTGTTATATCTCCGAATTTTGATGATGAAGCATTGCAAATACTAAAAGGAAAGAAAAATAGAATTATCCTTAAATTAAACACATATCCACAAAAAGATAGACTAATAAGAACTTGCCTAAATGGTTCCTTGATTCAAACTATTGATAATATCACTGACACCAAAAAAATGTTAAGTTATCCAACCGATATTAAACCTAATGATAAACAAATTGAGGATTTATTATTTGCTTCTAAAATTTCTAAAAATACCAAGTCCAATACAATCGTGCTAGTTAAAAATAAACAACTACTTGCATCTGGCACTGGTCAAACAAGTCGTATTGATGCATTAAATCAAGCTATTGAAAAAGCTGAAAAGTTTGGTTTTGATCTTAATGATGCATGCATGGCTAGCGATGCTTTTTTTCCTTTCCCTGATTGTGTAGAAATAGCTCATAAAAAAGGCATAAAATCAATTATTCAGCCAGGTGGATCAATTAAAGATAATTTAAGTATTGAATATTGCAATAAATACAATTTAGCAATGGTTTTTACAGGCGTTAGACATTTTAAACATTGATATTGATTTATTGTTTTTTTATTCATAGATTTACACAACAGGCCTTAGTAATACTAACTATATTTTTTTTCTTTTAACCCTATGGGATTTTTTGATTTTTTAACAGAAGAAATTGCAATCGATTTAGGAACTGCTAATACCCTAATAATCCATAATGATAAAGTTGTGGTTGACAGCCCCTCCATTGTTGCAAAGGATAGAATTTCGGGTAAAATTATTGCAGTTGGTAATGAAGCAAATCTTATGCAAGGTAAAACGCACGAAAACATAAAGACTATTAGGCCTTTAAAAGATGGTGTAATTGCTGATTTTGATGCTTCTGAGCAAATGATAAATTTGTTTATTAAAAGCATACCTACACTAAAAAATAAAATATTTTCCCCATCACTAATAATGGTTATTTGTATTCCATCAGGAATTACCGAAGTTGAAATGAGGGCGGTAAAAGAATCAGCCGAAAGGGTTAATGGTAAAGAGGTTTATTTAATACACGAGCCAATGGCTGCAGCAATTGGAATTGGTGTGGATATAATGCAACCAAAAGGTAATATGATTATTGATATTGGGGGTGGCACTACTGAAATTGCTGTTATAGCACTTGGTGGTATTGTATGTGATCAGTCTTTAAAAGTTGCCGGTGATGTATTCACGAATGATATTATTTACTATATGAGAACTCAACATAATCTATATGTTGGTGATAGAACTGCTGAAAAAATAAAAATTCAAATTGGGGCAGCCACTGAAGATTTAGATGATCCACCAGATGAAATGAGTGTTCAAGGACGTGATTTATTAACTGGAAAACCAAAGCAGATTGAAATTTCATATAGAGAAATAGTTAAGGCACTTGAAAAATCAATTCTAAGAGTTGAAGACTCTGTGATGGAAACTTTATCCAAAACTCCACCAGAGCTTGCTGCTGATATTTATAACACAGGTATGTATTTGGCAGGAGGTGGCTCAATGCTTAGAGGGCTAGATAAAAGGCTCTCAAAAAAAACTGATTTACCTGTTTACATCGCTGAAGACCCGCTTAGGGCGGTTGTTAGAGGTACTGGTATTGTGCTCAAAAATATTCCAAAGTATAAGAGTGTGCTTATAAAATAGATAGAACAATATGCAACGAATTATTTATTTCTTAATCAGAAATAAGGATTTTATTTTATTTCTCTCGTTGCTTTCAATTTGCCTTTCAATTAATATTAGCTACAATGAGTATAATAAAAGTAAATTTTTAAACTCTAGCAATTCTTTATTTTCATCTCTATATAACACTAAGTTTACCATTTCAAAGTACTTTAATTTAGAATATCAAAATCAATTACTTATGGAGGAAAACAGAAAATTGAGATATTCGGTTTACAACCCTAAAAATATAAATTTGTCGATAAGAAAGGATAAAATTAGTTTCAATGTAACCTCAGCCTCAGTAATAAAAAATAGCTATTCATTATCCAATAACTTTGTGACAATTGATGTTGGTATAAATGACAGTATAGAGATTGACAATGGAGTAATTTCATCCAAAGGGGTAGTTGGTATTATTGATAAAATCTCGCCAAATTATTCCAGATTTATTTCAATATTAAATACTAAATTTTTATTAAATGCTAAGCTTAAAAAATCGAATTACTTTGGAGTTTTATCATGGGATGGAATGAACATTAATAGAGTTCAACTAAGCGACGTTCCAAAACAAGCAAATGTTTCGATTGGAGATACGATAGTAACTGGTGGTAATTCTTTGATTTTTCCAAAAGGTATTTTAATCGGTTACGTTGAGTCATTTAAATTAGATAACTCAGAAAACTATCTTGAATTACAGATTAGTTTGGCTACAGATATGAGAAATATTGAAAACCTGTATGTCTTAAAAAACAATAACTTAAAAGAAATAAATTCATTGGATGAATAATTTAATTTCTAATATATTTTTAGCACTAATATTAATTTTTGGCCAAGCTTTATTTTTTAATAATATTAATTTTTTGGGCTCAATTAATCCTTTAATATATATATATTTTATTGCCTATTTTCCATTAAAGAATAATAGAACATTATTTATTTTTTGTGCATTTATCTATGGATTTATAATTGATATTTTCTCAGATACTCATGCAATTCATGCGGCAGCAACATTGACAATTGCATTTTTCAGAACATACCTCTTAAAGCTATTCTTTGGAATGGCCTACGAACATCAGGTGGTGAAATTTAAGTCGATTGAATTAAAGCAAAATTTATTTTACTTAATTTCAATCATTTTGATTCATCACTTTATTTTATTCAGTTTGGAAATATTTGATATTTCTAAGATATCATTAATATTTAAAAACACCTTTGAAGTTTTAATATCTACTTTAATTGGAATATATATTCTGTATGAACTTCTAATTCATAGGGCTAAATGAGAAAGTTTCTTTTATTTCTGATTGTAATCTCAACATCGTTGATATTCATATTAAGACTTTTTTATCTACAGGTTTATGCCTCAGAACCCTACTCAATTTATGAAGATAATGCTATTAGAAAAGTTTTTACTTACCCAAAAAGAGGTTATATATATGACAGAAATAATAATCTTCTTGTATCCAATCAACCATCGTACGATGTAATGATAATTCCTGGTCTTGTAAAAAAAGTCGATACCTTAGAGTTTTGTAAATTACTTAAAATATCAAAAGAATATTTTGATAATAAGATTGAAAAAACAAGTCGATATTCGAGACGTATTCCATCTGTTTTTTTAGCTCACCTTTCAAAAGAGGACTATGGGTTTCTTGCAGAAAAAATCAGAAAATTTGAAGGGTTTTACATACAAAAAAGAAATTTACGACAATATAATACAAAAATTGGGGCTAATGTTTTGGGTTATGTAGCCGAAGTAAATCGTTCAAATATAGAAAAAGACAACTACTACTCACAGGGTGATATAATTGGTAAGCAAGGGGTAGAATTATCGTATGAGAAATATTTAAGAGGAGAAAAAGGAATAAAATTTATTCAAAAAGACAGATTTAACAGAGATATAGGAAGTTATAATGATGGAATTAATGATAAAACTTCAATAGCTGGCAATGATTTAACAATTACAATTGATTCTGAGCTACAGGAATATGGTGAGCTTTTAATGACAAATAAAAAAGGGGCGATTGTTGCAATAGAACCAAACTCAGGTGAATTATTAACATTGGTTTCAGCCCCATCCTATAATCCCAATTTACTAGTTGGACGAGATAGATCCAAGAATTATTTTGAGCTTTACAATGACAGCATCTACAGACCACTTATTGACAAAGGTCTACTTTCAACATTTCCTGCTGGGTCTCCTTTTAAAGTTATTGTTGGGTTGATTGCACTTAAGGAAAATGCAATTAACGAAAAAAGCACCATATTTTGTGGAGGAAAATATATATATGGTAGAAATAAGAAATCCATGAAATGTCATTGTGGTGGAGGATATAGAAATATATATAATGCTATTTCTGAATCTTGTAATTCATACTTTGCCGATGCCTATAGAAAAACAATAACAAAGAATAATAATATTTCTGAAAACTTTGATTTTTGGAGCGAAGACGTAAAAAGTTTTGGCTTAGGAAATTATCTAAATAATGATTTACCTATTGGAAAAAAAGGCATGATACCGACATCTGAGTTTTATAATAGGTGGTACCCTGATTTTAGATGGGGTCCAACAACTAATCTTTCAAATTCTATTGGACAAGGTGAAATTCTTGTAACACCAATCCAACTTGCAAATATGATTGCTGCAGTTGCAAATAAAGGATACTACTATACTCCTCACATAATAAAAAATATTGAGGGTGACACAATACCTAAAAGGTTTTCGAAGAAAAACATAATTGATATTGAAAAAGAATATTTTGACATTATTGAAGAGGGTCTTTCGGATGTTTACAAGAGTGGAACCGGAAAATTTTTAAATATTCCTGGAATTGAAATTTGTGGTAAATCTGGAACTGCTGAAAATTTCACAAAAATAAACGGCAATAAAACCCAACTTACAGATCATTCTATTTTTGTTGCATATGCTCCAAAAAATAAACCACAAATTGCCATTGCTGTTTTAGTTGAAAATGGATACTATGGTTCAACATGGGCGGGAAGAATTTCAAGCCTTATGATTGAAAAATATTTAAAAAGAGAGATTACAAATAGCAGGATTGAAAATCTTGTTATTACTAAAAGTTTAGATGATGAATATAAAAAACCTTACTCCAATAAACCATTTAAAATTAACAGTTTGTGATTCTTCAAAGGAAAAATATAATTAGACTAGACTGGGTAATAATCTTGGTGTATTTTTTATTGTTGGGATTTGGAATTGGCAATATTTTATCCTCAAGTATTTCAGGAGAGGAAATAAATATTTTTGATTTTTCAACACTTTATGGAAAACAGTTTTTTTATGCCTTAATTTCACTTTTTGCCGGGTTTATAGCTATATTAATTGATGTAAAATTTTATGAAAGATTTTCAAGTATTTTTTATATTATTTCAATTGTAGTTTTAATTTGTTTATTCTTTTTTGGAAAAAGAGTAAATGGTGCATTGTCATGGTTTTCTTTTGGTGGCTTTAATCTTCAACCGAGTGAGTTTGTTAAGATAACTGTTGCTTTAGCTGTTTCCAAATATATTTCTGATTTTCAAACTGATTTAAAAAATGCCATTGATCAACTTAAATTATTTCTTATTATACTTATTCCGATATTAATTATAATTTTTCAAAATGATACAGGGAGTTCAATTGTTTTTTTCTCGTTATTTTTTGTTTTATACCGTGAGGGAATTTCACAAAATTATATTAAATCTATTTTTGCTATAATTTTATTATCATTAGCCTCCTTAAAACTTTCAGTCATTATTACTGCTTTTTCAGCTATTTGTATTGTTATTTTTTATTATTCTTTTAAAAAAAGGGTCAGAAATAAAATCATTAAAATAGTTTCAGTTTCTTCTTTATGTTTAATAACATGCTTTGGAACATTATTCACTTATGAAAACATTCTAAAAAATCATCAAAGAAATTATATTAAGGTGTGGCTTAATTTGGAGAAAGATCCAAATAAAATTAAGCAGATGGAGAGAACGATTTTATATAATTTAAATGAATCAAAAAAAGCCATTAGTTCAGGTGGATTAACAGGAAAAGGATACTTGAAGGGTACCCGAACGATGGGTAATTTTGTTCCAGCCCAGCATAGTGATTATATTTTTAGTACGGTTGGGGAAGAATGGGGATTTATCGGAAGTGTATTTATAGTTCTACTGTATACAATATTAATTACTCGCATAATATATTTGTCTGAAAATCAAAAAAATAAATTTAGTAGAGTTTATGGTTATTGCACTGCCTCAATATTATTTATACATTTTTTTATTAATATTGGAATGGTACTTGGATTAACTCCCACGATAGGAATTCCACTGCCTTTTTTAAGCTATGGAGGCTCAAGCTTAATAGCTTTTACAATACTACTGTCAATTTTCCTAAGACTAGATGGTAATAGAAAAAATGAATGGTAGTACTACTTTTTTATCTCTAATTTTTCTGCGAAATAATCACAAAAATCCAGCATCGTTTGTGACATTTTTTCGTCTTGTGTAGCGCGATTGAAAGTAGTAGCCATACTTGTCAAAATTTGATGAAAAAATATTTTCATTTCATCCAATGGCATATCCTTAGTCCATAAATCAATTCTTAAACTTTCTTTTTTGGCTGAATCCCAAACGGAAAGAAATGCAGCTTTGGTTTCACTATTTTCAATTCCAGCATCATTCGCAGACCAAAAAATTTTTTCAGGAATTTTATTATCATCTAATTCTACAGAAATTTCAATTTTAGATTTTTTATTTTTCATTTTTTTTGAGGCTTATATTTTGAGTTATAATAAATATCCATTGGTTTACTAATCAGCATTTTATTTAAAGAAACATCGTTATTTTTCATAAAAGATTTAACTATTTTCCAACCGATATATTTACCAATCATTTCTGATGATTCATTGTCTATTTCTAAATAAAATTTTGAAAAAGGAGCATCATTAATAAATCGAACATCTAAATTATTATCAGGGTCAAATAGAATGTTGTTTTCAACAAAATATGTCCAAACAAAATATTCATTTTCATTTGCCCAATTCATTTTCTCAATTGAGTAACCAATTTTATGTCTATCACTTACACTAAGAGAGTAGTCTTTATAATATAGGATTTTTCCGTGATAAATAATTTTTTCTAAAAATGTATAAAATTCAATTCTTGGAATAATACTAAACGCAAATTCTTCTGCAATATCAGAAAATATATTTTGAATTGTAAAATCTTCTTTTACATAGTCTGGAATCCCATCATAAAATCTATGATCAGCACCCAAATAATTATCTAAACCAACTAATAATAGTGAGTCAGCTAGTATAACCTTATTCCGATAGTCAACATCTGTATTAACTGTAATAATCTTTGGTGTAATAAATTTGTCATCAAGCACTTTATGTTTTTCAAAGAATTTATATAAACCCTCTTCTAAAAAAGTCACTGATTCATATTTCATCATAATTTCATTGAAAATTTCAATTTGAATAGGATCGTTTAGCCTGTCAAGCCAAACGGAATCTGGATATGAATCGGGAAAAAAGAATGGATACTTACTTTTTATCTGTCCTAAATCATTCGGACTTGAACCATAAAATAATTTTTCAAATCTTTCAATTTTTATCTTATTTTGCTTTGAACCAACTTTTTCATCACAGGAAATACCGATAAAAAAAAATATAATCAATGATATTCTTTTTATGTAATTTGGCAAAGAAATTGACATAAGTTTATTTTATTTTTGTAACACAAATATAACATACTTTTGATCTAATTTTATCAAATGAAAAAATCAGAAATAATCAAGTTCGTTGTCGATTGGATAAAAAACTATAAAGACACTAATAATATAGATGGATTAGTTGTTGGAGTTTCGGGGGGTATTGACTCTGCACTTACGTCTACCTTATGTGGATTATCAGGAATCAAAACCTTGTGTCTCAATATGCCAATTAGACAAAAAGAAGATCAATATTTCAGGGCAAAAAGACATATTGAGTGGTTAATGGAAAAATATGAAAATATACAAACAATCGACATTGACTTGACAAATGTTTTTTATGAATTTAAGTCGACTGTTGAAAAGAATTCATCAGCCAACAAATTAGCTTTAGCGAATACGAGGTCGAGAATAAGAATGATGACTTTGTATTATCATGCTACAATTAACAATTCAATTGTTGTGGGAACAGGAAATAAAGTTGAAGATTTTGGTATTGGATTTTATACCAAGTATGGTGATGGTGGAGTTGACATAAGTCCAATCGCTGATCTTATGAAGAGTGAAATATTTGAAATATCTAAAGAATTAAAAATAAATAAAGAAATTTTAGAAGCTAAGCCGACCGATGGATTATGGGATGATGACAGAACTGATGAGGATCAAATTGGTGCCTCTTATGACGATTTGGAAAGAGTAATGAATAGCTTAGAGAAAGGTGTAAGTCCTGAAAAATTTGATGATAAAACAAGAGAGGATTTTAATATCTACATAAAGCATCATAATGCTAACAAACACAAAATGAAAAGTATTCCTATTTGTAAAATTCCAATAGAACTAAAATCATAAAACCCTATTTAACTTTTCTGATAATAATTTTTTAAGTTTCGAGTAGTTAACCACTTCCTCTAGTGAACTATTGTTTATCTCGTCGCTGCTACTGTTATCAATATATCTATTAACTTTTTTATCAATAAGATAACATCTAAAGTTTAAAATTGTTTCGATGGTTAATTGTGCTAGGGTATCTTTTTTGGATTTAGGATATATATTGTTTTTTTCCCAATCGTGAAGAAAATATTTTTCATTATCCATAACTATGTTGGTAACTTCCAATTGTTGTTTATCGCTTAAATCATTAATGAATTTATCTACATTAATTTCTTTATTCTCATTGAAGGATTCGATGATTCTATAATAAATATTTTTGAAGTCTTCATTTGAAAATTCCATTTCGTCAGTGTGTAGGTCCATGTATATTTTTTCAAAAACTTTAGTAGTTCTATTTTTAATTTTGGTATCGGTAACACCATCATCATTTTTAGTAAAAACTTCCTCTTTAAAATCAATTTCATCGTTTCCATACAAAATTAATATTTCGATTATTTTTCTTTCAAGTTCATATAGCTCATCAACATGTTCTTTGTGCTTTTCAGTTTTTACAAGACTTATTGGCTCAAATTCCTTGGCTGGTACTTTCTTCTGATTATTAAAATCTTTCTTTATAATTTGAGCCAAAGTACTATACAAAACCTGCTCACTAATGTCCATTATTGAAGAACATTCCTTTATATATAATTCACGCTTAATTTGATCATTTATTTTTGCAATACTTTCAACCATGTCGCGAATTACCCCAGCTTTTTTTACGGGATCATTTTGTGAGTCACCTAATAATAAAGCTGCTTTATAAACAATAAAATCTTTAGAGTTTTCAAATAAATATGTTTCAACTTCTTTTAGATTTTTATTTGTAACAAAAGAATCTGGATCATCATTTTCGGGTAGATTACAAATTTTAACATTCATACCCTGCTCTAAAATCAAATCAATTCCTCTTAAAGCAGCTCGTGAACCAGCAGCATCACCGTCAAAAACAACTGTGATATTTTTGGTTAATCTGTTGATCAGCCTAATTTGGTTTTCTGTAAGAGCTGTACCAGATGAAGCAACTACGTTTGTTATCCCGCATTGATGCATTTTAATAACATCTGTATACCCCTCAACTAAAAAGCAGTTATCATTTTTGACAATGGATTGTTTACTTTCATAAATTCCATATAAGACTTTACTCTTCTGATAAATTAAGCTCTCAGGTGAATTTATATATTTTGCTAAGCTTTTGGAAGCACCTAAAATTCGCCCACCGAATCCCAAGATTCGCCCAGACATACTCCTGATAGGAAAAATAACTCTGCCCTTAAATCTGTCAATATTTTCAGATTCTTTAACTATTGTCAGACCAGTTTTTTCTAAAAAATTAATCATATAACCTGCGTCAATGGCTGCCTTGGAAAAATCATCTTTTACATTTACTGAGTATCCAATTTCAAATTTTTCAATTATTTCATTTTTAAATTGTCGTTCTTTTAAGTAACTGAGTGCAACTGTTTTACCCTCTTCTTCAAAAAGTTTATTTTTGAAATAATCTTTAGCAAAATCAGAAATTAAGAATAGACTTTCCTTTTCACTATCCTCGATGATTTGCTCTTGAGTTCTTTCGGTTTCCTCAACTTCAATGTTGTATTTATTGGCAATATATTTAATTGCCTCTGGATAAGTATACTGTTCATGCTCCATCAAAAAAGTTATGACTGTACCTCCCTTACCACTTGAAAAGTCTTTCCAAATCTGCTTTGCAGGAGAAACCATAAAACTTGGCGTTCGCTCTTCTGTAAAGGGACTTAAACCTTTGTAATTTGAACCAGATTTTTTAAGTTGAACAAAATCTCCTATGATTTCCTCAACGCGAGCAGTTTCAAAAACTTTTTCTATGGTTCTTTTTGATATCAAAATAAAAATTTAATTGAGCCTATCAATTTAAGGAATTATTATTTATTTATTATTAATAATAAAATAATTGGTTTTATGACTTATTTGCAAGTTGACCACATGCAGCATCGATGTCCTGACCCCTCGATTTTCTGATTGTCGCTTTGATCTTGTTTGATTCAAGTATTTTAATATACTTACTTAAAATATGTGATGATGCTTGAACAAAGTTTTCACCGTCAATATTATTATATTGAATCAAATTTACCTTACTTGGAATTTTTTTACAAAATTCTACTAGTGCTGAAATATCTGCATCAGTATCATTAACTCCTTCCCAAACAACATATTCATATGTGATTATTTCTTTTGTCTTTTTATACCAGTAATTTAAAGATTCCTGAAGTTCGCTAAGGTTCATTTTTTCATTGAAAGGCATTATTGATGTTCTTTTTTCATTGATTGCTGAATGAAGCGAAACTGCAAGTTTAAACTTAACTCCAAGATCGGCAATTTTTTTTATCATTTTTGGGACACCTGAAGTTGAAACAACAATTCTTTTCTGGGAAATTCCTAGACCTGACTTGGAAGTAATTTTTTCAATTGATTTTAAAACATTCTTGTAATTCATCAATGGCTCACCCATTCCCATAAAAACAATATTGGTCAAAGGTCTATCAAAATATTCTTCACTTTGCTGACGGATTAAAACAACTTGATCATATATTTCATCGGGATTTAAATTTCTCATTCTTTCAAGTTTCGCTGTTGCACAAAACTTACAATTAAGACTACAACCGACCTGGGATGAGACACACGCAGTAATTCTATCTTTTGTCGGAATCAAAACACATTCAACAATGTGTCCATCAAAAAGTTTAATGGCATTCTTTATTGTACCATCTGAGCTTTTTTGCATTCTATCTATCTGTATGTTGTTGATTACAAAATTTTCCTCAAGAAATTTAATAAGGTTTGAAGGGATATTGGTCATTTCGTCAAAACCGTGTACTGATTTCTTCCAAATCCAATGAATAATTTGCTTTGTTCTGAATGCTTTAAAGGAATTTGATATTAAAATTTCTTTTAATTGATCTTCATTTAATGATCTTATATCCTTTTTGGTAACCAAAATAATTATATAATTAGCATCGAATCTCCATAACTAAAGAAATTGTATTTTTCCTTTATGGCCTCCTCATATGCTTTCTTTATAAAGTCATTACCCATAAAAGCTGAAGACATCATTAGTAATGTAGACTTTGGCATATGAAAATTTGTTATCATAGAATTTGCAATGGCAAATTCATATGGTGGAAAAATAAACTTATTTGTCCAACCATCAAATTCGTTTAATGTACCCATAGATGATACTGAACTTTCAATTGCTCTCATAACTGTAGTTCCTACTGCACATATTCTTCTCTTATTTACTAACCCTTGATTTATCAAATCTGCAGATTCTTGTTCAATTATAACCCTTTCGCTGTCCATTTTATGTTTTGACAAATCTTCAACTTCAACAGGGTAAAATGAACCTAGTCCTACATGCAATGTGACCTCTGAAAATTTTATTCCTTTTATTTCAAGTCTCTTTATCAGATGCTTTGAAAAGTGCAATCCAGCAGTAGGTGCAGCAACAGCCCCTTCGTTTTTAGCATAAATTGTCTGGTACCTTTCCTTATCTTCAGGTTCAACTTCTCTATTTATATACTTTGGTAATGGAGTTTCTCCTAAATCGATTAATAATTTTCTAAAATCTTCATAACCGACATCACATAAAAATCTGAGAGTTCTTCCTCTTGATGTGGTGTTATCAATTACCTCAGCTACAAGAGTATCATCACTGCCAAAATAAAGTTTATTTCCTATTCTAATCTTCCTAGCGGGGTCTACTAAAACATCCCATAATCTTTGTTCAGCGTTTAACTCGCGCAGTAAGAAAACCTCAATTCTCGCACCTGTTTTTTCTTTATTCCCATATAAACGAGCAGGAAAAACTTTTGTATTATTTAAGATAATAACATCATTTTCATCAAAGTACTCAATCATATCCTTAAATTGCCTATGCTTGATTGAATAGTCTTTTCTGTCTATAACCATTAATCTAGCTTCGTCACGATTCTTATTTGGATATTCAGCTACTAATTCTTTAGGTAACTCATAATTAAAATCTGAAAGTTTCATTCTCATATTGAAGTATTTTAAAAGTTGCAAATATACAATCTTGAAATAGGGGATGTCAAGTAATTAAAGATATTTATTGAGAAGAAATACCTATTTTTTCAAGATCTAACCAGAAAGAATTATAGGATTTTGTCACCACTTGTGGATTACAAATTATAATATTAGTTTTCATTGCCAAACATGCAAATGACATTGCCATTCTATGATCATCATACGTATCAACCATAATATCAGGCATTAAAGTACCTTTGTTTGTAAAACTAATTGAGTCACTTGTAATTTTTACTTTTAAACCAAATTTACAAAGCTCATTACTTAAGGCTAAAAGACGATCAGTCTCCTTAATCTTGAGGGTATGAAGACCGGTTAAATAACATTTTACTCCTAGTCCTAAACAAGTTACACAGATTGTTTGTGCCAAATCAGGATTAGAGCTCATATCCATGGAAAATTCAGAGATATCAGATTTTATCTTTTCAAGTTTTATTTTTTCACCAATGTGAATTGTTTTTACTCCAAACTGTTTATATATTTCAGAAACTGCAGAGTCACCTTGTAAACTTTTAATATTAAATTTTGATAAAACCAAACTGTATCCGATTTCTGACATTGCAACAATTGAATAAAAATAAGAAGCAGAGGACCAATCTGAATCTATATGAACTTTAATATTATTTATATTTTGAGATTCATATACTCTAAAATAATTCCTTCTTGAAATAATTCTAACCCCAATTTTTTTTAATAGACTTATTGTCATATCAATATAAGGTGTAGAAGTTTCTCTACCTACAAGCTCTATTTCTAAACCACCCTCTATCTTTGGAGCTATCAGTAATAGAGATGATATGTACTGACTACTTTTAGATTTGTCAATCTGTAATTTCTTAGCATATAATTTTGCAGGCCTAATCAAAATAGGCGGATAGCCCTCTTTATCTAAATACTCAATTGAAGCGCCTATTTGTCTAAGAGAGTCAACTAATATTTTAATTGGACGATTATGCATTCTTTTTGACCCTATTAACTGAATGTCAACTTGTGTTGTTAAGGCGATGTAAGAAGTTAAAAATCTAATCGAAGTCCCCGCATGACCTACATTAATAACCTTAGATTTTGTATTAATTGCGTTAAGCAAATAATTTGTATCATCTGAGTTTGATATATTTTCAAAATAAATATTTTCAAATAATGAACTCAAAATAATTAACCTGTTTGATTCACTTTTAGAACCCGGTATAATTATATTCGCATGCTTAGGCTTAGCTTTCTTTAAATATAATTTAGTCAAGCTTTTCATTTGTGTGGTGTCTTTCATGATCTCTATTTGCCTTCACATCCAACCTTTCATCAAAAGCAGTTTGAAGATCTACGCCAGTTTGATTAGCAAGACATAGTAAAACAAATAAAACATCTGAGAGTTCACCAGCTAAGTCAATCTCCTTATCAGATTCCTTGTAGCTTTGTTCTCCATATTTTCTTGAAATTATTCTTGCTACTTCACCAACCTCCTCTGTCAATTGAGCCATATTAGTTAACTCGTTAAAATATCTAACACCATGATTTTTAATCCAGTTATCGACTTTAATTTGCAAATTTTTTATTTCCATTTTTTATTTTATTAACTGATTTTTAAAGCTGTATCAATCATCGAAATACAATAATTAAGATGGTTTTTTGTGTTTTCTTCTGAATATTTTTTAATCGATTTTTTTAGTTCCTTTCTTAATTCAAGCATTGTACCCATTGTCACAGACCTAATATCAGAGACATCAACCTTAACATTTGTAATATAGTCCTGCCACCCAGACCTTGAGGGTTGGTCATTCTCCATAAGGAATACTAATCTTGAAATATAACTTCTTTGTAAGTTTCGTCTATATACATCAATACTGTTTCCCTTATTTAACTCTGACCAGATTCCATCTTTTAAGTCATCCATCATCTCACCAAGCGAATAGGCACTTAATCCATTGAGTGCTTCGTTTTCAATTATTCTTGCCATTCTTCCAAAATCAAGTATCCTATTAAGATAACTGGACTGCAATGATCTAATCCTTTCCGTCGTTCCTGCGTATTCGATTTTATTAAGGATTTCTTTATTAATCATCCAATTGGGAGTTTCAAATAAGTTGTCATTTAAAAACTTTATACAAGCCTTTTGATGGTCTTTATCAACATGGGTATAAACAGCACCATCTTGGTCAGAAGTTTTATAATATTGATAAACTCCACCTACATTTGTAGTAACATGCCCCATATATCTTCTAAATTGAGATAAAACACTATTATATAAATCTTCTAAATTTTCATAATCCTCCCCTTCAGTGGTTGTCCAATCGATTAAATTTGGAACAATTCTTTTGAGATTTGCTATTCCGTATTCACTTGCTTTAATTGCATTATCTCCTAAATCCTCTGTTTGAGAACTAGGGTCAATTCCAGGATCACCATAGCGATATGCTAAATCGTCTTCCTTTTCTCTAATCCAACTTCTCAAAATAGCTTTTTCTTCGTCCTCGGACACGTCTAATATAGGTTTGTATCCCCATTTGATTGAATATTTGTCATAGACTCCAATATTTGGTGTATCCCAATAGGATGGCATTAGTGCTACACCCTCATCACCTGGCTGAGCAACATAATTCCATCTTGCATAATCCATTATGGATGGAGAAGTTCCATATTTTTTTGTAAATGTTGCAGACCTCAATGAATCAACTGGGTACGCACTACTGCTACCCATGTTATGAGGCAAACCAATTGCATGACCAACTTCATGAGCTGCTATAAATCTTACGCCCTCGCCTGCTATTTCATTTTTTAATTCGATTGACCGAGCTTCGGGGTTAACGGCACCAGTTTGTACTATCCACCAATCCCGCGATAGTTTTAAAACATTATGGTACCAATTAATATCAAATTGCAAAATCTCTCCCGACCTTGGGTCAGCTACCTGTCCACCATTTGCATTAATTGTGCTTGATGCCAAATATCGGAAAACAGAATTTCGAATATCTTCTGAGCTCCAATCAGGATCTTCATCTTTAGAAGGTGGGTCTTTTGCAATAATTGCATTTTTAAACCCTGCTTCTTCAAAGGCAGCTTGCCAATCCTCAATACCTTGCTTAATATATTTTCTCCACTTTATCGGTGTACCTGGATCAATATAGAATACAATAGGATTTTTAGGCTCAACAAGTTGACCTAGCTTAAATCTTTCTATATCTTCATCTCTGACTTCAAGTCTCCATCTTTTTAAATATCTGACCGTTTCAGCCTCTTGATTATCCAAGCCATAATCAGTTTGTCTTGACGTTATCCACCCAACCCTTTGATCAAAATACCTTCTTTTCATTGGTACTTTTGGTAACAAAATCATAGAATTATTTAATAACATGGAAATTTGACCATTTCTTGAATCTGAGGATTTATATGTTTTTATATGTTTTGCTTCGATATTCAAAGGATAGCTTTTTATTGATTCAATCATTGAGAGTTTAGTGTCGAGCCCTGATAATTTGTATGATTTCCTTGATCTTTGAGGAAACCCAAACGCTTTGATATCAGATTTATATAAACTTGTAACATCAATAACAAGCGAGTTCTTATTTTCGTTTTTGGTTTTGATTTTAAAACTGGCAATTATTGGTTCAAAATTTGAATTGGACACTGCTTCTTTTATGGGAAGTGAGTCATTAGCAAAATTTGCATATGATGCTACTCTTAAAAGTATATTATTTTCAAATCTTTCCCATCTTAAGACCTGCTCACTTAGCTTATGAGCACGTAAAGGTAATTCAGTTGCCATTTTTACAACCCTAGTAACCATCATCATATCTCTTCCCAAAAGACTGTCATTAATTTCATAATAATATTTATCATCTATTTTATGAACGTCAAATAAACCATTACTTGTGATTGCTTTATCGTTAATTATATCAGAATAACTTTTCTCCTTTTTTTCGGCTTTAGGCTTTTCATCATCGTCCTTAGGTTTTTCTTCATTAGTTTGCGATAATGTAATTAAAGTAAATAAGAACAGTGAAGTAAAAAGTATAAGTTTTTTCATGTGTATATACGTTTTAATAGTGATTTAATTTTCTAAGATTATGGTTACAGGTCCATCGTTAATTAAGTTAATTTTCATGTCCGCACCAAATTTTCCGGTTTTAATTTTTGTGTTTACAAATTTTTTTAATTCTTCAATAAAGCTATTATATATTTTTATCGCATTTTCAGGGTCCGCTGCTTTGATAAAACTTGGTCTATTCCCCTTTTTTGTATCTGCGTATAGTGTAAATTGACTGACTAAGAGAATTTCTCCATTAATATCATTTATATTTTTATTCATCTTACCAAATTCATCGTTAAATATGCGCAACTTAGAGATTTTACTAGCTAATTTGTTCAATACGCTAAGATCATCTTTTTGAGAAATTCCTATAAAAATTACCATTCCATATCCAATTGACGAAAAAATTTTTTTCTCAATTTTTAGATTGCAATTTATCACTCTCTGAATCAGTAACTTCAATTTACCTATGTTTTAAATTATCGTCATTCATAATTTGAATATAACTATCATATCTTGATTTTGATATTTCTTCTAAATCAACCTTACTTTTGATAGAGCATTTTGGCTCATTTAAATGCATACAATTATTAAACTTGCATTTTGATTTCAACTTTAAGAATTCTGGAAAAAAATTCCCTATTTCCTCTTTGTTAAAATTAACCAATCCAAAACCTTTAATCCCTGGCGTATCAATCAATTTCACACCATTATCCAAATCGTGAAGTTCAGCGTACGTTGTTGTATGCTTACCTTGTAAATATTGATCAGAGATATTACCCACTTTCAAGTTTAATGTCTTGTCTATTGCATTTATCAAAGAAGTTTTACCTACCCCAGAATGCCCCCCTAGCATTATTGTCTTGTTAGAAATTTTTTTCATAAGTTTTTTGATTCCTAGCCCTGTCAAGGTTGAGGTCTTCAGAGTTTCATATCCAATATTGTCATAAATATTTATCATGGAATTTAATAAGAAATGATCATCTTCATCATAAATATCACATTTGTTGAAAACCAATATGGTTTTAATCGAATATGCCTCAGCACTTACTAAAAACCTGTCAATAAAGCTAGTGGTTGTAATTGGATTTTTTGCAGTTACAACAAGTAAAAGAAGATCAATGTTTGATGCTAAAATATGGGTTTGCTTTGAAAGGTTTACCGATTTTCTTAAAATATAATTTCTTCGATCATGAATTTTTTGAATAATACCGATTTTTTGTAGGTCATGTTCTTCAACAATAAATTCGACAATGTCTCCAACGACTACTGGATTTGTACTATTTATATTTTTCAGTCTTAATTTTCCCTTAATCTTACAATCATAAATATTTCCACCCTCAGTTTTTACTGAATACCATGAACCCGTCGATTTGTAAACTAAACCTTTCAATTACTAATCTTTTTTTATAATATTTTCTTGATGATTTATTGATTCCTGATGAATAGCTTTAAAAAATTTTAAAATAAACTCTTCACTTAATTTCTTTTCCTCACCTTCTAAAAGCATATTAGCTAAAATTTCATTCCATCTTTTTGATTGAAAAATTGCAACGTTATTCTTTTTTTTCAAAAGACCAATTTTTTCTGCCACCTTCATTCTATTGCCTAAAGTATTGATTAATTTATTATCATGAACATCAATTTGAGCTCTTAGACCATTTAGGGTTTCTAAATAAAAATCATCATCATTAGTGGCCCTTCTAACTTTTAAATTTTGGGTTAATTGTTTTAGAGAATCTGGGGTAATTTGCTGTTTTGAATCACTCCATGCATTGTCAGGATCATTATGCGACTCAATCATAAAACCATCATAATTTAAGTCTAGTCCTGTTTGACATAAATCAAAAATTAAATCTCTTCTGCCAGCCATGTGAGACGGATCAAGAATAAGAGGTAGATCAGGAAGTTTTCTTTGCAAATCAATTGTGATTTGCCACTCTGGATTATTTCTATATTTTGTTTTTTCATATGTTGAAAACCCTCTATGTATAGCGCCAATATTTTTAATATTTGAGGAATAAAATCTTTCGATAGCACCCAACCACAAAGATAAATCAGGATTAATCGGGTTTTTGATTAAAACAATTTTTTCGGTGCCACGAAGTGCCTCAGCAATTTCCTGAATAATAAAGGGATTGACAGTAGTTCGGGCTCCAACCCAAAGTATATCAATTTCATTTTTAAGAGCTAAATCTACATGATTTGGATTTGCAACCTCGGTGGTAGTTAACATTCCTGTTTCTAGCTTAACCTTCTTCATCCACTGAAGAGCTAAAGAACCAACTCCTTCAAAATACCCGGGACGTGTTCTTGGTTTCCAAATACCGGCTCTAAACACCGAAGCATTAGAATCTTTTAGCTGATTAGCAATATCTAAAACTTGCTGTTCTGTTTCGGCACTACAAGGTCCAGCAATTAAAAGCGGATGGGAGAGCTGCATGTCATCCAACCATTTTCTTAAGTTTTTGTTATTCCTCATTTACTATTTATAACTTTTTAAGTATTCTTTTTAGGTTAGTTGATTTGGAGAGTAATTTAATATATTTCTATGTTGTTTTATAAAAAAAGCCTTTTAAATTTCAAGACTAGATTTAATAAGAATATTGGCTATTAACTTATGAAATAAAAAGATTGCGAATTGTAGCTGAATAAACGCATATCTATTAGTTTATTTTCTGGTTTAAATAAAAATTATGAAAAAAATGAAATTTATCTATAGAATATAATCTGTTGAAATGAAGTTAGAATTATTAGAACTTAGTAAATCCTTAATGATTTCATTGTTTTCATTATTATCTTTTGATGCTACAAATGTCCTAATTGAAAAGGAACGAAGTGCGTCATGAACACTTAATGTACTAAATGCCGAATCTTTTCTTCCGGTAAAGGGATATATGTCAGGCCCCCTTTGACATGAGCTATTAATATTTACCCTACAAACTAAATTTACAAGAGTGTCAATTAGGGGTCCAAGTCTTTCAGTTTCTTTACCAAAAACACTGACCTGTTGTCCATAATTTGATTCTGCCATATCGTCTAATGGTGTGTTGAGATCACTAAATGATATAACAGGAATTACAGGGCCAAACTGTTCTTCTTTATAAACTTTCATTTCTTTTGTTACAGGATACAAAACGGCAGGGTAAACATAGTTTTGAGATTGAATACCACCTTTTTGGTTTACTATACTGGCACCTTTTTCTTTTGCATCTGAAATTAAATCCAGAATATAATTTGGTTTATTCGGCTCTGGCAGTGGAGTCAACTTGACGCCCTCCTCCCATGGGTTGCCATACTTTAACTGATCAACCGCATTTGAGAATTTTTTAAGAAACTCATCCTTAATATCTTTATGAACATAAACTATTTTTAATGCAGTACATCTTTGTCCATTATATGAAAGGGCTCCATTAATACATTCTTTAATTGTTAAATTTAAATCGGCATCTGGTAAAATAATAGCCGGATTTTTTGCTTCTAAACCTAGTACTAGTCGTAGTCTATTTTTCTTTGGATGTTTTTCTTGTAATGAATTAGCAGACGAACTATGACCAATTAAAGCCAGAACATTAATTTTTCCTGACTCCATTATTGGTGTAGCTAACACCCTTCCCCTTCCAAATAAAATATTTACAACACCTGGTGGAAAATGCTTTTTAAAGGCCTCCATTAAGGGAGAAATTAATAAAACTCCGTGTTTAGCTGGCTTGAAAATCACTGTGTTCCCCATAATTAGGGCTGGGATTAGTAAACAAAATGTTTCATTAAGGGGGTAATTATATGGACCCAAACAAAGTACAACACCCAATGGGCCTCTTCTAATATGTGCGTTGATACCACTGTGTTTTTGAAATTTGGCAGAGTCTCGATCTATTTGCTTATAGGCTTCAATTGTATCATAAATATAATCGACAGTCCTATCAAACTCTTTCTGTGAATCTGTATGGTTTTTACCAATTTCCCACATTAATAACTTAACAACTAACTCTCTCTTTTCCTTCATTTCACGAACAAAATTTTCCATTGCTTTGATTCGGTCAATCACTCTCATTGTTGGCCATAGCCCCTTGCCATTATCAAAAGCACTACAAGCCGAATCCAATGCCTCCAACGCTTGTTTTTGTCCTAGGCTGGGTATTTCACCTAGAAAAGTTGGCTTATAGTCTTCAGTGGAAGATATAGAAGAAAATACAGGAGAAAAATCACCTTCCCATTTTTTAAGATTACCGTTGACTAAATAGCTGTCTTGTTTAATCTTATTCTTGATCTCAAATTCTGGGGGTATAGGCTTAAACTTAAATTCCATTTCAATTAAAAATAACTAAGTATCAATTTCTATTCCAAAAAAATAAATTATTAAGTTTGATAAAAATTAATATTAAATCTTAATGTTTTCCAGATTAAAACATCGTAACAATAAACAGATTTATTATTTGTGTAATTACGTAAGACTCCTCATCCCAGATTTTATTTTTAGAAACAGACTAAAAAAGAAATTAAGTTCAATCAGTAAATACGATTTAAATTATATAAAGCAAAGAGTTAATTACTACAACAGACTTAAAAAAAAATATGATTTACCAAATGAATTGACTTCACTCAAAGATTTTAAAATTAAAAACCACCACAGAACATATTTTTTTGACACTTATCAATACTCTAGATTTTTTAAAAAGAAATTCAAGCTGAATATGCTGTTTGGGGATATTACCCATATTCCTGGTTTACCTTCAATTGTAAAAAGTAGACCTATAGATGATGAAAATCATAATTCTGTCTTAATGAAGCTTAACAAGGTTAGACATTTCACTTATACAAACGATAAAAATAAATTTGAAGATAAAATAGATAAACTTATAGGCAGATCAGCAATTTCAAAAAAACATAAAAAGAGAATTGATTTTTTTAAAATCTATTTTAACCATCCCCTATGCAATCTTGGAGCAATAAACAAGGATACTCCTCATCCTAAATGGCTTAAAAATAAAATTTCAATTGAGGATCATTTAAAATATAAGTTTATCATGTGTGTTGAGGGAGTTGATGTTGCCACTAACCTTAAGTGGGTGATGTCTTCAAATTCAATTGCAGTAATGCCTAAACCTAAAATAGAGTCTTGGTTTATGGAAAATAAATTAATACCAAACAAACATTATATTGAGATTAAAGAAGATTATTCAGACCTTGAAAGTCAACTTAAATTTTATTTAGGAAACCCGAATAAATGTGAAAATATAATTAAAAATGCAAACGAGTATATTTCGCAGTTTAAAAACAAAAGTCGAGAAAATTTAATTTCGCTATTGGTTTTAGAAAAATATTTTTACTACACCGGTCAAAGAGAAAAAACCAGTAATTTGAATTATTGATTTCCCAATTAATTGTTCTATAACTAACTCAAAGACTATAAATAAGCCTAATTGTAACAAATCTTGGCTGAATAAAGTACTCATTTGTACTGACTGAGATATTAGACACGTTTGATTGGCTCTGAGATTTTGTGTCTAATAAATTAGTAGCTCTAAGCTCAAATTCCCATTTACTGTCTTTATCTTTTCTGTAGGAAAGAGATGCATCAAAAAATTCATAATCATTAATTACAGAGTTCTGATCCCTGAATTTAGTTGTAGAATAATTAGACCTGAAAGTAAATGATTTTAATATAAGTGCGTCAATCTCAATAAATGGACTTTCTGTAAAATATTTAGTTTCTAAATCTCCAATATTTGTCTCACTAACTGAAAACTTCATACCAGCTTCAATATTTGGTGCATCTTTAAATAAGGTTCTGACTGACGCATTATAATTTTGAGAAAAAGTCTCACTGAGACTGGGTCTTGAGGTATCCTGAATAAACTGATTAAACTTAGATAAATTGAAATTTGAACCTAAGGTTCCTCTGATTTTTCCAAAAGTTCTTTGATATCTACCAAAAATGGAAAAATTTTCGTCAGCAAATCCCGAGTTAAAGGGACTGCTTGTAGCAATTACAGTTTCAAAACTTATCAAATTTCTGATTTGGTCGATAGATTTATTATAATTAATTCCCGCAAAAACATTTGTATAATTAAATAAATTGAAACTATTATAGTTCAAACTTATATTGTGAGAAAGAGCATTTTGTAAATCTTGAGTACCACTAAAAATGGAGTTATAATTATTTAATACCAATCCTCTTGCGATTTTACTCACATCTGTAAATTGCGTTCTCATAGCATAATTTAATCTTAGCGACTCACTATCCTTAAACTGAATAATCATATTGAAATCTGGTAAAATTTTATAAAAGGATTTTTTATAATTACTTTCATTTGAGTCGGTTGGATTAGACTGTGTATTCTCAGAATTATATGAATGAGCTGTAAATCCAGGACTGATTATAAACTTCCCCGATTTTAATCTATAGTGTATTCCCAAATAAACATCATTAAATAAATAGTTGACATCATTGTAGTCTATACCTTCATTAATTGAGGGGGTAGGGTCATAAATATTTTCGTTGTTTTCAGAAAGAAACTGAAAAATTTCTGAATCAAATTGCTGCTGACTGTAAATTACGCCTAGTGTAAAGTTGATATCACTTTTTTTATTTAAAATATTCCAATAATCAATTTTCGCATCAAGCTGATTAGACTTTACCCTTTTTTCTTGTGCAATGTTGTAAAAAGAAAGAGAATTATCAAATCCTAAACCTGATGCGGTTGATTGATAATTAGCATTATTCTCAAGTAAAGCATTATAGAAGGGGTCTTCATCTTTGATGAGATGCTGAGCTTCAAGAGCAAAAATATTTTTTTCGTCTAAAGTATAATAGTAGTTTAAATTTTGATTGATACTAAATGTTTCAGCCTGATTTAGTTGGTTTATTGTACCAATTACAGATGAAATATAGTTTTGATCCTGGGTTTCCTTTGTTAATCTACCTAAAATCTCGTAATCTAGCTGATTATCTATATTAGGATTGAACTTTAATGAAAATTTCCCGATTCCCAGTTCGCTTTGCTGTGAAGTATTGGTTTCGGTATTTTCATCCGGAATATTTTGGGTTAAACCAACAAACTGTGTGCTATTATTTTGTTGTATTTCTGTTTCACTGTTAGTAAGAATAAGAAAAGCAGTATAATCAATTTTTTTATTTGGCGAAAAACTTGAGTTAAGTGCAATGAATTCGGTGTTTATGTCTTTAGCTCTATTATTTTGAAGCTGTAAAAAACTCAAATTGTTATTTCCAAGAGAAATATTTGTTCCGCTTTTTCCACTGGGCCTATTAAAGCCCCCTGAAAAACTCCAAAAATCTCTTCTTGTAAACGCCTGCTCACCAATATTATTTAAATCACCTATTACATTAATACTGTAGGAGGGGCTATAATAAAAAAGCTTAGGTTGAAAAATATGTAAATCAAGATTTTGATTTTGGGTATATCCTGGTGACTCACCTGCTCCCGCTAGAATATTACCAAACCAAAATTTATCTTTACCTTTTTTTAGCTTAATATTAATGGCAATATTGTCCTGATTATTTTGAACCGAACTTAATTGTCCAACTTCTGAATAATTCTTCAATATTTGGACTTTATCGACTGCATTGGAAGGGATATTTTTTGAAGCAATTTTTGAATCACCATCAAAAAAATCTTTTCCCTCAACCATTACTTTTGTAACGGCTTTACCTTCAACCTCAATTTCTCCATCATCATTTATTTCAACACCTGGTAGATTTTTCAATACGTCCTCTAATTTTCTCTCGGTACCGGTCTTAAACGAGTCAGCATCGTAAATCAAAGTATCACCGCTAACAACAACAGGCATTTCATAGGTTAACTCAACTGCATCAAGTTGATTATCTTGTCTCAATTTGAAATTCTTAATAATATCATTTTCTTTCGTCTTTAATGTTTGAGAAAAAGTTGCCATACCAATGTAACTAACCTGAAGACTGTAATTACTATTCTTTTTTAAGGATAATTTATAGTTACCCTCATCATCTGACATTGAAAAAGTCTCTAATGTGTTTGAATCAGAATCAATCAAAATAACATTTGCAAGCTCAAGTGGGGTACCAATTGAATCGGTTACTTTACCACTCATCTTAAGCTGAGAGTAAATAGCAGAGCTTGCTAGTAAAAAAACCAACAATAAATATTTTTTCATCTATCTAATTTTTTAGATATAATTCGTACATATCCTTAGGTACTCTTGGGTTCATAATTTTAAACCACAGGATTGGGATAAATGATAATAAAATGCTGGTAGGATATCCAAACGGCAATTGCGGTGAATTGTCAATAGATTTTAGATTTTGATATTCTGTATCAGCAACTCTATGATGATCGCTATGTCTGGTTAATTCATAAAGCACTATTCTTCCTAATACATGGTTAGAATTCCAAGAATGTCTTTCCTGTACCCTTTCATATCTACCTGATGATAACTTTTTTCTCAGTAGACCATAATGTTCAATATAGTTAACACTTTCAAACATTAGAATGGAGATAAGTGCAACCAATAAACAAAATATTAAGCCTTTAATTCCAAATAAGATAAAAACTAAAAGCAAGTATAATAGTTGGATAATAGCATACCAAAACATATCGTTATAGATAGAAAAAAATGAAATATTATTTCTTGCTAATCTATTTTTTTGAATTTTTATTGCCCCTAACAGCTCACCTTTAATTGCACTAATCCAAAACGAATATACTGGCTCATTATATTTTGCTGTAACAGGATCCTCTTTAGTTGCTACTTTTAAATGATGACCATAATTATGTTCGAGATAAAAGTGCATGTAAAGAGAAGGTATAAGCAAAAATTTACCTAAAAATCTTTCATATGTTCTGGTACGATGACATAATTCATGAGCGACATTTATACCATTTGACACAATTACTAGCCCGATTGATAATATAGAGCCTACAAACTCTAATGATAAAAATTCAAAGTTGATAATTAGATTTAATGAATATATTAATAATCCAAAAACAATCGGGATGTTTAAGTATAGCATGACATCAAAAATCCAATGAATTCCTTTTTCATCTCTACTTGTTTCTAATTCGTCAATCCCCAAGCGAGTAAGTACAAACTCAACAGTTGGAATGATAAAAAAGATATAGAATGGTGTTGTAAATAACCAGTAACCCCCAAAATAAAATCCAATTAAAGAAGTTAAGGGAATAGAATAGGCCATCAAATACTTGAAATCGGTAAATAAAAAACCACTAAATAATTTCAAATCACTATTCATTTAATTTTTTCTAATTGATTTTGAACGTCCTCCTCCCCTCCACATATCTCTCATTTCTTTAGTCTTTACCTCAACAATATTTTCAAACTCAGTTCTTGAAACAAATTCACCTTTTGTAGGCTCCGAAATTTGTATTCTTTTTTCGGGATTCATTACTACTCTGGTGCAGAGCATGACAGTTCTGTCGGTTGTTAGTTCTAGAATTAACCCTGGAAGCCCACCAAATTCAGCAGGACCATGACTGACCGGAATCTGAGGAGTGTACCATGCAGTTACCATAGAATACTCTTCCTGGGTTTCGTAATTTGCCGAATCTTTAATTGTATCATTTTCTTTTTCAGCTTTTCTCCAGACACTAGTCATAGTTTTTGGCTTAGGTACCTGAGCAGTTGCCTTAAAACACAGATAGTTTCCAATCATCTTTTGTTCTTTTTCCATAACCCACTTAATCTTTTTTTGATCATTTGAAATGAGGAACTTCTTGCCCATAAATTCTGTGCTTTGCAGTGATTTTTTTGTAGCAATATCTTTGTATACTGGACCCCCTGCAGATGCCCACATTCTTCCCCAACCTCTTCCACCGCCAGTTCCTGGTGCATCTAATGTTTCCTCCTGCTGATAAATTGATTTAGTTTTATCAAATGTAAGTATATAAACAGGCTCCAAAAAAGGCTTCATTCTATCTTTCATTGCCTTTTTTTGTTCTGCTGACATTCTATCACCCCAGGAACCAAAATCCATGGATGTTTGAGTCTTGTAAAAAGCTTGTCCCTGAAAATCTTGTGAGCTTACGCTTATAGTAAACGTAAAGATGAGTATTTGTAAAAACTTGTTCATAATTATTGTTTAAATATATAAAACTCAACCGGTAATAACCTGTTAATACTGAGTTAAATTAATCATAATATTTTTGTACATTGATGTTATGAGAGCACAATTATTGTTCCTTTTTATTTTTTTTGTCTCTTTTACAACTCAAAATCAAATTTTATTAGAAAAAATAGAATCATCAAAATATGAAAATAATTTCCGTTTGCTTAAAGTTGATGATATGGGAAATAAATATTATTTGGACAACAATAAATTTTTAAAAAAAAACAATCTTTCATTTTCTGATTTATCAATGGGCCTAATCAGTAAAGCTGACCTTCATAACCCACTTAAAATTAAGATTTGGTATTTAGATTTTAATACTCTGGTCATACTTGACAATTTTTTAAACGAAATAACAAGGGTAAATTTTAATGAAACTTCAACGTTTAACGAAATTAATAATATATCCTCAGCTAATGAGAATACAGTTTGGGTTTATGACGAGTTAGATATGACAATAAAAAAATTTGATTTTTTTAAGAAAATCTTTGTGGAGCAAGTAGAGACAAAAATAGATGGAAGTTTTATAAAATTAATCAGCAATTACAATTACTTATGGGTTTTGACAGATGAGTTTTTTTATAAAATCAATTACAACGGCACCATAATCTACAAATCCGAAAATAAAGAGAGTTATGATAAAATCAGATTATATAAGAATGATGTAATCCTTGCAAATTACAGTGAACTTGTTCATTTTGAGAATGAAAGAGAATTATTTGCAAATATTAAGCATGAGAAATTATTTATAAAAGATTTTTTCGTAATCAACGAAACCTTGTATATTTATGACAAGGATCAGTTAAACAAATTTTTAATTTTAAGTTACTAAAATGCATATAGCTATCGCAGGAAATATTGGTGCAGGAAAAACTACACTTACTAAATATCTGGCTAAACATTACAAATTCAATAAGCAATTAGAAGACGTAGTTAAAAATCCTTATCTGGATGATTTTTATAATCAAATGGAAAGATGGAGTTTTAACCTTCAAATTTATTTTTTAAACAGCAGGTTTAGGCAAGTTAAAGAAATTCATGAAAAAAATAAAAATGTCATTCAGGATAGAACTATTTATGAAGATGCAAATATTTTTGCACCCAATCTTCACGCAATGGGGCTTATGACTAATCGTGATTTTGAAAATTATAGATCACTTTTTGATTTGATGGAAGAAAATGTAGCTGCCCCTGACCTATTGATTTATCTTAGAAGCTCTATCCCAAATCTTGTTTCTCAAATTCACAAAAGAGGAAGAGAGTATGAAAATTCGATAAGTATTGAGTACTTAAGTAGATTAAACGAGAGGTACGAAGCCTGGATACATAATTATGATAAAGGAAAATTGTTAATTATAGACATTGATGATTTGGACTTTGTTGAAAATAAAGCTGACCTCAAAAAAATAATCTCACTAATAGACATGAATATGAAATAAAAAAAGCCTCTTTTGAGGCTTTTTTTTGTCTATTTGGAATACATGTTAATAAAATTAATTTTATCTCCATCAAAACGGAAAGATTCCATCCAGCTTTTGATTGTTGATTCGCCGTCTGATTGAACAATCTTTCCTTCATCCCATAGTAAAACCCATTCGTCACCATTATCCCCTGTAACTGCAAGGTTAACAGCGACACTATAATCTTCAATATCAACTACAGAATATGTGTCTGAAATATGTTTCATAGCAGATTCCTTACCTTCAATTAGAGAACCATCAGAAAGATTAAAAACAACATCTTCTGAAAGATATTCAGCAACTTTAGTGTAATCTTTAGCAATTAAATCTCTCACCATAGATTGTACAATTAATACCTTATCCTCACTACCCATTTCAAATGCATCAAGATATGTAGCATCATAAATATATGTTGTTGATTTTTGCTCAACATGATGATATCCATGACCTCCTAATATCGGAGCAATTACCAAACCGATTAAACACGTAAGTTTGATAAGAATATTCATAGATGGTCCTGATGTATCTTTAAATGGATCCCCAACTGTATCTCCGGTAACTGATGCTTTGTGTGCTTCAGAGCCTTTGAACGACATTTCTCCGTTAATTTCAACACCTGCCTCAAAAGATTTTTTTGCATTATCCCAAGCACCACCGGCATTGTTTTGGAAAATTGCCCATAAAACTCCACTAACCGTAACTCCGGCCATATATCCACCAAGCATTTCAGCAATTAATTGATTATCTAGTCCAAATAACATTGGTAAAACTGTAATAATTATCGGAGTTCCTATTGTCAATATTCCAGGTAACATCATCTCCTTTAGTGATGCCTTCGTTGAAATATCAACACACTTATCATATTCTGGTTTTGCCTTTCCCTTCATAATTCCAGGAATTTCTTTAAACTGTCTTCTAACCTCGTAAACCATTTCCATAGCGGCCTTTCCAACAGCATTCATAGCCAGAGCTGAAAACACTACTGGAACCATACCTCCAACAAATAACATTGCTAAAACTGGAGCTTTGAATATATTTATACCTTCAATTCCGGTAAATGTGACGTAAGCTGCGAATAAAGCAAGCGAAGTAAGGGCTGCAGAAGCAATTGCAAAACCTTTTCCGGTTGCAGCAGTTGTATTACCTACTGAATCTAAAATGTCGGTTCTTTCTCTAACAATTGGATCTTGTCCACTCATTTCAGCTACCCCACCAGCATTATCTGAGATTGGACCAAACGCATCAATTGCTAATTGCATTCCGGTTGTTGCCATCATAGCTGAAGCAGATAGAGCTACTCCGTAAAAACCAGCGAAAGCATATGCTGCCCATATTGCAGCTGCAAATAAAATTACAGATCCAAAAGTTGAAATCATACCCGTTGCTAAACCTGCGATAATATTGGTAGCTGCACCAGTACTTGATTTTTGAACGATTTCAAGAACAGGGTTTTTGCCCAATCCTGTGTAATATTCAGTAATTGCAGAAATAAACCAGCCAACAATTAACCCGGTTAATGTAGCGTAGAAGACGTTTATTGAAGCGATATCTTTTAATCCTTCACCAAAAAACTCCATATTTAAAGTTTCGGGAAGCATGTATTTAACAAGAAAAAAACAGGAAAATGCAACCAGTAGGATAGAAATTCCATTTCCTTTATTGAGAGCGCCCATAACTTCGGCCTCCTTCGCATCATTAGAATTTATTTTTACAAATAGTGTACCTACTAGGGATATAATAATACCTAATCCGGCGATTGCCATCGGTAACAAAATTGGTCCAATTCCCCCAAAAGTATCATCAATCGAGCCTCCCATATCAATGATAACATAATTTCCGAGGACCATGGCAGCTAGGACTGTTGCTACATATGAACCAAACAAGTCAGCTCCCATACCAGCGACATCTCCTACATTATCTCCTACGTTATCAGCAATAGTAGCTGGATTTCGAGGGTCATCTTCAGGGATTCCAGCCTCAACTTTTCCAACTAAATCAGCACCTACGTCTGCGGCTTTTGTATAAATTCCACCACCTACTCTTGCAAATAAAGCAATTGATTCTGCTCCTAATGAAAATCCAGCAAGGGTTTCAAGAACTATAGTCATGGTGTCACTTGCAGATCCATAATCAGTATCGGCCCAAACACCACCCATAAAATGGTTAAAGAATATGATAAAGAAAGCTGTTAAACCTAATACAGCTAACCCTGCTACGCCTAGTCCCATAACAGTTCCACCAGCAAATGAAATTTTAAGTGCATTTGGCAGAGATGTTTTGGCTGCCTGAGTAGTTCTTACGTTTGTTTTGGTAGCAATCTTCATTCCTATGTTACCAGCATAAGCAGAGAAAAATGCTCCAAAAATAAATGATACAACAATTAAAATATGAGTTGTCGGAACAATAAATGATATACCTGCAAGAACTGCACTGACCACCAATACAAATACAGATAATAAACGATATTCAGCATTTAAAAAGGCTAACGCACCTTCATAAATATGATCAGAAATCTCTTTCATTTTTCCGTCACCCGCGTCTTGTTTCATCACCCAGGACCTTCTTACAAAAACATAAGCAAGGCCTAAAGCTGACATGATTATTGGCATGTAAATCATCATTGAATCCATAGTTAATTTTTTTAATTAGTTGGCAAAAATAGTGAAATAGAGTTAATTAAGAAAAACTCTTTGGTTATTTGTAGAGTACCTTTTTAACCGCTTTTATTACATCTTCACTGTTAGGAAGCCATTCTTTGAGTAAAACCGGAGAATATGGAGCCGGTGTATCAGCGGTATTAATTTTTTCTATCGGAGCATCAAGATAATCAAATACTTGCGATTGAACCTGGTAGGTAATCTCTGTTGCAACATTCCCAAATGGCCAAGCTTCTTCTAAAATAACAAGTCTATTAGTTTTTTTTACAGAATTTAGTATGGTTTCATGATCCATAGGTCGGACTGTCCTCAGATCAATAATTTCACATGAAATATTTTCTTTAACTAATTCATCGGCTGCCTTGAAAGCCTCCTTGATTATTTTGCCAAAAGAAACAATTGTAACATCTGAACCTTCTCTTTTTATGTCAGCTACACCAATGGGAATAGTGTATTCTCCCTCAGGAACCTCACCTTTATCTCCATACATCTGTTCACTTTCCATAAATATTACTGGGTCATCATCACGAATCGCTGATTTTAATAATCCTTTAGCATCATATGGATTTGAAGGCACAATTACCTTTAGACCCGGGGTATTGGCAAACCAATTTTCAAAAGCTTGAGAATGAGTTGCAGCTAGTTGACCAGCCGATGCTGTAGGGCCTCTAAAAACAATAGGACAATTGAATTGACCGCCTGACATTTGTCTAATTTTAGCAGCATTGTTGATAATTTGATCTATTCCAACTAATGAAAAATTAAAAGTCATGTATTCAACTATTGGTCTATTACCTGTCATTGTTGAACCGATTGCCACTCCTGCAAAACCTAATTCCGAAATCGGAGTATCAATAACTCTTTTGGGACCAAATTCGTCAAGCATTCCTTTGGATGCTTTATATGCACCATTATACTCAGCAACTTCTTCACCCATCAGAAAGATACTTTCATCTTTCCTCATTTCTTCACTCATTGCCTCACAAACAGCTTCTCTGAATTGAACAGTCCTCATAAAATTTAATTTTTATCAAAAATAATAAAGCAGTTAAAATTAAACGTCAATATGCTAAAAATATTTACTATTTAAAGTTTTTTGTTTTGCAAATTAGTAACTTTGTTAAACAATTTTTGAATACTAATTTTATGAAAATTCTAGTATGTATAAGTCATGTTCCTGACACTACATCAAAAATAAATTTCACTGAAAACAACAGTAAATTTGATAAATCTGGTGTGCAATTTGTTATCAACCCGAATGACGAATTTGGTTTAACCAGAGCGATTTGGTTTAAGGAAAAAAATAATGCTACCATCGATGTAATTAATGTTGGATTGCAAGACACAGAATCTACCTTAAGAAAAGCGCTAGCGATCGGAGCTGATAGGGCTGTAAGGATTAATCATGATCCCAAAGATGGCCTCTCTGTTGCTAAGCATATTTCAGATTATATTAAACTAAATTCCTACGATCTAATTATTGCGGGAAGAGAGTCCATCGACTACAACGGTGGAATGGTTCCTGGAATGATATCGGCTTTCACTGACATAAATTTTATTGATAAATGCATTGATTTAAAGATTTCTGGCAATAATGTTGAAGCATCAAGAGAAATTGAAGGCGGTAAGGAAAATATATCTACTCATTTACCACTCATAATAGGTGGTCAAAAAGGGTTAGTTGAAGAGAGTGATTTACGAATTCCAAACATGAGGGGTATTATGATGGCAAGAAAAAAAGAGTTACTTGTCATTGATTCGGATGAGGATTATTTTGCAACTCATTCTAAAGATTTTGAAAAACCTCAACCAAAAGGTGAGGTAACTATTGTTCAGGCTGATGAAGTCGAAAAGTTAATTGATTTATTACACAACGAAGCAAAAGCATTATAATATGAAAATACTAATTTTTGCAGAAACAGATGAGAACGGAAATTTTAAAAAAGATGCTTTAGAAATTGCATCATATGCTTCTCAGGTTTCGTCTGAGAATGGTGGGAGTTTAATCGCACTAAGTTTCAATGCATCTGAGCCCGAAAGACTATCTAACTATGGAGTTCAAAAAACAATAAACGCTAAAAATCAAGAACTCAATAACTTTGATCCTGAAATTTATTCAAATTGCATAAGCGAGATTTTTAAAAGTGAAAATTGTGATTTACTAGTGTTGAGTTCAAGTTCGAATTCAAAATATATCGGAGGCATACTTTCGGTAAAAATTGATGCTGGTTATGTCACAAATGTTATTTCTAAGCCCACAATGGGGGACAGAATATCAGTTCAAAGAAATACGTTTACCAATAAAGCCTTTGAAAATGTTGAAATTATGAAAAGCAAAGTTATTTTAGCAATATCAAAAAACTCGTATGGCTTAAAGGAAAATCAGATTAATTCCGAAGCTATAGAAACAAATTTTAATATTTCTGAATCAAGAAATAAAGTTAAATCTGTTGAAAAAACATCCAATAAGGTTACAATTGCCGATGCTGATATCGTTGTTTCAGGTGGAAGAGGACTAAAGGGTCCTGAAAATTGGCACCTGATTGAAAATCTTGCCGATATCCTTGGGGGAGCCACAGCATGCTCAAAGCCAGTTTCTGATTTGGGATGGAGACCTCACAGTGAACACGTTGGGCAAACCGGAAAGCCAGTGTCATCAAATTTATACATCGCGATTGGTATATCTGGTGCAATACAGCATCTTGCCGGTGTCAATTCATCAAAGGTAAAAGTTGTAATTAATACCGATCCAGAAGCTCCTTTTTTCAAGGCTGCAGATTATGGGATTGTTGGTGATGCTTTTGAGGTTGTCCCAAGATTAATCGATAAGTTAAAAGAATTCAAATCCTCAAATGGCTAAACTATACTTTTTTAATCTAAAACATTACAATAGATTTAATATATGAATCTTATTCAATTACTAATAAACGGTATTTCCTACAGTCAAACTCAAAACGGGGCATATGCATTAATTTTGAGTGAAATAGAGGGTGAAAGAAAGCTTCCAATAGTAATTGGTACTAATGAGGCTCAATCCATAGCAATAGCAATTGAAAAAGAAATTAAGCCACCGAGACCATTAACACACGATTTATTTAAAAATTTTTGTGTAAGGTTTGATATCAAAATAAAACAAGTGATTATACACAAGTTGGTAGAAGGGGTTTTTTACTCAAGCGTTATTTGTGAGAGAGATGGAATTGAAGAAATAATTGATTCTAGATCTAGCGATGCTATTGCATTAGCTATTAGATTTGAAGCTCCAATCTACACTTATGAAAATATCCTTGAAGAAGCAGGTGTTGTTATTAAAATAGAAAAAGAAATTGACGAAAAATCACTCCTTAAAGAGTTATTTTCTGATGAAAATTCCGAAACTGAAAATAATGACCTTAAAGAAAAAACCACCAAAGAATTGGAAGAATTATTAAAAATAGCTGTTCAAAATGAAAACTATGAATCTGCTGCAAAAATTAGGGATGAAATTTCAAATAGATAATAAGAAAAGGGCTTTGTCCTTATTATTATTTCTTTCAGCAAATACTTTTGTTTTTGCACAGGAACAAAGTATAGTCCCAAGTACCGGATTCACATTTGAGGGTTTTTTGAGAGGTATTCTTGGGATATCCTTTTTAATATTTACGACTTACTTACTTTCTAATAATAAAAAAGCCATTAATTGGAAAACCGCTGCAACTGGTTTACTTCTTCAACTAATTTTAGCTGTTGGGGTCTTAAAGATTAGTTGGGTAAAAATGATTTTTGAAAGTGCAGGAAAAGTATTTGTCAAGATTCTTGACTTTACAATGGAGGGAACAAAGTTTTTATTTGGCGACTTAGTTAGTGCTGATAACTTTGGTAATGTATTTATTTTTTCGATTTTACCAACTGTGATTTTCTTTGCTGCATTAACATCAATTTTGTTCTACCTTGGTATTATACAAAAAGTAGTCAAGGTCATGGCCTTGCTTTTATCTAAGCTGTTAGGTGTTTCTGGCCCAGAAAGTTTGAGTGTCGCTGGAAATATATTTCTTGGTCAAACCGAATCTCCTCTAATGATTAAAGCATACCTTGAAAAAATGTCAAAATCAGAAATTTTACTAGTAATGATTGGAGGAATGGCAACAGTGGCTGGTGGAGTACTTGCTGCTTACATCGGCTTTTTGGGTGGAGAGGATCCTGACCTTAAGGTGTACTATGCAAAACATCTTTTAACGGCATCAGTAATGGCAGCACCTGGTGCTATTGTTATTTCTAAAATTTTATTTCCTGAGACTGAAAAAATTAATTCAAATGTTGAGGTTTCACAAGAAAAAATAGGCTCAAACTTTTTGGATGCAATTTCAATTGGAACATCTGAAGGTCTAAAATTGGCGGCCAACATAGCTGCAATGCTTTTGGTATTTATTGCCTTTATTGCATTAATTAATTATTTACTAAGTGGATTTGGGAGTATTTTAAATATTAATGAGTGGATTAGCGAAAAAACGGTTTATTCTGAGCTTTCATTGGAGCTAATCTTAGGTTATATTTTTGCCCCAGTTATGTGGTTAATCGGAGTTGCCAAAGATGATATTACTTTAATGGGACAATTACTTGGGATTAAACTTGCAGCAAGTGAATTTATTGGATATATACAGCTGTCTGATTTGAAAGATGCTACTAATATAATTCATTTAAATTATCAAAAATCAATTATTATAGCTACATATATGCTGTGTGGTTTTGCAAATTTTGCATCTATTGGAATACAAATCGGAGGAATCGGTGCTCTTGAGCCAAAGCAACGAAAAAATCTTTCAAAATTTGGTTTTAAAGCATTGATTGGAGGTACAATTGCCTCCCTACTATCTGCTACAATCGCAGGGATGATTATCGGTTAAAAAGTTAATAACTTTTACATTTCTTAATCATTAAGATTATCACTATTAATTATTTTTACTTATTAAATTTATGAGGCAATATTTAGACTTAGTTAAACATGTTCTGGACTGTGGAGAACTAAAAGAAGATAGAACTGGAACAGGTACAAAAAGTGTTTTTGGATATCAGATGAGATTTAATCTTTCTGATGGTTTCCCTATGGTAACAACAAAAAAACTACATTTAAAATCCATAATTTATGAACTATTATGGTTTTTAAGAGGAGATACCAATATAAAATATCTTAAGGAAAATGGTGTAAATATTTGGAATGCTTGGGCAAACTCAAACGGAGATCTTGGGCCAGTATATGGATTTCAATGGAGAAATTGGAACAATGATGGAATTGATCAAATATCCAACCTAATAAATGATTTAAAAAATAATCCAAGCAGCAGAAGACACTTAATATCAGCTTGGAACCCATCTGTTTTACCGGATACTTCAAAATCTTTTGAAACTAACGTTGCTAACGGTAAGGCTGCATTACCGCCATGTCATGCTTTTTTTCAATTTAATGTAATTAACGGAAAACTTTCTTGTCAATTATATCAAAGAAGTGCAGATATTTTTTTGGGTGTACCATTTAATATTGCTTCATACTCTCTGCTTACAATTATGATAGCCCAGGTTTGTGATTTAAAGCCTGGCGATTTTGTACACACATTTGGAGATGCTCATATATACAGTAATCACTTTGATCAAATGAAACTACAACTTTCAAGAAAACCAAGAAAGCTTCCTACCATAAAAGTCAATAAAGAAGTAAAAGATATTTTTGATTTCAAATTTGAAGACTTTATTCTTGAAAACTATGACCCTCATCCACACATCAAAGGAAAAGTTGCGGTTTAATCAATTGCCTTAATGAAAAAAACTATAACTATTATCGTTGCTGCTGCTGAAAATGATGCTATTGGAAAAAACAATGACTTGATTTGGAGTTTACCTGACGACCTCAAAAGATTTAAGAGACTAACATCTGGCCATTGCATAATAATGGGTAGAAAAACATTTGATTCGTTTCCGGGTCTATTGCCGAACCGAAAGCATATAATTATTTCAACAAAAAATGAAAAATACTTTCCGGATGAAGTTAGTGTTGTAAGTAATTTTAAAGATGCATTAATAGAAACTCGTGAAGATGAAAATCCTTTTGTTATTGGGGGTGGTCAGATTTACAATCTTGCCATGAAGTACTGCGATAAAATTGAGTTGACCAGGGTTCATGAAGAATTTGATGCCGATACTTTTTTCCCAAAAATTAATGAGAACGAATGGGAGCTAGCTGAAGAAGAAAAACACGAAAAAGATGAACGTCATAAATATTCATTTACATATAAAACCTATATAAAAATTAAATAATGAAAGCATATATATTTCCAGGTCAAGGATCGCAATTTTCAGGCATGGGTAAAGATCTATTTGAACATTCAAAAATTGCTTATGAACTTTTCAATAGGGCAAATGAAATTTTAGGTTTCAAAATAAGTGATATAATGTTCAATGGTTCAGCTGAAGACCTAAAACAAACATCGGTTACTCAGCCTGCAATTTTTTTACACTCTGTAATATTAGGAATAAGTAAAGAAAGTGAAATCATTCCAGAAATGGTTGCAGGTCATTCATTAGGCGAATTTTCAGCACTTGTTATTAATAAATCTATCTCCTTTGAAGATGGTTTAAATTTGGTTTCGATTAGAGCTAATGCCATGCAAAAAGCTTGTGAAAATAATCCTGGAACAATGGCAGCTGTTTTAGGCCTAGAAGATAAGCTTGTTGAAAATATATGTGAAAAAATTGAGGGAATCGTTGTTTCAGCGAATTATAATTGTCCAGGCCAATTGGTTATTTCAGGTGAACTAAAAGCAATCGAATTAGCATGTGTAAAATTAAAAGAACTGGGTGCTAGGCGTGCATTGGTTTTACCTGTCGGAGGCGCATTTCACTCCCCCTTAATGGAACAAGCAAAAAAAGAACTCGAAAATGCTATCAATCAAACTGTTTTTTCTGATCCTATATGCCCAATATATCAAAATGTAACCGGTAAACCATACTCGTCTGAAGTTGAAATCAAAAATAATCTAATCTCTCAGCTAACTAGTCCGGTTAAATGGACGCAATCAATACAACAGATGATTAAAGATGGAGCTGATGAGTTTATTGAGATTGGACCTGGAAAGGTGCTACAAGGTTTGGTAAGGAAAATAAACGGTGATATAAACTCAAGTTCATTAAATTTGGAAAATGTTGGATAAAAGAAAACGTAATTTATTAATTACTATAATAGTTTTTTTAAGTATCGCATTCGATCAAATTTCAAAAATTTGGGTTAGGAATAATTTTGAGAGTTATGTTGAAAACAGCATAGTCGGAGATATCTTTACTCTAATAAAAGTCGAAAATACTGGTGCATTTTTAGGAATGGGTAGTGAACTTTCTGAAACACCAAGAATTTTATTACTAATTGTTTTGCCAATAGTGGTATTAATTTCAATTACCATATACACATACTTTGATAAATCACTTGACAAGATTTCAATCATTGGTTTTTCTTTAATTATTGGTGGTGGAATCGCCAATATTTTTGACCGAATTGTATTTGGATCCGTAACAGACTTTCTTTATTTAAATTTTGGCAGCATATTCAAGACTGGAATATTTAATATAGCTGACGTTTCTGTAACCACTGGGATGATTTTAATTCTTATTTCTAGTTTTAAAAAAAATTCCTAGTTCTTATAAATCTCACCATTTTTCATTACAAATATTACGTTCTCTAGGGTTCTAATATCATTTTCAGGGTTTGATTTAGTAGCTATGATATCAGCAAAAAATCCGTTTTTTATTTGTCCTATTTTAGAATCCATCGAAAGAATTTTAGAATTTACAATGGTCGCCGCTTGAAGGCATTCAATAACCGGAATTCCAGCTTCATTCATAAACCTGAACTCTTTTGCATTATTTCCATGTGGGAATACACCTGCATCTGAGCCAAAAGCAATATTGACACCAGCCTTATATGCTCTTTCTGTAGTACTTTGAATCTTTGGGCCAATTGCTAAAGCTTTGGGTACTACTAGTTCATCATAGTAGCCGGGAATTTTTGCATTAGCTGCTACCTCTTTTCCTGCAGTAATTGTAGGAACATAATAAGTTCCATATTCCTTCATTAGTTTCATCGACTCATCACTTAATAATGTGCCATGCTCAATTGTAAGAACACCTCCTTTTATAGCTCTTTGAATCCCTTCATCTCCGTGTGCATGTGCTGCAACGGTCATATCATAATCCTTTGCAGTTTCACAAATTGCTTTAATTTCTTCAATCGTAAATTGAGGATTTTGTCCATTTTTTGCAATACTCATAACCCCACCAGTCGCAGTAATTTTAATGACATCAGCCCCGTTTTTATATCTTTCACGAACTGCTTTTCTAGCATCATCAACTCCGTTAATAACCCCATCCTGTGGTCCTGGGTCTCCTGCTATACTTTTTTTCCATCCATTTGTTGGGTCAGCGTGACCTCCTGTTGTTCCAATCGCCTTTCCAGCAGTAAATATTCTAGGCCCTATGACTTCACCCTTATTGATAGCATTTCTCAAAGAAATATTTACACCACTTCCACCCAAATCTCTTACTGTTGTGAAACCAGCCATCAGAGTACGTTTTGCAAATTTTATTGAGCTGAAAGCTATTTCTGATTCCTCTGCTGTAAATTCATTTAAATATTTTTCAGGATTATATTCGCTTTCCATATGCACATGTAAATCAATAAATCCAGGCATTACGGTTGAATCTTTTAAATCAATAATGATATTATCACTGTCTGGAATTTCAAAGCCCTTTTTTACACCCTTAATTTCAGTACCTGAAACAATGATTGTCATCTTATCTAACATCTTTCCCTCTTTTGAGTCGAACATTTTTCCGGCGTGAATGTAGTAGTCTTGTGCGCTCAGTGTTAAAGTGAATAATGAGATTAAAAACAATAATTTTTTCATAATGATATTGATTTGGGACAAACTAATATAATATTAATTTTTGGTTACTTTTGTTTAAAATTTATAATATTAATTCTCTCATAGTTAAAATATTCGAAGTTGCAATAAACCTTCTCGCCCCTTTTTCAAAAAAAATTGAGAAGGGAGTTTTAGGCAGGAAGATGAGTTTTGAAAAATTAAAATCCTCGTTTAATAAAGCTGATAGTATCATACATATTCATTGTGCATCTCACGGCGAATATTTAATGTCAGAAAAATTAATTAAGAATCTAAAAGAGAAATTCAATAATCATAAATTCTTACTATCATTTATTTCACCTTCTGGTTATGAAAATACTAATACAAACTTATTCGATTGTGTCATTTACCTCCCTATTGAATCAGATAAAAATTGTATTAAGTTTTATGAAATAATTTCTCCAAAAGCTACATTTTTTATCAAGAACGAAGTTTGGCCAAATTTTATCAAACATGCAAAAATTAATGGATCAAAAGTTTACTCAATAGGCAGCAGTTTTAAGTTAAATTATTTAAAAAAAATATTTAAAATAAATTCAGCGATAAAAGCATTTGATTTGATATTTGTGGTAAATGAAAATTCAAAAAAAATAGTTGAGAAAATAGGAAATAAAAATGTAATTGTTTGTGGGGATTTAAGATTTGATTCTGTTATTGAAAAATTAGACAATAAAACAGCTAATCTTGTAGACAGCTTTATCGGAAATAATAATTGTATTGTATTTGGAAGTACATGGGAAGAAGATGAAGATTTAATAATTAAATTTATTAACGATTGCGATGGAAAAAATAAATATATCATTGCCCCACATGAAATGGGTGAAAATCCTGAAAGAATTAAAAAACATTTAGGAGATAAGTCACTATTATTTTCAAAAATAAAGTCGATTAAAAATTTGAAAGAATCTTCATGTTTAATTATCGATAATATCGGAATATTAGCTTCACTATACTCATATTGCACAATTGCTTATGTCGGAGGTGGAATGGGAAAAAGGGGGCTACATAACACACTGGAGCCAGCTTACTTTTCAAAACCAATAATAATAGGCAAAAACTACAATGGTTTTGAGGAGGCCGAAAAGATGATAAAGAATGGAAGTATGATTAGTATTTCGGATTACAAGGAGTTTAAAAACACTATAGATTCGATTATTTCGGATAGAAACATAAGACAAGAAATGTCAAAAAAATGCACTAAATATTTTAACCAAAATAAAGGAGCAGTGAAATTAATTTTAGCTCATCTCCATTAGCTTATTAATTTTATTTTGAAAAATTAATAATATTATTGAATTACAAAATCAACTAACAAATTTTTTAAAAAGTTAAGTACTAAAAAAGGGAGTAAAAATATTACTCCCTTAATTAAATATAAATAAACAAACTAAAACTAATTACTAACTATATAATTTAAAATGTTACAAAAAAAAAAGCTTATCGTGATGATAAGCTTTTTTCAAATTAAAATATAGCGACTACCTCACGAAATGAATATTTCATGTTTCCACCACCACATATTTAATTGTAATTTTTTCATTGATGTAAATATAATAATCTATTTATTTAAATTAATAATGAATTGAAAAAAAATTTTAATTTTTTTATAATAAATTACCGAGTTAAATAGTCGACATTTGCAGCTAGAACGATTTTAATGTCTGCATTTAAAGAAATTGGTGTTAATAATGATTTATGTAAAGCCATAAAAGAAATGAGCTTTGTTAACCCTACAGAGGTTCAAGAACAATCTATTCCATTTTTATTAACCGACACTAGAGATCTTATCTCACTTGCTCAAACAGGTACAGGTAAAACTGCAGCTTTTGGGTTACCAATAATCCAGAAAACTCAATTAAAAGATAATTATGTACAATCTATAATATTGTGTCCAACAAGGGAACTTTGCATCCAAATTTGTAAAGATTTGGAAACTTACTCAAAATATGTTTCAGGAATTAAAATTTTATCTGTTTACGGAGGAGCTAATATTGAAACACAAATTAAATCATTAAAAAAAGGAGTTCATATTATAGTTGGAACACCTGGAAGAACCAAAGATTTAATTAACAGGCGAGTTTTAAAATTAGAATTGGTTAATAAAGTAGTACTCGATGAAGCAGATGAAATGCTAAGTATGGGCTTTAAGGATGATTTAGACTTTATATTGGAAAGAACAAAAACCAACAGACAGACAATGCTTTTTTCAGCTACGATGTCTAAAGAGGTGAAAAGTATTGCAAAAAGATACATGAAAGATGCAAGGGAAATAAGTGTATCAAAAATTAATTCAGGAGCTAAAAACATAGAACATCATATATATAATGTAAGTTCTAGAAATAAGTACGAAGCGCTAAAAAGAATTGCTGACTTCAATCCCAATATATATGGAATTGTTTTTTGTAGAACTAAAAGACACACAAAAGAAATCGCAAATAAATTTATGGCTGAAGGGTATAATGCAGATGCAATTCACGGTGATTTATCTCAAAGCCAGAGGGATGAAGTTATGCAAAGATTCAGAAACAAATCATTAGAAATTCTAATTGCGACTGACGTTGCAGCTCGTGGCTTAGATGTAGATGATATTACTCATGTAATTAATTATTCTCTTCCTGATGATCCTGAGGTTTATATCCATAGGAGTGGAAGAACAGGAAGAGCTGGAAAAAGTGGAATTTCAATTGCAATTTCTAATGACAGTGAAAAAAGAAAAATAAAATCGATTGAAAAGAAAGGTGGTATAAAATTCTATAATAAAGAAGTCCCAACGGGGATTGAAATTTGTTCAAACCAACTATATAAACTGATTGATAAAATCGAAAATGTCGAAGTTGATGAAAAGCAGATTAAGCCATTCCTAGATGATATTTATAAAAGACTTGAATGGCTTGATCGTGATGAGTTAATTAAAAGATTTGTATCAGCTGAATTTAACAGATTTTTAAATTATTATAAAGAGTCAAATAAATTACAATCAAAAAGGAGCAGAAAATCTGACAAAAAAAGAGGAAATGGTAAATCACTAGCAGGATTTTCGATTAACATTGGAAGAAAACATAGAGCAACTCCGATTGATATTATTTCAATTATTAACAGAGCTTTAAAATCTAATGATATTGAAATTGGTAAAATCGAACTAAACAGATATCAAACTTTTTTTGAGATTGACAAAGATTTCGCTGATAAATTAAAGTCCAACATTAAAAAAATTGATTTTAGAGGAAATGAAATTATTTTAGGAAGTTCTATTGATTTTGAAGAAATGCCATTCAGAAATGGTAATGATAGAAAAAAATCAAGAAGGAAAATTAGTTCCAAAAAAAGATCAAAGAAAAAGAAAAAGAAAAAATCTAGATTTAAATAAAATAAAAACCCTCATCAAGTTGATGAGGGTTTTGTACTGAAGGCGGGACTTGAACCCGCACGGATATTACTATCCATTGGATTTTAAGTCCAACGTGTCTACCAATTCCACCACTTCAGCAAATATTTTAATGGAGCGAAAGACGGGATTTGAACCCGCGACCCTCACCTTGGCAAGGTGATGCTCTACCCCTGAGCTACTTTCGCATTTTTAAAGAACAAGCACCTTTAAGTGCGGAAGCAAATTTAAGATAAATTTTCAAATATGAAACTTAATTTGGTAAAATTGAAATAGCAAAACCCCCTGCAGGAACAGTTCTTATTTTAATTTTACTTTTTGATGTTACACTTATTTTTTCAATTTTATATGACTGAGGATTTTTAGCATAATCTGCATCCTTTGCATCACGATATATTGTTGCAGTGTATTTTTTATTCTTATCTAAAAAACCAAAATCAATTTCGGCATCCCTTATATTATATCCATTTGAGTTTCCAACAAACCAATTATGAGTCCCCTTTTCTTTTCTTGCAATCGTTATGTACTCGCCTGGCTCTGCCTCTAAATACACTGATTTATCCCAATCTAAAGCAACATCTTTGATGAATTGAAATGCGTCTGGAAAACGCATATAATTCTTTGGCAAATCTGCTGCCATTTGTAAAGGACTATACATTACCACATACAATCCAAGCTGATTAGCTAAGGTTGTTGTAACAGACCCTGGCGCAAGAGTTTCATTTAGATTTGGTGTGAAATCTGGTCTGTTTTTTCTAGGATCCATTTCAAAGATCCCAGGTGTGTAGTCCATTGGTCCTCCAATTAATCTAGTAAAAGGTAAAATAGTTGTGTGATTTAGCTTAGAACCTCGAAATTCTGCACCACGAGCAGATTCATTACCAATATGATTTGGATAAGTTCGTCCAACACCTGTTGGCCTGACAGCCTCATGTGCATTAACCATTATTTTATAATCTGCAGCCTTTTCAATTGCATAAATATAATGATCAACCATATATTGTCCATAATGTCTCTCACCAGCCGGAATTATCCTTCCCACGTATCCACTTTTTACTGACTTATAGCCATATTTATTCATCAAAGAATATGCTTCATCCATGTGCCTTTCATAATTTCTAATAGCCCCAGAGGTTTCATGGTGCATCATTAAACTTATACCTTTATCTTTTGCATATTTATTTAATTTATCAATATCAAAATCAGGGTATGGCGTCAAAAAATCAAATACGTAATCCTTTTTCTTATCAAACCAGTCTTCCCATCCTATATTCCAACCCTCAACAAGTAAAGCATCAAAACCATGCTCAGAGGCAAAGTCAATATATCTCATCACCTTTTTATTATTTGCAGCATGTGAATCATTTGGATTTAACTCATCATAATTTGTTTCATTAATTCTTACTGAGGACAAATCATTTGTATACCACCATGTACTTTGACCCGTAATCATCTCCCACCATACACCCATATATTTTGTGGGTTTTATCCATGAGGTATCTTCTATCTTTGACGGCTCATTTAAATTATAGGTAATTCTGCTTGCTAAAATATCTCTGGCATCATCACTAACAATCACAGTTCTCCAAGGTGTATTATGTGGAGCATTCATGTAGGCCATATTTCCATATGCATCAGGGGTTAAATGACTTTCAAAAGTCATATTAGAAGGATTAAACTCTAAATGCATTGCAGAATATTCAATTAATGCAGCTTCGTGAATATTTATATAAATTCCATCATCTGACTTCATCATTAGTGCGGTTTGTACTCCCCAGTTAGAAAATCTAAACATTGAAACATTCTCCTCATTGAATTCAATGGATTTTTGTTCAATTTCAGAAAGCCTCGAGGTGGTATAGTTATATTCCTGCGTGTCATAATCCCCTGGAATCCACATGGCCTTATGATTATCAGTCATCGCAAACTCGGTTTTTTCGTCAATAACTATAAATGAACCTAGTTTTTCCTGTAATGGAAACTCGTATCTAAAACCCAAAGAATCATCGAATAGCCTAAATCTAATATTTACCCTTCTTTGAGATTGAGCCTGTATAAGCTCAACAAACATTTCATTATAATTATTTCTGATTTCACTTTCTTCACCCCAAACCGGTGTCCACTTTTCATCAATGGAAGTAAACGATACATTAACAACTTTAAAATTATTCACCATATCCAGAGTATCAACCCTCATCCATTCAACATTATCTTTCAAAATAAATCCTAATCCACTATTTAATATTACTGGTTGATTATGAAAATTTAAGGAATAGGTAGCTCTTCCGTTTTGGTCAATACTAAAATTTAAATCTAAATTATTGTTAGGTGAATTTAAATTTTGGGCATTAGTAAAAAAAGTAAGAAATAAAAAGTAAAATAAGATTAAATAAGTCTTCATACGTTAGTTTTTTTGTAAGATGTTAAAAATAAAAAAAATTACGAATTCTTTATTTTTCTTTTTAGCTCATTTAGTTTTAAAAGAGCTTCGATAGGAGTTAATTCGTCAAGATTTAAGCCATCTAACTCTTTCTTTAATTCTTCCAATAAGGGATCATTTACATTAAAAAATTGTAATTGTGGAGATATTTTATTGACTACTAATTCTTTTGAGGATCGAGTGTGTTCAAGCTGCTTTAACATATCATTTGCTTTTTCTAAAACATCTTTAGGCATTCCTGCCATTTTAGCAACATGAATTCCAAAGCTGTGTTCACTATTGCCCGGAACTAATTTTCTCATAAATAATATCTGATTTTTTTCTTCTTTTATTGAGACATTAAAATTTTTGATTCTTTCAAATGAATCTGCCATTTGATTTAATTCGTGATAATGAGTTGCGAATAAAGTTTTGGGTTTAGACTTGTGTTCATGTAAATACTCGGAAATCGCCCAAGCAATTGAAATACCATCATATGTGCTTGTTCCTCTTCCGATTTCATCTAGTAGTATCAAACTCCTTTCAGAAATATTATTTAAAATAAGAGCAGTCTCGTTCATCTCAACCATGAATGTTGACTCCCCCATACTAATATTATCAGAAGCCCCCACTCGAGTAAAGATTTTATCGATTATACCCATCTTTAGTTTTTCAGCAGGAACAAAACATCCAATCTGTGCGAGTAAGCAAATAATTGCTGTTTGTCTCAGAATTGCTGATTTACCAGACATGTTGGGACCAGTAATCATAATGATTTGTTGTTGTTCACTGTTTAAAGTAATGCTATTGGGGATATAGGGCTTATCAATGGGTAACTGAGATTCAATGACAGGGTGCTTTCCATTAATAATCTCGATGTCTAAAGAATCATCAATTTCTGGTCTCACATAATTTTTTGAAATTGAAAGATTAGAGAATGAAGTAAGACAGTCTAGTTGCGCAATGATTAACGAATTATTTTGAATTTCTAGAATGTGAGATTGACAAAAGTCTAATAGATCATCAAATATCTTAATTTCCAATTCCATAATTCTCTGTTCAGCACCAAGGATTTTAGTCTCATAGTCTTTCAATTCTTCAGTAATATATCTTTCTGCATTAACTAAAGTTTGTTTTCTAATCCAACTTTCTGGCACTTTATCTTTGTGAGTATTTCTTACCTCAATATAATATCCAAATACATTGTTAGATGAAATTTTTAAAGAAGGAATTTTCGTAATTTCTGATTGCTCTTTGAGCATGTCTTCAAGAAAGTCTTTGGTATTTTTAGATAAACTTCTTAGTTCTTTTAATTCATCAGAAAAGTTGGAAGAAATCGAATTTCCTTTATTAATGTTAACAGGAGGGTTTTCAGAAAGTGTTGAGTCGATCTTTTGGATGAATTGTTCACAATTACTAAGAGATTTTATCAATTTGTTTAAGTCCTTACACTCTGTTTTTTTTAATTTATTTTTTAGAGGTTTAATAATTTTTAAAGAACTATTTAAATTAAATAATTCTCTAGGCATGATTCTTTTCGTTGCCACTTTTGAAACTAGTCTTTCAATATCGCTTAAGGTTGATAGCATTTCGCAAACTAAATTTCTATCTGATTCCGACGAAATAAAATATTCAACAATATTATGCCTTTTAAAAATCAAGCTCTTGTCTGTAGACGGTAATGCTAACCATCTTTTTAATAATCTACCACCCATTGGGGAAATGGTATTATCAATAACATCAATTAAACATTTTCCTTCCAACGTGTTAGGATAAAATATTTCCAGGTTTCTCATAGTGAACTTGTCCAGCCAAACATGACCCTCAATTGGTATTCGGTTAATGGATGTTATATGATTCAATTTGTGATGTTGGGTCTCACTTAAATAGTGTAAAATACCAGCTGACGATATAACACCCTCTTTTAAATCCTTAATTCCAAACCCGTTAACTGAGTTGGTTTTGAATTGTTTTTGGATTAGCTCAATTGCAAAGTCAGAATTATAAACCCACTCATCTAAAAAAAATAGGTTGTGAAATTCGCCAAATATTTCCTTGAAAATATTCTTTTGCTGCTTGGCTAGTAATATTTCACTTGGGTTGAAGTTTGCTAATAATTTGGAAATATATTCTGAATCACCCTCTGATAATAAAAATTCGCCTGTGGAAATATCTAAAAATGAAATTCCAATATTATTACTGAAATGTACAGATGCTAAAAAATTATTTGTCTTTGGCAGTAATACTCCATCAACAGATGCTAAACCTGGTGTTACTAACTCTGTGACTCCTCTCTTAACTATTTTTTTTGTCTTTTTTGGATCCTCTAACTGATCGCAAATTGCTACACGAAGACCTGCTTTCACCAGCTTTGGTAAATATAAATTAAGTGAATGATGAGGGAATCCAGCAAGTTCTGTTTCACTTTGACTTCCCGCCCCTCTTTTGGTTAAAATAATATCTAAAATTTTAGAGGCTTGGATTGCATCTTCACCAAAAGTTTCATAAAAGTCACCAACCCTAAAAAGAAGCAAAGCATCAGGGTACTTTGTCTTAATAGCATTGTATTGCTGCATTAACGGCGTAATTTTTTTTGTGTCTTTTTTCAATTGGATAAGTTAAATACTATTTTTACCACTACGTATTTACTAATGTAATTATTATTTAGTTGTTTAAAAAACAATTATGTGAAGTTAGGCTGAATGAAAAAATTAAAAAATAGTGAATTAAATAGAATATCAATTGAGGAATTTAAAAACTCATCCAAAACCCCAATTAAAGTAATATTGGATAACATAAGAAGTGCACATAATGTTGGAAGTATATTTCGAACTTGTGATGCTTTTCTAATAGATGAAATAATTCTTTGTGGCATTACCGCAAGTCCCCCAAATAAAGAAATTAGAAAAACTGCATTAGGTAGTACGGATTCGGTAAAGTGGAGTTATTTTGAAAATAGTAAGGAAGCCATACAGGAATTAAAAAAAGAAAAATTTCAAATAATTTCTATTGAGCAGGCTGATAAATCTACCAGACTTGAGGATTTTAATGTTAATTCAAAAAAAAAGTATGCTCTGATTTTTGGAAATGAAATAAAAGGGGTTAACCAAAAATTAATTGATATGAGCGATGTTGTTGTTGAAATACCACAGTTTGGAACCAAACATTCGTTTAATGTTTCAGTTTCAGTTGGAATCGTTATTTGGGATTTTTTCTCTAAAATAAAAGCTAATTGATTCCATTTATAATAGAAAGATAATCCAGTCTGTTCATTACAAAATCCATTTCAGAAACGTCCACAAATTTGACATTCAGATCAGGTCTAGATTTAAAAAATTCGGAATAACTTTGATTTATTTTTCTTAAATAATCTTCCGAAATTGTTGATTCATAATCTCTTCCTCTTTTTTGAATATTAATTTTTAAATTTTCAATAGTTTGATTTAAAAAAATAATTAAATCTGGCTTAACAATACTCTTATATAATGAATAGAATAGCTTTCTATATAAATTATATTCGTCTGAATTAAGATTGATTTTTGAAAAAATCAATGACTTGTGTATATCATAGTCACTTATGATATTTTGACTAAAGAAATTTAATTGCGATAAATCCTCACTTGTTTGCTGGTACCTGTCAGCTAAAAAGGACATTTCAAGTTTGAAGGCATAGTCTTTGGGTTTTTCATAAAATTTAGCTAAAAAAGGATTATCAATAAACCTCTCAAGCATCAATTTTGTATTGAAGTCACTGGAAATTAATTTGGATAAGCTTGTTTTTCCAGAACCAATATTTCCTTCGATTGCAATGTAATTGTATTTGCTTATTGAAAGGTAATGTGATGGGTTTTTTAGTGATAAGTCTTTTTTTTGAATTTTTTGATTCAATTTGGAAGAGCTATAAATTTCCCTTAAAGAAACTTTACTTATTGGGTGGATCAAATTTGGTTCAATTTCTAATAAGGGTTCCAGAACAAATCTTCTTTTACACATTTCTATGTGTGGAATTGTAAGTTGTTCAGAATTAATTACAACTTCTTCAACTAATAAAATATCAATATCAATAATCCTTGAAATATATTTTTTTTCTTTACCTCTATCTCTGCCTAAAAGCTTTTCAATTTCTAACAACTCATTCATAATCTTATGGGGTGTATTATAGGAATTAAATGACGCGCAAACGTTAAAAAAATCTTCCCCTTTGAATCCAACCGATACGGTCTCATAAACTGAAGAAATTGAAAGAATAGAGTTTATTCTAGAATGAATCAAATCGATTGAAGATTGAATATTTTTTAATCTATCACCAATATTAGATCCGATAGAAATATGATATTTTTTGTGAAAATCCATAAGCAAGAACAAATTAGTCAAAAGAAATTGATTTACTATATTTGAGCAAAGACAAATTTATGGATCCCAAAAAAAAAATATTAGCCCAAAAACTTTATTTGATTTTGGCATCTCTTTTTATTACATCTTTAGTAGTATCTAATTTAATTTTTCAAAAATTTTTTTATTGGCATCCAATTAATATTGAAATATTTGGAGAAAAACTTTTTTACTTATCGGTGGGTATTCTTCCTTACCCTATAACATTTCTAATAACTGATCTGATCAGCGAGATTTATGGCAAGAAGAAGGCTAATCAAGTGGTTACTGTTGGGATTTTTGCCGCGGTTTTTTCAACCTTAATAATTTATGTTGCAGATTCAGTTCCCGCAATGGAAAATTCACCTGTCGACGATTTCTTATTCACAAAGGTGTTTGGAAGTACAATAATTGCGGTTCTTTCTAGCATGCTCAGCTATCTATTTGCACAATATATTGATATTCATATATATCATTTTTGGAAAAACCTAACAAAGGGTAAAATGCTTTGGTTAAGAAATAATTTTTCAACTTTTTTCTCACAATTTGTTGATACATTTACAATTCTTTTCTTGTTGTGTATAACTAATGTGTTGAGCTGGGATCAATTTTTAGGATTATTAATTTCAGGTTTTCTTTTTAAAATTTTAGTCGCACTAATTGATACACCATTTTTATATTTAGGGGTCTATCTATTCAGAAATAAATTTAATTTAGAAATTAACGAAGAAGTTAATATTGATTAAGATTCAATTCTTATCATGAATATATGGCCTTCATGTGCCCTGTAATTAAGCACACTATCGTCTTCAAATATTAAATACTGCCCTTTTATTCCAACTAATTTTCCTGAGTAATCTGAGTCTTTTTTAAGTTTTATCGAATTAGGTTTTAAAGGATATTTTTTAACAGGAAAATTGATATTGAATACTTTACTGTTTTCATTAAAATAATGTAATAGATTACTCGGTATATATGTTCTCGCTTGCTCTTTAAAGCTTAATAGATTAGTATTATCCCTTTCATTCTTTAACATTTTTCTCCAATTCGTCTTATCACTCATATACTTCTTTAACGCAACTTCAGCAGTTCCAGCTAAAAATCTATTTGGAGTTTCTATAATTTCAATTGCTTCATGAGCCCCTTGGTCAATCCATCGATGAGGCACTTGTGTTTTTCGTGTGATACCAACTTTTACCGAACCAGTATTTGATAAATAGACGATATGGGGTTGAAGTTGAATTTTCTTCTCATAATCAAGATCGCGATCAGCTATGTTTAGATGAGCCTTACTTAATTCAGGCTTTATAATCCAATCTCCTGCTAGTGGGCTTTCAAAAAAGCATCTTTTACAAAAACCCTGTCTAAAAATTTCGCCATCATTTGAGCAAGAAAGACAACTATATCCAACGCATTTAATCGTAAGTGATTTTTCTAAAAACTGATTTAGATGAATATAACTATTATCAAATTCAATAAAATAATTGACCTCTGAGGAAAACTCTGTAGTCATTTTTTTTACCACTCCTTCAAAATGCATAAAATTTTATAAATTTAAATGAAGGTAAATTACAAAAAAAGATGCCAATTCCATTAATTAATTCAATTGCTTCCTGGTTTCTTAAAAAAAGAATGCATCAAATTGAGCTTTTCTTAAAATATCCAAATGAAGTACAAAACGACATACTTTTAAAACTTGTGAATTCAGCAAAAGGCACTTACATCGGAGAAAAGTTTGATTTTAAATCTATTACAAATTATAAAACCTTTTCGGAAAGATTACCTGTATTTAACTATGAGCAATTTTCTGAAAAAATTGAGTTAGCAAGGAAGGGAGAAAGCAATATTTTTTGGCCCTCAAAAATAAAGTGGTTTGCTAAATCTAGTGGTACAACTAATGCAAAAAGTAAATTCATACCGGTAAGCGATGAATCTTTAGAAGATTGTCACTATGCAGCAGGTAAGGATTTATTGTGTATGTACTTAAATAATAATCCAAATTCTCAACTCTTTACCGGAAAGAGTCTCAGGCTTGGTGGAAGTAAAAGTCCATATGAAATGAATGGTACATTTTATGGAGATTTGTCCGCAATTCTCATTGATAATATGCCATTTTGGGCTGAATTTAGTAGCACCCCAAGTAATAAAACTTCGTTAATGGATGATTGGAATTATAAAATTGAAGCGATAATTAATGAAACTCTCAACGAAAATGTAACAAGTCTAGCAGGAGTACCTTCTTGGATGCTTGTTCTCTTAAATAAGATTCTAAAAAAAAGTAATAAAGAACACATTTCAGAAATTTGGCCAAATTTAGAAGTATATTTTCATGGTGGTGTTAGTTTTAAGCCGTACTTAAATCAGTATGAAAAAATTATTAATAAAAAATCAATGCATTATTACGAAATTTATAATGCATCAGAGGGATTTTTTGCTATTCAATATGAAAATAATTCTGATGAACTCTTATTAATGCTTGATTACGGAATATTCTATGAATTTATACCAATGCATACATATGGTACAAAAGATGAAAAGGTCATTCCTTTAAATGAAGTTGAAAAAGATTTAAATTATGCGATATTAATTACAACTAATGCTGGATTATGGAGATATAAAATTGGTGACACTGTTAAATTCACATGCCTAGATCCTTATAAAATTATTGTCACTGGAAGAACAAAACATTTTATTAACGTTTTCGGAGAAGAAGTAATTATTGAAAATACCGACAATGTAATTAATAAATTATCCTCAAAATATAATTTAGAAATTATCGACTACACTGTTGCTCCTATTTTTATGAAAAAAAATAAAAAAGGTGCTCATCAATGGTTTATTGAATTTAAAAATATTCCTTCTGAAAAAATTAATCTTTCTGAAATTATTGATAATGAATTAAAATCAGAAAACTCTGATTATGACGCTAAGAGATACAATGATTTTACACTAGAAAGACCAGAAATTATAATCTCAAAAAAAGGAGTTTTTCTTAAGTGGTTAGAATTGAATAATAAAATGGGGGGGCAAAACAAAATCCCAAGACTTTCTAATGAAAGAAAATTCATAGAAAGCTTAATAAGATTAAATAATTAAGAAGCTGCTTTTAATTTTTCTAAACTTGTTCGAGATAACTGTTGCTCAGCGTATTTTTTATTAACAATTAATTTTTTGACCTCACCACCTGGAAGATTAAACATTGCATCATTAAGAATTTCCTCACAAAGTGATCTAAGCCCTCTTGCCCCTAAATTATAGTTAATTGCTTTATCAACAATAAAGTCTAGGGCATCTTTTTTAAACTCTAAAATAATATCATCCATCTGAAATAGTTTGACATATTGCTTTATCAATGCATTTTTTGGCTCAGTAAGTATACTTAAGAGAGCATCTTTATTTAACGGATTCATGTAAGTAACAACTGGAAGTCTACCAATTATTTCTGGAATCAAACCGAAATCTTTAAGATCTTTAGGGTTAATGTGTTTCAAAATATTATGCTTAGATACAGAACCTTTTCCAGTACTTTTGTAACCAATTACATTTAAATTTAATCTTCTTGAAATGTGTCTTTCAATTCCGTCAAATGCACCACCGGCTATAAAAAGTATCTTTTCAGTATTAATCTCAATGAAATTTTGATCTGGATGCTTTCTACCACCCTTTGGCGGCACATTAACAGTGGTTCCTTCTAAGAGTTTAAGTAATGCCTGCTGTACGCCTTCGCCTGAGACATCTCTTGTTATCGAGGGGTTATCACTTTTTCTTGCAATTTTATCAATCTCATCTATAAATACAATTCCCTTTTCAGCCTTCTCGATATTATAGTCTGCAGATTGCAAAAGCTTAGTTAGAATACCTTCAACATCTTCACCTACATAACCAGCCTCAGTTAGAACTGTCGCATCAACAATAGCTAAAGGAACGTCTAACATCTTCGCAATCGTCTTAGCGATCAAAGTCTTTCCTGTTCCTGTCTTACCTACCATTATTATATTACTTTTTTCGATCTCTACTTCATTTTCAGTCTCCTGACTGATTCTCTTATAATGGTTATATACTGAAACAGATATAACTTTTTTAGTGTAATCTTGACCAACTATATAATCATCTAAAAATAATTTTATCTGTTGAGGTTTTAAAAGTTCTAACTCAGATTTTTGCTCAATATTTTCCTTTTTATTGCTTTCCTGTAAGATAATTCCGTTAGCTTGTTCTATGCACAAATCACAAATATGTGCGTCAATACCAGCTATTAGTAATCTAGTTTCAGCTTTTTTCTTGCCACAAAATGAACATTGTAAATCAGACTTACTCATTTAGTCTAGCTTTTGGTTAGGATTTCATCAATCATCCCATATTCAAGAGCTTTGTCAGCTTTCATCCAATAGTCCCTATCACTGTCTGCATAGACTTTTTCATATTTTTGTCCCGTATGTTTACTTATAATTTTGTAAAGCTCTTCTTTAAGTGACAAAATCTCCTTTGTTGTTATTTCAATATCACTTGCCTGACCTTGAGCACCACCTAGAGGTTGATGTATCATAACCCTTGAGTGAGTGAGTCCGCTTCTTTTTCCCTTTTCCCCAGCACATAGAAGAACAGCACCCATAGAAGCAGCCATTCCAGTACAAATTGTAGCTACATCGGGTTTAATAAGCTGCATAGTGTCATAAATACCCAATCCTGCGTATACACTTCCGCCCGGTGAATTAATATATATTTGAATGTCCTTGGAGGAGTCTGTGCTCTCCAAAAATAATAACTGAGCTTGAATTATATTAGCAACCTGATCATTTATTGCAGTACCCATAAAAATGATTCTATCCATCATTAGTCTAGAAAAAACATCAAAAATTGCTATGTTCATTTGTCTTTCTTCAATTATATTAGGGGTCAAACCTTTTGGGAACATACTGCTTACAATTTCATTGTAGTATGTACTACTAATACCCTGGTCCTTAATCGCAAATTTTTTAAACTCTTTTCCGAAATCCATGATTTAAATTTTATTATTTATAAATATAAGAATTAAGATGGATATGCCTCCTTAATGTATTCGTCATAGCTAACCTTTTTTAATTTATAATTAAATTTTTCTTTGAAAAAGTTTAGCATACGGGTGTTTGTCAATTGTTCTGTTAATCTTTTAATTTCATCTTTGTTACTCATGACCCTTGCAACGATTGCTTCAACTTCTTTTTCCTCCGGAATAGATTGTCCATATTGTAACATTTGATTTTTTATTAGATCTTTTGTGAAAGATTTTAGATCTTCAAAATTTACCTGTAAATTATTATCGATAATAATTTTACTTTCAATTAACTGATATTTCATACCCTTTACAGACTTTTCATACTCGGATTTGGCTTCTTCTGCTGTGATTTTATTTTTAGAATTTAGTTTCATCCATTTAATTAAAAATTCTGAAGGTAAGTTAATTTTGGTTGAATCAATCAGGTATTCAATTGTATCATTCATTAGTTTTTGGTCAACTTGACTTTGAAATTGTTTGACGAAATCTTCAGAGAGTCTATTCTTCATTTCTGTAACATTTTTTACGGAATTCTTCCCGAAAACTTTATCGAATAAATCCTGGTCAAGTTCAGCCATCACTCTTTCATTTATTTCCTCAATTTTGATAACCATGTCATTTTTTAATTTTTTCGCCCTATCTAATTCAACTTTTAAATTTCTGGAAAGCTCATAATCCTCTTTAAAAATCTTTAAGGAATTTTCCCTTAACTCGTCTCCAACTTTTAATCCTAAAATCTTTTTTAAAAATGCAGGTTTTAAACTCTCAGATTTAAACATACTAGAATTGTTTATTTCATCAGACTCGGAAACAAAGTTTGCGGTAACCTCTGAACTTTTTTCAACCTTTGACTTTGAAACTAATTTTCCGTATTGTGATTGTATATTTTTGATCTGACTATCAACCATTTTTTTATCGGCTTTCACCTCATATTTAATAATAGGTTTTTTTGGCTTTAAGTTAATCTTGAATTCTGGGGTATAGCCTATTTCAAAATCAAAATTAATTGATTCAGCATTCCAATCAATATCATTTTCAACAACGGGAATTGGACCTCCTAAAATATCTAGCTTTTCTTCTTGTATATATTTTTTCAATTCGGAATCCAATAATTTATTAATTTCATCAACCTTAACGGCATTACCATATTGCTTTTTTATAAGTCCCATAGGTACAAAACCTTTTCTAAAACCTGGAATACTTGCTGTTTTTGTATATCTTTTTAATACATCATTGACATTTTGTTCATAGTCCTTTTTATAAATTTCAATTGAAATGGTTCCGGAAAGCTTATTCTTTTTATTTAATGATATTTTCATTTATGATAAAATTGGTCTGCGAAAGTACAGTTTTTTTTAAAGGTCTAAAAGGAAAAATAGCTAATTATCAGATTGTACTTAATAATACTGACAAAAAATCATTTGGATTGTCAACATGCAACCAATGCCCAGCATTTGGTATAATATAAAACTTTGAATTTGGAAAAAGTATATTTATTGATTCTTTATCAGATTCATTGATGTATTCTGAATTTTCACCCTTTATAAAAATAACATCCGCATTAAACTGATTATCAGATTCTATTTTTTTACCGATATTTCCGATATTTTTAGAAAGGGATCTTAAATTAAATCTAAAGCTCAATTTTCCATCGTTAGTTCTGTAAATATTTTTCATCAGAAAATTTCTTAAATCCTTTTGCTTGATTGATTCTTTAAGCTTATCATCAACCGAGTTTCTGGTATTGTAAATGCTTAAGTCAATTTCTTTGAGTGAGTCAATAATCGCTTGATGTAGGACCGGGTATTCTCTTGGTGAAGTATCTAAAACAATTAGTTTTTGGATTAACTCTGGATATTTTAAAGAAAATCTCATCGCCGTCTTTCCTCCCATTGAATGACCAATCAAAATTGGATTAATCACATTATAATATTCAATATAATTAAATAAATCCTCACACATTAACTCATAATCAAATTTTTCAGAATGGAAGCTTCTTCCATGATTTCTTTGATCAATTAAATGAATCGTAAATCCAATATCATTCAATTTTCTGGAAACGGAAATCCAATTGTCACCAGAACCCAAAAAGCCGTGTAAAATTAATATATGCTTATTTGAATCCCCTATTATTTTTGAATGAAGAAGCATAAGTTAGGACAAAAATTCAAGGTATTTTTTGATAGTATTTTCTAAACCGTGATATAGACTTTCAGAGATTAGTGCATGACCAATAGAAACCTCTAGTAAATTTGAAATATTTTCTTTAAAATATTTTATGTTTTTTAATGAAAGATCATGACCAGCATTAATCCCGATACCAGCTCTGCCAATTTCTTTTGCACAATCACTGTAATCTTTAATTATACTAAAATTGTCGTTCGAAAATTCTCTCGCATAATCTTCAGTATATAATTCAACTCTATCAGGATTAATCTCACAAACGGAGTCTACAAACTTCAATTTTGGATCTAAAAAAATAGATGTTCTGATTCCATATGACTTAAACTCATTCACAACCTCTTGCAACATGCTTTTATGTACAATAGTATCCCATCCTGAATTTGATGTAATAGCATCGATAGCATCTGGCACTAGAGTTACTTGGGTGGGTTTAATATTTGTTACCAACTTAACAAATTTATCAATCGGATTTCCCTCAATATTAAATTCGGTGCTTACAACCTCTTTTAAGTTATATACATCTTCATATTTGATATGTCTTTCATCTGGCCTTGGATGGACTGTTATACCGTCAGCTCCATAATGTTGAATGTTAACAGCAAAATCACAAACGTCTGGGTAATTTCCCCCCCTAGAATTTCTTAATGTTGCAATTTTGTTAATGTTTACGCTTAACTTAGTCATTAAAAATTTAATGTAAAATATTTTATGCAAAACTAATTTATTTTTACTTAATTTTGATTTTTTGATACCCCTTAATTTTAGAAGAAATTTTGAGATTTGCTCTATTTACAAAATTAGATCCTGAAGAAAATAACGAGCATATATTTTCTGTATTTAATAGCCTAAAAAAAAATAATATTGATTTTGATATTGACTCTGAATCGTATAAACTGATTTCAAAAAAATTTGATGATATTTCGAATTTTAATTTTAATCCGATTAAGAAACTGACAAATGAATATGATTATGTTGTTTCTATTGGTGGTGACGGAACCATTCTTAGATCTGCCAACGAAATTGGCAAATTATCTATTCCCATAATTGGTTTAAACAGAGGTAGACTTGGATTTCTAGCTAATTCAGCAATAGAAAATTTTGAATCCATTTTAGAAAAACTGAAAGAATCAATGTTTAAAATTTCTGAGAGAACAATTATTCAGGTTGAATTTGAAGGTAACAAAGAAAGTGCATTAAACGAAATTTCTGTTTCGAGAAAAAATACAACATCACTTATTACAATTGATACTAAATTAAATGACCAATATTTAAATACATATTGGGCAGATGGATTGATCATATCTACTCCGACTGGTTCAACAGGTTATTCTTTGAGTTGTGGTGGACCGATAATCATGCCTGATAGTAAAAATCTTGTACTAACCCCCATTGCTCCTCACAACCTTAATGCAAGACCATTAGTCATTTCTGATGAAAAGAAAATTGAAATTTCTATTAATGGAAGGGAAAATGAATATTTTGTTTCAGCTGATTCAAAAATATTCTCTGTAAATATTAATTCAAAAATATATATTTCGAAAGCACCTCACTTTTTAAAAATGGTTGAATTTGAGGATGATAGTTACATTAATACACTTAGAGAAAAATTAATGTGGGGTAAAGATAAAAGAACAGAACAATAATTTTTTCTGATTATAGTTTATGTTTAAAACAAAAACATTGAATATCAGGTCTTATAAAATAATCATCATAATTCTTTTTACCCAGTTATCCTTTTCTCAGATATATGAGGCTGGAGTCATATATGGAAAATCAAATTTTATAGGAGATGTTGGAAATACTGTTTTTATTAACCCTCAAGAGGATCTATTTGGAGCAGTTTTTAAATGGAACAGAAGTCCTAGACACTCTTATAGAATTTCTTATATCAGAACAAAGCTTTCCCCTGATGATTTAAAATCAGATGATCCAAGAAGACTAGAGAGGGGTTATCATTTCGAAACTCCGTTAAGCGAGCTCTCGATTGGAATGGAATTTAATTTTTTTGAATTTGATCTACACGATTTTGATGTACTATTTTCACCCTACATCTATTCAGGTATTTCATATACAAACTTTGATGAACAGCTTCTGATCAATGGAAACCTGTCAAATTCAAAAAAAAAACAGTCTACATATTCAATTCCGATGGTCGTTGGACTGAAGCATAGACTGTTCGAAAGCCTAATTTTGTCATTTGAAATAGGTGCCAGATATGCATTGACCGATAAAATTGACGGTAATAGTATATCGATGGATGATTTAAGTTATAACTTTGGAAATATTAACAACAATGATTGGTATATGTTTTCTAACTTTAGCTTAACATATACTTTTGGCAGAAATCCATGCTATTGTAACATTGGAAAATGAGTTTAAAAAAAATTGATAAAAATAAAATACCTCAACATATAGCCGTCATTATGGACGGAAATGGTAGGTGGGCAAAGAAAAGAGGTATGAAAAGAGAGAAGGGGCATCGAGCTGGCCGAAAATCTGTAAAAAAAATTGTGGAGTCATGTATTGAACTGGGTATAAAAAATTTAACGCTATATGCCTTTTCTACCGAAAATTGGAATAGACCCAAATTAGAAATTGATTTCTTAATGCAACTACTATTTTTATCCTTAAAAGATGAGTTAAAAAGCTTAAATAAAAACAATATTAGGTTTGAAACAATTGGAAATCTTGGCATGCTCCCCAAAAAAATAAGCACTTATTTACAGAAGGTTAAAAATGAAACTAGAAAAAATTCAAAATTAACTTTGACCTTAGCTTTAAGTTATGGTAGTAGAAGTGAAATAGTTGATGTCGTCAGAGAAATATCAGATAAAGTTAAAAATAATATAATTTCTTCAAAAAATATTGACGAAACCGTTATAAATAACCATCTTTACACCCGTAATTTGCCAGATGTTGACTTACTGATTAGAACAAGTGGTGAAAAAAGAATAAGTAATTTTTTACTTTGGCAAATTGCTTACTCTGAGCTATATTTTACTAAAAAATTATGGCCAGACTTTAGAAAAAAAGATTTATATAGGGCTATTATTAGTTATCAAAATAGAGAAAGAAGATTTGGAAAAACCAGTGAACAAATTAAATAATTTAAAAAGCCTACATAAAAACTTGATATATGTGGTCAATTTAATACTGATCAGTTCTACATTTTTATTTTCTAGTTTACTGTCATCACAAACAGGTGTTGAAAGATATACTATTGGCAAAATTGAAGTTACTGGAAACACCTCCTTTAGCCCTATTACAATTGTTACCTTCTCCGGCCTAAGGGAAGGAGATGCGATAAGTGTTCCTGGGGAGAAGCTAAGCAATGCAATTAAAAAACTTTGGGGCTCAGATCTTTTTAGTTCTGTTGATATATATAAAACTAATGTTCAAGACGGCATAATAGATCTCGAAATTGAATTATATGACTTACCGGAATTAACTGAGTTAACAGTAACTGGCATAAAAAAAAGAAAGATTGATGAGGTAATTAAGGAAAATAAACTTCAAACTGGAGTGAAAGTAACTGAAAATCTAATCACTACAACAAAAAACTATTTAGAAAATAAATACAAAAAAAAGGGTTTCCTAAATGCTAAAGTATTCATAAAAACAGAAGAAGTTTTAGATTCTACCAAAAAATCTAAAGTTAAAATGACATTAGACATAATTAAAGGAAATAAAATTAAAATTAACGAAATAAATTTCAATGGAATTAATGAACTAAAGGCAAAAACTCTTGAAAAAGCAATGAAAAATACTAAGAGAAAAAAATTCTACAGAATTTTCAAGAGATCAAAGTATGTTCCAGATAATTTTAAAGAAGATCTATCAAGTTTAGTTGACAAATATAAAGAGAATGGTTTCAGAGATGCGCGAATTGTTTCAGATACAATACTTAACAATGATGATAAACAGATCGATGTATCAATCTCACTGATTGAGGGTTCTAAATACAGATTTGGTAAAATTGAGTATTTAGGTAATAGTGTTTATACAGATCAACAACTTAATCAAATACTAAAAATCAAAGAAGGTGATACTTATAACGGGGTCGAATTAGAAAAAAGGATTGCTGACAGGTCAGATCCTGATGCAGATGATTTGAGCAATCTATACCAAAATAATGGCTATCTATTTTCATCAATAACACCTGTTGAAGTTAACGCAGATGGGAATATTATCGATCTTGAGATCAGAATTAACGAAGGTAAACCTGCATACTTTAACAAGATTTCTGTTGTTGGGAATAATAAGACTAATGACCATGTCATATACCGTGAAATAAGGACTAGACCAGGACAATTATACAGTAAAGCAAACGTATTTAGATCTCTGAGAGAATTAGGTCAATTAGGGTTTTTTGATCCTCAGTTAATTTCACCCGATTTTAAAAATATTAATCCAACCTTTGGTACTGTTGACCTAGAGTACACACTTGTTGAAACCGGATCAAGCCAAATTGAACTTCAGGGAGGCTATGGTGGTGGTGGATTTATCGGAACAATAGGGCTTTCATTTAATAACTTCTCCATCAAAAATATTTTCAAAAAAGAGGCATATACCCCTATTCCGATGGGTGATGGTCAACGACTAGCTTTGAGACTACAGGCTAGTAGATTTTATACGGTTAACAGCTTCAATTTTACAGAGCCTTGGCTTGGAGGTAAAAGGCCTGTACAATTTTCTGTCCAACTATCCCAAACCAAACAATTTATGTTTAATCCCTACAATTATACAGCAGATAAATCAAGATATTTCAATATTTCTGGACTTTCTGTAGGTTTAGCAAAAAGGTTAACCGTTCCTGACGATTATTTTACCCTATCTCAATTCATAGGCTTTCAGTACTATGATCTGAATGAATATAACACTGGGTTGTTTACTTTTGGTAATGGGTCATCTAATAATTTATCTTACACAGTTGCCTTGAGCAGAAATAATACGTATACAGATCCAATTTATCCAACTGGTGGATCAAATTTCACTCTTTCTGCAAAATTGACTTTTCCTTATTCGGCATTTAATGATGTTGATTATAAAGCTTTGAAAGATGAAAGAGATGAATTAGTGGAAGAATTGGGGGTAGATCCAGCAAACACATCAGCTGGTGATAGAATCGCTGAAATTGATCAAGAAAGATATAAATGGCTTGAGTTTTATAAAATTAAATTCAGAGGAGAATGGTTTACTGCTCTTACCAAAAAGCTGGTTCTACGTCCAGCCTTCGAATTTGGTTTCCTAGGAGCATATAATAATGATCGGGGTGTAATTCCTTTTGAAAGGTTTTTTCTGGGAGGTGATGGAATGGGAATGTATAATCTTGATGGCAGAGAGAATATTCCTCTAAGGGGTTATCCAAATCAATCATTATCAGCTCAAGATGGAGGCTCAATCTACAATAAATATTCACTGGAATTAAGATACCCAATTAGTTTGGGTGAACAGGCTAAAATATTTGCACTAACATTTATTGAAGGTGGTTCATCATATAATAGTTTTAGGGATTTTGACCCGTTTCTACTTAAAAGATCTGCCGGAATTGGTGTTCGATTATTTATGCCACAATTTGGTCTATTAGGTATAGACTTTGGCCATGGATTTGATCCACTGCCAAACCAATCCTCAAAACATGGTTGGGAAACACATTTTATTTTTGGCCAAAACTTTTAATAAAATATTTGAACTATTTTTACGTTCTAATTTATCATGAAAAAAATATATTTTTTTGCTTTGCTGTTTTTATCGACTTGCTTTGTTAATGCACAAAGAAACGTTAAAATTGGTTACATTGATACGGAGTATATCCTTGAAAATCTTCCAGAATATAATCAGGTTTCAGAGAGATTAGAGGAAAAGGCTGCAGGCTGGAAAAATGAAATTGAAGACAGATCAAGAAAAATTCAACAAAAGAAAGATGCCCTAAACTCAGAAAGAATATTATTAACAAATGAGATGATTGATGAAATTGAAGAAGAAATATCCCTTGATGAAGAAGAACTTAGCGAATATCAACAAAAAAGATTTGGTCCGCGAGGAGATTTAATTATACAAAAACAACAATTGATTCAACCTATTCAGGACCAAATATTTAACGCTATCAAGGAATTGGCAAAATCTAGAAATTATGATTTTATTTTTGATAAATCAGCCGATATCGTAATGCTTTATTCAGATAGAAGATTTGATGTGAGTGATCAGATACTAAGAACCATTTCCAGAGCTAATAACAGAAGAAAAATTGACTCTAGAAAAGATAAAAGAGAAATCGAAAAAGAAAGCCTGATTGATGAATCAGATTTGATTACGGAAACAGAAAAAATTGAAAGAAACAACGATAGAGATGAAAAAAATGATGAGCCTAAGAAAAAACTATCGGTTAAAGAGCTTCTCGAGCAAAGAAAACAAAAAAATAGTAATAAAAGAAAAGTAAAAGATTAGTACCTTTACTAACATTAAAATTTAAAACACAAAATATTAATTATGAAGAAGATTAAAATATCATTGGTAATTTTACTTTTTGCATTAAGTTTTTCAACATTTGCACAATCCAAAGTTGCTCATATTAATACGACTGAGCTAGTTGCATCAATGCCAGAAATGAATGATGCTAAAGCTGAGCTAGAGAAACTTGCAAAAACATATGAGACTGATATTCAGACAATGGCTGCTGAACTTCAAAGTAAGGTAAAACAATATGACACTGAAGCTGCAGCTCAGACTGATGAAGAAAATGCTAAAAGACTTCAAGAGGTACAGGGAATGGAGCAAAGTATAAGACAATATCAAGCACAAGCTCAACAAGAATTACAGAAAAAGGAGTTTGATCTTTTAAAACCAATTACAGAAAAAGCTCAGACTGCAATTAACAAAGTTGCTGGGATAATGGGATTTGATTACGTTTTAGACTCAACTCAAGGTCAAGGAGTTATTGTTGCAAATGGAACAGACTTGATGGAAGAGGTTAAAAAAGAGCTTGGATTCTAGAAATAATTCATTAAAATATCAAAGCTGTCTATATTAGGCAGCTTTTTTTTTACAAAATATATGAAAAGTCCGATTGGTATATTTGACTCAGGAATTGGAGGTCTTTCAATTTTAGAAAAATTAAAAGAAAAATTACCCCATGAAAATTTTATATATCTAGCCGATAATCTGAATTGTCCATATGGTAATAAAACGAAAGAAGAAATATTTTTTCTTAGTCATAAAAATTGTAAAAAATTAATCGAATTCAACTGCAAAATTATAGTTATAGCATGTAATACAGCTACAACTAATAGTATTAAAAAAATTAGAGAAATCATTTCAATTCCAATAATAGGAATTGAACCTGCGATCAAACCTGCGATCAACTATACTAAAACAAAAAACATTGGAATTTTAGCAACAGAAAATACCTTAACCAGTAAACTTTTTTTTAAAACACTAAGTGAAAATAAAATTGATAATATTAATATTCATGAAAAAATTGGCTATCAGTTAGTAAACATGATTGAAGAGGGTTTACATTCAAAAAGCAAAATTTTAAAAATTTTAAAATCATATTTAAACCCAATGATAAATGAGAATATTGATTGTCTTCTTTTGGGTTGTACTCATTATAATCATGTAATAGAGATGATTAAAGAACTTCTACCAAATGATATCAAAATATTGGATACAATAGACGCAGTCAATAGACAGGTTTTAAATCAACTTAAATCTCATGATATTTTAAATATATCTACAAAAAACAGATATATAAAGGTTTTCTATAACGGAAGCAAGTTGTCTAAAAACTTCTTGAAAGAAAGTTATGATTTAAATTATCTTAAATTTTAGATTATTTGAGCCATGGGCATTCACAATCATATCTCTGCTTGCGACATCCAAAATTAAAACCTAGGGTAATTTGATGATATCCTCCATTATCAAAAACAACAGAATTAGATTGGTATGAATAAGTGTATGCGAAAACAAAACCATCAAATTGTAATCCAACTAGCGGAGTAATATATTGAAGTTTCTGTGTTTTAATTTGATCTTGTGAATTAAGGTACTCAGCGCCATCAAAACTATTTCTATAAGAAAGACCTGCCCATAGCCTACCAAAATCAGTTTCTCTGTATACTTTAAAGTTAATATCAGCAAACGTTTCCTTAGTAGCATCTTTATGGGCAAACATTAATGAAGGTTCAAAATTCCAATTATTTGAGGAATCAGAAAATAAGTACCCTGTTGAAAATAGATAAGTTCTAAGGTTATTATAACTTAAGCCTTGCTCATTAAAATTAATACCATCGTTATTCAATAGGTTCTTAATTGATGCATGAGCATAAAAATCTAAGTACTGATAAGAAAATCCAAAATCAATATTAAAGTCAGTTGCACTTTGTTCAAAACCAGAGATTAAAGGGTCAAATCCACCTGCTAAAAAAGCAGATTCATCAAGTTTATACTGAATCATACCAGCACTTAAACCGAATGATAACATATCTAAATCTAACTCACTTCTTGAAAACATAATGTGATGAGCATATGTTACATAAGCTCCAGACTGTGAATGATATCCATTTTGATCTTTAAATGCTATTGTACCAAGTGCAGACCTAGAATCTCCAATTCTACCATTAATACTGACCGTTTGCAAATTAGGAGCTTCACTTTGATCCATCCACTGCTTTCTTCCTGTAAAACGAACTTTTGTACAATTTGCTGCTCCCGCCATCGAAGGGAACAAAAGATAATAATTGTCTGTCAAATAATCTGAATAAATAGGGAGTCCCTCTTGAGAATAAGATTTTGTATTAAAAATTAGAAATACAAGGAATGATAAGATTATTATATTAGCCCTCATTTTGTTCATATTAAAGGAATCAATAACTATACCGTTAAGGAGTAAGTCGCTCAAATATATAAATTTTAATAGACATATCTTATCAATTATTTTAGTAAAGACTCTATATTTATCTACTTTTGCAGAGAAATATCTATGAAAATGAATTATACTGTTAAAATCGAGAGGACTCAGAATAAGTTTATAAATAAGTTCGAAGTTAATGAGTTTATCACGAATCATGAGAGTTTTGAATATAATAATATTGATGAAGCCAAAAATTCAAAGCTAGCTCAAGAATTATTTTATTTACCTTTTGTAAAAAAGGTATATGTAACCTCTTCTTTTATTTCAATTGAAAGATTTAATATAGTTGAATGGGAAGATGTCGAGGACGAAGTCAAAAGATTAATAGAAAATTATCTAAATAGCGGAAGGAAAGTTATTAATGAAGTTGAAAAAAGTAAAACTAATCCAATCTCAATTTATACCGAAAGTACTCCGAACCCATCAGTTTTAAAATTTGTTTCAAATAAATTAATTGTTGAAGATAGTTTTGAATATAATAATATTGAAGAAGCCCAGGAAATGGATTTCGCAAAGAAACTATTTGAATTCTCTTACATTAAAAGTATTTATATTTCAAAAAATTTTATTTCAATAACCAAGTATGATGTGAAAAATTGGGATGAGATTTCTTTAGAATTAAGAAATTTTATCAAAAGCTATTTAGAAAATAACAAAATAATCACAAGCAATACTAAAATTGAAGTCAATCAAACTGATTTAGATGTTACATCAAAACAAATAGTATCAATACTTGATGAATATATTCGGCCAGCAGTTGCGTCTGACGGAGGAAATATTTTATTTGATTCTTATGATCCACAAAAAAAATTGGTAAAAGTAATACTTCAGGGAGCATGTAGTGGATGTCCTTCATCCACAATAACACTAAAAAATGGTATTGAAAATATGCTAAAAGAAATGCTTTCAGAAAAAGTCAATTCCGTTGAGGCAATAAACGGATAAAATCTAATCATTTTGTACTTTTGATTGGATGACTAAAAATTTATTAAAAATATTTATTACAGTTTTTATTTTAATTTCATGTGATGACAATATGAATAAAGGAAATAATTTAAAAAATGAAACCAGTCCGTACCTACTTCAGCACGTAGAAAATCCTGTTAACTGGAATCCTTGGGATAAAAAATATTTAGATAAAGCTAAAAAAGAGAATAAACTTGTTATCATTAGTATCGGATATGCATCCTGTCATTGGTGTCACGTTATGGAAAGGGAAAGCTTTCAAGATTCAACTGTTGCAAAGCTTATGAATGACAAATTTATTTCAATAAAAGTAGACAGGGAAGAAAGACCTGATATTGATCAAGTTTACATGAATGCTATTCAACTAATTACTGGAAGTGGTGGTTGGCCACTTAATGTTATAACACTTCCTGATGGTAGGCCTATTTGGGGGGGGACATATTTTTCAAAGGGACAGTGGATTTCAGCCCTAAAACAAATTTCTGAAATATATGAGACTGAACCAGAAAAATTTATTTCATATGCGAATAGAGTTCAGGAAGGGATAAATACACTTAATGATGTAGTTATGCAAACAGATAGCTTTGAAAATATCGATATTAATAAGTACTCGAAACTATTGCTCAAAAATATTGATGAAGAGTTTGGTGGATTCAATGGTGCACCAAAATTTATGATGCCAAATAATCTGAATTTTTTGTTAAGATATAGTGTTCAAGAAAAACAAGAAAAATCAAAAGATAAAATTTTAAGTACACTAGATAAAATGGCATATGGTGGAATATTTGATCATGTTGAAGGTGGTTTTTCTAGATATTCTGTTGATGAAAGATGGCATATACCACATTTTGAAAAAATGTTGTACGACAATGGTCAATTAATGAGTCTGTATTCTGTGGGCTACAAAATTTCTGATAAAGATTTATATAAAGACGTGGTGTACAAAATTCATGAATATATTGATTCTGAAATGAAAGATATTTCTGGAGGATATTATTCATCATTGGACGCTGATAGTAAGTTGGATGACGGGACTTATGCCGAAGGTGAATATTACTCTTGGGAAAAAGAAGAGCTTGAAAGAATAATCGGAGAAAACTTTGACTTATTTTCTGAATATTATAATGTAAATGATAATGGTTTTTGGGAAGAAGAAAATAAATATGTTCTAATCAGATCAATTTCTGATATCGAATTCATTAATAAAAATAAACTAGACTCAGCTACATTTCAAAAAATTAAATCAGAATGGATATATAAACTTAAACTAGCAAAAATAGATAAGAAAAAACCTAGTCTTGATTACAAAATAATAACTTCATGGAATGGTCTAATGATAAGTGGATATGTTGATGCATATAAATCTTTTAACGATGAGATATTTAAAAATGAAGCAATTAATGCTGGTGAATTCATATTCAAAAATTTGATAAAAAAAGACGGTGGATTACACCATAATTTTGTAAACGGGAAAAGTAAAATAAATGGATATCTAGAAGACTATGCAACTGTGATTCAAGCTAGTCTTGACTTGTACGAGGTTACATTAAATCAAAAATGGATTGAGAGAGCATTAAATTTATCTGAATATGTTCTAAGTAATTTCTCTGGAGTTGAGTCAGAACTGTTTTACTTCACTTCTTCTCAGGATGAAGATTTAATTTCAAGATCTGTTGAGTTTAGAGATAATGTTATACCCTCTAGTAATTCCATAATGGCAAAAAATTTATTTAGACTTTATCATTATTTTGATAAGCAAGAATACTATGAAAAAGCTCAAAATATGAGCTTATCGGTTACAGCTGAGTTTGAGACTTACCCTAGTGGATATACAAATTGGTTTGATTTAATTTACAATTTTAAATCAAATTATTATGAGATAGCTGTAGTTGGCGAGAATTCAATTAAACAAGTTGAAGAAATAAACAAAAAATATATACCCAACAAATTAATAATTGGTTCAAAATCAGAAAACAACCTACCCCTATTAAAAAACAGATACGTAGAAGGAAAAACGCTAATATATGTTTGTGTTAATAAGGCATGTAAAATGCCAACCGAAGACCTAGATGAAGCATTATCGTTGGTTAAGTATTAATCTTTTTTCCTCCAAACTCTTTTAAGTATTTTGGTTGAAATTCAGCAATATCTACAAATTCTTTTTGATTAAACTTTGAAAAAGAGAGCAATCCCATCTCATTGGCAGAAGGTAATATGTAATCAGAAAAAATAATATTTTCATGATGTAAAAACTTCTTTATTTTTTCATTACAGTTTCCAACAAAATTAACATATGAAGACTGAAAGTAAATACTAAAAGAGTCTTTATTTAATACTAGACAATCTGTTTTACTAACTTTTATTGGAATCCCACTCTCATCAGGTTGGAAAATTGAAAAGTAGATCTCATCTCTTCTTGCATCCATGGCTGGTATTATAAGGCCTTCTGAAAACTGTATCTTCCTAGCTAAGTTTTGCATTGTATCAATTGAAATTAGAGGAATATTTAATGCAATACAAATTCCTTTTGCAGCTGATACCCCAATTCTTAATCCGGTATATGAGCCTGGCCCCTCAGAAATGGCAACTGCGGATAAGTCTTTTACAGATAATTGTGTTTCATTTAGGATTTCTTCAATAAAAGTATGAAGCGATTTTGAGTGAGAGTATTCATCATAGCTCTGCTCCCTCAGTCCAATTATTTTTTCATTTTTAGAAATAGAGACTGAACAGTTTTTGCTCGAAGTTTCGATATTTAGGATTACAGACACAAATTATCTTTTACCTAGGTAGAAATCTAAGACTTTTGTTTTAAAAATAAAATCATATTTAGCATTAATCAATGAAGACCTCGCATTTAATAGTCTAATTCTTGATTGCTCCAAATCAAATGAGTTTAAAGATCCTAAACTGAATCTTTGCTGAGAATTTTCAAATGCAGTTTGTTGAGATCTTAAAGATAATTCAGCAGCTTCAAAAGCCCTAAGTGCAGCCTTTGCATCTGTAAAAGCTCTTTTTATCGTTGACTCAAGGTTTACCTTTACTTGATCTAATGCAAGATTACTGGTTTCCTCTTGTATCTTAGATTTTTTAACCTGTGCTTTTGTTTGATTTCTATTAAAAATAGGTATTGAAACATTCATATTTATTGAATGACCCTTATTGTCATTCAGCTGCTCTAAAAACTGATCATCCTCAGTGAGATTAGAAAAATTAGCTGAGGCACTAAAACCATAGCCCATCGATACGTTTGGTAAATATGCACTTTTTGAAATCTTTGTTCCCAATTTAGCTAATTCAATATCGCTTTCTGCAACCTTAATTTCATTCCTGTTTTGCATAGCATAATTAAGAATTGGAGTTATATCATCGTACATTAAATTCGCTGAGGGGGTGTCAATCTCAATAACTTCAACATCGAAATCATCATAAGATAATTGTAATAGTTGAGCTAAAGTTAATAATGCTAATTCATGATTATTTTCTGCAATAGTCAAATTTTGGATGTCCCTGGCATAAGTTGCTTGGGTTTCAATTAACGTTGACATAGGCTCAGAGCCAGAATCAACTAAGATTTTTACCTGGTTAACCTGAAATTCAGAAAAATCAACTTGAGATTTTGCCAATTCTAAATTTTCCTTATTAAATAAAACATTTAAATATGTATTAGCCACATTTAATGAAATATCATCTTTTAACCTATCCAACTCAAATTGATTTCTCTCCAAGCTAAGTTTACTCTGATTTAGTAAATTAATATTTCTGAAGCCATTAAATATACTCTGAGATAACCCAATCCCCAACGATGTAGAGTAGAATTCCCTGTCTCTAAATTCCCCTGGAAATACCTCAATATTTCCAAGACTTGCCCCTCCACTTATACTGGAACTAACAGCAGGTAAGAAATTACCTTTTGCACTAATAATATCTTGTTCAGAAGACAATAAACTGTTTTTGGCTTGAAGTATAGTAATATTATTTTCTACAGCATGATTAACACATTCTTCAAGTGTCCATAAATTATTCTGAGCAAAAGATAAACTAGTGACCAAAATAAAAAACTTTAAAATTTTAATTTTTTTCATAATTATCATTGAAATTTAGTCTTCAAATTCTCTTGAATTTTCATCTTGTCTTCTTCTTGATTCCTCAGGATCTTCATCCTCAACAGAATTCCAAACTTTAATTTTATCCTCCTCTTTTACACCCTTTAGGATTTCAACATTTATCCCGTCTGAAATTCCCACTTCAACGTCTCTACTAACAAATGTGCCATCTTTTTTCAATATTTCTACAAAAGGCTTATCAGTAATTCTGTTAAATTGTAATAAAGATTCATTTATACATAAAATATTTTCCTTTTGACCGATTGACATTATCGCATTTGCACTGTATCCTGCTCTAACATTCACACTTTGGGGAATACTCACATCAGCTTTTATTTTAAACTGGACTGCACCACCCAATTCAATTCCCTTTGGAGCTACAAAAGTTAACTTAGCTTTAAATTCTTCTTTTTCAAGAGCACCAAGAATTACCTTAATATCAGACCCCTCCGCAAGCTTTGAAACCTCAGTTTCGTCAACTTGCCCTTCAAAAATCATTTTTGTCATGTCAGCAACAGTAGCTATGGTAGTACCTGGGCTAAATGTACTGGTTTCTGTAATTGGGCTACCTTCCCTAATTGGAATTTCCAATATAGTACCCGAAATTTGAGATAAAACATTGGTATTAGCAGTACTTCCACCTGTTAAGGTTCCTTGCTTAATAATTTTAAAATCATTTTCAGCTTGCATTAATGATTCTTGGTTTTGTTCCATAGATAATTGACTGTTTTCAAAATCTTGTTTGGAGATTACCCCTTTTTCATATAATTTTTTGCTCCTGTCAAACAATTTTTTTGCATTATTATATGATAATTTTGCTGAATTTATTCTACTATTTGCACTTAACAATGCTTGTTCATTTGGAACAACTCTTATGTTTGCAATTAAGTCACCTCTCATAACTATATCACCCTCTTCAACAAAAATCTTATCTATAATGCCGCTTACCTGAGGTTTCAACTCGATTTCATCTTCAGGATTTAGCTTTCCTGTTGCAACTACTTCCTTTTTAATTGATGTGTAAAATGGTTGCTCGGTTTCATAATCAATTATAGAAGCAGAATTGGCTTGTCTAAAGTAATTTAATACGTATAGTAATGATCCTACCAGTAGGATTATAACAATATACTTAACTTGATTTTTCATTTGTTTAAATTTTATATAATTATTCTTCTCTCAATGCATCTATAGGTTTAATATTTGTTGCTCTATTTGCTGGAATCAGTCCTATCAGTGAACCAAATACAACTAAAATAATTACAGAAATAAATACAATAAATATAGGTACTGAAGCATTAATCAATACCGAATCAGGTCCATGACCAAAAGCATAATCCATAGCGATTAAAATCCAACCTCCAGTTATGATCCCTAATATTCCTGCAATCAGAGTTAGAAAAATTGATTCCAAAACTATTTGTCTTTTAATTTCAAAGGGGGTTGCTCCAATCGCTCGTCTAATACCAATTTCTTTGGTTCTCTCTTTGACTGTAATAAGTAGTATATTTCCGATTGCAAATACACCAGCTATTAACGTAGCTATTCCAACAAACCATGTTAGGAATTGCATTCCCATTAGGAAACCTTCAAAACGTTCAAAAAGTTCACCTAGATTAAAACTACCAAAAGCACGATTATCTTCTGGGTGAACATAATTTAAATTTTTAAGTACGAGTTTTACATCTTTCTCAATCTGTCTAATATCAAATCCTTTTTCCCCTGTTACTGTAATCCATCCTATATTATCTCCTTGATTGTAAACATTTTGAAATGTAGAAAATGGTATATGCAATTCACCTCCAAAATCAAAATCTCCTGACTCAAATACTCCTACAACCTTATGATTTATATCATTTATTTTAATAAAATCTCCAATAGCATTCTCATCAGCATCAAATAGCTGTTTGAAGACTTCATCAGAAATTACAACAACTTTTTTACTGTCATCTATATCAGATTGATTTATAAATCTACCCGCAATCAAGTCCTTTTTTTGGATTTTATCTAATAACGGAAAATCACCAGACAATGTAAAGTAAGCATACTGGACTCCACGAACAACTCTGGCATCTCTTGCATTTCTGGGAAGTAGAAATTTAATTCCCTTTACCTGATTTTTTATTTTTTCTAATTGTGAAAATTTAAGTCTTGGAGAGCGACCTTTTTGATAGCCCTTAAATGCTTTACTGGTCGACTGGCCCCATATGAAAACACTGTTTGTAGCGTAATCTCCAAATTGAACACTGAATTTATTTTCAATCCCTTTTGCTGAGCCTAATAAACCTATCAATAAAAGAATACCCCACCAAACACCAATCATGGTTATCACTGTTCTTAGCTTATTTTTGGTTAAACTTTCCTTAAGTTCTTGCCATGTATCAATATCAAATAAAAATTTAAACATATTATTCGTCTCTTAATGCTACAATTGGTTTGATACTTGCTGCTCTTTTGGCAGGAATATAACCTGCGATGGCGCCTGCTATAACCAGAGTTATAGTTGCTGCTATCACAAGTGATGAACTAACCCCAGGGTCATAAATCCAATAATCTCTTAAATCAAAACTATTAAGTAAAGTGCCTCCTAATAATAGCCCGAAATATCCAGAAATTGCCGTAACAAATATTGATTCCAAAATAATTAGTATAATAATTGAATTTGGTGGTGCACCAAGGGCTTTTCTTATTCCTATTTCTTTTGTTCTCTCTTTCACAATAAATATCATAATATTACTAATACCAACAACACCTGCAACTAAAGTACCCATACCAATAATTAAAACTAATATTGCAAGTATTGCATTAAATTGTGTTATCTCCTGATTTTCACGCGCTCTATTTCTGGCCCTTACTGCAGATTGATCATTATCAGCAACAAAGAATATATCTTTTATTCTATCAACAATATTATTACCAAAAGCAATTGCCTCTTGTTCTGAAAGACTCTTGTTGTATGTTAAATTAATCTGATCTATATAATCATTATTACCATATATTTTTTGAGCTGTTGAAATTGGCATATATATAATTCTTGCCTCATTGCTATCTGATCCTTCTGACCTTTCAACGAATACTCCAACTATCTTAAATTTAATTTTATCTAGGTCCAAATATTTGCCTACTGGGTTTGTGTTTGGGAATAAATCCTCAACTACAAGATTACCAATTACGATATTCTTAGTATTATTCTTTATATCTAATGAATTAATAAATCTACCTTCTTTTATTTCAGATTTCTCTATAAATTGATGATCAGGGTTTACGGCCCTTACCGTATAATTACTTTTTTCGTTTGCAAAACTAGCAGTAACATTTTTATAAACTCTTGCAGTAATAAACTCTATATCTTGATTAAATTCCTCACTTATGGTTTGGTATAATTCATTATCAAATTGAATTCTTCTTCCTGTTTGATATCCTTCTACAGCTTTTGATGTACGGCCGGAGTATATGAATATTGAATTATTTGCATCTCCGGCAAACTCATTTTCAAATGCATTCTGAAAACCGTTAGCGATTCCAAATAAAATTGTGAATAACATAATAGCAAAAGCAACTGTAAATCCGGAAAGAATTGTTCTTAGCTTATTTTTATTTAAACTTTGAAATATTTCTCTAAATAAACCGAAATCAATCATTACTTCAATCTATTTTGTTTGATTTTTTTATCTTCCATGATAACACCATCTTTTAATCTAACGATTCTTTTACACATTAATGAAATATCTTCTTCATGTGTAACAATTAATATCGTTTTTCCTTCATCATTTAATTGTTGTAGAAATTGCATAATTTCCTGAGATGTACCAGAATCTAATGCTCCTGTAGGCTCGTCAGCCAATAATAATTTTGGTTCTGCTGCTAGTGCTCTGGCGATTGCAACTCGCTGTTTTTGGCCCCCTGAAAGTTCATTTGGCAAGTGAGTTGACCAATCGGAAAGTCCAACTTTTTCTAAGTGAAACATGGCTTTTTCTTGTCTTTCTTTTCTTTTCAGTCCTTGATAATAAAGAGGTAAGGCTACGTTTTCGAGAGCATTCTTAAAGTTTATCAAATTAAATGACTGAAAAACAAAACCTAAAAATTTATTTCTGTATTGTGCAGCCTTCTTTTCATTCAAGTCCTTTATTTCAATTCCATCCAGAGTATATTCACCCGAATCCAGCTCATCAAGAATTCCAATAATGTTTAAAAGTGTAGATTTTCCTGATCCTGAGGACCCCATGATAGCTACCATCTCACCTTTTTCAACATTTAGATTAATTCCTTTTAAAACGTGGAGACTTGACTCTCCCATTTTATATGATTTATGAAGGTTACTTATCTTTAGCATTATGTTTTCTAAATTTCTAGCTACAAAGGTTAACAAAAAGAAGTGTAATTCCTGTTAATTAGTTGTTAAAAGGGAATATAGGTTTGTTAACGTTATTTTTGAGGTATGGTTGTTTATTTTTTGAATTTCTTATAAACAAAAAATATCATAAAAAAAACAATTAAATAGGGTAGAAAAGCTAAATACATTATTCCATTATTAATTCCCTCTGCCATACCCTCATTTTCACTGCTTTCCAGAACTGCCCTACACATAGCACATTGAGAATAACTAAGGTTAAAAGTTAAAAAACTAAAAATTATAAATGATATGATTTTATTCATAGTGGTCAAACATAATACGGTGATATCATTATATAAACTATCACTCCGGTTACTGCAACATATAACCATATAGGAAACGTAATCTTAGCAATTTTTCTGTGTCCTTCAAAATCGGTAGTAATAGCTCTTATGTATGAAAAAAGGACAAAAGGGATTACGGTTATAGAAAGTAAAATATGAGATATTAAAATAAAGTAATAAATATATTTTATGATTCCCTCACCTCCAAATGATGTTGGATCACTGGTAATGTGGTATGCGATGTACATAACTAAAAAACAGAGTGATAGAGCAATACAAATTTTAACTAAATTTTCGTGAATAAGTCTTTTACCCTTTTTAATGAAGTATACAGCAGTTACTAAAATAATTGCAGTAATTCCGTTAATTGTAGCATATATAGGGGGCAAAAATGTAAGAGGTTTAGCCATTGGTAAATCTTCGATTAAAATTATCGGAACAAAATTTGGAGACCTTAAGTCAAAGACTAACTTATCTGCATCCCACTTCAAAAATAAAAGAATTGCTACGACAACAGGAACCAAAATCGAGACTACAACCGTAAGCCTATTATAAATTAACAACTTATTCATTTAATAATTTTAGTAAATCTTCTTTTAAAACAGTAATCTCTTCCGCCTCACCATTTAAGTCTAGCTTTTCTTTGAAATTAACCGAACCTTTGTAATAAATCTTTGGGTTTCCAAATTCATCTTGCCTGCATCTAATATATCCCTCTTTATCAACAAGTGCAAAATATCCTGAATGCTCAAATCCGTCAATAAAATCTGAGCTCGCTGCAGTGTAAAGATTAAATCCATCATTTGCAAGCTCATAAATTTCATCAGCTTCACCAGTCATAAGATTCCAATTAGGATTTTCAATTCCATTATCCTTGGCATATTTTCTTAGTATGTTTACTGTATCATATTCAGGGTTAATAGAAAATGATGCAATACCAAAATTTGGAAATGTTGTGAAGCTATTTTGAATGTGAACGAGATTGGTATTCATTATTGGACATATGGTTGTACAGGTAGTGAAAAAGAATTCAACAATATAAACCTTACCAAGATAAAATTCATTAGAAATAAGTTCTCCATTTTGATTGACAAATTTAAAACCAGGTACTTTTTTTCTTTCATCATTAATAATTAGGTACGGAAGTGATTCAATATTTTTTTCAAAATTATCAAGCTTTAAACTTCTACTTTCGCTTCTTGAAACGTCATTATTTACTAACCTATCAATAATTCTGGGAACAAAAACCAAACCAAAAACAATCACTAATATTATTGTAAAAATATTTTTCTTATTCTTCATTACCATCCAAATTACTTATTCGTCTTATATTAGAATTAAAGTTACCTTTTCTTTTTTGTCTGTATTCTGTGAATAAAATTCTAATATCATCATTCATTTTCTTCTTGATTTCTGAGACTATCACAGAATTATAGGAATACAAACCAAATTTATCGATATTATTTTCAACTTGATCATCATTCCTGTCATCAATTCTGCCTCGTTGGTTTCTTTGCTTATCAATAATAAAAACCTGAGAAGTATAGTTTATAGAATCTAATTTTTTTGAAGTCCTAAGGGATTTATAAACTTGACTTATTTTTTTATCACTGGCAGTAGCAAAAAACCAATATTTTAATTCATCTGACTTTAACAGCTCTTTTTTTACATCCATTAACAATTTTTCTGAACCTGATGAAGCTATAGAAATAATTTGAAACTTTTTAAAGCCTTTAAATTTATCATATACCAACTCTTTTAAATTTAGGGCACCAGTTATATATTTGGTTGGATTATCTCCTAAAAAATTTACAATAGTAATATTTTCTTCAAAAGTTGTTTCATTATCATCTATGAAATTTAAAAAATCTATTTCAACTATATCTTCATTAACAATATCCAATGTATTATAATTATGTGTTGAAGGATATAAGAATAACAAAAATATTACTGGTAATAAAAAAAGTATTCCCAGAATGAACCATTTTCTGTAAAAAGTATTAATCACAATTTGAAGATAATTAAAAATCAGTTTTAATATAATTTGATGTATCGCTAAACTCATCAAAAATATAGCCACCTTCTTGTATTAAAATAAAAGTAAGATAAAGAATAAGGAAAACAGCAGTCCAGACCACAACCCTTCTCAAAATAGAAGTTTCATCTCGCATGTGCATAAAATCCCATGTAATATAATATGCTTTTACTATGGTTAAAATTATAAATATCCAATTTAGCAATTTTAAGTTTAAAAAATATTCGTTCAAAATAGCCGGCTTGTAAATACCTAATACTACCTCTACTAAAGTCACAACTGATAATAGGATTAGTACACCAATTATCTTTTGCGTATTAGATTTAAATTTAATTAAACCTCTAAAAATCTCTAACTTGTGTGCGTGCTCAGCCATGATACTATACTAAATAGAAAAACGTAAAAACAAAAACCCAAACTAAATCCACAAAGTGCCAATAAAGACCAACCTTTTCAACCATTTCATAACTTTTTCTTTTTTCATATGTTCCTATTATAACATTAAAGAAGATTATGATATTTAAAACTATTCCAGAAAATACATGAAAACCGTGAAAGCCGGTTATGAAGAAGAAGAAATTGGCAAATAAAGGCGCACCATACTCATTCTCGATTAAATTTGCACCATTAACAACTGAAACACCGGTTGTCTTTAAGATATTTAAAGATTCTTCTCGAGATAGCACTGTTTTGTGACCTTTGTCATCTAAAATTTGTGTTCTGATAACAATATTAGGAGAAGCCTCCATTCCAGCGATTACTTCTTCAACAGAGTATAATGGAAGTGTTCCTTCGTCTCTGTACCAAATTCCATTGTATTTTTCATGTTGATTTCTTGAATCTGCATAAACAAATGCAAAATCAGTTACCGAAACTCTCTTGGAGGTTTCCATATCTAAAAATTGTAAAATATTTCCACCTTTTGTCTTTACTGCACCGTAATCACCTTTTATAAAAGTAGCCCATTCCCACGCCTGTGAACCAACAAAAATTATACCTCCAATTATTGTTAAAAACATGTAAAAAGTAACTTTAGATTTATTCATTTTATGACCTGCATCAACAGCTAATACCATAGTGACAGAGGACATAATTAGAACAAAGGTCATAAAGGCAACATAAATCATCGGTAACTCTTGACCATGCATGAAGGGAACGTGAGTAAAGACTTCGTCTGCTATAGGCCAAGAATTTGCGTATTTAAACCTGGCAAAGCCATAAGAAACAATAAATCCAGAAAATGTTAGTGCATCCGATACAATGAAAAACCACATCATCATTTTACCGTATGAAGCATTAAGAGGCTTGTTACCACCTCCCCAAACTTTTTCATTTGAGGTTGTATTTACTGCTGTTCCCATAGTTTAATTTAGAGGTACAAAAATAATTATTTTAACCGAAGAAAACCAAAAATATGAATAGGTAAATCCACAAAATATCTACAAAATGCCAAAATATTGATGCCAGTTCAAAACCGGTAACATTATTCTTGTGATAGGCCCCCTTAAGGTTTTTGATAAAAACAACAATTAGAGCGATCAATCCAACAATCACGTGCAATACATGTACAAAAGCTATCAAGAAAATAAAAGAACTATTAATAGTACTTGTTGGGCCTGTAAAGTGATATCCATTACTCATTATTTGATTAAAACCTACAAACTGAAAAATAATAAAAAGTACCCCCAAAATAATTGTACTTAAAATAAGTCCTGAAACAATATTTTTTTCATTTCTCATTAAAGGTTTTCTGGCAAAAATTAAAGATATACTACTGCCTATAATCAAAAATAAACTCAAATAGAAGGCTTCTGGTATATCAAAATTATCTACCCAATCTTCTCTGTTTTTACTAACTATGAAGGCACTTGTAAGTCCAGCAAAAGTCATTATTAATGAACCAATGCCAAACCAAAGCATCATCTTCAAAGCTCTATTTTTTTTATTTTCTAATGAAGTCATGATTAGAAGATTTTATCAAATAAAAACGTCAGTTGAACCAACGTTAAATAAATAACGCTTGTTAACATTAGTTTATTTGCGTTTTCATTTTTACCATCTAAAAAAAGGATGTAGGCTCTGTGTACTAAAATTGCTCCTAGAATTATTACAGAACAAACACCCGCTAAACTTAATTTTAGTTCTCCCGTTATTCCAAAATAAGGCACGATTGTAATCAAAACTGCCCAAATAGAATAAAACAAAATTTGTGCCGATGTAGACTTGTCTTTCTTTCCGGTTGGTAACATTTTAAAACCAGCTTTTTCATAATCACTGCTTTGGGCCCAACCGATAGACCAAAAATGTGGAAATTGCCAAAAGAATTGCATCAAAAATAAGGTTAAAGCTTCAATTCCTATATCATTGGTAGCGGCTACCCACCCAATCATAAAAGGAAAAGCACCAGGGATTGCACCGATAAAAACTGCTATAGGACTTATCAATTTCATTGGTGTATATATGGATGTATATATGAATATTGAAAGAGCTGCAAGAATTGCAACTTTTATATTGATGAGATACATAAAAATTAGTCCAAGCAGTGCAGTAGTGATGGCTAGAAATAGCGCAAATCTTGTACTAATTTCATTTTTTGGTAAAGGGCGGTTTTGAGTTCTTTTCATTGATTTGTCTAAATCCTTCTCTATTATCTGATTAAATATGTTAGATGAACTTACTATAAGAATTCCGCCGGTAGTCAAATAAAAAAGCTGAGTGTAGTCAATCTCATTTGAAGCAAGAAAATAGCTAATAAACGAAGAAAATACTACGCTTAATGTCAATCTTATCTTTGTAAGCTCTTTTATAATGTGTATTGAATTATATGTAGACAAGTCTCCTTTTAAATAAGTTGCAAATATAAGATTTATAAAACCTTAAATAGTTTAAAATGAATAAAAAGATTTAATCCTGAACTTGGAATATTATCGGAAGTGAGTATGGAACAATTACTGCTTTACCTCTTTGTTTACCAGGCTGCATTTTTGGTAGTAAGCCAATTACTCTGATGGCTTCTTTTTCTAGTCTGGGATGTGGAGCTCTGGCTCTTACTCCAGTAACATTTCCGATTTTATCGACTTTAAATATCACAGAAATTCTTTGCCTTCCGGTCAAACCTAAGTCACCAGCTAGATCTGTATTAAATTTTCTCTGAACAAATTTTGAAATTTTTTCAGACATACATTTTCTTCTCTTTTCATTATTCCCTCTTTCACATCCCGGGAAAACAGGAACATTCTCAATGACAGCAAAAGGAACTTCAACATCCTCCTCTACCTCCTCAATTTCAATATCTTCAATTTCAAGCTCTTCATCAGACTCAGTAGACTCAATTATAGTTTCTTCAACTTCCTCCTCATCCTCAACAATTTCGATAACTTCTGGTGCTGGAGGCGGGGGTGGTGGAGGCGGTGGGGGTTTTACCTGCTCAGTAATCGGGACCTCTTCCTCATCCAAAGCATCCATATTAACCCTATCAATATTCATGGCATCCTTATCATAAACCTTGTAGTTAATGGTTCCATATGACATGAACATCATTAAGGCAAGGCCCACTGCAAAGTAGAGTGAACTATTTCTTCCGATATCAGCTTTAGGATTTTTTTTGCTTTGCATTAGGAATATTAATTAAGCTAAAATAACCAATAATTTATAAAAAAAACAAGTTTTTTAGTTTTTCGATATTTTGATTTGACTATTCCCCAATTAAGTCTTTATACTGTTCGGAATTTAACAATTCATTTAGGTCGTCTATGTCATTAACTTTTAATCGTATCATCCATCCTTTTGTATATGGATCAGAATTAACATCTTCTGGGGTTTCCTCTAATGAATCATTAAACTCTAAAATCTCACCCGAAACAGGTAAAAATAAATCCGAAACTGTTTTTACAGCTTCCACAGTCCCAAAGACATCATCTGCCTCTAAAGTCTCGCCTACAGTTTCAACTTCAACATAAACTATGTCCCCTAATTCTCTTTGTGCAAAATCTGTAATTCCAACGGTTGCAACATCACCATCAATAGAGATCCATTCATGGTCCTTTGTGTATTTTAAATCTTTTGGTATGTTCATTTTAACAATTATTTAATTTCCAAAATTATATCTCATAGTAAACCCTGCTCTAATCGTTGTCTGAGGAAATGCTGTCGAAATTGCATATTCAGAAAACGAATAATCAAAATAAAAAATTCCCGTTAAATTCTGACTAAATGCATAATCTGCAGAATACTTTAAATTTAATATAGTTTGACCAGAGGTTACCTGGTTATTATCCAAATCCAAATATCGAACAATTGTTTTATTATTCCTAACGGAAAAGTCAGCTTTCATATTTAGATCACTCTTAATTAATTGTCTCGAACCACCAAGTCTTGACCTAATTTGAAGATCTTTTACTCTGTAGCCTAAGCCCAATATATATTCATAGCCCTGAATTTCTGTGAGAAGGTTATTATCAAAACTAAGTGAAAGCAGTCTGTCTTTTCGAATTTCGGTTTGCAACTTTAATGAATTCTTCATTTCAACATCAATTTTAACGAGTGGGCTAAATTGCTCCATTAAATTTATATTACTAAATAAGGTTTTATTTTTATAGTTATCTGACTGATCAAAAACATCAGTATTTTGAGAAGTATAAACAAGGTTAAAATCGGGCTGAACATAGTCAAGATTTGATCTAAACTGATTAATGGTATACATTGAGTTATATCCATGAGATATTGAAAATCTCTTGAAGTTTTTTCTAAACCAATCCATTTTCATAAATCCTGAGTATTTTACGCTCCAATTTGGAATTGGAATATCTCTGAAGGCTCCTAGTTGAACTTTATTTGCATCTACTCCAGAGTACGCAGAAAGGAATGATGGTAATAAAACAGATTGACTGGTCTTTCCAAATCCGAGTGGGAAACCAGCTAAATCGCCATTTTCAAAATTGTTTGGATTAGAAAAATCTACACCCTCACGCATTGCAAGCCTTCTTGCGATAACTAATCTATTTGATTTAAAAGTTTCAAAAACTTCAGAGCTGAATTCATCACTTTTTGAAAAAGCAGTCTTAATCAAAATTGTTGAAATATTAAAATTACCAATCGAGTTTTGAATAAATGGGTTATATAAATCACTTAACCCATCATTATCATTATCAATCGTATTAAATGACTCTGTCAAATTTTCTGCGTAAGTTCTACCACCGGTTAAATCAATTTTTAAATCATTAAGAGGTACCAAATTTGCCGAGAAAGTAAGGTTAGTGTTGCTGGTGCTTGAAAACTGCTGATTAAATTCTGGGAAAACTGTAAGCCAACCATTTCTGGCAGCTAAATATCTAATATCTTTTTGACTTCCAAAAACGTATCCGAAAGTTGGTGTAAATGAGCCAATAAACCCAGGTGTATCCAAAAATCCAGGTAAAAATGTACCATTATTTTCTGAATAATTAATTTGAATCCTTTTAACAGTGGTGATTAAGTCAACCAATGATTTCAAAATCGGATTGGTTTTTTTATTGCCATCATTTTGTGAAAACCCTCTCACGGCCTTTGAATCAGAACCTCTGTTAAATTTAGTTAATCCCAAATATCTGTAAAATTTCTGCATATCCAAGACTGAATTTATGTTGTGAGTATTTGCATTAGATATCGAATTTCCTAAGTCATATGTTTGACCATCAAGTGTTAGATTACCAAATAAATCTGAACCTTTTTGCCATTGAAAATCGCCCGTGTAAGAGTAGCTGGTTTTTATAAAATTAAAAGTTGGTATTTTATTAAGTGGTATATCATAATTAATCGCAACTTGCTGAGCCTGCCTGTTGGGATCACCAATATCTAGAAATTTATCCCAAACATCAAGTTCAGGGTCTTGCATTCCGTTAATTTGATTATCTATAAAATAATTTCTTACAATATTATTATTGCCCAAATTATAGTTTAGGGTTAAATTTTCTGAAATAGGGTAATTTATTGCCAACTGAAAATCAAAAGAATAGTTTCTTCTAAATAGTTCTTGAATTCCAATATTATCTTGTGTTAAATCAACTTCTCTAAATTTTTGCTTATTAAACTGTCTAATATAATCAGTGTTTATACTAATGCTTGACGGTAATAGATTAAAATTGAAATCTTTTAATATTTTTAAGTATTTACTATTAAAAATAGAGTCTTTCTTTTTAAGCGGTTCTAGTTTAATGGTATTAAAATTAAAGTTATAATTAACTCCTGCTCTAACATTTTGGTCAAGCATGTTTTCAATTTCATAATCTCTGTGATTTACCTCGTTATAAGAATAATTAAAAGTAAGGTTCTCTAAGTCATAAAATCTAGGGGTTTTTTCATCATTAGTCCTTTGTTTATTTACGCCAATTAAGTTTATACTTTTTCTTTTTGTATAATCCTCAGACTGTCTCAAAATAGCATCTTTGTCTTGCTGAGATTCTGCCTGATCAATCCTTGAAGAAAGTGTGATATCTCTATACTGCTGATCAAATTCCGGTGTTATATACTCCTCACCTTGACCATAATTTAAGGGAATATTTAATCCCCATTTTTCTGGGAAGAGCTGCCCCATATTTATATTAGAAATAATATCATATTGTTTTTTATCCACTTTATCTCTTTCACTTGGTCCCTGCTCAATATTTCCAAAACCACTGGTACTTTGTCTAGCAGTTGCGGAAATATTCATAAAATCAGCAATATTTGTATCAACAGCTAATGTAGCAGCCCATCCCCCTTCATTATCCATATCTGAAAGTCTCAATTCATTAAACCAAACCTCAGCGCAAACGTCCATATTATCCTGACTAGGGTTTTTTACACCAATCATCAGGGTTCTAATATCACCAAAATTTGGATTTCCTTTTATAGAAATTCTTTGCTCACCAACATCTAAGGGGGAAAATTCAGCAACAGGTTCATCAGTCACATCCTCGTTAATTACATCATAGAAAACTGGCTGATCAGATCCTAATGTACCATTAAGAATTGAAAGAGATTTTATAGTTTCTAAGGCGTTAATCGGTAAATCAATCTCGTTAATGATTGGCCAAACCGATTGAGCATTTAATGAGCCTGAAGGGGATTCTTGTAATGGGATTTCAATTTGATAATAATTTTCAGACAAATCATTTCCTAATCTAACAAATCCAATTATATCCCCGTCGGTAAAGCCTGGGGATGCTCCATCCTCGGCATGTAGAAACATTCTTATCCTGTTAAACTGCCTCATATCTACGCTGATATTTTTATAGACACCTCTAGAATCTTCAGGCTCCAATTCACAAACATTTAAAACCAGGGATTGTTCATTCTGTCTTACTATAGTATTATTATTATTAAATTGTTCTCTTTCAACCCCGGGAGGAGAAACATAACTTTCTTCATTTTCTTGAATACCAATAATTCCAACAGAAAAATCGGTTGTATCGTTATTATTATCAATTTCTTCATCAAGACTAAGTTGATATTTTCTCCAGTCGCTTCTAACTAGTTCTAGAGTTCCAAACCTGAAAATGGTGTTTTGAGTAAATTCTGTTAAATACATCCTCATAAATCTTATTGATCTAAAATCAGAAATCCCTCCAATTGAACGAGTAGGTTCATTGATAGGTATTCTAAATTGATACCACCTTACAAGTTCAGATGTTCCGTTAGGTAAATTCACATTTTTTTCCTTCCTATCAATTATGTATGGGTTATTTAAGTTTGATAAAGAATTTGGGGATATTTCTAATTCATATTCAAAATAGCTGTCAATAGTATTCATTGTATTATCTCTATTGATATCCTCTACATCTGGAAATGTTGATGAACCTCTATCTGTATTAGAGATTGTTTCTGGCGAATTACCGTCCAAACCGTTGTAATCCATGTATCTTTCAAAAATACTTCCGGTTTTATTTAGAAAATAGTTATAGTTGTCATTAGCTGGATCAGATAAGTCAGCAAAGGCAGTGAAAACGGCTGCCTCCTCATTATCATCATATCCATCGATTCCAACATCCTGATTTATTCTTGCATCTCCTACCGATGAGAAAGCATAAACTAAGGATTGATTTTGAGGGACAACTGTTCCCCAGGAAGTTGTTGGTAAAAGGCTAATATCACCATCCTCTGGTAAACCATTTTCGTATTGCTTCCTTCCGTCCTTGATAATATCCTCCGAAATATTACCTAAGTTAAAAGTAAGTTTACCTCCAGAGTTTTGATTTCCTTCTAAAAAAGGATCCATTAACCAAAATTCTAAATATTCGACATTAGACTGTTCAAAATCAGTGGTATTAATAAGTCTTGTTATACCAGCCCATGAATCATTAATATTATCTATTATTCCGTCTGAGACCGAAGGATCCATATTATATGGTCCACGTAAATTTGGATAATAATTTAAATCCAATGAGTTAATCACAGTGGTTTGACCCTGAACCAAATCAATTTGAGGAAAAATTTCATCTATAAAAATTCTTCTTGAATACAAGTTTGATAAATCTTCGTTTGAGATATCTGAAGGTCTCTGGCTGCTGTAAAAAATTGGGTCAATTGAGTACCAGTTAAGTAATGCTCTGTCAAAACCATTTTGTATTCCATTATTATCCTCGTCTCCCTCAGGATATATATTTCCAAGATTTTTTGGTCGACTCGAAATGGACCATGATTGAGGAGCTAGTAAGTCTATAACATTTTGAGTTCCTTCAAAATCATCAATATAAGATGTTGCTTCTCCATTAAAATTATTTCCCTTTGGAGCACCAGGTAATAAATATGCAAATTCACCTCTAAGCGAAAAATTTGAAGGCACCTCCGTTTCAATAGTTGGTAACTTATTGACTAATCTGGTTAAAAGTGGGATTTCTTTTGAGAAATTTCCGTCAAATCCAACCATTGTGTTATTAATAGGTTCAGTACCGAAATTTGCCTTTTGAGTTAGGGGTCTCTCATGTAAATTTAAGAGTGTACCTGAAACAATAAAATCATTACTAAATTGATGCTCAATATTAACACCCGAGAATCTTTTCGTTTGTTGTCCAAATAATGCATTATTTTCAACACTTACATTGATCGGTATGTTTGAGGCTTGTAATCCAGCATCTAAAATTTGAACTGTACCTAATTGATAATTCACAGTATAGTCAACGCCTTCGACAAGAACTCTTCCTCCGGCAGTAACTGTTACAGATCCTCGTGGTACATTATATGCTCCGATAGGAATTCCTCCTCCTGAAGATGATTTGTACTTACCCTTGACAAGAAACTTATTTTTCTCAGCAGCTTGCTCAGCTGCAGTCTTAGTTGAATTGTATAGTGTATGATACACATATTTTTTTTGATTTAAATTATAATCATTCTCATTATTTTGATCCCCATCATAATCTTCGGAAAAATCTAATCTGAGGGATTCAAATAAGAATTCACCAAAAGGCTCAACTTTTGTAAATATTATTTTACCAGTTTGTTGAACAACAGTTATTTCCGGAACAAAATCGAAGAAGCCATCTCCTGTTGTTTGTGGATCATTATTATAGTTTAATCTATCAAAATTAAAGAAACTAAGTAGCGGTTGTTCCTGTATTGGTATACCTACATTTGTTGCTGGAAAAGGTGTCCCCTCAACTGGAGTTATATAATTTAATTCTGAAGATTCTTTATAAAATATATTTAATTTAAAATCTTCTCTTTCAAGTTGAAATGCCCCTGTATTGTAGATATTCTTCATCATTAAATCCCACATTGGTTGATCGACACTAGTTACCGTACTTTTTAATAGCTTTAGTATAAGATTATTTGAGTTTACAATCTGATTATTATTTTCAAAAGAAACTTCAGTGGCTTGAACACCATCATTTGCAAATTCACCAACCTGAAAAACCTGATCCCCTACGGTATACTGAAATGCTACAGCAAGAATTTCGTCATTATCTAGTTTTTGAGTTAAAGAAATATATCCAAGCTGAGGATGAATTTGGTAATCGATATTTTCTCTAAGTTTTTGTGCATTCTCCAATTTACCATAGTCAATCCCTTCACTGACGTTTGGAACAAGAATACCGTTCTGAACCGATGCTATATCCCTAACCGAATTTGTTAGTTGTGAGCCTGAACCTCCAATTGCCGTTGGATCATAAGCATTATTTGAATTATCAGGATACGAATTTGGAGGAGATAAAACATTTACCGAGGATGATATATTTTCTGTTTCACCTAAATCTTGAAAAGCCAAAATATTTCTTACATCCTCTATTTGATTATTTCTATTCGTAACCCAAACCTCGGCTCTGGTAATTTGAATATTCGAGTTTATGTAAGGATAATTTTCTAATGATTCATCATAATTATTTCGGAAAAAGTGACCCAAAAAAAAGTGTCTGTTTTCATCATAGTCTAGTGCTCTAAATTCAAATTCTTGAACTGTTCCTCCACCCTCTGAAACTACAGATCTTGACTCTGATTTTTGTTCAGAAAAAATGGCCTTTATTCTTGTTTTGCCAAACTTTAGTTCGGTTTTAACCCCAAAAAGACTTTGAGCACCCGAAATTAAAGAACTATTCAATGGCATACTAACATTACCAACTTCAATTTTTTGAATTATATCATCCTCCGTTGGTTCATATTCTAGCTTTAATAAGTTTTGGAAATCAAATGAAGATTGGGTGTCAAAATTTGCATTGACTTGAACTCTTGTTCCTACTTTACCAACTAAACTTAATCCAATTCTCTGGTCAAAATCAAATGTTAAATTACTTCTATTTCGGGGGGAGAAAGCAGGATTATCTTGCTTCGTATATAAAACTCCTAAATCAACTTCTAGTGAACCCTGAGGAACAACTTGAATTGAATTTCCCCCAAATATTGATTCAAATAATTGTGAATTAACATAAATCTCAGGGATTAAATTTCTTTGATCCTCCTCGGTTCCGTCTTTTTTACCCTCTGCTGCATCAATTTTAGACTTGTAATAATTTTTTAAATCCTCTTTGAGTATAAGTTGCTGATACTCCTCGGGGGTTAATATTATCGGGTAGCTTATGTCATATTCTCCAACAGAAACGTTGAAATAATATAAATCACTTGAAGCATCGTACTCATAATTTTCTATAAAACTAGATGGATTAGGAATATCAATTTCCCCTAAATCTGGCTGCGCATCTTGAGCGATAATATTGTTAACGTAAAAAAACGCAGTCAGCGAAAAGAAAAAAAATCTAAGATTCAAACCGAATAGCATTAAATAAATTAAATATTTTTCAAAGTCTCCTTGATTATTTCCTCTACAGTAATATCTAAATTATCCTTGATTATTTTATCAACTAATCTTTCTGCAGATTTCTTATTAATACCTAAAACTTCTAAAGCAGATAACGCTTCTTCTCTTGTGGTATTGTTTGAATCAACAAAAGCTTCATCAATATCATATATTTTTAGTACTTTATCTCTTAATTCAATTATTAATCTTTGAGCAGTTTTGCTTCCAATTCCTTTGACTGACTGAACTATTGAAACATTATTTGATGATATGGCATCTATAACCTGTTCAGGAGTTAGAGATGAAAGCATTGTTCTAGCTGTGCTAGTACCGACACCGCTAACAGAAATTAAGAGTCTAAAAATTTCCCTTTCTTTCAAAGTATAAAAGCCATAAAGTGAATGAGAGTCCTCTTTGATTTGAAGATGAGTAAATAACTTAATGTTTTCTTGATCAGGAATTTGAGAAAATGTAGTTAAAGAAATATTTATCCAATATCCAATTCCGTTGGTCTCAATAACAACATTTGTTGGGGATTTTTCTGATAATCTTCCTTTGATATGAGTAATCATTTGATATTTACTTATTAAATTATTTGATAAAGCAAATTAGTGTAAATTATCTAAAAAATTCAGCTTTATTTTCTTTTTATAAACTCAATATTTCTTTTGATTCCCTTGAAACCAGCTCTTTTTAAAGGTGAGTTTTTAAATACCTTATTAAAAGTTTCTTTAGTCATTTCTATCCAATCATTTTTACTAATTGATAAAAATTCATCTTTAGGGTTAAATAATGGCTCATTATGTGATTTTGAAAATTTATTCCATGGGCAAACGTCCTGACAGGTATCACATCCAAAGACCCAATTATCATATGTATCCTTTGCATAATCTGGAATATTATTTTTTAATTCAATCGTATAATAGGAAATACATTTACTTCCGTCAACAATATAGGGTTCAACAATTGCGCCTGTAGGGCAAGCATCAATACATCGAGTACAGGTGCCACAATGATCAGTTGTAATATGATCATAATCTAACTCAATATCTACTATAATTTCACACAGAAAAAAAAAAGAACCAACATTCTTTGAAATCAGACTTGAATTTTTTCCAATCCAGCCAAGCCCACTCTTTTTTGCCCAGGCTCTCTCTAAAATTGGTGCAGAGTCCACAAAAACTCTTCCGTTAATGTTACCTGTTTTTTCTTTAATAATCTCTAAAAGCCTTCTCAACTTTTCTTTTAAAACAAAATGATAATCCATTCCATAGGCATATTTTGAGATTTTAAATGAATCGTCTTTTTGTAACTTGTCTGAATAGTAGTTATATGTGAGAGATATTACACTTTTAGCGCCATCGACGATTTTTCTTGGATCAAGTCTCATATCAAAATTTCTCTCCATATAAGACATTTCTCCATTCATATTATCATTAAGCCATCTTTCAAGTTTTGGAGCCTCATCCTCCAAAAATTCAGCCTTACTTACTCCACAAGAAATAAACCCTAAATCTTTTGATTGAGATTTAACATAATTTGTCAAATCCTCTTTATTTAAGCTAACAGTATTCATTAAAAAAATTAAAAAAGCCCCTTTTGGGATGATTTTATTTCTCTATTTAAATGTTTAAAGGCCAATTCAGTTGCTTCACGACCTCTAGGTGTTCTCATTATGAAACCCTGTTGAATTAAAAATGGTTCATAAACTTCTTCAATTGTTTCAGGATTTTCACTAACTGCAGTGGCCAAAGTGGTTATTCCGACAGGGCCTCCATTAAACTTATCAATAATTGTAGAAAGTATTTTATTATCCATTTCATCAAGTCCGCTAATATCAACATTTAATGCTTTCAAACTTGATTTAGTAATATTAATTTCAATTTTACCATTACCCTTAATTTGTGCAAAATCTCGCACCCTTCTTAAAAGAGAGTTAGCTATTCTTGGTGTACCTCTACTTCTGCCAGCTATCTCAATTGCAGCTTCCATTGAGATACTTACGTCTAATATCTTTGCACTCCTTTGAACTATGGTTGAGAGTAATTTAGAATCGTAATATTTTAATCTGTTGGTTATACCAAATCTAGCCCGCATTGGAGCTGTAAGTAAACCTGATCTAGTTGTTGCTCCAACAAGGGTAAAAGGATTTAAATTAATTTCAACAGACCTTGCATTTGGCCCAGACTCTATCATAATATCGATTTTGTAGTCCTCCATTGCTGAGTAAAGATACTCTTCCACTATTGGGCTTAATCTGTGAATTTCATCAATAAATAAAACATCTCTTTCTTGAAGATTGGTAAGTAACCCAGCTAAATCAGCAGGTTTATCTAATACGGGCCCTGAGGTAACTTTAATTTCGACATCTAATTCTTTTGCTAAAATATTAGCAAGAGTGGTTTTTCCTAGGCCAGGTGGACCATGAAAAAGGGTGTGATCTAAGGCCTCATTTCTTTGATTTGCAGCCTCAACAAATATTTTAAGATTATTAATTACATGTTCTTGACCTGAAAAATCATCAAAAGAAATTGGTCTTAAATTATTTTCAAATTCTCTTTCATTTTCTGAAAGATTTTCTGTGGATGGATCAAGATTTTCGTTCATATTACAAAGATAAAGAAAAAGCCTTTCTAAATTAGAAAGGCTTTTTCTTTATTATGAAATGTCTTAATTAATATTCTTCCTCACCTTTTCTTAGTGGAATATGCTGAGGGACATAATCTTCCTTATACCCAGGCTTACTGTAGTCATAAGGCCATCTGTGAACTTCTGGAATCTTACCTTGCCAATTTCCGTGAATGTGTTTTTGTGAAGCTGTCCACTCCAGTGTTGTAGACTTCCATGGATTCTGAGGAGCTTTTTTACCATAAAATAGGCTGTACATAAAATTATACAAAAACACTAATTGAACTGCAGCACCTAATATTGCAAACATTGTGATAATTTGATTGGTATCTGCTAAGTCGTCAAAAAGAGGGAAATTAGAATTAGTATAATACCTTCTTGGCAGTCCAGCCATTCCGATAAAGTGCATTGGAAAAAATACTCCATATGCTGAAATTGCAGTAACCCAGAAATGTACATATCCAAGATTTTTATTCATCATTTTACCAAATAGCATGGGATACCAATGATAAATCCCAGCTAACATACCGTAAAGAGCAGAAATTCCCATAACTAAATGAAAATGAGCAACTACAAAGTAAGTATCATGAACATTAATATCGAGCGCACTATCTCCAAGAATAATTCCCGTTAGTCCTCCTGTGATAAAAGTAGATACAAACCCAATAGCAAATAACATCGGTGGATTGAATTGAATATTTCCTTTCCATAGAGTTGTGATATAATTAAATGCTTTTACAGCTGACGGAATTGCAATTAGCAAGGTTGTAAAAGTGAAAACAGAGCCTAAAAATGGATTCATTCCAGTAACAAACATATGATGTCCCCATACAATTGTAGATAAGAATGCGATAGCTAAAATAGAAATAATCATTGCCTTATAACCAAAGATTGGCTTCCTGGCATGAGTAGCTATTACTTCCGATGCTATCCCAAGTGCAGGCAATAATACAATATATACTTCGGGGTGACCTAAAAACCAAAACAGATGCTCAAATAAAACAGGAGAACCGCCTTGATAATGTAAGACTTCACCTTGAATAAAAATATCTGAAAGGAAAAAGGATGTTCCAAAACTTCTATCCATAATTAATAATAAGGCAGCAGATAGAAGTACAGGAAATGAAATAGTTCCGATAATTGCAGTAACGAAAAAGGCCCAAATTGTTAAGGGCATTCTTGTGAGCGACATGCCTTTAGTTCTTAAGTTTAGTACCGTGACAATATAATTTAATGAACCCAGTAAAGAGGATGCAATAAAAAATGCCATTGACACTAGCCATAAAGTCATTCCTAGTCCTGAGCCAGGTTGTGCCATTTCTAAAGCACTTAGTGGTGGATAAATTGTCCATCCTGCTGCTGCAGGTCCTGCCTCAACAAAAATTGAAATAACCATAAGAACAACGGAAATAAAAAATATCCAAAAAGCCAACATGTTTAGAAATCCAGAGGCCATATCACGTGCACCTAATTGTAGTGGAATAAGTAGATTACTAAATGTTCCACTTAGCCCAGCAGTAAGAACAAAAAACACCATAATAGTTCCATGCATGGTTACAAGTGCTAAATAAATATCAGCATCCATAACTCCTTCAGGTGCCCACTTGCCTAACAAGAAATCGAATATTATATTAGGCTGTTCAGGCCATGCAATTTGCATTCTCATCAATATTGACATCAAAATTCCAATAATCCCCATAAAAAATACACCTGTAAATAGGTATTGCTTTGCAATCATTTTGTGATCCTGACTAAAAACATATTTAGTTATAAATGTTTCCTTATGGTGATGTGGATGGTGGTCTTTTTCAAATTCTATATATTCTGCCATAATTTTAATTTTGAACAATTAAAGAGTTTTTAAATATTGTTTGTTGATTATACCAATCATCAAATTCTTGCTGGGTCTCAACAATAATTTTCATTTGCATATTATAGTGAGACTTACCACAAATTTTATTACATAAGAGTAAATAATCAAATTCGTATGGGTCCAAGGGCTCTTCTCCTTTAGCAATTAAGTCTTCACTTTTGTCCTCACGAATATTATTGATATTAATTACTTTATCAATCATCGATGGATTTTGTCTCATCTCTTCGGTCGTCACTGTGGGAGTAAAAGTAAACTTTGTTACCATGCCGGGAACACAATTCATTTGTGCTCTAAAATGCGGCATGTAAGCTGAGTGGATAACATCTTGAGATCTCATGACGAATAAAACTGGTCTGTCAACTGGGAGGTGTAGCTCAGTGGTTATTACATCATCCTCAGCATTTGGATCATTTTCGTCAACTCCTAGTATGTTGGCCCTATCAATATCAATAAGTCTTACATTTGATTTCCCTAAAACATTATCTTTTCCAGCGTATCTTGCCTTCCAATTAAATTGCTGTGCATATAATTCAACAACCATAGGATCATTATTTTTTTGCATATTCATTACATCAGACCATGTCAGAAGTCCAAATGTGATAAAGACAGTAAGTACAATTGCTGGAATAGTGGTCCACAATAGCTCTAATTTATGGTTATCGGTATAAAATAAAGCCTTAGATTTTTTATTCCCTTTGTACTTATAAGCAAAGAAGTAGAGTAGGAATTGGGTAATAATTTGCACAATAAATATTAATACCAATGTCCAAATCATCAAAGAATCAATTTTTTGTCCATGTTCAGAAGCTGCATTTGAAATCAATGGGAATTTTCCATAACTCACCAATGAAAAAATTGTAATAGCATAGATGAAAGCCAGAAATGCTAGCATCAATTTTGCTTGAGTTGTATTATCCTTATCACTGGCAATTTGAGAATCGTCTATTTTTATACCCGAAAGAGCTCTGGATAAATCAAATATTTTAATCATTTGCCAAATGGCAATAGTTATAAATATTAATATTAGTACGATAAATAAGGTTATCATGTTATCTCATTAAAATTAATAATGGAAGTTTTCACTTTCCTTAATCATTGGGTTTCGTTTTGCTAGTAATTCTTCTTTTGATAACGAATAAAAAACAAGCAGCAAAAATAAGCCTAAAAATATTAATATGGAACTAAATTCTGCAATTCCAAATCCATATCTATCAATTACTGTAGCCGGCATTATCATCATGTAAACATCCATGTAATGTCCAATTAATATTATCACACCTGCCATGATGATAAATATGGGAACTCTCTTATAATCACTATTCATTAATACTAAAAATGGGAAAATAAAATTCAAACAGAACATAGTAAAGAATGGAATAGGATACATTTCAATTCTTGTCACAAAATATGTGACTTCTTCAGGGATGTTTGCATACCAAATTAGCATGAACTGAGAAAACCACAAATAAGCCCAAAAAACACTAAATCCGAACATGAATTTTGCTAAATCATGTAAATGACTATCATTTACATAACTCATAAGACCTTTACTGTTTAGATAAATGGTAATTAATGCAATAACTGTTATCCCACTGACAGCCATACTGGCAAAGACATACCATCCAAATAAAGTACTAAACCAATGAGGATCTACACTCATAATCCAATCCCATGACATCATGGACTCCGTGTACATAAAGAAAACTAGAAATCCTGCAGATATCTGGAAATTTCTTTTGAAATTCTTATTATCTTTTGCTTTATCTTGAGCCAAAGAAAGTTTTCTTGAAAAATATCTATATAATGACCAACCGCCAATGTATATTAAACCCCTGATGATAAAAGAATTCTTATTAAGCCAGCTTTCTTTTCCTTGTATGATTTTGTCATGAGCAACAACCTCTGGATCCATCCAAATAAAAATATGTTTATCTCCTATAATTGCAATTATTAAAACAATTAAAGCTCCCGGAAGCAAATAATAAGTGATTGCTTCCATAACCCTAAATAGTACTGGAGACCATCCAGCTTGTGATGCGTACTGAATAGCATAAAAAGCCAAAACACCTAAAGATATCATCATGAAGAAGAAGGCAGCAACATATAGTGCTGCATATGGACGATTGTGAATTTGGTGTAAAACATGTTCTGCATGTTCATCTTCATGTCCGTGAGCATCATGTCCGTGAGCATCGTTCCCGTGAGTCAAAGCGTCTGAATGAGGCTCAAGGTGATGAACACCTTCATTATGATGTTTTTCATTTTGGTAATTCATTGAATGACTATCACCTGCATGTGAGCCATGATGAGATTCTTCAGCTAAAAGTTGCTTAACCTCCTCAATTGTTAAATGTGATTTTGAATATGAATAGAACCAGCCTAACGAGCCTAAAATTATTAGAGCCAATGAGAAAACTTTAAATCTGTTTGAAAAGGTGTACATATATAATTCTATTTACTTAAATCTGATTTTAATTTCATTACATAAGATGTTACCATCCATCTTTCTTTTTCATTTAGCTGATTCGCATATGAACCCATGGTATTTTTACCATAATAGATAACGTGATAAGTACTTCCTGGAGTGATTGCTCTACCTATATCTGCATAACTGGGTATACCTAAAATCTTTTCCCTTTTTACAAGAATTCCTTGTCCGGCTCCTTTGGCTCCATGACACACACCGCAATAGACCGTGTAAAGTTCCTTTGCCTTTAGCATATCATCTTCATTCAGTTCATAAGGATTATTCAGCTCTATTTTTGCTAAGTCATATCCTTCGTTTGTATCCTCATATTCATACAATGAATAGCCTCTTGGTATCGTTCCTTTTACAGGTAATCTAGCTGATAAACTGTCGGCAAATAAATTATTTTCCGTATACGCCTCATAACTTAAAGATTCATACATATTAGGCATATATTCAAAATTCGGATCACCTTTATCACCCCAGCATGACTGAAGTAATAAAAGCGAAATCATTAAAATTTTTAATCCGAATCTATTCATTATTATTTACTTTGTCTTTAACTTCATTAATTTCAACTGCTCCAGACTCCCTTAATAACTTTTTCAATGCACCCTCTGGCTTATTGGTATGAATTTCTACTAAAAAATGATCATCAGTAGTTCTGGGATCTGGATTCTCAGCTTCCTTAAGCGGCCACATTTTACTTCTAAGATAAAAGGTGATGACCATTAAATGTGCTGCATGAAATACCGTCATCTCAAACATGATTGGCACAAATGCGGGCATATTTTCCAGGTAACTAAAGCTTGGCTTTCCACCAATATTTTGAGGCCAATCAACTATCATTATATAATTCATCATTAGTGTTGCAACAGTTATCCCGATACATCCGTATATAAACGCTGCAATTGCAATTCTGGTAGGTTCTAAACCCATAACTTTATCCAATCCGTGAACCGGAAAAGGGGTATATATCTCTTCAATATCATAATGATTATCTTTAATTTTTTTCACGGCTGACAACAAGATATCATCATCATTATATAAAGCATGAAATATTTTTTCTGATCCCATATTAGCTATTATTTAAAATTTTTGAGGTTCTTGAATCAGCTCCAGTTCCTACTAATGACTTTCCACTATCTCTCAGCTTCTTATATTTTTCTCCAGAGCTTTTTAGTATTGTTTTTACTTCAGCTTGTGCAATAACAGGAAAGGTTCTTGCATATAATAAAAACAACACGAAAAAGAATCCAATAGTACCAATGAATATACTTATATCAATAAATGTTGGAGAGAACATCGTCCAAGAGGATGGTAAATAATCTCTATGCAAAGAGGTAACGATGATTACAAATCTTTCAAACCACATTCCTATATTAACAACTATTGAAATGAAAAAAGAGAACATTATACTGGTTCTCAATTTTTTAAACCACATAAATTGAGGTGAAAATACATTACAACTCATCATTGCCCAGTAAGACCAAGCATAAGGACCGGTAGCTCTATTTAAAAACGCATATTGTTCGTATTCAACACCTGAATACCATGCGATAAACAACTCCGTTATGTAAGCAACACCAACAATAGAGCCCGTAATCATTATGACAATATTCATCAACTCAATATGCTGAAGTGTTATATATGCTTCCATATTACAAACTTTTCTCATTATGATCAACAGAGTGTTAACCATCGCAAATCCAGAAAAAATTGCACCAGCAACAAAGTATGGTGGAAATATAGTTGTGTGCCAGCCTGGAATAACAGATGTTGCAAAATCGAATGATACAATTGTATGCACTGAAAGCACAAGTGGAGTTGCTAAGCCAGCAAGAACAAGAGATACTTCTTCAAATCTTTGCCAGTCTTTTGCACGGCCTGACCAGCCAAAACTTAATATACTATAAATTCTCTTTTGAAAAGGTTTTACTGCTCTATCTCTGATCATTGCAAAGTCTGGTAATAAACCCGTCCACCAAAAAACAAGAGAAACAGAAAGGTAGGTTGATATAGCAAAAACATCCCAAAGTAACGGGGAATTAAAATTAACCCATAATGAGCCAAATCCATTAGGAATTGGAAGCATCCAGTATGCCAACCATGGTCTCCCCATGTGTATTATAGGAAATAAGCCAGCTTGAATAACGGAAAATATTGTCATGGCTTCAGCTGATCTATTAATGGCCATTCTCCATTTTTGTCTAAATAAGAGCAATACGGCTGAGATCAGAGTTCCAGCATGGCCAATTCCAACCCACCATACAAAATTTGTAATGTCCCAGGCCCATCCAACGGTCTTGTTTAAACCCCAAACACCAATACCTGTTGAGACTGTATAAATAATACAACCAAGACCCCATAGGAACATAGTAAGAGATATGGAAAATACAATCCACCACTGCTTATTAGCCCTAGTCTCTATTGGCTTAGCAATATCAACCGTAACATCGTGGTAAGATTTCTCACCAGCAACTAAAGGTCTTCTAATTGGTGCTTCGTAATGGGATCCCATAATTTTTAATTTCTAAACATTATTTTTTGTATTTCTAACTTTTACTTGATAAACTACATTTGGTTTAGTTCCCACCGCATCTAACAAGTGATAAGCTCTTTTATTTTTCTTAAGTTCTGCAATTCTACTTCCGGGTTCATTTATATCTCCAAATCTCATTGCTCCACTAGAGCATGCTGAGGCACAAGCACATGTATCATTAAATTCTCCGGCTGCAACAGGTCTACCCTCATTTTTAGCTTTTAAAATTACTGCCTGAGTATTTTGAATACAAAATGAGCACTTTTCCATAACTCCTCTTGACCTTACAGTTACATCTGGATTAATAACCATTCTTCCTAAATCATTATTCATATGATAATCAAATTCATCATTTCCATTATATAAGAACCAGTTAAATCTTCTTACTTTGTATGGACAGTTATTGGCACAATATCTTGTTCCTACACATCGATTATATGCCATGTGGTTTTGCCCTTGCCTTCCGTGACTAGTTGCAGCAACGGGACAAACAGTTTCACATGGAGCGTGGTTACAATGTTGACACATAATCGGTTGAAATGCAACCTGAGGATTTTCAGATGGGTTTTCTAGTTCGCCAAAAGAAGTTAACGAGCTGCCTAAGCCACTTATATTATCTTTTTTCATGTCATCATCGTAAAAAGAATCTTCGGATGAGTAATATCTATCTATTCTCAGCCAGTGCATATCTCTACTCTTTCTGATCTCAGCCTTTCCTACAACTGGAACATTATTTTCAGCATGGCATGCAATAACACAAGCTCCACATCCTGTACATGCATTAAGGTCGATTGATAAATTAAAATGATGACCAATTGATCTATCAAATTCTTGCCATAAATCAACATCTGGAGACGAGACGGGGGTTTCAATATGATTTAATGAAACAACTGCTTGACTATTCCAGACCTCAACACTTTTTGTATTAAACTCATCCAATGTTGTTTCTTTAATTATGTCTCCTCTACCCATCAAAGTATTTTGCAGTTGGATTAACGCAAATTCGTGAATCTCGTCAGTTGGAATAATTTCTACTGATTGAACAGGGTTAAAATCATTATACAGATTAAATGCATTAACCCCAACCATCATTTCAGGCTTGACCCCTTCATATCTTCCGTACCCAATGGCTAAACCAACAGTTCCCCTCGCTTGTCCGGGCTGTATTAATACAGGTGCCTTTATCTCTTTTTTACCCAGTTTTACAATCGCATACTTACCATTTAAACCACCATTAGCATCATTACTTGATTGATTGAAAAAAGTACTAGGTTCTAGAAAAAGTCCAATTTCTTTTGCATCAAATTCTGAAATGGTTAAATAATTGTCCCAAGTTGCTCTCGTAAGGGGATCTGGGAATTCCTGTAGCCAAGGATTGTTTGCATGCTTTCCGTCTCCCATACCTGTTTTAGCATATATATTTAACTCAAAAGAATTTAGAGGGGCAGTGTTATGAATTGTAAATATTTTATTATGATGCCTAAAATCAGAAACTCGAAGATTATAGCTTGAAGATGAGGTGTTATAATAAACTCCGTCATGAAGAGCTTTATTCCATGAATCTGAACCTAAAATACTGGATTGCCAGTAGTTTTTAATGTAGTCATGGATTGATGTTTTATTTTCAGTCCATACAAGTAGTAACTCTTGAAATTGTTTTGTGTCAAACAAAGTTCTTATTACTGGTTGAGCTAATGAAAACTCGCCTGAAACAAGCTCAAAATCTCCCCATGATTCTAGATAGTGATTTGCAGCGGCGACGTATTTGGAAGCTATTGCTGACTCATCATTTTTCATCGAAAAACATATTGACAAATCCACTTTTCGAAGTCCTTCAGAAAAATTCTTAGAATCAGCTAAGGAGTAAACTGGGTTTACACCAGACATAATCAATGCACCAACTTCTCCATTTTTCATTCTCGAGATGAGATCAGAAATCTTTTTATCATCACTGCTTCTTGTTAAAATTATATTGGACGGATCAAACGAATAACTTTTTAGTTTTTCATTAATTTCTAAAACTAACGATTGGTAGCCCTCTTCTTTAATTCCAGAGATTATCACAGATCCCTTTCCAGCAGATTTAATTTCATTAATCAATCGATCAACAATGTTCTTTGTCTTTTTATCTAATTTGATATCTGATTTAAGCTGAATTTTATTTCCGACAACAGATTTATAGATTTCAATAAGAACAAGTTTTTGCTCATTTAATTTTAAAGGAACTCTAAGATCAGCATTTGCTCCAGAGAGTGTCATATTAGACTCAAATTGAATATGTCTTGACATCTTTCCGCTGTCTGGAATTCTTCCCTTAGCATAAGAACAGTCATATCCGCCGCCTTGCCAATCGCCTAAGAAATCAGCACCAACAGAAACAATCACTTTAGATTTTGAAAAATCATAATTAGAAAGACCTCGAATACCATATCTGTTTTCAAAGGCATCTAGTGCCGCAGATTCAGAGAATGAATCGTATGTTATATGATTAACATTGTTGTACTTTAATTTAAAATCTTGAATTAGCCTCTTGGTTGAAGGGCTTGCAAATGTCTGCGTTAATAAGACAATTTCTTTATTTCTTGATGAAATATCTTCAAGGCTAGACTTTGTTTCATATTCAAATCCAAACCATGAAATTGGCATATTATCTTTTGTTGGCTGTGCTAGTCTGGCATTGTCATATAGATCAAGGATTGATGCATGTACCCTACCGTTTGCTGACTTTGAATCAGGGGCTAACTTATTTTTTTCAACTTTTATTGGCCTACCCTCTCTGCTTCTTATTAACACATTAGCGAAATCGTAACCGTTTCCGATAGTAGTTGCATAATAATTTGCTATTCCAGGGATAATTTCTTTTGGTTGAACTACATAAGGTATAGACTTAACAACCGGGCCTTCACATGCGGCTAATGTCGCAGCAGCAGTACTAAATCCAATAAACTTTAAGAAGTCTCTTCTTGATGTGGAACTATTTTCAAGGTTTTCTTTATCGGATAAAAATTCTTCAACCGGGATTTCTTGAATAAATTCTTTGTTCTCAAGTTCGTCAAATACGTCATTATTAGCAGAATTAAGTTCTGCTAAATTTTTCCAATATTTTTTATTATTTGACATATTTAATTAAGCCTAAATTAATAGTGACATTTTCCACATTCAAGTCCACCCATCTGAGCGGCTGTTAATTCCTCAACTCCGTATTTTTTTGATAACTCAGCGTGAATTCTATCATAGTATTCATTGTCTTTAACCTTCACATTTGTTTCACGGTGACAATTTATACACCAACCCATTGTAAGTGGTGAATGTTGATACATTATTTCCATTTCCTCTACGGGTCCGTGACATGTTTGGCATTCAATTCCAGCAACATTTACGTGCTGTGAATGATTGAAATATGCGAAATCTGGTAAATTGTGAATTCTCACCCATTTGACCGGGTATGTAACCCCGGTATATTCTTGTGCCTCATCATCCCATCCGACAGCCTTGTATAATTTTTGAATCTCAGCATCGTAAAATTCTTTTGTGTACTCCTCAGTGGTTTCACCGTTATACTCGTAAATACTTTTATGACAGTTCATACATATATTCAAAGATGGGATACCTGAATGCTTACTAACTCTGGCAGAGGAATGACAATAATTACAATCGATTTTATTATCCCCTGAGTGAATTTTATGTGAATAATGTATTGGCTGTACAGGCATGTATCCTTGATTAACACCAACTTGCATTGTCCAACCATAAAACTCGTATGCACTGGCTAGAAGAAAAAACACAGCGGTACAAAACATTAAAAATTGATTTTCTAAATATGATTTCCATAATGGCTTACCTTTTTTCTTCTTTTCAATTTTAACCCCTTTGTATTTAGCAAGATTCTTTAAGGCAGTTGTTACTATGACTAATGCAATTGATAATAATAAAAACAATACCGTAAATACACCCAGTATTATTTCATCGGTTAAGCCCATACTATTGGAGGGGCCTACGGCTACCTGCGCAGCAACGACGGCAGGTTTTGGTACAGCTTTATCCTGAGCAGTGTAAGCTAAAATATTATCAATATCAATATTCGTTAATTGAGGGTAAGCAGTCATAGCTGCCTTATTGTACTCTAAATAAATTCTGTTAGCGTAATCATCACCTGATTTAATCAGTGATGAACTATTTCTTATCCATTTATAAAGCCATTCTCTGTCAAGACCTTCATCTTCAGACAATCTTTTTTCAACATATCTAAGAGCAGGCCCGGTCATTTTTCGGTCAAGTTTATGGCATGATGCGCAATTGGTATTAAACAAGGCTTTACCAGCAACAGGATCACCGTCCTGAGCATAACTAGTTGAGATAAAAGAGGTTATGAAAAAAAAGTAAAAAGCGTAAGATTTTATACTGCTTAATTTGGTTAGTTTTTTAAACAATTTATAAGAAAATTTATTACTAAATACTTTTGAATCCATTCAAAAATAGCCTGTTATAAATAAAAGCACAAAAATAACATCTATTATGGTTATTTTAAACATAAATTATACAATATTTAGCAAAAAAACTAATTTATAATGGTTCTAAATAAAGTAAAAATATTGATATCTATACTAATGTTAAAAAAAATATTTTTTGTATAGACTTTTTTATCTCTTTTATAAAAACTATATTAGAAACATATTATTTGTAAATATGTCACCAAAAATTCTAATTATTTTAATATTTTTTTTCATATCATTTTACACTTCTTTTGGACAAAACGGCAAAGTGATAATTAATCAAAGTGATAAGCTCGATAGTGTTATTAAATTAAAAAGAGAATTAAATTCAAAAATACTAAATCTAAGGATTCAGATATACAGCGGAGACAGAGAAAATGCAGAATCAATAATCAAGGAGTATGTTGAATTTTATAACGATACTACAGCTAATTTAATTTATGAAACACCCAATTATAAAGTTTGGGTTGGAAACTATTATACTCAACTGCAAGCTGATAAAAAAATTATAGAAATAAGAAAGAAGTTTAAAAGTGCTTTTATTTTCAGACCTGACGCTGTGGAGCCAATCGAGGAAGATGCAAATAAAAATGCGGAGGAAGATGAATTAAAACTGGATTAGATCTTTTTCTTTATTGCAACATTGATGAATCCTTCAATCTCGTCTCCAACCTTAACATCTTTGTAGTCTGTAATTTGTAAACCGCAGTCATAACCCTTTGAAACCTCTTTTACATCATCCTTGAATCTTTTTAATGATGATAAGGAACCTGTGTAGATTACAACTCCTTCTCTGATTAATCTGATTTCAGAATTTCTGACAATTTTCCCCTTGGTTACCATACAACCAGCAATAGTTCCAATCTTTGAAATTTTATAAGTTTCTCTTACCTCACACATACCTGTTATTTCCTCCTTAAAGTCAGGAGAAAGCATGCCTTCCATCGCATCTTTGACGTCGTTAATTGCATCATAGATTATCGAATATGTTCTAATATCAATTTGTTCTTTATCTGCGATTTGTCTCGCATTTCCCATTGGTCTAACATTAAACCCTACAACAATTGCGTCAGATGCAGATGCTAATAAAACATCGCTTTCAGTAATTGCCCCGACAGCTTTGTGAATAATATTTACCTGTATTTCTTCAGTTGATAATTTTTGTAATGAGTCTGTTAAAGCTTCAACCGATCCATCGACATCACCTTTTAAAATTATATTTAATTCTTTAAACTCTCCAAGTGCAATTCTCCTTCCAATTTCATCAAGCGTGATATGTTTTTGTGTTCTCACGGTTTGTTCACGCTGCAATTGAGTCCTCTTATTTGCTATCTGTTTAGCTTCTCTTTCATCAGAAAAAACAGAAAACTTATCGCCAGCCTGTGGCGCTCCATCCAGACCTAAAATTGAAATTGGGGTTGATGGGCCTGCTTCTTTAACCTCATTGCCCCTCTCATCCTGCATTGCCTTAACCTTACCACTATTTTTTCCTGCAAGCACAAAATCTCCAATTCTTAAGGTTCCCGACTGAATCAAAATTGTTGATATATAACCTCTTCCCTTATCAAGAAAAGCTTCAACAACGGTTCCACTAGCATCCTTATTTGGGTTAGCTTTTAACTCCAATAGTTCTGCTTCAAGTAACACCTTTTCCAACAGTTCGTTTACACCATCTCCTTTCAAAGCTGATATATCATGTGATTGAATCTTTCCTCCCCAATCCTCTACAAGCAGATTCATATTTGAAAGTGACTCCTTGATTTTATCTGGATTTGAATTAGGTTTATCAATCTTATTTATTGCAAATACTATAGGGACAGATGCTGCCTGAGCATGTGAAATAGCTTCTTTTGTTTGGGGCATTATATCGTCATCAGCTGCAATTACGATTATGGCTAAGTCTGTGACCTGAGTACCTCTTGCTCTCATAGCAGTAAAAGCCTCGTGGCCTGGTGTATCCAGGAAAGTTATTTTTTGACCATCTTGTAATTCAACACCGTATGCACCAATATGTTGAGTAATTCCACCTGACTCCCCAGCAATAACATTTTCTTTTCTAATGTAATCTAGTAAAGAAGTTTTTCCGTGATCGACATGACCCATAACCGTTACAATCGGAGGCCTGGATTCTAACTCTTCAGGAAGGTCCTCAACTTCAACGACTTCTTCTTCGATTTCAGCAGTAACAAAATCCACGGTATAACCAAATTCTTCAGCTACAATTGACAGTGTCTCTGCATCTAATCTTTGGTTAAGTGTAACCATCATCCCCAATGTCATACAGGCAGAAATAATCTCAGTTGGAGAAACATCCATCATTGTAGCAATCTCGTTTGCAGTTACAAATTCGGTTACTTTTAATATTTTACTTTCTTGTTCTTGTGCTGCTAACTCTTCTTCAGATTTAAGTTTATGCTGGTCTCTTTTATCTCGTCTATATTTTGCAGCTTTTCCTTTTGCAGATTTTCCCTGAAGTTTCTCTAATGTCTCCTTTATTTGTTGTTGAACTTCTTCTTCACTAGGTTCTTCTTTTGTAGGTCTTTTAAATCGTTCTTTTTGTTTTGCCTTATTGCTAGACGCACTATTTTGTAGGGCGTCATCTTGTTTAGAAAGAATTCTTCTTCTTCTCTTCTTTGATTTGGTGGTCTTTGGGCTTTCAGATTCAGGTTGTTTAAATTGATTTAAATCAATTTTTTCTCCGGTGGATGTTAAGCCTGAAAGTTTTTTATAATTGTCTTTTTTTACATTTTCATCATTCTGCTCATCTACTTTTTGAGTTTCTTTGGCAGCTGTATTTTCACTTATTTTATTGACTTTTACCTCTTTTTCATCTTCTTTTTTTGGACTGAGATCAATTTTGCCAATTTTTTTAAACTGAACCACTTTTGAAGAAGCTTTGATTACTTCAGATTCTGCTCTTTTCAGATTATTTTCGGATTCTCTTTCAAGTTTCTCCCTTATCTTTTCTTTCTCTTTATTTTTTGCCTCAACCACTTCCTTTGAGGCGATTTTTTTATCGGCATCAACTTTAAACTCATCACATAATAAGTCATATAAATCCTTAGAAATTTTTGTGGTTGGCCTCTTTTCAATTTTATGGCCTTTTGAATCCAAAAAATCTGCTACCCTATCTATAGATATATTTAACTCCCTAAGAACTTTATTTAACCTAATTGTTTCTGACATAAATAATTTTAATTTTTTTTAATCTTCAAATTCTTCTTTTAAAATTTTAAGTACATCATTAATTGTCTCCTCCTCTAAATCAGTTCTTTTGACCAAATCTTCAGCATCTTGTTCTAAAACACTCTTGGCAGTATCCAAACCAGCTTTTGCAAGCTCTTCGATAATCCATGAGTCAATCTCATCGGAAAATTCAGTTAACTCAACATCTTCTTCAACGCCCTCCCTAAACACATCAATTTCATAACCTGTTAACTGACCTGCAAGTCTTATATTGTGACCACCTCTACCAATTGCTTTACTGACCTCCTCTGGATTTAAAATTACTTCAACTCTATTATTTTCTTCGTCAATTTTCATAGAATTTATCCTAGCTGGATTTAAAGCTCTTGTTATAAAGAGCTGTAAATTATTGGTATAGTTTATAACGTCAATATTTTCATTTCCTAATTCCCTAACTATTCCGTGAATTCTTGATCCTTTCATACCAACACAAGCACCAACAGGATCTATTCTATCGTCATAAGAATCAACTGCAACCTTAGCTTTTTCACCAGGGATTCTGACAACTTTTTTGATAGTAATTAATCCGTCAAATACTTCCGGGATTTCTTGCTCAAATAATTTTTCAAGGAAAATCGGGGAGGTTCTGGATAAAATTATTGATGGTTTTGTACCAATCAGTTCAACGCTCTCAATTATACCTCTAATATTGTCACCTTTTCTGAAAAAATCAGAAGGAATCTGCCTATCTTTCGGCATAACAATTTCATTTCCTTCGTCGTCTAACAATATAATGGCTTTGTGTCTTATGTGGTGAACTTCAGCCGTATATATTTCACCTTCTAAATCTTTAAATTTTTTGTAAACATTTGTGTTATCATGCTCATGAATCTTTGCGGTTAGATTTTGTCTCAGTGCTAATATTGCTCTTCTCCCCAAATCAATTAATTTAACCTCCTCTGAAACGTCTTCTCCAACTTCAAAATCAGGTTCAATCTTTCTTGCTTCAGAAATAGCTATTTCAAGATTATCATCTTCAACATTATTGTCTTCAACAACTATTCTATTTCTCCAAATCTCTAAATCACCTTTATCGGGATTGATGATAATATCAAAATTTTCATCATCTCCATATTTTCTTCTCAGAGCAGATCTAAACACCTCTTCTAAAATGGCCATTAGTGTAACTCTGTCAATTAGCTTATCATCCTTGAATTCTGAGAATGATTCAATAAGCGTTAGATTATCCATATCTTAAAATTTTATTTTGACTTTTGCTTCTTTTATATTATCAAAATCAATATCGATTGATTTTTCTACTGTAATCTTACCTTTTCCAACTGGTTTTGGCTCCCTTACTTTCCATACAAGATTAATAAACTTTTCATTTGAGCTGACCAATCTACCTTCAAATTTGTCGTCATAAGTTTTGATAGTAAAAGTTCTTCCATGATGCTTTGCATATTGTCTTGCATTAATCAGAGGTGAAGTTGCACCAAAGGAGCCAACATGCAATGAAAAATCGATTTCATCACGATCTAAATTACTTTCAATATGCCTACTTACAAACATACAATCTTCAACCTTTACTCCGTTATCACCGTCTATTGTGACACTGATTTCATTATTTTCTGTGACACTAAAATCAATCAGAAAAAGATCACTCCTCTGCTCAAAACAATCTTCTAATAATAAGTCTATTTTATCTTTTAACATTTTTCTATAAAAAGAGGGGACTTGTAGTCCCCTCATAATATTATAATTAATCAGTTGTGCAAATATACAATAAAATATTTCATTAGCTAATATTTGCATCTAGTTGGCCTACTAGGGATCGAACCTAGACTCTTCTGGACCAAAACCAGACGTGTTGCCAGTTACACCATAGGCCATTGAGGATGCAAATTTAAAATAAATTTTATTTCAGCAACATTTTTTCATTAATTATGTTTATTATTTGGATTGAAGAAGAATATATTATTAATACATTTGAAAAAATTTCTTTTGAAAATGAACGACAAAAAACTGAATTTAATTATAGGTTGGATATGTTTTTTGATTTCTTTTATCGTTTATTATTTAACCGCAGAGCCTACAGTTAGTTTTTGGGATACAGGTGAATATATAACAACTTCGGCAAAACTACAGGTTGGACATCCTCCCGGCGCACCTCTTTATCAAATGCTCGGAGCTATTTTCTCAGTTTTCGCATTTCAAAAAGAAAATATTGGATTTACAATGAATTTAATGAGTGGATTTTCAAGTGCATTGACCATTTCTTTTATGTATTGGTCAATAATAATGATATTAAAAAAACTCACAAATGAAACTGATGATTCATTGAAAAATCAATTAATAATTTCAGGTTCTGCATTTATAGGCTCAATTTCATTTGCTTTTACTGATACATTTTGGTTTAGTGCTGTTGAAACAGAAGTTTATGCAATGGCTACGCTGATAATGGCAATTATGTTCTATTTGGGATTAAAATGGGAGTCAGAGATGCATCAAGAAAAAGGAAATAGATGGCTATTATTGATTTGCTATTTAGTTGGCTTGTCATTTGGGGTTCATTTCATGGGATTACTTGTGATACCAGCAATAGTAATGATTTACTATTTCAAGAATCAAAAAGAAATTTTGGAATCATTTAATGTGAGTCCTTTTTTTGGATTTATAATTGCTAATATAATAGGTGTGGCAATACTCATGGGGATATTTAAATTAATACTTCCCACAACACTAAAATTTTTCAGTGCAACTGAGCTCTTATTTGTAAATAATCTTGGGCTACCATTCAACTCTGGAACCATAGCAGCTTTTATTGCAATAGTTTATATTTTCTATTTTTTCATAAATCTCAGCAGAAAAAAAGGTTTGAAAAATTCTAATACATTAACCCTTTGTTTTTTATTTATTTTTATCGGTTTTTCATCTTGGTTAATCTTACCAATTCGTGCAAATGCAGATGTAGTGATAAACGAAAATGACCCTTCAAATGCTAGAGAACTTCTAGCATATTATAATCTTGAACAATATCCAAAAACCTATCTATTTTATGGTCCTTTGTTTTCAGATCAATATTCAGGATTAGATAAAAATAATCCATACAAAGATGATAATCCTAAGTATGAAAAGGATTTGAAGAAAAAGAAATATGTCATTGTTAATGATTATAAGAATGCCGTTCAAAATTATAATTCTGTGCACGCGTCGATTCTGCCTAGGATGTGGAGTTCTGAACATGCTGTAAACTATTTAAATTATACGGGTTATCTTGATTTTAAAATAAAGTCTAAATACATAGCTGAAAATGAACTAACAGCTTTTATTGAAGATTTCAAAAAGAAAATTAATAGCAACGAAATTGACTATGAGGATTTTCATAATTTTTTAAGGCAATACGGGCAATTTTTAGATATAGAAAAGCCTTCATTTTTAAGTAATTTGTACTATTTATTTGATTATCAAATTGGATACATGTACTGGCGCTATTTCATGTGGAATTTTTCTGGACGACAAGATGATATTCAGGGTAAAATGGATATGCATGGAAATTGGATTAGTGGAATTGATTTTATTGATGAATGGAGTCTTGGGGTTTCACAAAAAAATCTACCAAAAGACGTTCTTAATAATAAGGCTCGAAATACATATTTTTTGCTACCCCTACTGTTAGGTTTAATTGGATTGTACTTTTTATATAATACGAATAAAGAATATTTTTGGATACTAATTCTATTTTTTCTTTTTACCGGAATAGCAATTCAGGTATACACCAACGTAAGGCCATTTGAGCCAAGAGAAAGAGATTACTCAGTTGTTGGATCATTCTATGTTTTTTCAATAATTATTGGTTTGGGCTCCTATTATGTTTCAGGGTTAGTTGAAAAAATTAGAATTAAGGGAGCTTCAATTCTTTCTTTTATTTTATGTTTATTGTTTGTCCCTGTCAATTTAGCGATGAATAATTGGGATGACCATGATAGAAGTGGTAGATATACAGCTTACGAAATGGCCGTAAATTACCTTGAGTCATGTGATAAAAATGCAATTTTATTTACCATTGGAGACAACGATACATTTCCGTTGTGGTATGCTCAGGAAATTGAGGGCATAAGAACTGATGTTAGAGTTGTTAATACCAGTCTATTAAGTACCGACTGGTATATTGATCAAATGAAAAGAAAAGCATACGAAAGCGAACCAATACCGTCAAGTCTAAAACCCGAAAAATATAGGCATGGTACTAGGGATTATATAATCAAAGAAGAAATTAGTAAAGATACTGTCGATATTGATGTCTTTTTAGATTTCATTACACAAGACGAAAAAGATTATAAATATGGGGAAATATTGAAGAGACAAGGCTATGATGTGGCAGGTTTACGAAGTCAAGATTATAATGCAAATTTTTTACCGACTGAAAATGTAAGAATACCGGTTAATATCGAAAATATTAAAAAGAATAGTATCGTGAGTGAAAAGTATTTTGATTTAATCGAAGAAGAAATATTTATTAAAATAAAATCACAGGCTCTTTACAAAAACAGATTAATCATGCTTGATATAATCGCAAATAATAATTGGGAAAGACCAATATATTTTACGGGTGGTGCTTTTGGGGATGAAGACTATTTATGGATGAAAGATTTTCTACAGTTGGACGGAATGTGCTATAAACTGGTTCCGGTTAAGACCCCAGTTGATAAATCAAACCCATATGAAATGGGTATGATAGACTCAGATAAGATGCTTACTATAGTTAACAAATGGAATTGGGGTATTGATGACAAAGAAGATATTTATTTAGATGTAGAATCAAGAAAAAATAGCATCACATATAGAAGTAATATTTCAAGACTTGTAAATCAATTGATTATTGAAAATAAAATAATTGAGTCAGAAAGAGTAATTGACTTGTGCATGCAAAAATTTCCAATAGATAAATTTGGGTATTACACTCTTCTAGAGCCATTTATTAATTCTTATTATAGAATTGGCAAAGTTGAAAAAGCCAGAAACCTTTTTGATGAAATTGCTACTAAATATCAAGAAAAACTATTTTATTATAGCACATTAAGTAATTCAAATAAAAACCGATATGCTGAAGAAATATACACTGATATCGAAAGGTACAGATCTTTAGTTGATGTGATGATAAATTTTGAAGATGGCAAATTTCTTGAAATAAGAATGAAAGAATTTAATGACCACTTAGATTTGTTTCTGTAAACTAAGAAAATTCATCTATTTTATTTATTTTAGAAAATATAAACTAACCATTTCAAATCATGAAAAATCAAAATAATTCTGCGCTATTTACGCTGATAACGGTTTTTTTCTTTTGGGGATTTTTTGGAGCATCTAATGGTGTTTTTATCCCCTTCTGCAAAACATACTTCCAAATTGATCAATTTCAAGCACAGCTTGTCGAGTTTGCTTTTTACGGTGCCTATTTTATCGGTGCTTTGATATTATTTATTTGGTCGAGCTATTCAAAAAAGGATATTCTTAATAATTGGGGGTACAAAAAAGGAATTATTTATGGATTAATTATTTCAATTTTTGGAGCCTTGATTATGTATCCTTCTGTAAACGGTGCTGAGCAAGGTGATACCCAGGTATTTTATTATGTACTAATTGCACTATTTATAATTGGATTAGGATTCTCACTTCAGCAAACAGCTGCAAATCCATTTGCTGTATCACTAGGAGATCCCTCTACAGGATCTAACAGACTTAATTTAGCAGGTGGCGTTAATTCTTTTGGAACTGCTATCGGACCAATTTTGATTGCTTTTGTTTTATTTGGATCGGCCTCAGAAGTAAATTGGGATATTATTGAATTGAGCTCAGTACAAGGTTTATATATTGCTGTTGCTGTTGCATTTTTATTAGTTGCTGGGTTCTTCTATATTTCAAAAAATCTCCCCGATGCAAAAAATGATGAACCCTTTGAATCTGCCTCAAAAGCTAAAACAATGCTGGTTATAATGACTGTTATAATGGCATTATGCTTTGGTTGGATTTTTTATTCATACACACCAGCATTTGAAAATAGTCCGATTGAAGATTTAGAAATAACCAGGTTAATATTAACAATTGTTTGTCTTATATCTGTTTTTGCACTGGTATTTAGGGCAAATTCATCAGCAAATAAAAATTCTGAAGGTTGGGGAGCCTTAAAATATCCTCAACTAGCTTGGGGTATGCTTGCAATTTTCACTTATGTTGGAGTAGAAGTAACTATACAAAGTAATCTTGGGGAACTGCTAAAGGCTGATGTTGGTGAAGGACTTAATGCTATTGGACTTCCAGTTCTTGATGAAGCTCAAAGCGCAAAATATATTGCATTGTACTGGGGTGGTTTAATGATAGGTAGATGGACTGGATCAATTGGAGCTTTTGATATTTCTGAATCCTTAAAAAAGATATTATTATTTATAACACCATTCATTGCTTTTGGAGTTGTTATAGCCGTTAACGCATTCAGTAATCCGCTTACAATGTCTGAGATAGGAATATTTTCTCTCTTAATTGTAATACAAATTTTTGGTTTTTATTTAGCAAAAGATAATGCACTCAAAATTATGGCAATATTTAGTCTTCTTGGTGTTGTTGCTATGCTTGTAGGAATTTTTGGTTCAGGTGAAATTGCTCTGTTTGCATTTTTAACTGGCGGATTATTTTGTTCGATTATGTGGCCATGTATATTCTCTTTGAGTATAACAGGTCTGGGTAAATATACTTCTCAAGGTTCCTCGTTTTTAGTAATGATGATTCTTGGAGGTGCAATTATACCTCCACTACAGGGAAAACTTGCAGATATTTTTGGGATAATTACGTCTTACTGGGTAGCTGTAATTTGCTTTATTTTCCTCTTAGTATACTCTATAACAACTAGGCAAATTTTGTCTAAACAAAAATTGATATAGAATGAATAGAAGAAGTTTTATTAAAAATACTGGTGTTGCTTCTCTTGGAATCGGACTAAATATTGATAAAACTTTTTCTTCATCAAATCAAAAAGATGTAGATCCAATTGTTATAGCTACTTGGGATGTAAAAAATGCAACTAATAAGGCATGGAAGGTCATTTCGGAAAATGGGAGTTCACTTGATGCTGTAGAACTAGGATGCATGGTTGAGGAAGCAAATAAAAATGGGCAATCAGTAGGTATTGGCGGACTTCCTGACAGAGAGGGAAATGTTACACTTGATGCTTGTATTATGGATCATCAAGGTAATTGTGGCTCTGTTGTTTATCTTCAAGATATAAAGCATGCCATCTCTGTTGCTAGACTAGTCATGGAGAAGACCCCACACGTAATGCTCGCGGGCGATGGAGCAAAAAAGTTTGCCTTGTCAATGGGTTTTCAACAAGAAAATCTACTTACAGAAAAATCCAAAAACGACTGGATAAAATGGAAAGAAAGTGAGCAATATAAACCCATAATAAACATTGAAAATCATGATACAATTGGAATGTTAGCAATTGATAAAAATAAAAATATTAGTGGTGGTTGTACAACAAGTGGATTGGCTTATAAAATGCAAGGAAGAGTTGGTGATTCTCCCATCATTGGTTCAGGATTATTTATTGACAACGAAATCGGTGGTGCAGTGGCTACTGGATTAGGGGAAGAAGTAATGAAAACCATAGGTAGTTTTTTGGTAGTTGAGCTTATGAGACAAGGATATTCCCCTGATGAAGCTTGTAAAACTGCAATAGAAAGAATTATAAAAAAACCAGGAAGTGATTATAAAAATTTTCAAGTTGGGTACATCGCTTTAAATAAAAAAGGTGAAACCGGATCACATGCAATTCAACGTGGATTTAGTATGACTAAATACGATAAAACTGGAAACTTTAATATTGATTCCCCCTACTTTCACAAACAGGGATAAATGAAAAAAAAAGAACGAATTTTTCTCATTGACGCTTATGCATTAATATTCAGAGGATATTATGCATTTATTAAGAATCCGAGAATCAATTCAAAAGGTGTTGATACTTCAGCAATATTGGGCTTTACAAATTCTCTTTTTGATGTTATCAAAAGAGAGAGTCCAGATTACTTAGCAGTTTGTTTTGATAAGGGTGGAAGTCAAGATAGAATCAAAATATTTGATCAATACAAAGCTAACAGAGACGAGACGCCCGAAACAATAAAGATATCAGTACCGATAATCGAAGATATCTTAAAATCTCTGAATATACCAATTCTTGTGAAAGAGGGCTATGAGGCTGATGATATTATAGGGACAATTGCAAAAAAAGTAAGCTCAAAAAATTTTGATACCTATATGGTAACTCCTGATAAAGATTTTGCACAACTTGTAGATGAATCGATATTTATGTATCGTCCAGTTTTTGGAGGAGGATATGAAACTTGGGGTGTTAAAGAAGTACTAGAAAAATTTGAAATTTCAAACACTTCTCAGGTTATTGACTTTTTAGCTATGAAAGGGGATTCAGTTGATAATATACCTGGACTGCCAGGTGTAGGTGATAAAACTGCCAAAAAATTTATAAAACAATTTGGATCAATTGAAGGGTTACTCGAAAATACATCCGAATTAAAAGGGAAAATAAAAGAGAAGATTGAACAAAACAAGGAACTAGGTATTCTTTCAAAAAAATTAGCAACAATAATCACTGATGTTCCAATTGAGTTTGAAGTTGATGATTTTAAACTAAAAGTAAATAAACTAGAAAAAACTAAGAAAATATTTGAGGATTTAGAATTTAGAAGACTAACTAATTCATTGGAAACAATTTTTGTAAATAATAAAACTAATACTGAAAAAGACTTAAAGGAAAAAATTTCAGACGATAAGACTAATTATAATCCTGGCTTTGGTCAGTTTAATCTGTTTGAGGCAGTAAATAATAATGAAACAAAATATGAAATAGATGTAATCCACCAATTTGTAGAATCTGAAATGTCTTTAAAACTATTTTTTGGAAAATTAGAAAAACAAAAAGAGGTTAGCTATAATTTGTCAACTGATGAAGTTCAAAATTCAGATACAATCTTGAAGTCAGTTTCATTTAGTTGGCATAACAACATATCCTATGTTGTTAGAAACGATTTTAAAAAATTTGATTTAATTCTTAAAACATTTTTTGAGAATAAAAGTATTTCTAAGATTTCAAATGATTTAAAAAATGACATCAAAATATTAGGTAAAAAAAATATTAAAATCTTAGGAAATATTTTTGATATTAAACTTGCTCACTATCTAATTAATCCAGATATAAGTCACGATTTGATAAGCATTTCTAACAATTATCTAAACATTTCCGTGAGAAAGAAACTCAAAGAATTATTTAATTATGAGATTTCAACTCTTGCATTTAGATTAAAACCCCTTTTGAAAAAGGATTTAGAAACATACAAACAACTAAAACTTTATAATGAAATTGAAATTCCTCTGCTAAAAACTCTAGCTGAGATGGAAATTGAGGGTATAAATTTAGATGTGAAGTTTTTAAAGCAATTATCACAGAAGACAACGGGTGAATTAGAAAAAATAACAAAAAAAATCTTTGAAATTTCCGGTGAGGAATTTAATATTTCATCACCTAAACAACTAGGTGAAATTTTATTTGATAAAATGAAAATTAGCAGTAAGCCAAAAAAAACAAAAACTGGTCAATACTCAACATCTGAAGAAGTTTTAACAGAATTGGCAACAAAAAATGAAGTAGTCAAATTAGTTTTGGATTTTAGGAGCATTTCCAAATTACTTAATACATATATTGATTCACTTCCTAAACAATTACATAAAACAACAAATAGAATTCACACTGAATATGTTCAAACGGTTGCTTCAACAGGGCGACTTAGTAGTATAAATCCCAATCTTCAAAATATTCCAATTCGAACCCCCAGGGGAAAAGAAATCAGAAAAGCATTTATTGCTAAGAATAAAGATTATTTTTTAATGGCTGCTGATTATTCGCAAATTGAACTAAGAATTATAGCATCTCTGAGTGATGAGCAGAATATGATAACTGCATTTAAAAATAAAGAGGACATTCATTCTTCAACAGCAGCAGCTGTTTTCAATGTACCAATTAGTAAAGTTACCAAAGAACAACGTTCAAATGCAAAAGTTGTAAATTTTGGTATCATATACGGAGTTTCAGCATTTGGACTAAGTAATCAGACCGAGCTAAATAGGAAAGAATCCAAAGAACTGATTGATAGATATTTTGATAAATATCCAATGCTAAAGAAGTATATGAATGATCAAATCTCCTTTGCAAGAAGCAACGGATTTGTTGAAACGATTTTAGGGAGAAGGAGGTATCTCAAAAACATAAATTCACAAAATAGCGTAGTAAGAAGTGCTGCTGAAAGGAATGCCATTAATGCACCTATACAGGGAAGTGCTGCAGATATAATTAAGATAGCAATGATAAATATTCAAAAAGAATTAAGCAGTAAAAACCTGAAAAGCAAAATGTTATTACAAGTACACGATGAATTGGTTTTTGACGTATTCAAGCCAGAGCTTAACGAAATTATCGAATTAACTAAAAATCAGATGGAACAAGCATATAAAATAAGTGTTCCTCTGACTGTAGACATAAATTATGGTGTAAACTGGCTCGAAGCACACTAATTTTCTGGGAAACCCCTTCAAGAAAAAAAATTTCTTTAACTATTTGGTAATAAAATATATAATTGTAGATTTGCATGCTCTTTAGAGAAAGAGACAGATAATAAATAGAATTTTGGATACATCAAGTTTTAAAACAATTTCAGCAAATAAAAACACAGTTAACAAAAACTGGGTTTTAATTGACGCCGATGGCCAAACTTTGGGAAGATTAGCATCAAAAGTTGCTATTTTACTTAGAGGTAAACACAAGCCAAATTTTACTCCACACGTTGATTGTGGAGATAATGTAATTGTTATTAACTCAAGTAAAATCAATCTCACTGGCAATAAATGGGAACAAAAGAAGTATATTAGATATACTGGTTACCCAGGTGGGCAAAGGTCCTTAAATGCTTTGGAGCAGTTTGAAAAAAATCCAAATTCTATTATTGAAAAATCAGTGAAGGGTATGCTTCCTAAGAATAAGCTTGGTGCAAACCTCTTTAGAAATTTACATGTGTTCACTGATTCTGTTCACAAGTTTGAGGCTCAAAAACCTTCCAAAATAGATTTAAATAAGGTCAATTAATGGATACAGTTATACACAAAATTGGTAGGAGAAAAACTTCTGTTGCTAGAATTTACTTAAAGAAAGGAAAAGGTAACTTTTCAATAAACACAAAAGACTGGAAAGAATATTTTCCAACCTCTGCGCATCAATTTAAAATTAATCAACCTTTTAATATTTGTGATGTTATAAATAAGTTTGATATGACTGTTAATGTTTATGGTGGAGGTATGACAGGACAAGTTGAGGCTATTCGTCTGGCAATTTCAAGAGCCTTGTGTGAAGTTGATGAAAAAAATCGTGGGCTTCTTAAACCCTTTGGTTTATTGACAAGAGATCCAAGAATGGTTGAAAGAAAGAAATTTGGTCAGAAGAAAGCTAGAAAGAAGTTCCAATTCTCAAAGAGATAAAAATTAGTTTAGCATCTAAATGCTTAAGGCTTAAATTTAATTTTAAACCACTTAAGCATTGCTAAGAATTTAAGAACGTAAACTAAAAAAATGGAAAAAAAACAAGTTTCAGAGTTAATTAAAGCAGGTGTTCACTTTGGTCACCTCACAAGAAAATGGAATCCTAACATGTCTCCTTATATCTACATGGAGAGAAATGGGATTCATATCATAAACCTATATAAAACAGTAGCAAAATTAGATGAAGCTTCAAATGCATTAAAAAAAATTGCAGCATCTGGTAGAAAAATCTTGTTTGTTGCCACTAAAAAGCAAGCTAAAGATATTGTTTCAGAATCCTCCAAAAAGATCAATATGCCATATATTACAGAAAGATGGCCTGGTGGAATGTTAACAAATTTTGTAACAATTAGAAAAGCTGTAAAAAAAATGTCATCGATTGACAGAATGAAACAAGATGGAACCTTTAACTCTCTTTCAAAAAGAGAGAAGCTTCAAATTGGGAGATCTAGAGAAAAACTAGAAAAAAATCTTGGCTCAATTTCAAATATGACCAGATTACCAGGTGCCATTTTCATAGTTGATATTTTAAGAGAAAAAATTGCCGTTAAAGAAGCACAAAAGCTTAATATTCCAATTTTTGCAATGGTTGATACAAACTCTGACCCTAGGGGTATAGATTATGTCATTCCTGCTAATGATGACGCATCAAAATCTATCTCAAAAATATTAGAGCACATAGGTGCAGCTATCCAGGATGGATTAGATGAAAGAAATTTAACAAAAGAACAAGACGAGGTTTCTGTTCAAGAAACTCCCGCTGAGGAAACTCCTGCTGAGGAAACTCCCGCTGAGGAAACTCCTGCTGAGGAAACTCCTGCTGAGGAAACTCCTGCTGAGGAAGCCACCACTGAAAAAGCTCCCGCTGAAGCAAAGAAAAAAAATAAGACTAAAACTAAAAAAGATAAAAAATAGATCATGGTTAAAGTAACTGCTGCTGAGGTTAATAAATTGAGGAAAACAACAGGTGCTGGAATGATGGATTGTAAAAAAGCATTGGTTGAGGCCAATGGTGATTTTGATTCAGCAATTGAAATTTTAAGAAAAAAAGGTCAGAAAGTTGCAGCAAAAAGAGCTGACAGAGAATCATCAGAAGGTGTTGCAATTGCTATTGCAAATGAAGACAACACTTCTGCAGTAGGAATTGTATTAGCTTGCGAAACTGACTTTGTAGGCAAAAATGCTGATTTTATCGATTTGGCACATAAAATAGCCGCAAATGGTTTAAAGTGTAAAACTAAAGATGAATTGTTAGAATCAATCCTAGATGATATGTCGGTTGAGGATAAACTTATTGAGCAGACAGGAGTTATAGGAGAAAAAATCCAAATAAATGACTTTACTAAAATTGATGCTGCTTTTGTTGGAACCTACATACATGCTGGAAATAAAATATCTTCTCTTGTTGGATTTACTGAAAAATGTGAAAACATTGAAGTAGCTGCTAAGGATATTTCTATGCAAGTTGCAGCTATGAACCCTATCGCATTAGATGAGGGTAGCGTTGATTCAGAAGTAATAGAAAAAGAAATTGAAATAGCTAAAGACCAACTTAGAGCCGAGGGAAAACCTGAAGAAATGCTAGACAAAATTGCACAAGGTAAACTAAAAAGATTTTTCAAAGACAATACATTGATTCACCAAGCTTTTATCAAGGATAGTAAGCTGAGTGTTTCTCAATATTTATCTTCGTTCAGCAGTGAAATAAGAATTTCTTCTTATAGTAGAGTTTCTATAGGCTAAATATATTCCTTATTTTTTTTCGCACTAAATGTGTAGTATATTTGTTTGAAATATATTAATTCAAATGAAGTACAATAGAATTCTACTAAAACTTTCAGGTGAAGCTTTAGTTGGAGAAAAAGCAGGGGGAATTGACCCGGAGATCCTCATTAAATACTCCAATGAAATTAAAAAAATCTATGATAAGGGAGTTGAAATTGCTATTGTAATTGGAGGCGGCAATATTTATCGGGGATTTAATAACGAATATAAAATCGATAGGGTTCAAGGTGACTATATGGGTATGCTAGCTACTTTAATTAATGGCTTAGCACTTCAAAATACTTTAGAAAATATAGGGATACCAACGAGATTACAAAGTGCAATTAATGTTAACAAAGTTGCTGAACCATATATCAAAAGAAAAGCAATAAGACATCTTGACAAAAAAAGAATTGTAATTTTTAGTGCAGGTACAGGTAACCCATACTTTACAACAGATTCTGCTGCTGTTCTTAGAGCTATTGAAATAGAAGCTGACGTAATTTTGAAAGGAACCAGAGTAGATGGTATTTATAATGAAGACCCAAACAAGAATTCTGACGCATTTAAATTTGAAAAAATAACCTTTAAAGAAGCCATAAGCAAAGGTCTGAAAATTATGGATACAACTGCATTTACACTAAGTCATGAAAATAAACTTCCAATTATTGTATTTGACATGAATCAAGAAGATAATTTATTGAAAGTGTTAAATGGTGAAAATGTAGGAACATTGGTCAATCTATAAAACTTAACTATGAATGAAGATTTAGAAATTATATTTGATTTAGCAAGGGACTCGATGTCAAATGCTATATCTCATCTTGAAAAAAAGCTTTTGAATATTAGAGCCGGTAAGGCAAACCCAAACATGCTTACAAATGTATTTGTTGATTATTACGGAACCAGTACCCCCATTTCACAAGTTGCAAATATTAATACCCCTGACGGAAGAACGTTAATTATTCAACCATGGGATAAGACTATGTTGCCAGAAATTGAGAAAGGAATCGAAATTGCTAATCTAGGTTTTAATCCAATGAATAATGGTGAAAATATCATTATAAATGTTCCTACTCTTACTGAAGAAAGAAGAAGAGAACTGGTAAAACAAGCAAAAAGTGAAATTGAAGAAGCTAAAATTGCTATCAGAAATGCACGAAAAGATGCTAATAATGAAATTAAAAAGTCATCAGATTTTTCTGAAGATCTAAAAAATAACTCAGAACTTGATATTCAAGAAATTACTGATAAAAACATAAAAAGAGTAGATCAAATTTTTGAAAAGAAACAGCAAGAAATAATGACCCTATAAATTTCAATTTTTTCATTTTTTGACAATTAGTAATTAGTATCTTTATAACAAGTAATTATAATAAATGTTTAAGTTTGTTTTTTCTGGATTTTGGAAAAAAATTTCAAGATTAATTTTAAATAATAGAATTCTAATTATTTTATCTCTTGTATTAGTTACCTATTTTTTTAGTACAAATTGGAATAATATAAGATTTACTTACACTGAGGCTAACTTACTTCCAGAAACACATCCTGAAAATATCAAATACAAAAAATTTACTGACAAGTTTGGTGAGGAAGGTAATCTTATAGTTATTTCAGTTAAAGATTCAACGCTTTTTACAATTGAAAAATTAAACGCTTGGAATGATCTCTCTCACAGTTTTAAAGATCACTCAGATGTATCGACAGTAATCGCTTTTGGGGATCTTCAAAAACTTACAAAAAATAAATCTTCACGACAGTTTTTTATTGAACCATTTATTAAAGATTCAATTTCTGATAAATCTCAACTGAATTTACTCAAAGAAGAGATTTTTAATAAATCACCTTTTTATGATAAATTTTTGATTAATTCCGAAACCCAAGCTGTTCGAACCGCGATTAATCTAAAAACAGAAGTGGTAAATACTGTTAAAAGAGAAGAGTTTGTTACAGAAATTTTAGAGCCCAGTGTACAAGCATTTGAAGAAAAATATAATCTTGACGTTAGAATTTCTGGGATGCCTTATGTAAGGACTAAATACTCTCAAACAATAAAAGCAGAATTGGGTAAGTTTCTCATACTTGCTGTTCTAGTTACATCTATTATTTTCTTTTTATTCTTTAGATCCTTTAGGGCAACTTTAATTTCGGTTTTTACAGTTTCAATTGGAGTCATGTGGACCCTTGGGATTGTAGGACTATTGGAATATGAATTAACAGTATTAACCGCTATAATTCCACCCCTAATTATAGTAATTGGGATGCCTAATTGTATATTCTTGATTAATAAATATCAACGAGAGCTTAATATACATGGGAATAAACAAATAGCATTAGATAAAGTCATAACAAAGATCGGAAATGCAACTTTGATGACTAACGTTACAACTGCATCCGGATTTGCAACATTTATAACTACCAATAGTAAACTACTTTCAGAATTTGGATTAGTAGCATCACTAAGCATTTTATCAATTTTTATTCTGTGTCTATTGATTATTCCGATTGTATATAGCTTTTTACCAATACCAAAAGAAGAGCACCTGAAACATCAAAACAGAAATTGGATAAATAAACTATTAAATTGGATGGTCAGCGTAGTTAAAGATAAGAGAATTGAAGTTTATGTGATATCGATAATTATGCTGGCAGTAAGTATTATTGGTATCTATAAAATTGAAATTTCGGGAAGCTTTATTGACGACATGCCAAGAAATACTGAGTTTTTTGACGATATAATGTATTATGAAAGAGAATTTAACGGGATATTACCCTTAGAAATATACATTGATGGAGGTAGAAAAGAGTCTGTTCGCAGGTTATCTACAATAAGAAATTTAGAGAAAGTTCAAAATGCCATTTCTGAATTTCCAGAATTATCAACACCTATTTCTTTGGTAAACGGAGTAAAATATTCAAAACAGGCATTTTACAACGGTAATCCAAAATATTATCAAGTACCAACTAAACAAGAAGAATCATTTATTGCATCATATGTGAAAAATTCTGAAGTCTCTGGAGATGTTGATCTTTTAAAACCATATATAGACAGTACGGCTCAATATACGAGGATAACAACTTTTATGAAAGACATGAAAATTGAAAGAATGGAAAGAATTGAGGAGGAACTTTATGAAAAAATAGATAAATTTCTTCCACCTGATAGATATGAAGTATTTTTAACAGGTAAAGCTTATCTATTTCAAAAAGGAACTTATTTTCTTGTGGATAATTTGGTGTGGTCATTAGGCTTGGCAATTTTTCTGATATCATTATTTATGGCATACTTATTTAGGAATTTCAGAATGATTATTATTTCACTTATCCCGAATTTATTACCGTTGTTGATTACTGCTGGACTTATGGGTTTCATCGGTATTCCTATTAAACCCTCAACAATTCTGATATTTAGTATTGCATTTGGTATTTCTGTTGATGACACAATCCATTTTCTCGCAAAATATAGACAAGAACTTCAGGATAATAAATGGCAAATAAAAAAATCGGTTTATAATTCTGTAAAAGAAACTGGATTAAGTATGTTCTATACCTCTATAGTATTATTTTTTGGATTCTCAGTTTTCATTGTTTCTAATTTTGGAGGAACTGTTGCTTTAGGAGCTTTAGTTTCAGGAACACTTCTTCTTGCAATGCTTTCTAATTTATTGCTCTTACCATCACTTCTTTTATCCTTAGAAAGATCTATAGCAAATGAAAAGGTACTAAAAGAACCGAAAATTAAAATACTCTCAGATCAGGAGGAATTATAATATTAACTTTCAAAAACATATATTTGAATAAATAATTTGTTGTGAATAATATTTCGATAAATCATATTTTAAACTCAGATAAGCATTTAAATAAAATTGTTTCCATTTCTGGATGGGTTAGAACTTTTAGAGCTAATCGATTTATTGCACTAAATGATGGATCTTGCTTAAATAATATACAATGTGTTGTTGATTTCGAAAAAACTGAACAGAAAATTCTAAAAAAAATTACAACTGGAGCTGCCCTAAATATTAAAGGCAAGGTAATTGAAAGTCAAGGTTCACAACAAACCGTTGAAATCGTAGTTGATGAATGTCAAATATTGGGTGAGTCAAATCCCGAGTTATATCCTATTCAGCCGAAAAAACACTCATTTGAATTTTTAAGAGAGAATGCGCATTTAAGGTCAAGAACAAACACATTTAGTGCTGTAATGAGAATACGCTCAAATTTATCTTTTGCCATACATGAGTATTTTAAAAAAAATGGCTTTTATTATGTTCATACTCCAATAATTACAGCTAGCGATGCTGAGGGGGCTGGAGAACAATTTAGGGTATCAACATTAGATGTTAAAAATCCACCAGTCAACGACGATGGACAGGTAGATTTTAATAGAGATTTTTTTGGGAAGGAAACAAATCTAACGGTTTCAGGTCAGCTTGAAGCTGAAGCATATGCAATGTCAATGGGAAAAGTTTATACTTTTGGACCAACTTTTAGAGCAGAAAATTCAAATACTTCCAGACATTTATCTGAATTTTGGATGATTGAGCCCGAGGTCGCATTTATGGATATTGAAGGTAATATGAAGCTAGCTGAGGATTTTTTAAAATATATTCTTGCATACTTAATTAAAAATTGTAATGATGATTTAAAATTTTTGGATAGCAGACTTACTGCTGAGGAAAAACAGAAGCCGCAAAATGAAAGAAGTCAACTTAGTCTAATTGAAAAACTTGATTTTGTAATCAAAAATGATTTTAAAATTATCACTTATACTGAGGCTTTTGAAATATTAAAAAGTTCTAAGCCAAATAAAAAGAAAAAATTTAAATATATAATTGATAAGTGGGGAGCTGATTTACAAAGTGAACATGAAAGATATCTCGTTGAAAGAGAATTTAAATGTCCTGTAATTATTTATAATTATCCTGCTAAAATTAAATCTTTCTATATGAGATTAAATGATGATGGTAAAACCGTAAGGGCTATGGATATTTTATTTCCTGGAATTGGAGAAATTGTAGGTGGCTCACAGAGAGAGGAGAGACTAGATATTTTAATAGATAAAATAAAGGAAGTTGGAATTGACGAAAAAGAATTATGGTGGTATACCGACTTAAGGAAATTTGGTACTGCTACTCACTCTGGTTTTGGACTAGGTTTTGAAAGGCTTGTGATGTTTGCTACTGGAATGTCAAATATTCGTGATGTTATTCCTTTTCCAAGAACCCCGCAAAATGCAGACTTTTAATAGTGATGAAACAATATCTAAAATTAAAATTATCGCAAAAGTTATCTCCTCAGCAAATACAACTAATGAAGTTGATTCAGCTTCCAACATTAGATTTTGAGCAAAAAATTCAAAGAGAAATTGAAGAAAATCCAGCACTTGAACAAGGTCAAAACTCGAATGATGATACCCAGCAAGATAATCAAGATGATTATTCTGAAAATGATGACATTAATATAGATGACTATATAAATTATGATGATACCCCCTCCTACAAATTAAATTCCAATAACTCGGGAAGGGCTGAAGACAAAAATATTCCTTTTTCCCTTGGTATATCTTTTACTCAACATCTTCTTTCTCAGCTAAAGCCAATAAGTCTAAATGAGAAAAAAATGAAAATAGCAGAATTCCTTGTAGGTAGTATTGATGAATCTGGATATATTAGGTTAGAAACTGAAGACATTATAGATGATCTTGCTTTTACTCAAAATCTTTTTGTAACCGAAGATGAACTAGCAGAAGTTTTAAAGGTTGTACAGGATTTTGATCCACCTGGAGTAGGAGCTCTTAACCTACAAGATTGTTTAATTATCCAACTGAAAAGAAAAAAAAGAACTAAATCTGTCAATTTAGCAATTGAAATAATCGAAAATTCATTTGAGCAGTTTTCAAAAAAGCATTTTGAAAAACTAATGAATAAATACTCTATTGATGAAACAGAGTTAAAAGAAGTTATTTCTTTAATATCTAAACTTAATCCAAAACCTGGAGGTTCATATTCAGGAGGCGGAAAACCAATTGAACAGGTAATACCAGATTTTAAAATTGTCATTGAGAATAACGAGCTTAATCTTGAACTTAACTATAGAAATAGCCCGGTTTTGAATATCTCAAGGGACTATGATGAAATGCTTAAAGGCTATAAACTTGAAAAAAATAAATCAAAATCTCAAAAAGAGGCTATTCAATTTATAAAACAGAAACTTGATTCTGCCAAGTGGTTTATCGATGCTGTTAAGCAAAGGCAACAGACTCTAATGATAACTATGCAAGCCATAATGAATTATCAAAAAGAATATTTTCTTTCAGGGGATGAAAGGAAAATTAAACCAATGATTTTAAAGGATATTGCTAATGAAATTGAAATGGATATTTCAACGATTTCCAGAGTTGCGAATAGTAAATATGTCGACACCCCCTATGGAACAAAACTATTGAAAGAATTCTTTAGTGAATCGATGAAAACCACTAGCGGTGAAGAGATTTCGACTATTGAAATTAAAAAGATTTTAGAAAAAATTATTTTAGACGAAAATAAAAGAAAACCTGAAACTGATGAAAAGCTTGTTAAAATATTAAACGAAAAAGGTTACAAAATTGCTAGGAGAACAGTCGCAAAATATAGAGAACAACTAAATATTCCAGTAGCAAGATTAAGAAAAGAAATATAGCATATTATTGCATATTTAAAGAAACATCTCCAATTCTAGTTGTGTAATTAATTTTTAAGGCGTTAACCTTTCTTAGCTCTTGTTTAATATCTCCAACTATGCCCATATTGGTTTCTTTATCTACTTTGAGTGCAGTTGTTAAGAAAGGTCTTAATTCCTCTCTTTTTGATTCTCTTTCAGCATAAATAAACGCTGGAATATCGGAAACTTCAGAAAATTTATCATTTAATTGAAGTCTGGCCTCAGTTCCAAACTTTGACTGATAACCAAAATTTGGTTTACCAGCATATATATACATTACTAATTCTTTCTTATCTAGTTTCTCAACTTCATTAGCAGCAGGAAGCTCATTTTTAATCTTCAGTTCATTATCTCTCATGACTGTTGCAACCATAAAAAAGAATAAGAGCATAAAAACAATATCAGGGAGAGAAGCTGTATTTACAGCAGGCAAATCTCCTTTTTTCTTTTTATTAAATTTAGACATAAATAAATGTAATTATTGCACTTCAGAAAGCTTTTGAGGGTATTCCTTTCTGAGTCTATTAATATTTTCTTTTAACTTTTCCCTGTTTCCCGGCCAATTAACATCCTTATAATTTTTCATCATTTCAGAGTAACTTTCACCATATAGCTCTTGAGCTCTTATGTTTCTAAGATGAGTGTATGCAGCTACCAATTCATTTTGAACTGAAATGTATGTGGCATAAGATGTTTCTCTTTCATTTTTTAAAGAAATTATAGCCTTATCAGGATTATCTGACGATTTTGGATCCCTTTTTCCTTTACAATAACTACATGCATCTTCACCTGTTCCTCCTCCATTATCTAAAAATTCAATTGCTGACTCTCTAAGATCCTCCAAAACCATTAACTCATCCTCTACAAGAAGTTGGTCTTTACCATTTAATAATACCGTAAAAATATTTTTTTGCTTTATTACCACATCTTCCTCAGACTCTTCCATTGGGGGAAGTTTTCTACTAATACCTGAATCTGTTTCAATGGTCGTAGTAACCAAGAAAAATATAAGTAGTAGAAAGGCAATATCAGCCATTGACCCTGCATTAACTTCTGGTGATGATCTTCTAGCCATAATTATTTATTTTCTGTTTTTGAATCCAAAAAACAACATCGAACCACTTGCGATAATTATTAGTGAATAAAACATAAAAAGTGCAGCTCCAATTAATTTAGAACTTGTAGCTGATAATATCTTGCCTTCTCTCATTAAAGTTTCCTCACCTGAGGCAATTATAAAACAAATAATAAATAGCAATAAAAATGAGCCAATCCCCTTAAGAGTATTCATTAAACTAGACTTATTACCAATCATATTTTTTATTCCAAAGTAAAAAACAGATGAAACAATGATGAAAAGAACAAAATATGCGGTAAATAATATTAAGTCAATACCAAAAAGATAATCTGACAGGATTAATAAAACAAAAAGGATTCCTAACAAGGACAGGCCTAAGGCTGTATATTTAAGTATATCGTAAACCATAATTATTTTTTATTATTTACCAATATATCCATTAAGTCAATTGAAGCATTTTCCATATCGTTTACAATACTATCGATTTTTGCAATTATATAGTTATAAAAAATTTGAAGGATAATCGCTACAATTAATCCAAATACAGTTGTTAAAAGTGCAACTTTAATACCACCTGCTACCAAAGAAGGTTGCATATCTCCAGCTGCCTCAATCTTATCAAATGCCTGTATCATTCCTATAACAGTTCCCATGAAGCCAAGCATCGGAGCTAGTGCTATAAATAATGAAATCCAAGAAACATTTTTCTCAAGTTGACCCATCTGCACACCACCATAAGCTATTACAGCTTTTTCTGCTGACTCAACACCTTCACTAGACCTGTCTAGGCCTTGGTAGAAAATTGACGCGACTGGTCCAGGCGTATTTCTACAAACCTCTTTAGCTGCGTTAACTCCACCAGCCTTCATGGCTGCCTCAACATCACTTGTCAACTTACTAGAATCTGTTGTTGTAGATAAGTTTAAATAAATAATTCTTTCAATAGCAATTGCCAAACCAAGGATTAAACATAATAAAACAATCCCCATAAAACCGGGACCACCCTCTATAAATCTCTTTTTCAGTTCTTGGTGAAAATTTAATTGCTCCTCCTCTACAGGTTCTTCCATTACAGGTTCTTCCATTTCAACAACATCCGTTGTTTGAACCGAATCCTGACCCATCATCTCCATTTCATCTTGAATAGGAAATGCTTGAATTGATTGTACAAATATTAACGAGAATATTGTCAATAAACTAAATAATCTTTTCATCTTTTTTTTGTTTAATATTTTAGTGTGTTAAAGATATAAAAATATCTCACATAAATTACATAATCTGCAGAGAGGAAGGGATTCGAACCCTCGATACACTTTTGATGTATACACACTTTCCAGGCGTGCGCCTTCGACCACTCGGCCACCTCTCTAAACACAGCTAACAAATAAAAAGAAAAAATATTAAATAAAAAATTTAATGAGGGATTTTTAAATGCATCAAACCCCGAAAATTTCCTTCGAATTTTGTGTGGTAATATTGGCAATTTCTTGAAGGGATAAGTTATAAATATCACTTAGTTTTTCTGCAATATGTATGATATTAGCACTCTCATTTCTTTTACCTCTTAAAGGTTCTGGAGAAAGATAAGGTGAGTCTGTTTCTAATACTATATTGCTTATATCAATTTCATGCAAAAATTTATCAATTTTACCATTCTTGAAAGTAACGACACCACCGATTCCTAATTTCATACCTAGATCTATTATTTTATTTGCTTCTTCCCTATTGCCAGAGAAACAATGAAAGATTCCACCTTTTAGAGCTTTATTGTTTATAAGGACATTATATATTTCATCAAAAGATTCTCTGCAATGTATAACAATTGGTAGATGAAAGTTGTTAGCAAGATCTATCTGTGCTTCAAAAGCTTTTATCTGAATATCTAAGTTAGTTTTTTGCCAATAAAGATCGATTCCAATTTCACCAACTGCAACAATTTCATTTGAATTAATAATCATCTCGGCTTTCTCAATTTCTTGCATAAAGTCGGATTCAACATAACACGGATGAAGGCCTGACATTAAAAAAATATTTTTTGGATATTTTTTTTTCAATTCAATCATTGAATCGGTATATTTTGAATTTATTGCAGGAAAAAATAATCTGCTAACCCCTTTAGAAATTGCGTTGTCTAATACAGTATCTAAATCATCTTTAAATTGCTCAAGGTACAAATGAGTATGAGTATCTGTAAGACTCATTATTAAATTAACTGAGCTCTAAGGCTTCTTCAATTTTGTTATTCATGAGAATTTCAGCTGGATTCTCTAATGCCTCCTTTATATGAACCAGGAAACCAACACTTTCCCTGCCGTCAATTATTCTATGATCATATGAAAGAGCTAAATACATTACAGGCCTAATTTCAACTTTTCCGTTAACCGCAATGGGCCTCTCAACAATATTATGCATCCCTAAAATAGCACTTTGAGGAGGATTTACTATTGGAGTTGACAACATACTACCAAAAACACCACCGTTAGAAATTGTAAATGTTCCACCTGTCATTTCGTCTACAGTAATTTGACCATCTCTAGCTCTCTCAGCTAGCCTTTTAACCTCAAGTTCGACTGATTTAAATCCCAGGTCTTGGGCACTTCTAATTACAGGAACCATCAATCCCTTTGGGCCTGAAACAGCTATACTTATATCGCAGTAGTTATATGAAATCATCTCCGAGCCATCAATCATTGAGTTGACAGCAGGGTACTCCTCAAGCGCCCTTACACTAGCTAAAGTAAAAAAAGACATAAAGCCTAAATTAACGCCATGTTTTTCTTTAAATTTTTCTTTGTATTTTTTTCTTAGTTCAAATATTGCAGACATGTCAACCTCATTAAAAGTTGTTAGCATGGCAGTCTGATTCTTTACAGAAACCAATCTTTCAGCAACCTTTCTTCTCAGCATGGAGAGCTTATTTCTTGTTTCCGACCTGTTTGAATCAGTTACATTACCCATTGCGGGTTTTCCCAGAAGAATATCTTGTTTTGTAATTCTGCCATCTTTACCCGTACCAGTTATCTGTTCCAAGTCTATATTTTTTTCATCAGCTATTTTTCTAGCTGCCGGACTTAACAAATCTGACTTAGAACTATCAATCTGTTTAACGATTTCTACGTTTTCATCTTGCGTTTGATTATCATTAGAAGTCTTAGCCTTAGCTGTACCCTCAGCAGAGGTGTCGATGTGACAAACAACCTGTCCGACCTCGACTAAATCCCCGTCCTCCGCCTTCAATGTAATAATTCCAGACTGCTCGGCTGGTAACTCAAGAGTCGCTTTATCGCTATCTATTTCGGCAATAATCTGATCCTTTTCAACATAATCGCCGTCTGCCACGAGCCATTGAGCAATTTCAACTTCTGAGATTGATTCACCTGGTGATGGTATCTTCAT
>CACOGA010000002.1 GCA_902626585.1 uncultured Bacteroidota bacterium
TCCTGAATATTGTCCTGAGTGCGGTTCTAAACTATATAGAATTGAAGGTGAGGCAAATCACTATTGTTTAAATTGTAATGGATGTAAGCCACAAATTATTGGAAGAATTCAGCATTATATTTCAAGAAAAGCTTTGGATATTGAAGGTTTAGGACAAGAAACAGTTGCATTGTTAGTTAATGCTAATCTAATTAATAACTATTCTGACCTATACGAATTAAAATTTGATCAGATTGTAGGATTAGAAAGAATGGCTGAAAAAAGTGCAAATAATCTTATTGAAGGGATTTTAGATTCTAAAAATATCCCTTTTGAAAGAGTCTTATATGGTTTGGGTATCAGATATGTTGGTGAAACCGTAGCTAAAAAGCTGGCAAAGCATTTTGAAAATATTGATAATATATTGAATTCTAATTTCGAAGAGCTAATCTCAGTGGATGAGATAGGGGAGAAAATCGCAAATAGTATAATTGAATTTTCACAAAACTTAGAAAATATAGAAATTATTAATTCGCTTAAAAATCACAATATTCAATTTGAAATAGATGATTCAAATAAAAACGTATCATCTATTTTACATGGAAAATCTTTTGTGATCTCAGGTGTTTTTGCAAACTTTTCAAGAGATGAATTAAAGAAATTAATAGAGACTAATGGTGGTAAAGTATCATCATCTATTTCCTCAAAAACCACTTATCTTGTGGCGGGTTCTAATATGGGTCCAAGTAAAAAAGAAAAAGCAGAAAAACTAAATATTAAAATAATTTCTGAAAATGAATTAAGTAATTTAATTTCTGGCCAGAATTTGTTGTTTTAGAAAACAATTTAAATCATAATAAGATTTGAATTAAAAATCTTCTTGTTATCGCTGTCAAATGAGAAGTCAATTCTCCCTAAATATAGACCGAAACAACCAACTTGATTAATCAATACGTCATTCCCAATGTTATTTTTTACAATCACTGGTTTACTCATAAAGGTGTGAGTATGTCCTCCTATTATCAGATCAATATTTCTTGTTGATTTAGCCAGATTTAAATCAGATGCTTTGTTTGGGAACTTTTCATATTTATAACCAAGATGGGAAAGGCAAACAACCAAATCACAATTTTCTATCTCTTTTAATTTATTGGCAATATCATTAGCTATATCAATAGGATTTAGATATTTTGTTTCTTTATATAAGTCTTTTGAAACAATTCCTTCCAGTTCAATGCCTAATCCAAAAACTCCAATTTTGATACCTGATCTATTGTAAATTTTATAATCTCTGACTTTTGATTCTAAAATCGTATTTCTAAAATCATAGTTAGAGGAGATAATATCAAATTTTGCATTAGGTAACTGCTTATCTAAACCATCAATGCCATTATCAAAATCATGATTTCCAATTGTTATAGCATCATATCCCAACATACTCATCAATTTAAATTCTATCTCACCACCATAGAAGTTAAAGTAAGGTGTACCCTGAAATACATCTCCAGCATCAAAAAGTAGTGTATTTGGGTTTTTGCTTCTAATTTCTGAAATTAAAGTAGCCCTTCTTTCGAACCCTCCCTTGTTTGGAAATTCAGAATGATCTTTTGAAAAGGGTTCAATGTGGCTATGAACATCATTAGTATGAAGTATGGTAATGTTTTTAATAGAACTACAACTATAGTTATTTAGAGCGAGTCCAACTGCAGCAGATCCGTAGATTGAGTTTTTTATAAAGGTTTTTCTATTCATTGTATTCTAATAAATCTATTATCTGTAGCCAATTTTATTGTATCATTTTTTTTAAAATAATCAATCAGAACATCCCTCATCTTGTAATTAATGTCGATTGTTTTTGTTGTTTCCCCTAAAAAATACATTTTATCTCCACCATCTAGAAGATAGTCAGTAGTCGCAACGTAATATTTTTTATTAATATTAATTATCTCTCCATCAATATTAGCATCATTCAAGCTATAATCATTATTTAACTTGATTTGTAAACCTCTAATGGGGTGTTGTAATTTGACCAATCTTAAATAATCTATCATTTTATTTATAGATTTTCCGTTTAATTCTAGTACAACAATTCTGTTTTCAAAAGGCATTAGTTCAAAAGCGGTTTTTTCACTGATATCTCCCTTAGAAATAATTGAACGTATACCTCCGTTATTCAATAGAACGATATCAATATTATTACCTGAAATTGCTTTGAAACGCTCGTTAGACATTTCAAATGTCGCATCAGCAAACATATTGCTTAAAGTACTATTTAATTCACCATCATTTTTCTTATAAGTTTCAAAAGAATACGAGATCGGTGTATTCATGAGAGACTCCTCCAATGTTTTTTTAAAGGGCAAATAAAATTTAACAATTGAAGAGTCAATCTTAATTAGTTGATTCACTTCTATATTGTTAATTTCTGTCTTGTAATCAGATTTTTTTGTACAAGCAGAAAGAAATAGTAATAATAATAGGTTTACTAGTAGTAATCTCATATTGAAAACAAAGTTAAATTAGTTATTTTTGTTTAACTACATTCAAATATGTTTATAAAATTCTTTAAAAATAGATCTAATAAAAAGTTTATAAATAAAGCACTAGAAAATAGGTTGCCCTCTGTAGATACTGGCATAATCCAAACAGTGGGTATAATACTAAATATTGGTGAATTTAAAGATTATGATAAGCTTAGAGATATTTTTAAAAATTATGGTATTAATGAAAATAAAGTCAAGTTTATAGCATTTCTTTCTGAAAATGATACAAAATTAAATCACTGGGATTCTTATTTTGAATCTAAGGATTTTGGCTGGAATGGGCTAATAAATAATCTAGATCTGCAAGAATTTATCGATATGAAATTTGATGCCTTAGTAAGTTATTATAAAAAAGATAACCTAGAACTTAATTATGCAACTGCATGTTCTAAAGCAAATTTCAAGATTGGAATTTCTAATTACAACCAAAAGTTGAATGATATAATTATCGATATTAACCCGAATTTCATTGATATTTTTGGCAAAGAATTAGAAAAATATTTAACAGGTTTAAAGAAGATTGGCTAACTAAGTTTTATTATCCATAATAAATTCATAATTTTGACCACCAAATTGCGCATGAGGAAAGTTACATATTGCATATTAATCCTAATTTCACTTAGTGCCTGTAGTGAATATCAAAAAGCTTTGAATTCTGATGAGGTTTCTGTAAAATTTAATTTAGGTACAGAGTTATTTGATGCTGAGAAATATTCAAAGGCCTCAAGATTATTTGCTCAAATATTACCTCAGTACAGAGGAAGGCCACAGGCTCAAAAATTAACATATATGCAAGCAATGTGCTTCTATAACACAAGGGATTATAGTAGCTCCTCGTATCAAATGGAAAGATTTGTCAATTCATATCCCGACAGTGAAAAGGTAGAGGAAATGGCTTTTCTAGGAGCCAAAAGCTATTATTTAATGGCTCCAATTTTTTCAAAAGATTCTGAAGACACAAAAATTGCTATCGATAAACTACAGGAATTTATTAATGCTTTTCCTGAATCTGAATATATTAGCGATGCCAACAATTTAATATTTGAGTTAGATTACAGACTTGAAATGAAAGAATTTAATATTGCTCTACAGTATAACGTGCTAACGGATTATCAAGCTGCAATTAAGTCTTTTGAAAACTTCTTAATAGACTTTCCAGGATCAGAATTGAGAGAAAAGGCTATGTATTACAGATTTGATTCTGCCTATAAACTGGCTGTAAATAGCGTGGTTTGGAAACAAAAGGAAAGAATTGAAAATGCTGTTACTTATTTTAACTCATTTAAAAATAACTATAATGATTCTGAGTTTTTGACTGAAATGGAGTCAAAAATGACAGAATTATCAGAAATAAATAATATTTAATTTTAAACAAAATGGATATCAAAAATACAAACGCTGCTCAAACAACTAAGACTTACAATAGAGATGCTATTGAAAATCAAACTGAAAATATATATGAGGCCATCTCAATTATTTCAAAAAGAGCAGAACAGATAAAAGGGGATGTTAAAAAGGAGTTGATTGAAAAGTTAGAGGAATTTGCTACTTACAATGACAGCCTTGAAGAAATTTTTGAAAATAAAGAACAAATAGAAGTTTCAAAATTTTATGAAAGACTTCCTAAACCTCATGCAATTGCAATTCAAGAGTGGCTTGAAGATAAAGTCTACCACAGAGATAGCAATGAAGAAATAGAAGAGTAATAATGTCTGTACTAAGTGGTAAAAAGGTACTTCTAGGAATCTCAGGTGGTATTGCTGCTTATAAAACTCCAAATTTAGTTAGATGTCTTGTAAAAAATGGGGCTGAGGTTAAGGTCGTCATGACCGACTCTGCTAAAGACTTCGTAACACCTCTTTCACTTTCTACGGTTTCAAAAAATCCAGTTTATTCCTCTTTTAAGTCAGATGATGATGATGCATTGTGGAATAATCATGTGGAGTTAGGTATCTGGGCTGACTTTATGCTTATTTGTCCAGCAACTGCAAATACTTTGTTTAAAATGGCTAATGGTAATTGTGACAATATTTTGTTAGCAACTTATTTATCTTGTAAAACTCAGGTTTTTTTCGCTCCAGCCATGGATTTGGATATGTATAAGCATCAGTCAACTAAAGAATCAATAAATAAATTAATTTCATTTGGAAATATATTAATTCCACCAGCCAGTGGTGAACTAGCCAGTGGTCTTTCAGGTGAGGGTAGGTTACCTGAGCCTGAAGAAATAGTTGAATTTATTGATAATTTTTATTCCAAAGGTCTACCCTTAATAGGTAAAAAAGTTTTAATATCTGCTGGTCCCACTATTGAAGAAATAGATCCTGTGAGATATATTTCTAATTACTCATCTGGAAAAATGGGTTTTGCTCTAGCTGAGACTGCATTGATGCTTGGCGCTCAGGTTAAATTAGTTAGTGGACCAACTGACCAATCTATTAGTACAAAAAAAGTTAATCTTATCAAGGTTAAGACTGGTTCCGAAATGAGAAAAGTAATTTTAGAAAATTATTCTGATTCAGAAATAGTCATAATGGCAGCGGCTGTTTGTGACTACAAACCCAAAGAGTTTTCTAAAAAAAAGTTGAAGAAAGACAATAAAGAAATAAATATCAAGTTTGAAAAGACTGCTGATATATTAATGGAGCTAGGTAAAAGAAAAGAAAATCAAATTTTAATTGGCTTTGCGCTTGAAAATAGTGAAGAACTAGTCAATGCAAAAAATAAGCTGAAAAATAAAAATTTAGATTTAATCGTTCTAAATTCATTAAATGATAAAGGTGCAGGTTTTGGTCATGATACAAACAAAGTAACTCTGATAAGCAGTTCGGGAAAAATAACTCCCTATAAACTTAAAGAAAAGACCGAGGTTGCAAATGATATTTTTAAACATATAATCGAATTGGTTTGAAGAGTAAACTATTAATAATCTTTTTATTTTTTTCAGGAATTTTAAATTCACAAGAATTAAATTGTGAAATAGTAGTTGAAGCAAGACAAACAGGTAATGAAAATCTTCAGATTTTTAAAACTCTTCAATCCCAGCTTACAGAATTTGTAAATAATACCAGTTGGACAAAAAAGCAAGTTCGACAGAATGAAAAGATTGATTGCACAATGTTTATTAACATCAGTTCGTATGAGAATGACACTTTTCAAGGTACCCTTCAAATCCAATCATCAAGGCCAATATTTAACTCTTCATACAGCTCACCAACATACAATTTTAACGACAGAAACTTTTCATTTAGATACCAGGAATTTCAAAATTTAAACTTTAATGAGAATCAATTCGAAAACAATCTAGTTTCTGTTATTGCATTTCACATATATATGATTATTGGTATTGATGCTGATTCTTTTAAACTTAATTCTGGAACTGTTTTCTTTGAACAGGCTCAAAAAATTCTTGATTTTTCTCAACAGCAAGGTTATAGAGGATGGAGCGCTGGTGATGGACTGCAATCCAGATATTATTTAATAGATAATATTCTTTCGACAACTTTCAAGGAATACAGAAATGTAATGTACGATTACCATATAAAAGGATTGGATATAATGGTTAATGAGCCAAAAGCCGCAAAAGAAGCTGTTGCAAAATCTATTCTTATGCTTGATCAAATGAATAGGAGAAGACCAAATTCTTATATCCTAAGGGTTTTTTTTGATACAAAATCTGATGAAATTTTAGATATATTTAGTGGTGGTCCTAGCGTTCCAGTAACAAATCTAATTTCAACCCTAACAAAAATAGCTCCTAATCACTCTGATAAATGGAGAAATATTAGTTTTTAATCAAAAACAATTTTATTTTTAAGTACAAGAAAATACCAAATTGCTTAAAAACTTATCTATAAAAAATTATTTGTTGATTGATGACCTTTCGGTCTCTTTTAATAACGGGTTTACTGTTATTACCGGAGAGACTGGAGCAGGAAAATCGATATTAGTTGGTGGAATTTCTTTAATTCTAGGAAAAAGAGCCGACCTTTCAGTCAATCGGGACAAGTCTAAGAAGTGTATCATCGAAGGGGTTTTTGATATTGGTTCATTTAATTTGAAATCCGTGTTTGACGAAAATGATTTGGATTACGAGACAGAAACCATACTTAGAAGGGAAATTTTGGTTTCTGGAAAATCCAGAGCCTTTATTAACGATAGCCCAGTCAATCTGAATCAATTATCTATTATAGGATCTAAAATTATTGATATACATTCTCAACATCAAAATATTGAAGTTTTAAATAGTGAATTTCAATTTGAATTACTTGATTTAATCTCAACAAATGAAGAAAATATTCGTACTTATAAAAAATTATATGAGGAATTTAAACTTAAATCTAAGGTTCTAGAGGAGTTAATCGAGAAAAAGCAAAGTTTAATTCAGTCAATGGATTACAATAAATATATTTTAGAAGAAATAGATAACTCTAATATTTTAGAGGAGGATTTGAATGACCTGGAAAACTTGCAAAACTCATTATCAAATTTTGAGGAATTTTCTAAAGAGTTAAATCAAAGTTCACAAATAATTTCTGATGATGACATCGGATTAATTTCATCTTTATCCAGATTGAAAACTTCAATCGATAAAATTTCAAATAATTCACAAAAATTCAATTCGATATCTGAAAGAATATTATCAATAAAAATTGATTTAGAGGATATTTCAAGTGAAATTGATGATTCACTAAATTCTCTAGAACAAAATCCAGAAAAACTTAATACTATAATTAATAAGATTGATAAAATTAATAATCTGCTTAGAAAACATTCTTTAAACTCAGTTAATGAGTTATCGATATTTAGAGATAATTTAGCTGAAAAAGTTAATACAACCGAGAATATTGATGGTGAAATTGAACATCTTCAAAAGGAATGTGAAAATCTAAAAATTAAATTGAAAAGTAGTGCAGTTAACATCCATGAAAAAAGAAAATCTGTAATCTTTGATTTAACGAGTCAAATTGAAAATGTATTAAGTGAATTAGGAATGGTTAACAGTAAATTCAAAATAAACTTATCTAAAACGACAAATTTTTATTCGAATGGTATGGACTTGATTGATTTTGAGTTTCTTGCAAACAAAGGATATGAATTTAAAAAAATTCAAGATTCAGCCTCTGGTGGAGAGATGTCAAGAATAATGCTTTCAATAAAATCAATCATGGCTAAGTATAAACAGTTGCCATCCATTATTTTTGATGAAATTGATACCGGAGTTTCTGGGGAAATTTCCAAAAAAATGGGGCTTATAATGAAGGAGCTTGGTACCAAAATACAAACATTTTCGATAACTCATTTACCTCAAATAGCTGCCATGGGTGAGTCACATTTTATGATTTACAAAAATGATACTGATGGATATACAAAAACTAAGATTTCAAGGTTAAATGATAATGAGAGAATAGTTGAAATCGCTAAAATGTTAGAAGGTAATAATGCATCTGAATCTGCATATACTCATGCAAAGCAGTTGCTTAATTAAAACACTATATTTGTTTAACAAAAAAATTAATTATGTCAAATAATTTACTAAAAGGAAAGAGAGGAATTATTTTTGGTGCTTTAGATTCTAATTCAATTGCTTGGATCACTGCAGAACGTGTTTTTGAAGAAGGTGGGACATTTGTTCTTACAAATGCCCCGGTAGCTATGCGAATGGGTCAAATTAACGAACTAGCAGAGAAAACAAATTCTACCGTGATTCCTGCGGATGCTACATCACTTGAAGATTTAGAAAATTTGGTAATTAAGTCAATGGAAGTTCTAGGCGGAAAATTAGATTTTATTCTTCATTCCATAGGCATGTCGGTAAATGTTAGGAAAGGAAAATTATATACTGACCAAAATTATGATTGGACTCACAAAGGATTAGATGTTTCTGCGATGTCCTTTCATAAGGTTATGCAAACTTTATATAAAAACGATGCAATGAACGAGTGGGGTAGTATCGTCGCTCTTTCCTACATGGCTGCTCAGAGAGTTTTTCCGGATTATAACGATATGGCTGATAACAAAGCTTTCCTTGAGAGCGTAGCCAGAAGTTTTGGATACTTCTTTGGAAAAGATAAAAAGGTTAGAGTAAATACAATTTCCCAATCACCAACTCCAACAACAGCTGGAAAAGGGGTAAAAGGATTTGACGGGTTTATAAAATACGCTGATAAAATGTCACCGCTCGGCAATGCAACTGCTATGGATTGTGCCAATTATACAATTACTCTGTTTAGTGACTTAACTAAAAGAGTAACTCTTCAAAATCTTTATAATGATGGTGGATTCAGTAATATGGGTGTTAGCGACAGCATTATGGATATAATTGATAAGTCTTAACTCACTATTTTATTAAAAGACTAAACAACATCAGTGTGACATTTTTAACATTTTTAGTGTAAAGAATCATTTATTTTAATATTTTTAAGTGTAAAGTGATTACGCATCACAATCATTCTTAAAAAATTTTATACATGAAAAAACATTACACTCTTACATTAATATTTTTCTTATTTATTTCTATTCCATTATTTTCTCAGGTTTCAGTCGGAAATGGAACAAATGTGAACGAAGAACTACCTATAGAGCCATACTATGGCTATACTTATTCTCAATCGATATATAATTCTTCTTTGATCAATGCCTCTGGATCTATTACTGGTATTAAATATTTTGCAACACCAGAGACTACACTCGAAACAAGTAGTGAATGGGTTGTTTACATGGGTCATACTGATCAAGAAGTTTTCTCAGATGGGGATAACTGGATAGAATTCGGTTCTTTAACTCAAGTTTATTCTGCCACAACATCTATTTCAGAAGGTGTTGTTTCGATTTCTTTTGACACTCCTTTCGAATATGATGGTGTTTCTAACCTAGTTATGGCTGTTGAAGAAAACCAAGCAGGATATGACTCAAGTAATCATGACTTTTATTGTACACCAGCCTCAGCTGGTGCATCGTTGGTTTTCTATTCAGATTCTACCGATCCAGATCCAAGTGCACCACCAACAGGTCAGTTTAGAGATTTTTTGCCAAATATTATTTTTGAAGGAATTACACAAAGTTGTTCCAACCCGACCATATCACTAGACTTTTTAACTGGTACAACGGCAACTATCTCATGGTCAGCGGCGGATGTTACTTATTTTGAATACGCATTGCAGGAAGCCGGAAATGATAATCCAGATTCAGGTACGCTTGTCTCTGAAACTTCAATTGAATTAACTGAGCTAACCCAGGGTCAAGAATACGAGTTTTTTGTTAGGTCTGTTTGTGGAGACGAGACAACAGAATGGTTTAGTATATCATTTACACCCCCACCTGCTGGGAGTACTGCTGATGACCCAATTGTTATTGAATCAATTCCATATTCAACTTCCGATGATACTATAAATTACGGAGACGATTACACAAATTCCGCAACAGGATGCGAAGGAAGTGGAAGTTATCTTGGAGGTGATGACGTTGTTTATTTATATACAGCAGTAAGTGATACTTCTTTAAATGTAAAGTTTACTCCTGAAGGAACTTGGAGTGGGATATATGTATATGAAAATGCTGAAGATATTGGTGTGAATTGCTGGTTGGTTAACTATACCAGTTCAAGTGTAACTCAGTCTGTATTTGATTTGAATGTATTTACCGGTCAAACTTACTATTTTGTGATTTCTACTTACCCTAGTCCACAAAATGTTGCATATACACTGGATATTTCTGAAAATACCTGTGTAGACCCTGAAATAACCACTGAAATTATTCCTAATTGTAGCGGTAGTGAGGGAGATTATTCAATTATTTTCGATATCATCGACATAGGATCGGCAAATGAATTAATCCTTTCAGACGGAACTTCATCATTTGCAATTCAGGAAACTGGTCTTTATAGTTTCGGTCCCTATGAAAGTGGTGAGTCAGTAGTTGTTTCAGTTGATTCCGGTGATGTTAATTGTGATTCGACATATGAATTTTCGTACAGTTGTCCTCCAACGGGGTCAACTTGTGATGATCCTTTGATTGTTGACTCACTTCCTTATAATGTTTCTGACGATACAGCTAATTACGGGGACGATTATGATGGCAGTGCAGGTGAAGCTTGTGGTAGTCCTAGTTATATAACTGGAGATGATGTGGTATACTCTTATACTTCATCATTTGATGGAGCTATTTCAGTTCAATTAGTACCTAGTGATACTTATGCAGGTATTTACATGTATGATAGTTGTGATTCAATAGGGGTTCAATGTTATGCAGGAGCTGCAAATGGTTCTTCTTCAGATATATTATCTTTTGAAGCAAATGTGTCATCAGGCTCAACATATTACTTTGTTATTTCAACTTGGGCCTCTCCTCAATCAACTGCATATGATTTGATAATTAGTGAATTATTATGTGCTGCACCAACAGGAATAAATGTTACTGATGTTACATCTAACACTGCCGGTGTTGCATGGGATCAAGGAGATGCAGTTTCATGGGAGTATGTACTTGCAGAAGGAGGTTCATCAATTCCTTCTGAATCAGGAGAATCATTAAGTGAGGCATTTGTTAATCTTGATAATATGAATTCATATACCACATATGATGTTTGGATAAGAGGTGTTTGTGCCGATGGTTCGTTTAGTGATTGGGTATTAACATCATTTTCAACGCTTCTTGCAGCACCTGGATGTGGGGAAAGCTTGTCTTACGATTATCCAAATGCAACAAGTGGTGGATATAACTTTGCTACTAATTTCACTGAACCTAATCCAGAAGATCTATTATTTACATCAGTTGCTAATGATCAAGATGGTGATGGTAATATTGATGAAATATCCGTTACATTATCTGGTACAACAGAAAACAACTATGACTGGATTTACATTACCAATGGATCTGGTGAGATGTTGTATGGACCTGTTTCAGGTGCACAAAGTGGTACTTACACCTCCAGCGATGGAACTATAAATGTGTATTTGGCTGCTGATACATCTGTTCAAGGTGGACCAGTTAGTTTTGATATTTCATGTGCGGGATTATCAATTGATGATCAAGAACTAATTGACTTAAGAATTTATCCAAATCCTGTAGATAATGATTTTGTTACAATATCCTCATCAGAAACTGGTGATAAATTTGTAGAGCTATTTGATATAAATGGAAGAAAAGTTCTTTCTTCAACAATAACTAATGATTTACTTGATGTTTCTAATATTGATGCTGGATTTTATTTAACGAAAGTTACAATAAATGGAAAATCATCAATTTCGAAATTAATTATCAAATAAATAGATTAAACTAATAGAAATTAAAAAGGGTTTAGTTAAAAAACTAAACCCTTTTTTTCTGTAATTATTTTTTAATTTTGAATATGGATTTAAAAGACATCTCATTTATTATTCCTGTTTATAATCGGCCAGATGAGATTGATGAACTTTTAAGTAGTTTTTCATGTCTTGAAGGTGATAAAGACTTTGAGATAGTTATAATAGAAGATGGTTCTACAAAAAAATGCGATCATATTGTTAAAAGATTTAGTGATTTAAATATTTCATATCATTTAAAAACTAACTCTGGACCTGGAGATTCTAGAAATTATGGTATGAAAGTCGCTAAAGGAAAATATCATATTATACTTGATTCAGATGTTATTCTTCCAGTAAATTACAATAAGGTACTAATTGAGAATTTAATAAATGATTATTCAGATTGCTTTGGCGGTGTTGATGATTCTCATCAATCTTTTAATAATTTTCAAAAAGCAGTTAGTTATTCAATGACATCCTTTATTACAACTGGACATATTAGAGGGGGAAGTAAATCAAAAGATTTCCAGCCAAGAAGTTTCAATATGGGAATCTCAAGAGAAGCATTTTTAAAAAGTAAGGGTTTCGGAAATATTCATCCAGGTGAGGATCCTGATTTGTCTATAAGATTAAAAAAATTAGGATTCAGCACAAAACTTTATAGTGATTTGAAAGTTTTTCACAAAAGAAGAGTTTCTATTCCAAGTTTCTTTAAACAGGTTTATAAGTTTGGTGTAGCCAGAACAATTTTAAATAATCGTTACCCTAGTACTAAAAAAATCATTTATTGGTTTCCTTTACTTTTTTCGCTCACTTTTTTGATTTCTATATTTTTATTTTTTCTTAACATCAACAGTGTATTATTATTAATTTTTATATTTTATTTTGTTGTAATATTTATTCAATCTTCTCTGCTTAATAACCCTCTAGTAGGCTTATTTTCCGTTTTGACCACATTAATACAGTTTTTTGGATATGGATATGGTTTTTTAAAGTCATTTATATTGATAAATATTTTTTCCAATAAAAAAATAGAGAGTATATTTCCACAAATGTTTTTTAAATAGTTATAATGAAAATTTTTTCAAGCCAAGGTAAATTCAATGTGTTTTTAATTTTTTTGATATTGGCAATTACGACTTCTCTTTTTAGTAAACTAACCTCAACATATGAAAAGAATATAATTTTCAAGTTGGTAGTTAGTGATATTCCTGAAGATAAAGTTGTCTATGAAAAATCGCATGATTCTGTTGAGGTTAAAGTGAGGGGTTATGGATTTAGTTTAGCTAAATACTATTTAAATACTCCTGAGCTTAAAATATCATTAAAAAAATTAAAACAACTAAATAATGTATTTTTATGGGATCAAAAAGAAAATTTTATGGATACAAAACTTAGTTTTGATTCATCCATTGAACTACTAACTATTTTTGAGGATTCCCTTCTTTTTTATTATGATCAATACATTTCTGAAATGAAATATATAAAACCCAACTTAACTATAGATTATGAGTCAGGTTTTGATTCTTTTAAGCTGCCTTCCATTTCTAATGATTCTGTTAGAGTTTTAGGACCAAAAGACATATTAGGTGAAATTGATTATGTTGATACAGAATTTGTAAAATTAAATAATGTTAATTCGGATATTCAAATTAATCTTAACCTTTTAAAACCTGCTTTTGAGAATCTTTCCATTGATTTAAGTAACATCGAATACAAATTAGAGGTTGATCAGTTTACAGAAGAAACAATTAGTGTACCTGTAAATATTTTAAGTAATGAAAACATAAAGTATAATTATTATCCTAAGGATTTAACGGTGAAATATTTAATAAGTATTGAAGATTATAAAAAAACATCACCAATTGATTTTAGAATAGAATGCGTCTTTGATAAAAATCAAAGTATATTAATTCCATACTTGACAAAAAAACCTGACTTTATCAAAAATGCCAGGTTAAGCACTAACCAAATACAATTAATTATCCTAGAATGAAAAAAATTGCATTAACAGGTGTTATTGGTAGTGGTAAAACAACTGCAGCAAATTACTTTAAGGATTTTGGAGTACCTGTTTTTATTGCCGATGATTGTGCTAAAGATTTAATGTTAAATAATAATGAACTTAGATCTAAATTAATCAGTTTATTGGGTGATAAAACCTATAATGATGGTAAATTGAATAAAGAGTTTATTTCAGATCAGATATTTAAAAATAAAAATATTCTTAATTCCGTAAATAATTTAATTCATCCGATGGTACAAAATACTTTTAATCGCTGGTTTAGGGAACAAAATTTTAAGTATGTTGTTTATGAAGCTGCTTTGATATTTGAGAATAATTCTGAGCATTTATTTGACAAAATAATTTGTATTAAAACCCCATTGGATGTAATTCATAAAAGAATTAGTAATAGGGAAAATTACTCTAAAAACAGAGTTAAAAATATTTTAAATTTACAAATATCACAGGATATAAAGTGCTATAAATCAGACTTTTGCATTGAAAATACCACAAAAGAAAAGTTATTTCAGGATATTAAAGAAATACATTTATCACTGTTATAAAATTTTATTGTTAATGTTTTATTAAATATCAAAATTAGTTTTTGATTAAATAATAAATTTGAACTATGAGTAAGAAGATTTTTATATTACTTCTGGTTTTAATGAGTATATCATTAATCGGAATAATTTTTATCCAATCTTTCTTCATTCTAAAAAACTATGAGGAAAATGATAAACAGTTTACTTCGAATGTAAATTATGTTCTTGAAGAAACTTCATCCCTTGTTGAAAGAAACGAATTTAGACTTTATCTCAGAAAATTTCGTGACCTTATTAGTAGTGAAACCCAGGTCGACACCATTGCAATTCAAAATCTAATTTTCATAAACCAAAATCCAGAAAAAAAAGAAACAATAGTTTATAAAAATGGAGTAATTGAAGAGAATATCATTATTCCAAAAACAAAAAGTTATTATGATAATATAATTGATTTAATTTCTGAAGAGGAAAATATCTCGATAAAAAGGGTTTCAAATCAAAGAGAGGAAAAAGTTTTTTCAAATCAGCGAATTGAGGATGATATGAGTCCAGAAGAATTTTTATTAAAAGTGGGTAAAATTTCAAAAAGTAAGGAAGTATTGTTTGAAACTGCATATAATGATCTTTCTAAAAGAAATCCAATTCAAGAAAGAATAGGTGATATCAATAAGTTTGAAAAAGTTTTAGAAGGAAATTTTAAAAAAATGAATATTAATTTAGATTTTGAATATGCCATTTTTGAAAAAGATAGTATATCAAAGGTCTCATCAGATGACTTTAATGTTTATAGCCCAAATTATTCTTCACTCATTTTTAAAGATGAGAATGATTTGAGTGATTACTCATTAAAAGTATATTTTCCTGGGAGAACTCCATTTTTATTGTCCTCATTGATTTCTGTCATTATCACTTCAGTAATTTTTACTTCCATTATAATTATTGCGTACATTACTACAATTCTGTTATTACTTAGACAAAGACAAATCTCTCAAATTAAGTCAGATTTCATTAATAATATGACACATGAGTTTAAAACACCAATAGCTACAATTAATTTAGCTTTATCAGCCATAAAAAATCCTAAAACCATTGTCAATAAAGAAAAAGTTAAAAAGTATCTTCAGATGATATATGATGAAAATAATAGGATGCATGATCAGGTAGAAAATGTACTAATGATAAGTCATTTGGAAAGAAATGAACTTAATATTGATAAATCAAGGCAAAATATTCATGAAATTATTGATCTTGCCATCTCTCATTTAAGTTTAATAGTAGAAAATAAAAATGGGAAAATAATAACAGAGAAGAATGCTTTGAATTCGTATGTTATTGGGAACGAAACTCATTTAATAAATGTTTTAGTAAATATTTTAGATAATGCCATAAAATACAATGATAACATTCCCGAAATTAAGGTGGAAACCCAAAATATTAATGACAAAATTTTTATAAACATTATCGATAATGGTATTGGTATGAGTAAATCTGTACAATCAAAAATATTTGAAAAATTTTACAGAAAACAAACGGGCGACCTACACGATGTTAAGGGCCACGGTCTGGGATTGGCCTATGTCAAGAAAATTATAAATTTTCACAATGGAAATATTTCTGTTGAAAGCGTGATAGGAGAGGGAAGTACTTTTACTATTCAATTAAATACATTAACAAATAACTAATTATGAATAATAAAAAAAGAATTTTATTAGTTGAAGATGATCCAAATTTTGGGATAATATTGAGAGATTTTTTAAAAATGAATGATTATGATGTCATATTGGCTAAGAATGGGATGGAAGGTTTTGAAAAGTTTAAAAAATTTGAATTTAATCTCTGTATTTTGGATGTAATGATGCCTTATAAGGATGGTTTCACACTAGCAACTGAAATAAAAAGCATTGCGCCAGATATTCCAATTATTTTCTTGACAGCAAAATCCATGAAAGAAGATGTACTTAAAGGTTATAAAGTAGGAGCTGATGATTACTTAAAGAAGCCTTTTGATAGTGATGTTTTACTATTCAAAATCAAAGCTATTCTAAAAAGGAATAAACTTTCATCAATAATTGACACTGAAGAAACCGAATTTAATTTTAGTTCTTTCCATTTTAATTCAAAATTGCGTCATTTAAAGTTTAAAGATGAAACGCCTGTAAAATTATCTCCCAAAGAAAATATGTTATTAAAATTATTATTGATACATGTTAACGATTTAATGCCAAGGGAACTAGCACTAACTAGAATCTGGCATGATGATAATTATTTTACTTCTAGAAGCATGGATGTCTATATTGCAAAACTTAGGAAACAACTTCAAAAAGATCCAAATGTAAGTATCAACAATATACATGGAGAAGGGTTCAGGTTGATTGTTGAATAGAAGGATGTTTGTCAATTTGGTTTATAATATTTTCAATTTTATATTCATAATCGAACCAGTTAATCATTTTATTTGATTTAAACCAAGTAATTTGTCTTTTAGCATATCGCCTGGTATTTGTTTTTATATTCTCAATTGCTTGCTCTAGATTCATTTTATCCTCTAAATAATCAAATATTTCTTTGTATCCAATTGTATTTAATGAATTTAAATGTTTGAATTTTCTAAGTTTTTTAACTTCTTCAACTAAACCACATTCAATCATTTCCTCAACTCTTTTGTTTATCATTGAATGTAATCTAGTTCTGTCGGTATTTAAACCAATAATTACTTCATTATAACCAGGTTTTCTGTCACTATCCTTTAGAAAAGAGGAGTAGGGTTTTTTTGATGAAATAGTAACCTCAAGTGCTCTAATGACTCTTCTATGGTTGTCTAAATCTATTTTTTCATATGAAATCGGATCTAATTTTTTCAGTTTATCATGTAAATTTCTCAAACCATTATTTAGATACTCTGAGTTCAGTTTTTCCCTTAAAGAATCGTCAACTTTTGGCATTTTATCGATTCCATATAATATCGTGTTAATATATAATCCAGATCCTCCAACAACAATAGCATAATCTTTTGTTTTAAATAGATTATCTATATTTTCTTTTGCATCCGATTCAAACTGTGAGATGTTATAATTATCGCTTATGGAAATATTATCAATCAAATGATGTCTAATCGATTGCAATTGTTTGTTTGATGGTTTAGCTGTTCCGATATTAAGCTCTTTGTAAAATTGCCTTGAGTCTGCTGATATTATCTCAGTTTTGTAGTGTTTTGCTAATTTTATAGCCAGAGCTGTCTTCCCAATTGCCGTTGGGCCTACTATTACAATCAATAACTTACTCATTTGAATTTTTAATAAATCTATTTAAATCATCTGCCTCCATCTTTGATTTTATCATTAAAAATAAATCTAGAGTAGCTTTTGCATCACCATCAGCTCTATGTCTATTATTAATTTTTATTCCAAGGCTTGATACCAGCTTTCCTAAGCTGTATGACTCAATTTCAGGAAAAACCTCCTTTGAAAGTTCAATTGTACAAAGTAAATCTCTATCAAATTTTTGTCCAATATTTAAAAACTCTTTTCTTATTACTCTGAAATCAAATTTTACATTATGGGCAACGAAAATACAGCCTTTGGTAAAACGATTAATCTCCTCAGCAATCTCATTAAAAACGGGCTTATCTAAAAGCATATCGTTATTTAAACCTGTTAGTTTTTCAACAAAAGGTTGAATTTTCTTCATCGGATTTATTAATCTGTGATACTTTAAGATATTTCCATCGCTTTTGATTTTAAAAATTGCAATTTCAGTTATCTTTTCTTCATTGAATTTCCCTCCGGTTGTCTCTATGTCAATAATTGAGTAAATAATCTATCAGTTTCTTTCACCAAAAATTAAACTTCCAACCCTAATCATATTACTGCCACAATTAATTGCTAATTGATAGTCATTACTCATACCCATAGAAAGTATTTCTAAATTATATCCTGAGCTATTGATTTCATCAAATGTTTTTTTAGCAAACATAAACTCACTTTTAATAACATTAGTGTCAGGTGTGTTGGTCGCCATAGCCATTATCCCTTTAATTTTAACATTTTTCATTTTTAGATATTCTTCAGAGAATATAATTTCTTTAAGATCTTCTTTTTCTAATCCAAATTTTGAGTCTTCATCTGAAATTTTCAATTGTAATAAACAATTTATTACCCGACTATTTTTATTGCCTTCCTTGTTGATGATCCTTACAGACTTAAAAGAATCGATACCGTGAATTAATTCAACGAACGGAGCCATATATTTTATTTTATTACTTTGAACATGACCAACCATATGCCAGTTTATATCTTTTGGTAATTCACTAAACTTTCTTGACATTTCTTGTATCTTATTTTCACCAAAGAATCTATGTCCATTTTTGTAAGCCGTCATGATATCTTCATTGGGCTTTGTTTTTGAAATTGCTATTAGTTTAACATTTTCAGGGATATCAGAAATAATATTATTTATGTTTTGAGCGATCATTATGAAAACCTTTTGGAAACATACTCAGCTTTTTTAGAATCAGAGTAATCGTAGAATCCTTCTCCTGACTTAACCCCTAATTTACCGTCGTTTACCAACTCAACTAATAGGTTATTTGGCTTATATTTTTCCTTATTTAACCCATCAAACATCACTTCTAAAATAGATTTACATACATCCAAACCAATAAGATCAGCAAGTTGAAGTGGACCCATAGGATGTCCCATTCCTAATTTCATAATTCCATCAATATTTTTAACATTAGCTACGCCTTGCTCTAAAGACTCAATTGCCTCATTTATCATCGGCATTAATATTCTATTAGAAATAAAACCAGGGTAATCATTTACGGTTAATGGGATCTTATTTAATTTTTTTGATAGATTTAATATAGTTTCTGTTGTTTCTTTACTTGTATATTTTGAGTTTATTACTTCAACTAGTTTCATAATAGGAACCGGGTTCATAAAATGCATTCCAATAACTTTATCTTTTCTTTTCGTTATTTCTGCAAGTTTAGTGATAGATATTGAAGATGTATTAGATGCTATTATGGTGTTTTTGGGGCATTTTGAATCTATATCTTTAAAAATAGATTTTTTTATTTCAATATTTTCGGTGACTGCTTCGATAACTAAGTCAGAATTAATTACGGAATTAAAATTATCAGAGTATAAAATATTTCTACAAGTATTTTCTAAATCCTCTTCGGAAATAGTCTCTCTATTAACCATTCTTTGCAAATTTCTATTAATATTTTTTTTTGCATTTTCTAAGCTTTCAGTACTTATATCAAACAATGTAACATTGAAATCATATAGTGCAAATGTTTGGGCAATACCGTTACCCATCGTTCCTGAACCTATAACGGAAATCTGTTTCATATTATTTAAAGTTTTTGATTATTGTTATTGCTACGTCTAAAGCATTATGACCATCTTTTATATCGACTTTTGGTCTAGTATCATTTTTTATAGAAATAGCAAAGCTATCCAATTCATCAAGAATAGCATTTCTTTCGTTAACAACAGCTTTATTAAAATAAATTTTCTTTTTATTGCCCTCTTCAGTTTCTAAAACCATAATTGGTAATTCAGACTTTTTTTCATCTATTTCTATTATTTGAGATTCACGTTTTAAAAAATCAACAGAAATATATTTACCAGATTGAAAAAATCTTGTTTTTCTCATGTTTTTAAGTGAAACCCTGCTAGCAGTAAGATTGGCAACACATCCATTTTCAAATTCTATTCTTGCATTGGCTATATCAGGACTGTCACTAATAACTGAAACCCCACTTGATGAAATTTGCTTAATGGGAGATTTAACCGAATTTAAAATAATATCAATATCATGGATCATTAAATCTAAAACAACTGAAACATCCGTTCCCCTAGGGTTAAATTGTGCTAATCTATGGGATTCAATAAACATAGGTTTATTGATATTTTTTTCAATTGCTGTGAATGCAGGGTTAAATCTTTCTACATGTCCTACTTGAATCTTTACATTATTTAATTTTGAAAACTCAATTAACTTTAAAGATTCTTCAGTGTTAGTACAAACAGGTTTTTCTATAAAAACATGAACTCCTTTTTCAATAGCTTTAATTGCATAATTGAAATGATAGGGAGTAGGTGTAACGATATCAAGAATATTAATGTCGTCTAACATTTGTTCAAAACTTTCATAGGGCTTGCATCCAAACTCTTTCGCTACACCTTTACAAATAGCATCGTCTTTGTCATAAACACCTAATAATGAATAGTTTTCGGATTGAATTAAAAGCCTAATATGAATTTTACCCAAATGACCACACCCAACTACACCTGCTTTTAACATATATTTTTTTTTACAAATTTAATATTTTGAGATCAATATGTTTTAAATTTAATTCTAAATAATTTTAGCTATTGATTCATTTAAACATAAAGGGTTAAGGAATAAGCTAGTTGCTGAATTACTTAAAAAAGGTATAAAAGATCCTTTGGTGCTAGATGCTATTTCAAAAGTACCTAGACATATGTTTATGGACTCTGGTTTTATTGATCACGCATATCAAGATAAAGCATTTCCAATTTCATCAGGACAAACAATTTCTCAGCCCTTTACAGTAGCTTTTCAAACACAATTACTTCAAATTAAAGAGGGTGACAAGATTCTTGAAATAGGAACAGGAAGTGGTTATCAGGCAGCTGTATTATGTGAAATGGGTGCAAAGCTTTACACGATTGAAAGAATCAAAGAACTCTACAGAAAAACATCATCATTTTTACCTTCAATTAGTTATAACCCAAAAAAAATGATTTATGGAGATGGTTTTAAGGGATATTTGGATGAAGCTCCATATGACGGAATTATTGTTACAGCTGGAGCACCTGTAGTGCCAGAAAATTTGTTGTTACAATTAAAGATTAATGGAAAAATGGTGATACCTCTTGGTGAAAGTGTTCAAAAAATGTTACGATATAAAAAGATATCGACTAATGAATATGATATTGAAGATTTTGGAGATTTTCAATTTGTACCAATGTTAAAAGATAAAATTTAGCTTTTTGTTTTATTTATTCGATCAAGGTTTCTTTTATTATCTTTTTCCTTTAACGTACTTCTCTTATCATATAATTTTTTACCAGTTGCAGTATAAATTTCCAGTTTTGCTAACCCCTTTTCATTGATAAATAATTTTAATGGGATGATAGATGCACCTTTTTGATCAACAGATTTTCTTAGTTTTTTTAATTCAAGTCTGTTTAGCAATAATTTACGAGGTCTTTTTGGATTATACCCATCATCATTTGTAAAATCATATTTTTCAATATTCATATTGATAATAAAAAGTTCATTGTCTGTGAATTTGCAAAAACTTTCTCTTATCGATGCCTTACTATTTCTAATTGATTTTATTTCAGATCCAGTTAAAACAATACCAGAAACATATGAATCTTGTAGAATAAATTCAAATTTTGCTTTCTTATTAAGAATTTTAACGGACTTTTTCATAATACATTATTATTTGAAAGATTTATAGATAATATTCTTCATCTTTCTCTTAATATTTTCCGAATTGTTAAATATTAAAACTTCGTCTGGAGGAAACGGTAAAAATCTGTTTTTTGACAACTTAGCTTCATCTTTTGTTAACACTCTTTTATCTCCATCATACTCAAGAAATCTATTTCTAAACCAAAATTCGCTTTCTAGAGGAAATCTATCCACAATATTTTTTTTCTGATCCAGAAATCTAATTTCTGCAATAACTTTTGCAGATTTTGATTGTATTGATTCAATGGTTTTAACTGAAATTTTAATAATCTTATCTACTTTAATATCATTACCTAAACTATCTTTCATAACATTACCGTCTTCATCTAATTGGTAGGTTAAACCATCAATTATATTTTTTTCTTTATTCTCCTCTTTTTGGACTAGTCTTTCGGGTGAAATAATAAACGATTTAAAGGCTAAATCAATATAAAAGTCATATTTACCTTTGTATGAATCATTTTTTGTGTAAAATGATTGCCATTTGGAATTCAAATCATAACCGTTAATATTTAAAATATCATTTTCTAAATCTTTGAATAGTACAGATTTTGATTCGTTAAGCACAGTCAAAAGTATATTATCCCTTCCCTTTAAAAGGCATAATTCAATTAGAAACCTTGTATTTTGATAATTGGGATTTATGCCCTCGATTGTTGTTAAATAATTATATGCCTTACGATAATCAAATTTATTATCATTGGAAATTAGAGAATTTGATATTTTGAGGTAGTAATCTGATGTCTTGTATCTAAAGTTTATTAATTCTGAACTATAATCTTCAAAATTGAAATTTAATCTTTCGCTGGAAATATTTTTTAGCTTTTCTTGTCTTTTCACCAACTTTTCATATTCAAAATATATATCATCTAAAAACTCAGGATTACCATCCTTTTCAAATCTGGATATTTTATCCCTTGAATTTATAACAGATCTATCATAAATATCAGTTAAGATTAATTCGTATTGATTTTTTTTCTTCTTATTTTTTGTCTTTTTTAATTCAGAAATAGTCTTATCAATAGCCTTATCAAATTCACCAGAAATAACATTGTTATTTATTTTTTTTATAGGACTACAGCCAAAACTCATTAATAAAATTGATGATATTAAAATTCTCTTAATCATAGCTGTTAATTAGTTATTAATAAGTAATATATTAATCTAGTTAATTCTGATATTTTTTTTTTCCAATTGTTTAATTTTGTTTAACAAAATATATTACAAATATGCAAAAAGATAAGGAGATATTTGATTTAATTGATGCTGAAAAGAATCGTCAAATTGAAGGAATAGAACTTATAGCTTCGGAAAATTTCACTAGTAATCAGGTAATGAACGCTACAGGATCAATCCTTACCAATAAATATGCAGAGGGGTATCCCGGAAAAAGATATTATGGAGGTTGTCAAATAGTTGATGAAATAGAAAGCCTTGCTATAGCAAGAGCTAAAGAATTATTTGGTGCTTGTTGGGCAAATGTGCAACCACACTCTGGTAGTCAGGCTAATTCAGCTGTCTTTTTTGCCTGTTTAACACCCGGTGATACTATACTGGGCTTTGATCTAGCTCACGGAGGTCATTTAACCCACGGATCCAGTGTGAATTTTTCAGGAAAATTATATAACCCTGTTTTTTATGGCGTGGATGAAGAATCAGGCATGCTTGATTATGACAAAATTGAAAGTATAGCAAAAAAAGAACAACCAAAGATGATTATTGCTGGTGCATCTGCTTATTCCAGAGATATTGATTTCAAGAGATTCAGAGAGATTGCGGATTCTGTCAATGCTTTATTACTCGCTGATATTTCTCATCCATCAGGTTTGATAGCAAAAGGAATTCTCAATGATCCCATTCCTCATTGTCATATTGTTACCACAACAACACACAAGACCCTAAGAGGGCCAAGAGGAGGTTTAATTTTAATGGGACAAGATTTTGATAATCCATTTGGTATTAAACTAAAAAGCGGAAAATTAAAGAAAATGTCTTCATTATTAGATTCAGCGATATTTCCGGGAAATCAAGGTGGGCCATTAGAACATGTTATTGCTGCAAAAGCCGTAGCTTTTGGTGAAGCACTTTCGGAAGATTTCCTCTATTATATGATTCAGGTTAAGAAAAATGCACAATTAATGTCAGAAGAATTCATTAAAAGAGATTATAAAATAATTTCAGGTGGAACAGACAACCATATGATGCTTATAGACTTAAGAAATAAAAATATTACGGGAAAAGATGCTGAGGCTGTTTTAGGTAAAGCTGAGATTACAGTTAATAAAAATATGGTTCCTTTTGATGATAAATCTCCTTTTGTGACATCTGGAATCAGGATTGGAACAGCTGCTGTTACAACAAGGGGTTTAAAAGAGGAAGATATGCTAAAAATTGTTGATTTTATTGATCAAGCGATAAACAGTAAGGATGATGATGAGTCTTTGAATAGAATTGCCTCTGATGTCAAGAGTTTTATGGGTCACAGGCCTTTATTTAAAAACTAATCTTCAATTATAACGTGTTGGTAAGCCCCCAAATCACTATTTTCTAATCTATTCATATTTAGTATATCAAATGGTGTTTGAGCTGAAAACTCAGGAGCACCTAAACCTATAACTTGTGAATTTTGGTTAATCCTAAGATCATTTTGAATTGGATTAATAAATTCCGGCAGTAAATTATTGAAAAGGTTTTGGTAGTATAGTTCATTTGAAAAATCATATTTTGGATCGTTTTCAAAATAGTTATTAACGTCGTTAAATTTTATTAGCGTATTAAAAAGTTTAAAATCCAATTCTGTTTCCTCTAAATTCTCAACAAGAAATTCAATGTTTTGATTTCCATAAATTATTGAATTAGAAATGTCAACATCAAATAAATCATTTACATATTCATTATTTTCTGAATCAATATAAAAATTGTTAAAAAGGGCTGATGGAAATTGTCTGATTCCAGAGTTCCAAAAATTTGATATTGTACAATGATTTAATCTGTATTTTCCGCCATATGTACCAGCAAAAGATGCTTGTCCAGATTTATTAATTACAAGGTTTTCGGCATCAATTGAAGACGACAAGGATAGAATTCCAAAATTGCTGCTATTATATATCTGAACGTTTGATAAATCTAGTTTGTATTCAATGTTATTTCCACCGCCGGTAGTATATATTCCAACTGAAGCATTTTTAATGGTGCAAAAACTGAATTCGTTTTCAATACTACCATCTAATAACCAAATTGTTCCCCATTGTCCTGGAATATTTTCAAAGAATGGTTCCAGTCTGTCACCTTCAAAAATAATTTCATTCTCCAAACCTTGATTTTGGCTAAATTCTCCATTTGCCTTGATACTTCCTCCACTGGTAACGATTAATCCTGAATTATTATGAAAATGAATTCTTGATCCTTTTTCGATGTTCAACTCTTGACCATTCCCAACTGCTGCATATCCATATACAACATATGGTTTTTCATTGGTAAATTCGAGTTCTTCCTCATTTAAATATCTACCTCTAATTTCAGTTTCCTCACTTATTCCGTCTCCATCAAAATCAATTTCTAAAGTTTCATAAATATATTGTTGGTCATTTAAATATCTATCTGGATATATAAATATTGCATCCTTTACCAAAGAAATAAGGTTAACGTTTTGCGTATTATTGGAATTTAAGAACTCAATTTTATCTTCATACAAGAAAGAGTTTTGTTCTGAGTTAATATCATCGATATTAATTGTTGTCTCTATAAATATATAGAGGCTATCATTAGCTAAAAGTTCAATGTTCTCAAATCTTTTTCCCTGATCATCGTTTTGGTTATAAATTCCATCAACATTAAGTCTAAAGAAGGAATCATTTCCATTTGATAGTTTAATCTCAGGTATTAATATATTTTTGTTTGAATTATTATATACTTTTAGGTTGTAAGTGCTGGAGCCAATATTTGTAAAGACCGTATCTAGATATACTGTATCTTTTGAAAATAACAGGTCATTATCATTAATTTCAAATTCAATATCATTATTACATGAACTCCAGAAAAATAAAATAAAAACTACTGAAAATAATTTTATAAGAATATTCATATTTATTTTTTAATTCTTATTTCAAACAGCTTATCCCACATTTTACCGGTTACAAATATTGAATTCCTTTTTTTATTATAAGCTATCCCATTAATCACATCTAAATTTTCATGCTGCGTTACTTTATTCTTGAGTGTAGATAAATTAATTACTCCTTCAATAGCACCATTTTCTGGGTTTATTATGGCAATGCCGTCAAACAAATACCTATTTGCATAAATTTTTCCGTTAATCCACTCAAGTTCATTTAGCCCCACAACTTTATTTTTGTTTGTATATATTTCTATATAATCCTCTTCTTTTAAATTTTCAGGATCAAGTAACCATATTTTTTCAGTTCCGTCACTTTTGTATAGTTTAATACCATTATTGCAAATTCCCCAGCCTTCTAAACTATTTTCATATTCGAACGAATTAATTTTATTAAAATTATCTATGTCATAAACAAAACCAACCTTTTCTTTCCATGTTAGTTGAAAGATTTTATTGTTCAGTATGGTGATTCCCTCAGCAAAATATTCTGAAGCGAGATTGATTTCTTTTAGTTTTTTCCCAGTTCTAAACTCAACTTTAACAAGTTTTGATTGACCGTATCTACCTAAACTTTCATAAAGGGTGTCATTATAAAACTCAAGACCTTGGGTATATGAATTCATTGATCTTGGAAATTCATTTATTATTTCATAGTCATATACTTTTGGTGCTATATTATTTAGCAGTGTAAAGTTTACCTTTTTTTCTGTATTAACAGATTTAATGATAAGTTCTTTTTTCCCAAGAGTCAGATTGTTAAGCAGAAAATTGTATTGATTGTTATTTTCAATATTTAAATCTACAGGGGTAATTTTCTTGATTTGATTGTTAGTTTTTATTTCAAATACCAAGTTTTTTAAGCTTTTACTTAATATAATCTTGAGGGTATCATTTAACTGTATTTTTTTATCTGTAATGTTAGTGCTAACAGAAATATTATCACTTTCCGAGTTTTCATCACAAGATTCTAACTGTAATACACTTAATAAAAAAAGAAAAATTATTAGTCTTCTTGATTTTTTCATAGCTTATCCAAATTTAAGCTATATTTTTCAACATAGTCAAAAATTATTATTCTCTAATTCTAATTAATTGTATATTTATATTGGCAAGTCCTACACAACTAGCTCCTGATTAATCCTCCAGGGTGGGAACACAGCAAAGGTATTCGGTTGTAGCAGTGTGATGTAGATAGCTTGCCATTTTTGTATCATTATGTCAAAAGTAATACTAGTAACAGGTGGTTCCTCGGGAATTGGAAGAGCGATAGCAACATACGTTAATGAAAAAAATAATTATGTTGTATATGGTTCTAGCAGAAACCTAAAAAAACTTGATGATGTTGCATTTGTGCCAATTGAATTGGATGTAACATCAGAAAAATCTATAAATGAATGTATTGAAAAAATTATTAGCGAGAATGGAAAAATTGATGTTCTCATAAATAATGCAGGTGTTGGTATTACTGGTCCATTGGAGGAAACCCCTAATTCTGAAATTGAAAAACATTTTAAAACAAATTTATACGGCCCTATTAATCTTATTAAAAAGGTTTTGCCATACATGAGAAAAAATAATGGTGGGCTAATTATTAACATAACTTCAATTGCTGGGTATATTGGTACACCATATAGATCTATTTATAGTGCTGGAAAATCCTCTTTAGATATAATTTCAGAAACCTTGAATATGGAGACAAAAGATTTTAATGTTAAGGTAGTCTGTGTAGCACCTGGAGATTATTTGACTAATATTTCAAAAGGAAGGTTTCATTCGCCGGTTATCGAAGGATCCACATATCAGCACAAATATGAGTCCTCACTAAGGAAAATGAATGAAAATATATCCAAGGGTGCAAATCCTTTAAAAGTTGCACAATTAATTAATAAAATTATTCATCTAAAAAACCCTAGAAAAAAATATGTTTCTGGTTCATTTCTTGAAAGATTTGGAATAATACTAAAGTTTATTTTACCTCAAAGACTTTTTGAATACTTGGTGTTAAAACTTTTTTAATTTTTTAATCCTAAATAAGTTTATATTTATTGTAAATTTATGTTATGAAATTTTTTATTGATACAGCTAATCTAGACCAAATAAAAGAAGCACAAGACTTAGGTATTCTTGACGGAGTCACAACCAATCCATCATTGATGGCTAAAGAAGGAATAACCGGAAAAACTAACATTCTTAGGCACTATAAAAATATTTGTGATATTGTTAATGGTGATGTTTCAGCAGAGGTAATTGCAACTGATTTTGAAAATATGATAAAAGAAGGTGAGGAGTTAGCTTCACTTGATAATCAAATAGTTGTAAAACTACCAATGATTAAGGACGGTGTAAAAGCAGCTAAATATTTTTCAAATAAAGGAATTAAAACAAACGTAACCTTGGTTTTTTCCCCAGGACAAGCTTTGTTGGCTGCTAAGGCTGGGGCTAACTATGTATCTCCTTTTTTGGGCAGACTTGATGATATTTCAACTGATGGATTGAATTTAATATCTGAGATAAGAGATATATATGACAATTACAATTTTGAAACTGAAATTTTAGCGGCATCAATTAGACATACAATGCACATAATTGATTGTGCAAAAATTGGTGCAGATGTAATTACATCTCCACTTTCTTCCATTACAGGCTTACTAAAACATCCACTAACTGATATAGGACTAGATAAATTTTTAAAAGATCATAAAAAAGGGAATTAATTTCTATTTTTGCGGCAAATAAAAATTTGTAATGCTTTCAGTTTCTAATTTATCTATTCAGTTTGGAAAAAGGGTTTTGTTTGACAATGTTAATACATCTTTCAATAATGGTAACTGTTATGGTATAATTGGTGCAAATGGAGCAGGTAAATCAACATTTTTAAAGATACTTAGCGGAAAAATAGATCCAACATCAGGAAATGTTCATCTTGAGCCTGGTAAAAGAATGTCTGTGCTTGAGCAAGATCACAGTCTTTTTGATTCCAATACGGTTTTAGAAACAGTTATTATGGGTAATCTTACGCTATACGATGTAAAAAAAGAAATCGATTCTTTATATGAAAATTATTCTGATGAAAATGCTGAAAAAATTGGTTCACTTCAGGTTAAGTTTGAGGAAATGGATGGCTGGAATGCCGAGAGTAATGCAGCTTCGTTGTTATCAAATTTAGGAATTAAAGAATCTATGCATCAAACTAAAATGAATGATATTGATCCAAAGCTCAAAGTACGTGTTTTACTGGCAAAGTCATTATTTGGAAATCCTGATGTTTTAGTAATGGATGAACCAACAAATGATTTGGATTATGAAACAATTACGTGGTTAGAGGATTATCTTGCAAATTTTGATAATTGCATTATCGTTGTTTCGCATGACAGGCATTTTCTTGACTCTGTATGTACACATATTTCTGATATAGATTTTGGTAAAATAAATCACTATTCTGGCAACTACACTTTTTGGTATGAATCATCCCAGCTCGCAGCTAGGCAAAGGGCTCAGCAGAATAAAAAAGCCGAGGAGAAAAAGAAAGAACTAGAAGAGTTTATTGCACGTTTCAGCGCTAATGTTGCTAAAAGTAAGCAAGCAACTAGTCGAAAGAAAATGATTGAAAAACTAAATATTCATGAAATAAAACCATCAAGCCGTAGATATCCTGCAATAATTTTTGAAAGGGAAAGAGAAGCTGGTGATCAAATTTTAAATGTTGAAAATCTTTCAAAATCAGTTGATGATGAACTTTTATTTAGTCAAATCGACTTAAATCTAGTAAAAGGTGATAAGGTCCTACTTTATTCTAAGGATTCTAGAGCTACGACATGTTTTTATCAAATAATCAATGAGAACCTTGCTGCTGACTCTGGAAATTATAAATGGGGAATAACAACTAATCACTCATATCTACCACTAGACAACAGCGAGTTCTTTAATAAAAATATTTCGCTGGTTGACTGGCTAAGAAATTGGGCTAAAACTGAAGAAGAGCGTGAAGATGTATATCTCAGGGGATTTTTAGGTAAAATGATTTTTTCTGGAGATGAGGCATTAAAAAAATGTACAGTTCTTTCAGGTGGGGAGAAAGTTAGATGTATGCTCTCTAAAATGATGATGAAGAAAGGAAATGTATTGATTTTAGATGAACCTACAAACCATTTAGATTTAGAAAGTATAACGGCATTTAATAATTCATTAAATAAATTTAAAGGTACCGTTTTACTGTCTACTCATGATCAACAATTTGCTCAAACAATTGCTAATAGAATAATTGAAATAACTCCTAAGGGAGTGATTGATAGATATATGAAATTTGACGAGTATATGAATGATGATAAAATCAAACAACTCAGGAATGATATGTACGAATTATCTTAATTCGACATTGAACTCTTTTTTTAACTTTTCCACAACTTTATTCATTACACTTTCAATTTCAGTTTCAGATAATGTTTTCTCATCATCCTGAATCTTGAAGGAAATTCCATAGCTTTTTTTGTTTTTTGGCAGGTTTTCCCCTTCGTATACATCAAATAGAGATATCTCTTTTATAAGTTTTTGATTTATCTGCTTTGAAGCATTGTGTATTTTATCAAAATTTAATTCATTGTCTATTAAAATTGATAAATCCCGAGTTACTTCTGGGAATTTTGAAATACTTTTAAATTGAATTGGATTTCTTGAATATTTTTTTAAAACCGCTTTTATATCAATTTCAGCATATAAAATATCCATTTCAATGTCAAAGCTTTTACAAATATCTTTTTCCACCAAACCGAAACTTACAATTTCAGATTTTTGGTAGGAAACGGTTTCACCTTCATAAAAATTATTTTTTGTTATAGGTTTTAGTTTTACACTATTAAATCCTATTTTTTGCGTTATGGAGTTAACAATGCCCTTTAGATAGAAATAATCAGATTTTCTGTCCAAGCTATTCCAATTACTATTATTTTTATTTCCACATACGAATATAGCCAGCTTCTCATGCTCATCAAATCTATCATCATTTCTGTTATATATTTTTCCAAATTCAAATAACTTTAAATTACTTCTTTTCCTGTTAATGTTGTGTTTAATAACACTAAGACCTGATGGTATCATTGAATTCCTTAATTGTGATTGATCAGTACTTGAAAAATTAAGTATTTCAACATTCGGATTTTTTGATTCCCTATTAATTTCGTTACTTTTCGGCGATACTAAGGAATTCGTCATTATTTCATAAAAACCCAAGGAGACAAGATGATTAGAAATCAAACCAGTTATTTTATTTTTATAATCTTGCCCTACAGAATTAAGAGATTGATTAATTTTCTTTGAAGATTCAATATTGTTGTATCCATATATTCTTAAAATTTCTTCAATCACATCTGCTTCTCTGTTGACATCATTTCTGTAGCTGGGTATAGACAGCCCCAAATTAGATTCTGTTATGCTGTTTATTTTAATATCAAGGGAACTAATTATGTTTTTTATAATCTCTTTTTCTATTTTTTGACCTATAATTTTTTCAACTTTATCAAAACTCAAAATTATTTGAATATCTTCAATGGGTTTAGGGTAAAGATCAATCAAATCACTAGAAACAATTGAGTTCTTGCATATTTCTTTAATCATCAAAACAGCTCTCTTAAGTGCATATTTGGTAATATTAGGGTCAATTCCTCTTTCAAACCTGTATGATGAATCTGTACTTAAATTGTGATATTTTGCACTTTTCCTGATTGTTATCGGATCAAAGAAGGCGCTTTCAATAAATATTGAAGTAGTTTTTTCTGAAATTCCTGAATCAATCCCACCAAAAATACCTGCTAAACATAATGGTTTTTTTGAATCTGAAATTGTTAAATCGTCAGGACCCAATTTTCTCTCAACCTCATCAAGCGTTATAAATTTTGTGACTTTTTGGTACTTTTTAATATTTATTGTTTGATCTTCGATTTTGTCGTAGTCAAAAGCATGAAGTGGCTGCCCTATATCATGTAAGATGTAGTTAGTTATGTCAACTATATTGTTTATCGGGGTAAGTCCAATTGAAGTAATTTTATTTTGCAGCCATTTTGGAGAATCCTGAACATTGATGTTTTCCATAATAATTCCACAATATCTAGGGCAGGACTCGTAGTCTTCAATATTAATTTTAATATTTTTAGTTCTGTTGTCAACTGTAAAATCACTCACTGATGTTGTTTTAAGGTCAAGTTTTTTACCCTCATGCATGAGTCTAGCTCTTAAGTCTCTTGCTGTTCCGTAATGACTCATGGCATCAGCCCTGTTTGGAGTTAATCCAATTTCATAAATCCAATCATTTTCAATATTAAATATTTCGGTTAGTGGGGTGCCAGCTTTATAATTATTGTCAAAAATCATTATTCCTTGATCAAATTCACCAAGATTAAGTTCGTCTTGACCACATATCATTCCATTACTCACTTCTCCTCTTATCTTACTTTTCTTTATTTTAAGTTTTTTATTGTTAGGGTATAGAGTAGTACCTGCTGTAGCCACAGCTACCGTTTGATTTTTATCAACATTAGGGGCTCCACATATAATTTGTAGTAAATCTTCTTTGCCTACATCGACTGTTGTGATTTTTAGTCTATCGGCATTTGGATGTTTTTTTATAGATTTTGTTTTGCCTATTACGACGCCTTCCAGTCCTCCTGGGACGGACTCTTGTTTCAATATTCCTTCAACTTCTAAGCCTAAAGATGTTAATTTTTCACCAATTGTTTTATGATCATCTTTGAAATCTAAATATTCTTTTAGCCAGTTGTAAGAAATTTTCATTTGAAATTAAATCTATTAGTAACAAATATAACAATACTATCAATCTAATAAAATCAAAACATTTATAATCATGATTTTAAAAATTCTCTGATTCCATACAGGTTTAGCTAATGTATTCCCAAATATCTTTTTTTTCGATTATCATTTTTAGGTTTTTATGAATTAGCAAATTATTTTCATTTTCTAGTCTTGGGTCTTTAGAAATAATTCTTTCAACCAATTTTCTAATTTTTAGTATTATTTTGCTGTCAGAAATAAGATTAGTAATCTTAAATGGCATATCGCCACTTTGTTGAGTACCCATAATATTGCCTGGTCCTCTAAGTTCAAGATCTTTTTCTGCAATTATAAAACCGTCGTTGGTTTGTACCATTGTATCCATTCTGATTTGACTTTCCTTTGTTTTCTTAACACCTGTTATCAAAAAACAATAGCTTTGATATTTTCCTCTTCCAACTCTTCCTCTAAGCTGATGTAGTTGAGATAACCCAAATCTTTCAGCACTTTCAATAACCATAACTGTTGCATTAGGAATGTCAACACCTACTTCAATTACCGTCGTTGACACTAATATTTGTGTTTTGTTTTCAATAAATCTTTGCATCTCATATTCCTTGTCTTCATTATTCATTTTTCCGTGAATGATTGAAATGTGATAATCTGGCATTGGAAAATCTCTAGAAAATGTTTCATATCCATCTAAAAGATCTTTAAAATCTAGCTTTTCACTCTCTTTTATTAATGGGTATACTACATACACTTGCCTGCCATGATTAATTTCATTTTTTAAAAAGTCAAGTAATTTAAGCCTATCTCTGTTTGTTTGATGAAAAGTCTTTATATGTTTTCTTCCAGGCGGCAGCTCATCTATAATAGACATATCTAAATCCCCATAAACTGACATTGCTAATGTTCTCGGGATTGGAGTTGCAGTCATAATCAGTACGTGTGGTGGGAATTTATTTTTATGCCATAATTTACTTCTCTGTGCAACACCAAATTTGTGTTGTTCATCAATAATTGCTAAACCTAAATTTTCAAAATCAACACTATCATAAATTAAGGCGTGAGTGCCCACCAGCAAGTTAATTTTACCACTTTTAAGGTCTTCTTTCAGCTCTCTTTTATATGAAGTTTTACTTGATCCAGTTAATACTTGAATGTTGATATTCAGTGCTTTACAAATATTTTTAAACTTATTATAGTGTTGATATGACAAAATTTCAGTAGGAGTCATTATACAGGCTTGATAACCATTACCTATTGCAATTAAAGCAGACATAAAAGCTACAATAGTCTTTCCTGAGCCAACATCACCTTGTAGAAGTCTATTCATTTGCGCACCACTTCCTAAGTCATTTCTTATTTCTTTAATTACCCTTTTTTGAGCATCAGTTAGATTAAATTTTAACTGATTTTTATAAAAATTATCGAATTTATCACCGATTTTTTCAAACCTATAACCTTTAATTTTTTCTTTTCTAGTAATATTTTTTTTGATAAGTCTTATTTGTAAATAAAAAATTTCCTCAAACTTTAGTCTTTCAATCGCCAGTTTTAATTCTGAAATAGCTCTTGGCTTATGAATGCATATTAGGGCTTGACGACGTCCCATTAATTTATATTTATTCAATATATACTCAGGTAAATTTTCTTTTATCTCTTTATTGATATTAATAAGTAATTCTTCTATTAATTTTGAAAAAACCTTATTTGTAACACCTTTTTTATTTAAATTTTCAGTTGAGGGATAAACTCCAAATAAATTTGTTCTTTTTTTAATATTATCATTATTAAAAATTTCGAGCTCTGGATGTGGTATTGACTTGGAACCATTGAATTCGTTGACTTTTCCAAAAAGAATATATGTTTTGTTTAATTTTATAGAGTCAACCAACCATTTGTTTGTTTTGAACCACACCAGTTGAATATTTCCAGTTTTATCATAAAAATTTGCTACCAGTCTTTTTTTTGATCCTATTCCAATTTCTCTGAGTTCTTTAATTGAACCTATTAATTGTACTTCAGAACCGGAGGAGTTGATCTCTGAAATTTTATGATATTTAGTCTTGTCAATATATCTGTAAGGAAATTGAAAAAGTAATTCTTTAAAATTTGATATATTCAGCTCATTTTTAATGAGTTTAGCCCTATTAGGCCCAACTCCTTTTAGAAACTCAATTGAAGTATTTAAAATATCACCATTCATCATCTTAAATTTAAGATTTTTTAGTTATTGATATTGTTTATAACTAACTAAATTATTCCCAGTATTTCTATCAAACTATAATTAATTTAACATCAAAATAAAGTATTGAACGAATTTTTAAATAATCTTAATAGTTCCCAACTCGAAGCCACTCTGCAAACAGATGGCCCAATGATTGTAATTGCAGGAGCTGGTTCAGGAAAAACAAGAGTCTTAACATATAAAATTGCTTATTTAATGACTCAGGGTGTAGATCCATTCAATATTCTTTCCTTGACCTTTACAAATAAGGCTGCTAAGGAAATGAAAGAGAGGATTATTTCTATTGTTGGGGATGAAGCTAAAAATCTTTGGATGGGAACTTTTCACTCTGTTTTTGCTAGAATATTAAGAATTGAAGCGCATAAGATCGGATATACTTCAAATTTTACAATATATGACTCCGACGATTCTCAAAAACTTGTTTCAAGGATAATTAAAGAACTAAATTTAGATAAAGAACAGTATAAGTATAAAATCATTTTTTCTAGAATTTCATCTATGAAAAATAATTTCATCTCTGCTCAAAATTATATAAATGACGATGAATTATTATTATCTGATAAAATTTCAAATAGACCGAAATTTCATGAAATTTATAAACAATATGTTGAAAGATGCTTCAAAGCTGGTGCTATGGATTTTGATGACCTTTTACTAAAAACCAATGAACTTTTAAACAGTTACCCGGAAACTTTGTCAAAGTATCAAAATATTTTCAAATATATATTGGTAGACGAGTATCAAGATACTAACCATTCTCAGTACTTAATAATAAGATCTCTTTCTGATAAATTTCAAAATATATGTGTGGTTGGTGATGACGCACAGAGTATATACAGTTTTAGGGGAGCAAACATAAATAATATTTTAAATTTTCAAAAAGATTTTCCTGATTCGAAACTTTTTAGATTAGAACAAAATTATAGATCAACCAAGAACATTGTAAACGCAGCAAATAGTATAATTGAAAATAACCAAAAGAGATTAAAGAAAAATGTATGGACAAATAATGAGTCAGGTGAGAAAATAAGTGTAAATAAGTTATTAACGGATGGTGAGGAGGGGCGCTTTGTAGCAAGTTCTATTTTTGAAAATAAGATGCAGCAACAAATGCAAAACAGAGATTTTGCTATTCTATACAGAACAAATGCGCAATCACGTTCATTTGAAGATGCACTTAGAAAAAAAAATATACCCTACAGAGTATATGGGGGTCTTTCTTTCTACCAAAGAAAAGAAATTAAAGATGTTTTAGCCTATTTGAGATTATTAATAAATAATGATGACGAACAAGCTTTTAAGAGGATTATAAATTTTCCAGCTAGAGGAATTGGATTAACAACTTTAAATAAAATCTCAGTTGAAGCAAAAAAAAACTCTGTTTCTGATTACAACTTCATAAAAAATTATTCTAAATCTTCATCATTACTAAACAACTCAACAAAAAATAAGTTATTAGATTTTATTGTTATGATAGAGTCAATCAAAACTAAATTAGAATCTCATGATGTATTTGACATAACTAAGGAAGTTTTAAAGCAATCTGGATTATATAATCTTTATAAGAATGATGAATCAATAGAGGGTATCAACAGAATTCAAAATATTGAGGAGCTATTAAACGGAATTAAAGATTTTGTTGAAAATAATGATAAAAGTCAGGTTTCAGTTTCAACTTTTTTACAGGATGTAGCTTTGGCAACAGATCAGGATAGTGAAAGTAATGACGATAATAAAGTTTCCTTAATGACAATTCATCTCGCAAAAGGTCTTGAATTCCCTTATGTTTACATAGTTGGTCTAGAAGAGAATTTATTTCCAAGTGCTATGAATTTAAATTCAAGAAGTGAATTGGAGGAGGAGAGAAGATTGTTTTATGTGGCTCTTACTAGAGCAGAAAAAAAGATAAATCTTTCCTACGTGTTATCTCGATACAGGTGGGGAAAACCAGTAGATTCAGAGAAAAGTAGGTTTATTGATGAAATAAAAGATGAGTTTCTAGAAAATAGTATAATTCAAAATTCAATTTCGAGAAATTTTTCAAAAAATGAAGAATTTAATCAAGTAGGGGTTAGATATAAAAGGCCCGAAAAAAAACCCCCGTCAAATTTTGTAAAAATTAAATCATCAAATGAAAAGTCAAATCTTTTTGATTCAAAATTAGTAATCGGAAATATTGTAATACATGAAAGATTTGGTAAGGGTAAAGTTGTCTCGATTGAGGGTAGTGGAGGTGATAGAAAGGCTGAAATTAAATTTGAAAAAAATGGAACAAAAAAATTATTACTGAGATTCTCAAAACTTAGAATTATCTCATAAAAAAAAACCCACATAATGTGGGTTTTTTTTGAAAGTATAATATCTAATTTGATAGATTTTGCATTTCTTTTTCGATCATATCATAAAACTGATCAATTTTAGGCATGATAATTATTCTAGTTCTTCTATTCGTCGCTCTATTTTCAGCGGTATCATTATCAACTAACGGATCGTAAAAGCTTCTTCCTGCAGCAATTAATCTTCCAGGATTTACGTCTAGGTCCTCAAGAACTCTAACAATAGAGGTAGCTCTTTTTACACTTAAGTCCCAATTATCAATAAGTACTCCTCTTTCATAAGATCTACTATCTGTGTGTCCTTCTACCATGCACTCAAAGTCAGGCTTACCATTAACAACGGTTGCAACCTTACCTAGAATTTCCTTGGCTCTGTCAGATACTTCATAGCTTCCTGTTTTAAATAATAATTTATCAGATAATGAAATGAAAACAACAGCTTTGTCAACATTAACTTCAATATCAGGGTCATTTATTCCTATTTCTTTCTTTAGGCTTGTCACCAAGGCAAATGTTACACTATCTTTTCTGTTAAGTGCATCTTGAATCCTGGTGATTTTTAAATCTTTTTCCTTCATACTTTCAAGTGTTCTTTCTAAGTTTTCAGCACCTTTAGATGTCAATTCAAGATAATCTTGACTTTGAACAAACAACTGATCATTTCTTCTCTTTAAGTCTGAGATTTGTTCTTTGTAAGCATTAGCAAGTGTTTCTGATGTGGTTTTTTCCTCTAAACATGCATTTAATTTAATCGTAGCAGTATTTAAGAGATCTTGTGTTTTCTTGTGTCTATTTTCGAGGGATGTATACTCTTTTTTACTAACACATGAGGACATTACTAATAAAGTAATTAAGCTTAAAAAAAATATTCTTTTCATTTTATAATATTTATTGTTAAATGTATTTAGTAAAATTAGGAAAAAGAAAAAATTAATTTATAGATATTTTTACCTTTTGTAAAATAGATATTCACAAATTATAGAAATATTTTTATAATGCTTTATTTTCCTTTTGTTGTCTTTTCTAAATTTCATTAACAGGTTAATATGCTTATAAAACGAAAGATATGCTTTAATTATTGCTATAAAATGGTTTACGCCTCTGTTAAATAGAATATAAAATGCGACGATTATATCTATGAAAAACTTTTCTGTAAGTAAAAAAAATAGGTTGTTTTTAGAATTTTTTGTTATTGTAAATAACATATTTCTGAAGTTATAATATGTTTTTTTGGGGTTGTTTTGAACAAGCGTGGCTGCATTAGCATGAAAAACGATTGAATCAGTGTTTAAACTTATTTTATACCCCTTGTTTTTAAGTCTCCAGCATAAATCAATTTCTTCAAAGTGAGCCCAAAAACTTTCATCAAAACCTCCATACTTTTTAAAAATTTGATTTCGAATAAAAAAACAAGCTCCACAAGCCCAAAATATTTCACTTACATTATTATATTGATTATTATCTTTTTCAATTTTATTGTAAATTCTACCATTACAATATGGGTATCCAAACTTATCTAAAAATCCACCTGCTGCACCAGCATAATCAAAATAAGGTTTATTATAATAGTCCCTGAGCTTAGGTTGAATTACTGCGGTTAGAGGTTCATTATTAAATTGTCTTAATATTTCTTTTGTCCATCCCCTCGAAACTTCAACATCATTATTTAATAAACACACAATATCATCGTCGATATTTTTCAAACCAATATTATATGCTTTGGCATATCCATAATTTTTATCCAATGCAATAATCTTTATCCTTTTAAAATTTGTTTTTATAAATTCAACAGAACCATCAGTTGATCCATTGTCAATAAAATAAATGTTATGAATATTTGGTGTATTATTTATAACAGAAGGTAGAAATTTTTCGATTAAAGTTTTACCGTTCCAATTTAATATAACAATGCCGAGACTCATTTATTGATGGGTATTTCTTTTACAAATTCAATCTTATTCTGAAGATTATTGACTTTACAATAATAATGAATTATTCCATTTGTAACCATTAAAAATTTTGCATTTATAACCTGATTGTATCTCAAAATTTGATCAAAACTTTTCTGATCAATTTTTATATTTGGAGCTTTGCACTCAACTAATAAAACACATGACCCCATGTTATTATAAGCTAAAATATCGAATCTCTTGTTTGTACTATTAAGACTAATTTTTTTCTCTACAGAAATTAGACCTCTTTTAAATTTTTTTTCTGTTATAAGAAATCTAATACAATGCTGCCTCACCCATTCCTCAGGTGTCAATTCAATATATTTTTTTCTAATTTCATCAAAAATAAACTTCTTTTGATTAATTTTTTTTAATCTAAATTCATAATTTGGGAATGATAATTTTAACATTAATTTTTTGATTTTTGAATACTCTTTCCGAAATAAAAAATGATATAAAAACATTAAATTTTTCTCCTATTTACCTGTTAATGGGCGAGGAGGAGTTTTATATTGACAATATAACTAATTTATTTATTGAAAGTGTTCTTACAGAGCAAGAGAAGCAGTTCAACTTAAATGTTTTATATGGCAAAGAAACATCTGTAGACCAAATAATTTCAATTTGTAAAAAATTTCCAATGATGTCAAAATTTCAGATTGTTTTGGTTAAAGAAGCCCAAGATTTATCAAGAACTTTTGACGGTTTAATAGAATATTTTAAAAAGCCTCTAAAATCCACCATCTTAATCATTAATTACAAACACAAGTCAATTGATAAAAGAAAGGCTTCATTTAAAGAACTTAAAAAGAATGCAAAGATTTTTGAATCAAAAAAATTATATGACAATCAGGTTCAAAATTGGATTAGTGAAACAATAACTTCAGCTGGTTTTTCTATTGACAGAAAATCTGTGAGCTTAATAAATGAACATTTAGGTAATAATTTGAGTAAGATTTCAAATGAGGTTGATAAGTTATTAGAAATAAAGAAAGATGAGAGAATAATTGAATTGAATGATATCGAAAAATATATAGGGATTTCTAAAGAGTTCAATAATTTTGAGTTAAGAAAAGCCCTTGGAGAAAAAAATTATAATAAAGCATTTCAGATTTCTCATTATTTTGCTGAAAACCCAACTTCAAACCCTTTAGTTGTAACTATTTCAATAATATTTGATTTTTTTAGCAAGCTACTTCTGTTTCATTCAAACAGCACTTTAAATGAAAGTAAAATGGCATCAAAACTTGGGATTAATCCTTTCTTTTTGAAAGAATACAAAATTGCTTCAACAAACTATGACTTAAAACAGGTAGTAAGCGTTATATCGATAATAAGGGAATATGATATGTTTTCCAAAGGGGTAGGCGTGAAAAAAGCACATTCATCACTTTTGAAAGAGTTGGTAGTAAGGATTATTAACATAAACTAAACAGGGTATTTCTCAGGGTTTAGTTCATTCATAATGGAATATATTTTATTAAAAATTTCATCAACAGAAGGCTTTGAAAAGTAGTCACCGTCTGTTCCATATGCAGGTCTGTGATCTTGAGCAGATAAGGTGAACGGGCTACTATCCAGATAATTATAAATATCCTGTTTTTTTATCAGGTTGTCTAATATGTAGGCACTGGCACCTCCAGAAAAGTCCTCATCAATAATTATTATTCTATTAGTCTTTTTAACACTTTCAGAAATATCTTTGTCCAAATCAAATGGGATTAAGGTCTGACAATCAATTATTTCACAATTAATATTGAATTTTTCTAGCTCTGTTGCAGCATACTCGACTAACTTTAATGTAGAACCATAGGAAACAACTGTAATGTCATCACCAGCCTTGATTTTTTCTACTTTACCAATTTGAACAGTAAAATCACCAATATTATTTGGGATTTTCTCCTTGGTTCTGTATCCATTCAAGCATTCCACAACGATTGCTGGCTGATCTCCCTTCAGTAGTGTATTGTAAAAACCTGCTGCTATTGTCATATTCCTTGGAACTAAAAGGAAAATTCCACGAAGAAGGTTAATTATTCCTCCCATCGGTGAACCTGAGTGCCATATTCCTTCCAATCTATGCCCTCTGGTTCTTATAATTAGTGGGGCCTTTTGCTTACCTCTAGTTCTGTAGTGAAGCGTCGCTAAGTCATCACTTAATATTTGTATTGAGTAAAGTAAATAATCCAAGTATTGTATTTCTGCAATAGGTCTCAATCCTCTCAAAGCTAATCCGATTCCCTGACCAATGATGGTAGCTTCACGAATTCCAGTATCAAAAACTCTGCTTTCACCAAATATTTCTTGTAAACCCTCAAGCCCTTGATTAACTCCTCCAATTTTACCTGAATCCTCTCCGAATATTACAACGTTTTCATGCTTTTCTAATATACTTTTAAAATTTTCTCTCAAGATAATTCTGCCATCAACCATTTTTGAGCTTTCATCATAGACAGGATTAGTGAGTGTAATTTTTGATGGATTATAGTCTGACTCACTATATAAATGTGAGCTGTATTCATATTGGGTTTTTTTGTGTAGTTCCTCCATCCAATTCCTGACCATGTTGATCTTGTTATTTTTTTCTAACATCAATTCTCGAATAACTTTGTATGCAGAAGTGAATAAATCCTTCTTATATGGTTCTTTTATCTTATTTAATTCATCTAAAGTATTGATGATAGCAGAATTATTAATTCCAATTTTTTCTTTCAATATAGTATTCAGTTCTTGAATGTTATGAATCGTTTTATTTACTGAATTTCTTTTTGCTTCATTTTTAGAATTACTAACATGTTTTTTGCTTTCACTCTCGATTTTATCAAGCTCTTTTGCAGTAACAATTTTATTTTCAAGAATCCATTCTCTCATTTTTTTTATACAATCATATTCACTTTCCCACTCCAATCTTTCTTTTGATTTGTACCTTTCGTGTGAGCCAGAGGTTGAATGTCCAAGAGGTTGTGTGAGCTCACTTACGTGGATTATTACAGGGATGTGTTCTTTTCGACATATTTTCTCTGCTTTTTCGTAAGTTTTCATAAGCTCCACATAGTCCCAGCCTTTTACCTTAAATATTTCATATCCATTAGAGTTCTTTTCACGTTTAAAACCTTTTAAAACTTCTGAAATATCACCTTTAGTGGTCTGATATTCAACCGGGACAGAAATACCATAGTTGTCATCCCAAATACTAACAATCATTGGTACTTGCATAACTCCTCCCGCATTAATACTCTCAAAGAAAAGCCCTTCACTGGTAGCCGCATCCCCGATAGTACCCCATGCTATTTCATTGCCCTTATCTGTGAATTTTTCAGAATTTGAAACTTTGATGTTTTTATAGATTTTGGAAGCTTGAGCTAAACCAACGAGTCTTGGCATTTGGCTAGCTGTGGGAGATAAGTCTGCACTTGAATTATACTGATTTATGATTTTTTTCCAGTTGTAATTTTCATCAAGACTATGAGTTGAGAATGAACTGCCCATTTGTCTGCCAGCACTCATCGGGTCGTAATTTATATCGGTATGAGCATATAGCCCAGCAAAAAATTGTTTAGGAGTTACTTCATGTAATGAAAACATAAAGGTTTGGTCTCTATAATATCCAGAACGAAAGTCGCCTTTTTTGAAGAACTTAGCCATTGCAATCTGAGGAAGTTCCTTTCCATCACCAAAAATACCAAAACTAGCCTTACCAGTAAGAACCTCTCTTCTTCCAATTATACTACATTCTCTACTGGTAAAAGCCACCTTATAATCTTCAAGAATCTCCTCTTTAAATTGATTAAATGAGATTTGATTTTTATTGGTATTAGATTGCATGGAGCTATAAAATTGCGGCATGCAAATTTACTTAATCATCAATGCAATTGCAATTTTCTTTTACTTTTTAAGCGTAATTCTTGTGTGGTAACCTGAAAATTAAAAATTTGGTGTAAAAACATAATTTTTATGAAACTCTTCTAGAATATCTATTACTTCTTCTTTTGTATCCACAGTAATAAACAGATCCAAATCTGATTTGCTAATGTTTTTATTTTCTGAGAGAAGTGATTTTTTAATCCAATCAATCATACCAGACCAAAATTCTGTTCCAACCAAAATTATTGGAAATTTTTCAGCTTTGTACGTCTGAATTAAAGTGATGGCTTCAAAAAGTTCATCAAGGGTCCCAAAACCGCCTGGCATAACAACAAACCCTTGAGCATATTTGACAAACATTACCTTTCGAACAAAGAAATAATCAAAATTCAACTGTTTATCCTTGTCAATATACTTATTATTAGTGTCTTCGAAAGGAAGATTAATACATAAACCAACAGACTTCCCCTTAACTCGGTTAGCCCCTTTATTGGCGGCTTCCATAATTCCTGGACCACCTCCCGTGATAACTCCATATCCTCTCTCAACAATTGCCTCAGAAATGTCCTCTGCTAACTTGTAGTATTTGTTTTCAGGTTTTGTTCTGGCAGATCCAAAAATTGAAATACAAGGACCGATTGCACTTAGTTTTTCATAACCCTCAACAAATTCGCCCATGATTTTAAAAATTGACCATGAATCATTTGTCTTAGTTTCATTCCATTTTTTGTTTCTTCTTTCTTTCATTTCAATATCTAAGTTAGTTCTTTTTTGAGAAAATGAGCGGTTGCACTTGATTTACAATCTAAAAATTTATCAATGTATCCCTGAAATATCATTTCCCCACCCTTTTTACCACCTTCAGGCCCCAGGTCAACAATGTAATCAGCTTTTTTTATAACGTCCATATTATGCTCTATTATAATAACCGAATTTCCTTTATTGATAAGTGTTTCAATTACCTCTAGTAAAACCCTAATATCTTCAAAGTGTAATCCCGTAGTTGGTTCATCGAGTACATACAATGTATTTCCTGTGTCTCTTTTGCTTAATTCTGTTGCTAATTTAATTCGTTGAGCTTCACCGCCTGATAATGTGGTACTTTGTTGTCCTAGCGTTAAATATCCTAATCCAACATCTTTAATAGTCTTAAGTTTTCTGTAAATTTTTGGAATGTGTTCAAAAAAATCTGTTGCATCATTAACGCTCATATTTAATACATCATTGATTGATTTTCCTTTATATTTAATTTCTAAAGTTTCTCTGTTAAACCTTTTTCCCATACATGCTTCACACTCAACATAAACATCGGGAAGAAAATTCATTTCAATTTGTTTTAATCCAGCGCCTTTACATTCTTCACATCTTCCCCCAGGAACATTAAAGCTAAATCTACCAGGCCTGTAACCTCTAATTATTGATTCACTTAGCTTTGAGAAAATATTTCTAATTTCAGCAAAAATCCCACAATATGTAGCTGGGTTGCTTCTAGGTGTTCTACCAATTGGAGATTGATTTATATTTACAATTTTATCAATTTCACTTAAACCCTCAATTTTTTTATAAGCATGCGCGCTTTTTTCAGCATTGTAAATTTTATTATGAATTATGGGGAATAAAGTTTCATTTATCAATGTTGACTTTCCGCTTCCTGAAACACCTGTAACCAATGTTAATGTATTTAACGGAATTTTTAGGTCTATATTTTTCAGATTATTTCCTGTGCACCCTGTTAATTTAATAAGTTTTCCATTTCCTGAACGGTGCTTTTTTGGTATTGGAATTTTCCTTTTGTTATTTATATATTGTGCGGTTAATGAATCGCAATTTAGAAGTTCTTTTTTATTACCAGAAAATATTATTTCACCTCCGTTTTTTCCTGCGAGAGGGCCAATATCAATGATATGATCTGACTTTAGTATCATATCCCTATCATGCTCTACTACTATGACTGAATTTCCGATATCGCGTAAATTAATTAGTGAATTTATAAGCTTTTGATTATCGCTTTGATGTAATCCAATGCTTGGTTCATCTAGAATGTATAAAACCCCTGTAAGTTGTGAGCCAATTTGAGATGCTAGTCTAATTCTTTGACTCTCACCTCCAGAAAGGGTTTTGGATGTTCTATTCAAAGTTAAGTATCCAAGACCAACATTATCAAGAAATTTTATTCTCTCTGAAATTTCTTTAATTATTTCTGATGAAATAATATTTTGTTTTTGATTCAGTTTTGAGGGAAGATTTTTGAACCAAATTCCCAAATCTTTTATCTCCAGGTTTACAACTTCGTTAATATTTTTACCATCGATCTTAAAGTATAATGCTTCTTTTTTTAGCCTACAGCCTTCGCATTCATCACATATAACTTCCTTAAAATAGTTATTTGCCCATCTTCTTAATCTGACTGAGTCGTTATTTTGATATTGTTCTACAATAAAATTGCTAATACCTTCAAATGATATTAGATAATCAATATTAACTCCAATAGATTTATTTTCAACTATAATTTCATCTTTAAGTCCATATAGAATAGCATTCATAGCTTTTTTTGGTATCTTTTTTATCGGATCATTTAGGGAGAATTTAAGCTTTTTTGAAATGAGCTCAATTTGCTTATATATCCAAGACTTTTTTGATTTAATCAAATCAATTCCACCATCATTGATTGATATTTTATCATTAGGTATGATTTTTTTTAAATCTACCTCTTTTACTATCCCTAATCCCTTACATTTCTTACAAGCACCCCTTGGTGAATTGAATGAGAAGTTATTCGGATCAGGGAGTTGATAAGAAATCCCAGAATCCTCACACATTAGGTTTAAACTAAAATATCTGACATCGTTAGTTTCATTTTCAATTATGAGTATTGATTTATTACCATGAAAAAAACAAGTCTCAATACTTTGTTGTAGTCTTTTTTTTGAAAATTTATTTTTTTCTAGAAATAATTTATCAATTACTATTTCAATATCATGATTTTTATACCTCTCAAGACTAGTGTTGTTTGAAATATCCTGAATTTTTCCGTCAATTCGGCATTGAGTAAACCCCTTTTTAATAGTTTGCTGGAATAGCTCTTGATAATTACCTTTCCTTGACTTTACTACCGGAGATAATAGTATGATTTTTTTATCAATATATATGGATTCAATTAGTTCTAAAATCTGATCTGATGTGTAGCTAACCATTCTTTTATTTGTAACATAACTATATGCTTCAGAACATCTAGAATAAAGTAGTCTCAAAAAATCATATATTTCAGTTGTAGTACCAACAGTTGAACGAGGTGATTTATTTACGGTTTTCTGTTCAATTGAAATTACAGGGGATAAACCTTCTATTTTATCAACATCTGGTCTCTCCAATTTGGATAAAAATTGCCTGGCGTAAGCAGAAAAGGTTTCTACATATCTCCTTTGACCTTCAGCGTATATAGTGTCAAATGCTAAAGATGATTTTCCACTTCCTGAAAGACCGGTTATTACAACAAGTTTATCTCTGGGAATTGAAAGGTCTAAATTTTTTAAATTGTTTGATTTAGCACCAAAAATTAATATGTCATTTATTTCGCTCATAATGACCTAAAATCCTAGTGCAGTATCGTCACCACGTTTATCAGCTCCACCTTCTAACATTTTATCATCTCTTATTAAAATCCCATCAACTCTCCCGATAGTTCCTTTATCATTTAACCTGTAACCTGATTTCAAAAGACCTTCTATAACATCTCTATCAAAGTAGTCTAATTCGATTCTTATTGAGTCAGGTTTCCATTGATGATGAAATCTTGGGGAGTTCACCGCTTCATTCATTGTCATTTCAAATTCATGAACATTTAAAATGGTTTGTACAACAGAAGTGATAATTGTTGAACCACCGGGAGTACCTAATGTCATATACAGTTCACCATCTTTTTCAACAATGGTAGGCGACATTGAACTTAGCATTCTTTTTTTTGGTTCAATTTTGTTTGCCTCACCACCAATTAAACCATACATATTAGGAAAACCAGGTTTACTGGAAAAATCATCCATCTCATTATTCAGAAAGAAGCCTAATTCATCAGCAAATAATTTTGAACCAAAAGTTCCATTTAGAGTAGTGGTAACCGCAATTGCATTACCAAATTGATCAACTATTGAGTAGTGTGTGGTTTCATTAGCTTCAGGTATTAATATATCTCCGTAACCAATCTTATTTGAATCTGTAGATTCTTCAAAAGAAAAATCAACCATTCGATTTTCTAAATAATCTTTGTTAGTCAGCATTTTGGTCGGAATTGAAATAAAATCAGGATCACCCAAAAAATGACTTCTGTCAGCAAATGATCTTCTTTCAGCTTCAACTAGTAGCTTTATGTAATTAATTGAATTATGGCCAAAAGATTTCAAATTATATGGTTCAATCATTGTCATGATTTGATTTATACAAATTCCTCCACTAGAGGGAGGTGACATTGAAATTATTTTTAAGCCATCATAGTTAAATGTGATTGGATCTCTCCAAATAGGCTTATAAATTTTAAGATCTTCTAAGGATATAATTCCACCATTTTTATTAATGAATTCAACCAATTTTTTTGCAGTCTCCCCATGATAAAATTCATTTTTACCATTTACCATTATTCTTTCTAGTGTCGCAGCAAGTTTGTGATTTCTTATAGTATCATTTTTTTTGAAGTTATCATCAAACAATATTTTGGACTTATTTGCAAGCTGAAAATATTTTCGATTTTCATTTATTCTCATTTGCTGATTTTCTGTTATTACAAAACCATTTTTAGCTAAATCAATTACTGGACTAATTATTTCTTCAATTTCTAACTTGCCAAACTTTTCATGAGCTTCAAAAATTCCGGCAATTGTACCGGGAACCCCAATCGATAAGGCTCCAATCATACTTAGACCTTCAATAATGTTACCATTATCATCAAGGTACATATCCCGGGATGACTTAATGGGTGCTCTTTCTCTGTAGTCCAGGGCACCAATTGTGCCATCAGACATCCTGTAAACCATGAAGCCGCCACCACCAATATTTCCAGCTGAAGGATATGAAACTGCTAATGCTAACTCAGTAGCCATCATTGCATCAAAAGCGTTACCTCCTTTTTTAAGAATCTTAATTCCGATTTTACTAGCCTCCTCTCTTGCAGAAACAACCATAGCATTTTCTGAAACTACACCTTCATCAACTTTGCTGCATGAAAAAATAATTAAAAAAAGGGCGAAGTATTTAATTGAATATTTCAATTTTGATATTTTGTATGAATTTACAAATTCAATTTTTTACACTAGTATAATTAAAAGTATATTTGCAAAAAACAATTATAATGCCACTTATAAAATCTATTTCAGGAATTCGTGGAACTATTGGGAACACCAAAGGAGAGGATCTAACCAAAGATGATATAATTCTTTACACAAAGTCATTTGTTTTGTGGCTATTTTCTGAAGGAAGAATTGTTAACAGCAAAATTGTTGTTGGAAGAGATGCTAGAATTTCCGGTAAAATGGTAGAAGATTTGGTTCTCGAAACCTTGACAAAAATGGGGATAAATGTAGTTTGTTTGGGGTTATCGACAACACCAACTGTGGAAATTGCTGTGCCCTTGGAGGGAGCAGATGCTGGTATTATAATTACAGCGAGTCATAATCCAAAAAACTGGAATGCTCTAAAGTTATTAAATAAAAAAGGCGAGTTTATAAGTGCAAAGGACGGTGAGAAACTACTTGAAATTGCCAATTCAAATCCGTCAGAAGAACTTAATAAAAATATCGGAAAGGTTGAATTCACTAACAAGTACATAGATATACATACCGATTTAATTACTAGTCTACCTGCTGTTGAGGTTGATTTAGTTAAAAATAGTAATCTAAAGGTTGTAGTTGATGCAGTCAATTCAACCGGAGGGATAGCCGTGCCAAACTTACTAAAAAAACTTGGGGTACAAGTGATTGAACTTTTCTGTGAACCCAATGGTGAATTTCCTCATAATCCTGAGCCCTTAAAAGAGAATCTAAAGGAATTAACTGAAATGGTTTTGAAAGAAAAGGCAGATTTAGGAATTGTGGTTGACCCTGATGTTGATAGACTAGCTTTTGTTTCTGAAAATGGTGATGTTTTTGGAGAGGAATATACTTTAGTTGCATGTGCCGATTACTTTCTTAAAAAAAATCCAGGAAATACTGTTAGTAATTTGAGCTCCTCAAGAGCACTTAAGGATATAACCGAAATGAATGGATGTAAACACTATTTTAGTGCAGTTGGTGAAGTTAATGTTGTTGAAATGATGAAGAAAAAAAATGCAGTAATTGGTGGAGAGGGTAACGGAGGTATTATTTTACCAGAACTTCACTATGGACGTGATGCATTGGTTGGTATTGCTTTGTTTTTAACTTATTTATCCAAGCAAAAAATTCCATGTTCAGAACTAAGAAAGACTTACCCTAATTATTTTATGTCTAAAGAAAAAGTCAAATTGGAAAAGGGGTTAGATGTTGATTATGTGCTGGAGCAGATTAAAATCAAGTATTCAAATGAGCAGATAAACACTGAAGATGGTTTAAAAATTGATTTCCAAGAATCATGGGTTCAGCTGAGAAAAAGTAATACTGAACCTATTGTAAGAGTTTATTCAGAGGCTAAATCCCAACAGACTGCAGATGAATTGTCATCAAATTTTATTAAAGAAATAAAGTTATTTAGTTAGGTGGCTTTTTTCTATGTTTAAATCGTTTGTGTGTCCAAGTGTAATACTCCGGACGATTTATTATTTGCTTTTCGACAATTCTGATATACTTTTCGGTCAATTCAAAGTTTTTAAAATTTTTTGGATTTTCACTGATTATCGAAAATGAAGCATCATAATATCCTCTTTTAATTTTTTGTACATCCATAAATACTATAGCCATATTGTATTTTTTTGCAATAAATTCTGCACCGGTGTGAATTGGTACATAGTTGTTTAAAAAATTACCCCAATACAAGGCCTTACTCTTTTTAGGAGACTGATCAGACGCAAATCCGTAAAAATTTAATTCATTTAATTTGGAAATGCGACTTATTTCCCTAAATGTATCTTTTGTTTTTATCATATTTGCACCATATTGACTTCTTCTTTTTTTTGTCCATTGGTCAAAATATTTATTAGAAAGTTCCTTATAAATTGCATTGATTTTAAACCTAGTGACTCTATCAATTACAAAAACCCATTCCCAACTACAATAGTGACTACACATTACAATAACATCTTGATTATTATCATAAATTTTTTCAAGTACTTCAGGGTTTTTAAAAGTGAATCTTTTTTTTAGTTCATCTTCTTTGATGTTAATTGATTTAAAGGTCTCTAAAAAAATATCTGTTAAATTTCTGAAATTTTTTTTCTCAATTGTTAGTCTTTGGTTATCAGACATTTCTGGAAAAGCTAATTTTAGATTTTCTCTAACGACTTTTTTTCGGTAAGAAAATATATAATAAAGAACATAGTAAAGAATATCAGAAATTAAATATATCAATTTGAAATTTAATCTGGATATGAACCATATAAAAGGGTAGGCTAAGATGTATACAACTAGATTCATTTAAATCCTTTGAGGCAAATATATGTTATATTTGACATCATTTAAATAATTTTCTGTGAACTCTGTTTTAATTCTAATTGTCGCACTGAATGTATATCTCTCATATAAAGGCTTTAGGGACAGAGTTTTTTTTAATAAATATAAATTCAGCCCAAATCAAATTAAAAAAGGTGAAAAAATTAGATACATATCATCAGGCTTTTTACATGTTGACTCTACTCATTTATTTGTAAATATGTTTACCCTTTTCTTTTTTACCGATGCAGTAATTTTCAGAGTAGGTGAGTTAAGTTTTTTAATTATTTATTTGATAAGCCTAATTTTTGGAAACTGGCTAACATATAGAATTAATTCAAATAAACTAAATTATAGTGCAGTAGGTGCAAGTGGAGCTGTTATGGGTATAGTGTATTCAGCTATTCTTTTAAATCCAGACATGACATTATTTTTCTTTATTATTCCTATGCCAGGCTATATATTTGGTTTAGGTTATTTATTCTATTCGATTTATTCTATGAATAGATTTAATGATAATATAGGTCATGAAGCTCATTTAGGTGGAGCTATTGCAGGGTTTTTTAGTACAATTTTAATATCTCCTTTAACAGTCGTAGCAAATTTATTTACTGTTTTCATTTTATTGATACCTATTATATATTTTTATATTAAATCTAAAAGCAATTGGTAAAAAACGATAACATATTAGCACTAGCAACACCATCTGGAGTGGGTGCTATTTCTTTAATTAGAATTTCTGGTCCTGAAAGCATTTCAATTGTAAATAACATATTTCACGGATCTGAAAATATAAAGCTTATTGATCAGGAACCCAACAAGGTTCAGTTAGGTTACATAATTGACAATGACACAACAATTGATAAGGTTTTAATTACCGTTTTTAAAAACCCTAAATCATACACGGGTGAAGATTTAGTTGAAATTTCCTGTCACGGAAGCACTTTTATTCAGGAATCTATTATACAACTTTTATTAAAGTTTGATTGCAGAGTTGCTAAGCCAGGTGAGTTTACCATGCGTTCTTTTTTAAATGGAAAAATGGATTTGGGTCAGGCCGAGTCAGTTGCAGATTTAATTTCAAGCAATTCCGAAGCCTCGCATAGGTTAGCCATGAATCAGATGAGGGGTGGTTTCAAAAAAGATATAAATGATTTAAGAACTGAGCTGGTAAACTTTGCTTCTTTAATTGAATTAGAACTTGATTTTTCTCAGGAAGATGTGGAGTTTGCTAATATGAAGGAGTTAAATAAATTACTAGATAAGATAGTTTTAAATCTAAAAAAATTGATTGATTCTTTTAAAACTGGAAATGTTATTAAAAATGGCCTTCCTATTGCTATTGTTGGAGAGCCTAATACAGGTAAATCTACATTGTTAAATACATTATTAAATGAAGATCGTGCTATTGTAAGTTCGATTGCCGGAACAACTAGAGATACAATTGAGGATCAAATAAATATAAATGGGGTTAATTGTAGATTTATTGATACAGCTGGAATAAGATCAACTGATGATGAAATTGAGAGTATTGGAATTGAAAGGACATTTAAAAAAATGGGGGAATCAGAAATAATTATTTTCATTATTGATTATTCAATCTTAGATAAAGCTAAACTAGATTATTATATAAAATATCTTGGTGGTATTCAGGATAAATTTCCAAAAACTAAGTTGATTACAATTCTTAATAAAAAAGATATTAAGGCCGAAACATCTATAGTTGACCTACAAAAATTTAATCCTATTGAAATCAGTGCTAAAAATAAAACGAATATTCAATCTTTAAAAGATGAAATCAGTGATTACATTAAAAATCTGACCAATCAGATTAATAATTCAACAATCTCAAATTCAAGACATTATGATTTATTAAACAAAACTTTTGAGGAAATCCATAAAGTTAAACTTTCAATTGCCAATCAAATTTCGTCTGATTTGCTAGCAATTGACATCAAACAGGCTATTTACTATTTAGGTGAGCTTACAGGTGAGATTTCAAATGATGAGATACTAGGAAATATATTTTCTAAGTTTTGTATCGGAAAGTAATTAAAAATAAATTTCTTGTGCTAATCTGAATGTGTTGGCATGTGCCTCAATAATATCTTTCAATACTGGAGAATAACCACCACCCATACTAACCTGTATTGGGATGCTGTTGGATTTACAATAATTCAGTACATATTTATCTCTTTCTTTACAGCCTTTTATTGAAACAGATAATCTTCCTAGTTTATCATTTTCAATTATATCTACACCTGATAAGTAAAAAATAAAATCAGGTTCGAAATTTTCGATAAGTCTTGGAATTTCATAACTTATTTTTTCTAAGTATTCCATATCAGATGTTCCATCGCTAAAACCATAATCATAATCACTTTTTTCTTTTCTAAATGGATAGTTTTTTTCTCCGTGAAAAGAAACTGTAAAAACATTTTTATTATCTCTGAATATCTCAGCTGTTCCATTTCCTTGATGAACATCTAAATCTAGTATTAATATTCTCTTACAGTGATCATAATTAATTAAAAAGTTTGCAGCTATTGCTTGATCATTTAATATACAGAAGGCCTCTGCACGATTTGTAAAAGCATGATGTGTACCTCCGGCTATATTCATTGATATTCCGTGTTCAATTGAATACAATGCACTTTCAATAGTACCCTGAACAATCATTTTTTCTCTCTCAATTAATTTCTCAGACATTGGAAATCCTATTGCTCTAATTTCTTTTTTATCTAGTTGTTGATTTTTTAATTTATCATAATAAATTTTATCATGAGTTAGAAGAATATTTTTATCAAGAATTAGTCCTGGTTTAAAAAAGTTATTTTCTACACAAGTGTTCTCCATAATCAGTTGTTCAGGGATAAGTTCATATTTAATCATTGGAAATCTATGATTTTCCTTTAAAGGATGATTATAAAGAACATCATGCGCTATTTTAAGCATACTTATTTTTATTAATGGAATAAAGTTTGATATTTGTAATCATAAAATATGCCATATGAGATATATAGTTTTTACTTTACTGTTATCATTTTCTTTTCAATCATTTTCACAGGATACCTTTTCTATAATTGCTGTTGACCCTAATACCGGCGAAGTAGGAGCAGCTGGTGCAACATGTTTATTCAATCAAAATGATGGAATTGTAGATATCATTTCAAGTATTATCCCTGGTAAAGGTGGTATTTTATCTCAAGCATATGTTTGTGTTCCAAATATTAACCTACAAAATGGAATAGATCAAATGAATAACGGTTTATCACCTAATGAAATTATAGATTGGTTAGTTGAAAATGACCAATGTAATGCGCTTTCATTTTATTACAGACAATATGGAATAGTAGATTTTGATGAAAATGGAGATGTAAGAACAGCTGGCTACACCGGAACTTTTGCTGACAATTATAAAGAAGATAGGCAGGGTGAAACTTACAGTATCCAAGGAAACATATTACTTGATCAATCCGTAATTGATAATATGGAAAACAACTTCAATAGTACTGAAGGTAGTTTGGCTGAAAAGCTTATGAGTGCAATGCAAGGAGCAAATTTTGCTGGCGCAGACAGTAGATGTCTTGATGAAGGAACTTCATCAGCCACAGCATTTCTGATTGTATATCAGTCAGATGATGTTGAAGGACAACCCTCTTTAGAACTTAATGTTGGATCACAACAACCAGGTGTTGAGCCCATTAACATACTACAAGATATGTTTGATAATTATTTATCACTGGATGGTAATAATGAGGAGCAATTGGTAAAATTATTTCCGAACCCTACAGGCGGGATAGTTAAATTGAATAGCTCAAATATGTACAAGATTGATGTTTTTGACTCAGTTGGTAAAAATGTATTAACAACTATTGGCAACTCAATTAATATTCAATCATTAGAGAAGGGCACCTATGTATTCAAACTAAAAAATATTCAGTCCTCAGCTATATCAACGTATAAAATAGTTAAACAATAATCACAAAATTTATGTTTATGACAAGATTAATTATCATTTCATTTTTATTCTCAATTTCCTTTTGTTATTCACAAGAAAATATCTCCTATCAAAAACCGCCTAAGGAAATATTAGATTTAGTTGATTTTGAAAGACCACCAAGTGTAATATTTGATGATAATAAGGATTATCTAGTCTTTTTGTTCAGCAATAATTATAAATCAATTGAAGAACTTTCAGATAAAGAGCTGAGATTAGCAGGTTTAAGAATTAACCCCAAGACTAATATTGGAAGCAGAGTAAGTTTCTATAATAACATTAAAATAAAATCCTTGAAAAATGATTCAGGGGTGGTAAGTCAAATTTCTGGATTACCTAAAAATCCAAAGATCAGTAATTTAAATTGGTCACCTGATCAAAATAAAATTGCTTTTACAAATACCACTGAAAATGGTGTGAATCTATGGATTTTGGATTTAAATAGTGCTAGGGCAAAAAAAGTTTCTGAATTAAAATTAAATGCAAATATTGGTAGTGTAATCAATTGGTTTTCAGATAGTAATTCGTTACTTATTAAAGTTATTCCCGAAGAAAAGACTGAATTAATTAACTCTGGGAGTGTTGTTCCAGTTGGACCAAAAGTATCCACAAATTTTGGAGAAAAAGCACAAAATAGAACATATCAGGACCTGTTAAAAAATAAAGTCGATGAATATAACTTTCAGCAGCTGGTAACATCAGATCTTTTCATTGTTTCAATTAACGGCATTGCCAAAAAATGGTTAGATAGTAATATGTTCACTAACATATCAATTTCTCCTGACGGAAATTATGTGATGGTGACCAAAATTAATAAACCTTTTTCTTATTTGGTAACCTACAGAAGCTTTCCTACTTCAGTAGATGTGTATTCCAAAGATGCAAAGTTTATTTCAAACCTTGTTAATGTTCCTCTTATTGAAGAGCTTCCTAAGGGATTTATGTCTGTAAGAAAAGGAAAAAGAGGTTTTAGTTGGAGGTCAGATAAACCCTCAGTTTTAACATATGTAGTGGCGCTAGACGGAGGAGATCCACAAAAAAATAGTGAATATAGGGATGAAATTTTTGAAATCAATGCGCCTTATAAAGGTAAAGGAAAAAGTATTTTAAAGACAATCAACAGATTTAGAGGTATAGATTGGGGAAATAGTAATTTTGCAATAGCTTATGATTATTGGTGGAATACAAGAAATGAAAAAACATATGTGTTTAATCCTTCAACTAACAAAAAACCAAAAATAATATTTGATCGAAATTATCAGGATAGCTACAGTGACCCTGGATCTTTTATAAGTGAAAGAAATAAGTTTAATAAAAATATTATTAAGATAAATTCAGGAAAAGCATTTTTAATTGGAGATGGTTTTAGCGATAGTGGACAGTTTCCGTTTATTGATGAATTTGATACAAAAAGTTTTGAAAAGAAAAGACTTTATCAATCTTCCTATTTAGACAAATACGAGTCAATTTATGATTTTGATCCAATAAGTAAAGAGTTATTCGTAAGAATAGAGTCTTCAGTCGATTTTCCTAATTATTTTTTCAAAACACTTTATACAAATAATCTTAGAAAAATAACATCATTTGAAAGTCCTTTCGAAAAAATAAAAGACGCTTACAAAGAGGTTGTTAAATATAAGCGCAGTGATGGACTAGAGCTTTCAGGTATTTTGTATCTACCTGTAAATTATGATCTAAAGTCAAAAGAAAAACTACCGATGATATTGTGGGCATATCCAAGAGAGTTCAAGGATAGAAAAAGTGCTGGTCAAAGTACTAAAAATTCAAATAGATTTACCTATCCATATTATGGTTCGATGGTTTATTGGATCACAAAAGGATATGCTGTTTTGGATGATGCTTCATTTCCGATAGTTGGTGAGGATAATATTGAGCCAAATGATAGTTTTAGAAATCAGTTAGTCGATAATGCAAAAGCAGCAATTGACGCTGTAGATAAACTTGGTTTTATAGATAGGAAAAGGGTAGCTGTAGGAGGGCATAGTTATGGTGCATTTATGGTAGCTAATCTATTATCACATAGTAATTTATTTGCAGCAGGAATTGCAAGAAGCGGTGCATATAATAGAACATTAACCCCATTTGGATTTCAAAGTGAAGAGAGAAGTTATTGGGATGCACCAGATGTTTATTATTCAATGTCCCCATTTATGCACTCGGATAAAATGAAAACGCCACTACTTCTGATTCACGGGGAAGATGATAATAATTCAGGTACTTACCCAATGCAAAGTGAAAGATATTTCAATGCTCTAAAGGGGTTGGGCGCCACAGTAAGATTGGTTATGTTACCAAAAGAAAGTCACGGTTACAAGTCTAAAGAAAGTATTTTCCACGTTTTATGGGAACAAGATAAATGGTTGGATAAATATGTGATGAATAAAGAAAAATGATTTCTAAGTATTTTTTTATAGCATTATTAGTTTGGGGTATACCAAGCACCTTTTTTAGAAGTAAATTTAGAAAGATAGTATACCAAACAGATGATTGGAAAATTAATATTAAGCCATTATTCATAAAAGAATTGAAGGGGCTTTTTTTTAATATTTTGCCTGGAAATAAAGATTACATGAAGGTCAGAAATCAATACAGGCTCTATTTACTGGTATACTTATTGCTTTTTCTAATTTATATATTAACAAAATGAAGAACCATATATTTAATTTATTATCATCTGTAATAGCATTTTACATCCCATTTCAAATAGCCCTTTTAACCGACTTACCATTAGTGAAAAATTTAATTTTATTAATTTTTTTCATTCAATGGATAAGTTTTATACCAGCATTCATTTTTCAGACTGAAAAGTTTTTTGATCTTTTCGGAAGTTTAACATATTTGACAGCTATTTTATACACATTGCATGTAACAGGTTCAACTCGTTTATCGGACTACATAATTGTTGGATGTATTGCTGTTTGGGCAATTAGATTAGGCTCGTTTCTATTTTTAAGAATTCATAAAGCTGGAGAAGACAGAAGATTTAGGACAATTAAGCCAAATTTTACAAGATTTTTAATGACATGGACTTTGCAGGGCATGTGGGTTTCTATGTGTTTATTGTGTGTTTTAACAGCTTTGTCTTCCTATACTGGTGTCATAATGAATAATGTCTTTTTTGTTGGTTTAGTTATTTATGTTCTTGGGCTAGTGATCGAGATAGTTGCTGATCAACAAAAAACAGTATTTAGAAGAGAGCCAAAAAATAAAGATAAATTTATTACAACTGGCTTATGGTCTTTATCTAGACATCCTAATTATCTCGGTGAAATTTTGTTATGGTCAGGCATAGCAATAATGTCAGTTTCATCTTTACAAGGATTACAATATCTAACACTAATTTCTCCCTTATTTGTCTACATATTACTTGTTTACATTTCAGGAATTAGACTCTTAGAGAATCAAGCAGAAAAAAAATGGGGACATTTAGACTCCTATAAAGAATACGTTAAAAACACTCCATCTCTTTTTTTTAAAATTTTTAGTTAATTTAGGTGAACCTTAATAAACTAAAATGAAAAAATTCTTTTCCTTTTCGGGTACGATTAGTGGTAAAATTTTCTTTTTGAGAATACTTTTCATTGCGGTTTTGATTTTTCCTGTCTTTATAGCTTTAATTTCAAAATGGACATCTTATTTTATGTCACTTGGTGATTTTGATATTTCAGATTCATCCATGGAAAATCAAATTCTGATTCAATCATTTGGAGATGAATTAGCTCAGAAAATCGCTGAAAACCCAGAATTCTACATGAATGATTTTATGAATTCGTTTACGATTGGGTGGGTTTTTATATTTATTATATGTGTCATCCCACCAATTTGGTTTGGCATGGCTACCTATTATAAACGAGTTTCTGCTCTTTTTTTTGAACAAAGAAATGGGGTTTTTGCGGCTTTAATTTTATTCGAAGCAGTTTCAGACTATATCGTGTTAAGTAGTTCAGGAATCATTAATACGATAGTTTCATTAATCGGGTTACTAATTTTCGGATTCCTTATATTCAATAATTCTAAATTTGAAAATCATGAAGGTTAATTTCCAGATACTATTAATTATTTTTTTATTTAATTCTTGCTTGTCAAAAGTTGATAATGCTGATTTTAATGAAAATTCATTGAAAAATCCAGTATCAATTGAATTCATAAATTCTCAGGAAAACATCGATAGGGGGTATCCATTTTCAGAGGCTACAATAGTTAATGGTATAATATATCTTTCAGGTGAAATTGGCACATTACCTGATGGCTCATTAATTGATGGTGGTATTATCCAAGAAACCAGACAAACACTTACAAATATCAAAAATAAGATAGAGAAATTAGGTGGCTCAATGGATGATGTATTTAAATGCACTTGTATGCTAGCGGATATTAAGGATTGGCCACTAATGAGTCAGGAATACAAAAAATTTTTTAACTCTGAAAAATTACCTGCAAGAAGTGCGTTTGCAGGAAGTGGATTAGCTTTAGGGGCTAAACTGGAAATCGAGTGTATGGCAATAAAAAGATACTAAGCTTTGCTCAAGAATAAAACTTTTTGGATTTTTTTAATGATAATCATTCCAGTGGTTGGGCTAATATTTAAAGTATATGCTCTTTTTTTAATTTTCCCCTTGGGATATTTTTTTGGAAAGAGGACTAAGTAAATTCTATAATAAGTATACTAGCTCCTATCACAATAACAAATAAACCAAAAACAAACTTCAATTTACTTTCTGGTACTTTTTGGGAAAATATTTGTCCAATAAAAATACCAATTACAGAAATTAAGGTAAATAGAATAAGAAATACCCAATCAATCTCTAGATTTTGAACATCCCCGATAAATCCAACAAGAGATTTCAATGAAATAATAGCCAAAGATGTTGCTATCGCAGCTTTCATTCTTAGATTAGAAAGTATCACAAGAATTGGTATAATAATAAAACCACCTCCAGCCCCGACTAGACCTGTTAAAAACCCTATCAAAGAGCCCTCAGCAAATATTAACAGTTTATTAGGTGCTATTGTTTTTGTTTGTTTTAATCCCACTATTGTTTTTGGTGTCCTTTTAATCATCAAAAAACCTGCAACAAGCATTAATAAAGCGAATAGCAACATAATTAATTGATTCTTGCTTAAAAATATTGATTCGGTATTGATTATTGTTTCTGGAATTAAGTGAATCAAATATTTTCTTGTTACATAAACCGTTATAACAGCTGAAAATGAAAAAAGAATTGTTGATGAGTAATTAATAAGTTTATCCATAAAGTTTTTGACGGAACCAATTAACGATGTTGTACCAACAATGAATAATGAATAGGCTGTAGCAGTAACTGGGTTAATACCAAATAAATAAACAAGAATAGGTACAGAAAGAATAGATCCACCACTTCCGATTAATCCTAAAATAAGGCCAACCAAAAAAGCGCCAAAAAATCCTAATAATTCAAACGTTTCCAATGAAAATATTTAGTTAGTTTTTCTAGAATACCGTTAAGATAAGTCTAATATTTTAAAATCTGACAATCATTTTAAATATCTTTGTAAGAGCTAATTTTAATGCATATGAAGTATTGTAAAATATTCTTTATTCTATTATTAATACATGTAAATTCATTTGCTCAGGAAATAGCAATTAAGTCACTGAAAATAAAATCATTAGACACAAACAATATAAATAATGAGAGCTTCAATCTTAACAGAATTCAACCAATTGGTCTCACTAATAAACAACCAAAAAGTTTTTTTGATTATAATTTAGATTTTGATATTAAGTCCAACGAAAAAGAAATTGATATTACAACTAAAACTGATCTAGTTACGCCAACATGGAAAATTCGTCAAACATTTAACGAGGGAGGAGCTAATAAATCTAAGTTTAGTAAAGATTTTTATCTAGGTGATTTAGAGACAGAATCCCAGTATATTATTATCAAATGCAGAGACCATGAATATGTGGATGGTGATAGAATTCGACTAATGATAAACGGAGCTGTGATACACCCAAATATTTTATTGAGTTCGGTTTATTACGTGGTAGATGTGGATTTAGAGGATGGTTATAATAACATTGATTTTATAGCTCTAAATGAGGGAGAGTCAAGTCCTAACACAGCCCAATTAATAGTACAAGATGAATTTGGAAAACAGCTATCAAATAAAAAATGGTTGATTTCAACTGGTTATAAAGCAAAGCTGGTTGTTTTTAAAAAATAGTTTAGTTGTTAAGCATTACCGGCATTACAAGCATAATGAGCTCTTCATCGTCTGAATATCCATCCATAGGTTTAAGAATTCCAGCTCTGTTCGGAAGGCTCATTTCCAATTTAACCTCCTTACAATCTAAATTATTAGTCATTTCAATTAAGAATCTAGAATTAAAACCTATTTCAATATCTTCACCTTTATAATCGCAAGTCAATCTTTCCTCAGCTTTATTACTAAAATCAACATCCTCTGCAGAAATATTTAATTCAGCACCTGCAATTTTAAGTCTTACCTGGTGAGTAGTTTTGTTTGAAAAAATTGATACTCTTTTGAGTGAGCTGAGTAGTAGTGATCTATCAATTGTTAAAACATTTGGATTTTCTGTAGGAATAACTGCTTCATAGTTGGGGTACTGCCCATCAATTAATCTACATATTACTGTTAAGCCATCCATTTCGAATTTAGCATTTGAATTGTTGTATTCAATCGTCACCTCCTGATCAGAGTCTATAATATTTTTTAATAGATTTAAGGGTTTTTTTGGCATTATAAATTCTGCTAGCGTGGTTGCCTTTAAATCATTTCTTTTGTATTTAACCAACTTGTGGGCATCAGTTGCAACAAAAGTTAAATTATCAGAACTTAACTGAAAAAAAACACCACTCATAACAGGTCTTAAATCATCATTTCCTGAGGCAAATATTGTTGAATTAATCGCCTTAGCTAAAACCATACTTGAGATTTTAGTATTTGAAGGGTTTTCAAGAGAAATGGTTTTTGGAAATTGATCGCCCTCTGTATATGCTAGGGCATATTTTCCATGATTTGAACTTATTTCAACAGTATTATTATCTTCAACAGTAAAAGTAAGTGGTTGTTCGGGAAATGTTTTTAATGTATCGATTAATAGTTTTGAAGGTATCGCCACAGAACCTTTGCTTGAACTATCTACTTCAATAGAAGAAATCATCGTAGTTTCAAGATCGCTTGAGGTAATTTTTAATTTAGAACCATCTAAATCAAACAAAAAATGGTCTAGTACTGGGATTGTATTTGAGGTATTTATCACACCCCCAAGCATTTGAAGTTTCTTTAAAAGTGTGTTACTAGAAACAATAAATTTCATAGTTAATGATTAGGAATTATTAACAAATATATCATATTGATAAATTATTCTTAAATAAACTTATTAACAACAATGAATTAATTAAATGAAATGGTAACAGAGTCATATATTTTTAGCCCCATTAGAGATGAAGCCGTGCCAACATTCTGTGGATTGCTTCTGTATATCGATATTTGGAGAAGATCGTTTGAGTTAAAGACAACTAATCCCTTACCTTCATCATTTCTTTCATTTATCGCCGTTTCAAAGTTTACTATGTCACTATACTTTTTATATATATTTTTAAACTTATAGTTTCTAACCGAAATCTCAAAAGTTCTGCCTTTTTGAATTTTTTCAAATACATCCTTTTTGAGATTTGTTACAACATTCCCAAAATTATCAATATAGATAACACTCGAAACAATTTGAGATAAGTCTTCGTTAATAAAAGGTTTAAGGTTTTTTACAAGCTTGATTTTATTTATTTCTTTTCCGACAAGTTCTGGCTTGCCACCTTTAGCTAAATGACACGCCACCTGAGAAAATATTAGAGTGCTTGAATCTATTTGATTTAATTCTTCATGAATATTGATTTCATAAATTTTTTCAGGATTAATGCTTTGTGACAAGATGCTTAAAATACCGTTATCTGCTGCAATAAAATAATGATTGTCTAAATAGACTATAATGTGTTTTTTTTCTACTGTCTTTTCAGAATCAACATCAATAATGTGTACAGTTTTTTCAGGAAAACTTTTGTATGAATTTTCTAAGATATATGCAGCTTCCATAATGTTAAAAGGAGACACATTATTAGAAATATCAACTATCTTAGCCTCATTATAATTTCTGTATATATCACCTTTGATTTTTGCGACAAAATGATCTTTGTTTCCGAAATCAGTAATAAGAGTAATAATAGACATTAAATTGTTAATATTTAATAATGTAAGTAGTTATGAAATTACGTATTTTAGATTAAGTAATCTAGAAAAACATATTCTGATTAATAACAATTTATAGTTTGGAAGAAAAAGTCATTAAAATTGAAAATATTGACCCAAAAGATTTTTTTGGTCCACAAAACAAAAATATTAAGGTTTTAAAAAATAATTTCCCAAATTTAAAGATTGTTGCAAGGGGGAGTCAAATTAAGGCATACGGTAAATCTGAAGATCTTTCCGAATTAGAAATTAGAATTAATAAAATTATTAATTATTTTTTAAAATATAATATTATCTCAGATAATGAAATTGAAACTCTCCTAACTAAATCAGATACTGAATTAGAAACATCTGCTGAAAGTCATAAGCCAATTCTACACGGTGTGAATGGTAGAATTATTAAAGCAAGAACCTTAAATCAAAGAAAAATAATTGACAGTGTAACCAACAACGATATGGTGTTTGCTATAGGTCCTGCAGGTACCGGAAAAACATACACAGGAATAGCATTAGCAGTTAAAGCTTTAAAAAATAAAAATGTTAAAAGAATAATATTGACAAGGCCAGCGATAGAAGCGGGCGAAAATTTAGGTTTTCTGCCTGGAGATCTCAAAGAAAAACTAGATCCATACATGCAACCTTTATATGATTCCTTGAAAGACATGATTCCATCTGAAAAACTAAAGAAATATATGGAGGATGAAGTCATTCAGATAGCTCCTTTAGCTTTTATGAGAGGGAGAACTCTTGATAATGCATTTGTTATACTAGATGAAGGTCAAAATACGACACATTCACAAATGAAAATGTTTCTAACAAGAATGGGTAAGAATGCAAAATTTATCATAACTGGAGATCCTGGTCAAGTTGATTTACCAAGAAATACAATGTCTGGAATCAAAGAGGCTATATTAATCTTGAAAAATACTTCAGGTGTTGGTATTGTTCATTTAGATGAATCTGATGTTATTAGAAATAAGCTGGTAAAGAAAATAGTTGATGCTTATAAAAATATAGAAAATAATAACTAAAAATGTCGGAAACATTAACTAGCTCGGATTTTAATTTTACATTTCAGGAAAGATTTTATAAAGGCAAGGTTAGAGATGTTTACTACTTAAGAAATGATATTGTTGTTATGGTAGCATCAGATAGGATTTCAGCGTTCGACGTAGTAATGCCAAAAGGTATACCATTTAAGGGTCAAATCCTGAATCAGATTGCTATTAAAATGATGAATGAAACGAGAGAGTTAGTTCCAAATTGGTTGATTAATAGTCCTGACCCCAACGTCTCAGTAGGTCATCTATGTGATCCTTTTAAAGTCGAGATGGTAATTAGAGGTTATTTGTCAGGCCATGCTTCCAGACAGTACAAAAAAGGTAAAAGGACACTTTGTGGGGTTAAAATGCCAGATGGAATGAAAGAAAATGATAAATTTCCACAACCTATAATTACACCAGCTACGAAAGCTGACTTTGGCAATCATGATGAAGATATCAGTAAAGATGAGATTATTAGCAGAGGTATTGTTAATTTAGACGATTATGAAATTCTCGAAAAATATACAAGATCATTGTTTAAAAAAGGTTCGGAATTAGCAAATGAAAGGGGTCTAATTTTGGTTGACACCAAATATGAATTTGGAAAAACTAAAGAAGGTAAAATTGTACTAATCGATGAAATACACACCCCAGACTCATCAAGATACTTTTACTCTGATGGATACTCTGAAAGACAAACGAAAAATGAGCCACAAAAACAATTATCTAAAGAATTTGTCAGACAATGGTTAATTTCTAATAATTTTCAGGGTCTTGAAGGTCAAAAAGTCCCTAATATGTCAGACGAATATGTAAAATCAGTTTCTGACAGATATATTGAGTTATATGAAAATATAACGTCTGAAATATTTGTCAAATCTGATTTGAATGATATCAAAAACAGAATATTTACAAACACTGAAAACTACTTAAAAGAATATTTTGGAGTTTGATAAAATTATTTCAGAAATATCTTCTTTTGTTTGGGGTTACCCACTTCTTTTTATTTTGATTGGAGGGGGTTTATATCTGTTATTTGTTTCCAGATTTCTTCCTTTTAAATACTTTTTTCACGCAATTGATATTGTTAGAGGCAAGTTTAATGATAAAAAATCTGATGGAGAGATTAGTCACTTTCAAGCTCTAACAACCGCACTTTCAGCAACTGTTGGAATGGGTAATATTGCTGGTGTAGCAGTAGCAATTTCAATTGGTGGCCCGGGTGCAATATTTTGGATGTGGGTGAGTGGAATAATTGGAATGTCAACAAAATTTTTCACATCTGCATTAGCTGTGATGTATAGAGGGGTTGATTCTGCTGGAAAAAAACAGGGTGGTCCTATGTATTTTATCGTAAACGGGTTAGGGAAAAAATGGTTTCCCATGGCAATGTTTTTCAGTTTTTGTGGAATGGTTGGAGCATTACCAGTTTTTAATGTTAATCAGCTAACTCAGGCAATAAATGACATTGTTTTGAAGCCAAATGGTTATGAAATAAGTCTATTTTCAAATGCAATAATTGGATTAATATTAATAATATTAACATCAATTGTTATACTAGGAGGTCTAAAAAGAATTAGTCGTGTATCTGCTAGACTTGTACCTTTTATGGTTGGTGTTTATATAATATCAATCCTTGTTATTCTAATAGTCAATTACAATAATGTTCCTGAATATTTATATTTGATTTTTTACGATGCATTTAATGCAGATTATTACTCAGGTAATTCAGCTTTGGGAGGTGTTTTAGGTGCTTTGATAATACTTGGAATTAGAAGAGGTGCCTTTTCAAATGAAGCTGGTATAGGGATGGCTCCAATGGCACATGGCGCCGCAAAAACAAATAACCCTATTAAAGAGGGGTTTGTTGCTATGCTAGGCCCATTTATTGACACACTGATGGTTTGTACGATGACAGCATTAGCTATTCTGGTAACAGGAGCTTGGAAAACACAAGCTGATGGAGTTTCATTAACAGCTGCAGCTTTTGAATCATCTTTTGCTGGTATTGGAAACTACATTTTGCTTGCATGTGTTTTTGTATTTAGTATTTCTTCTCTCTTTTCTTATTCTTATTATGGTACTAAATGTCTATCTTTTATTGCTGGTGATAACAACAAAAAAAAATATAACTACATTTATATTATAAGTATTATGCTTGGAGCTACTACGTCGTTGTCAATGATGATTAATTTAATTGATACCTTTTTTGCATTAATGGCTATCCCAACAATGATTGCTACATTGATTTTAGCACCTAAAGTTTTAAATGAATTAAAAAAATATGAAATCAAAAGATAGATATAATAGTTATTGGAGAACAAACATCAAATATGTCTCAACCCTACTTTCAATCTGGTTTACCTTTTCATTTTTATTTGGTATTATTTTAAAAGATTTTTTAAATCAGTTTTCGATTGCTGGTTTTAAATTAGGATTTTGGTTTGCTCAGCAAGGGTCTATATATGTTTTTGTTATTTTGATCTTTACATATGTTAGATTAATGAATAATCTTGATAAGAAATTTGGATTTAAAAAATAAAAAATGAGTATTCAATCGTGGACATATGTTTTAGTAGGAATTACTTTTTCTATTTATATCGCTATTGCAATTTGGTCAAGAGTTCAATCTACTAAGGAGTTCTATGTTGCTGGTGGTGGAGTAGGTGCTTGGGCAAATGGTATGGCTACTGCTGCTGATTGGATGAGTGCTGCTTCATTTATTTCAATGGCTGGTATTATTTCCTTTGCTGGCTATGACGGTGCAGTTTATCTAATGGGTTGGACAGGCGGGTATGTTCTTTTAGCCTTATTATTGGCCCCGTATTTAAGAAAGTTTGGAAAATTTACAGTTCCAGAATTTATAGGTGATAGGTACTATTCAAATAATGCTAGGTTAGTTGCCGTATTCTGTGCTTTATTAGTTTCATTTACTTACGTAGCTGGCCAAATGAGGGGGGTTGGAATTGTTTTTTCAAGATTTTTAGAGGTCGACATAAATACAGGTGTAATTATCGGTATGTTAATCGTTCTTTTTTATGCTGTTTTAGGAGGGATGAAGGGAATAACATATACTCAGGTTGCTCAGTATTGTGTTTTAATATTTGCTTTTATGGTACCAGCAATTTTTATTTCCTTACAAATGACAGGTAATCCGATACCTCAACTAGGTTTCGGAAGTGTAATTTCAGATGGATCGTCAACTTATCTTCTTGACAAACTGGATAATCTAAATGTTGAATTAGGTTTCAACGAATATACTGACAACACAAAACCTTTGATAGATATTTTTGCAATCACATTAGCTTTAATGGTTGGTACAGCCGGTTTACCACATGTTATTGTAAGGTTTTTCACCGTAAAAAAAGTTGCAGATGCTAGAAAATCTGCAGGTATAGCATTGCTATTGATAGCAATACTATATACTACAGCGCCAGCAGTAGCTGCTTTTGCAAGAACAAATTTACTTGAAACAATTTCTACAAAATCCTATTCAGACATACCTCAATGGTTTAAAAAATGGGAAAACACAGGATTAATAAAATTTGATGATTTAGATAATGATGGTATGATTGATTACACTAATGATGATTCAAATGAATTATATGTTGACAGAGATATCATGGTTTTAGCCAATCCAGAAATAGCTAATTTACCCAATTGGGTTGTTGCCCTTGTTGCTGCTGGTGGATTAGCTGCCGCTTTGTCTACTGCTGCTGGTCTTTTGCTCGTTATTTCTGCATCTGTTTCTCACGATCTAATTAAAAGAGTATATTATCCAGAAATAAGTGAAAAAGGTGAGTTGATGGCAGCAAGAATTTCTGCTTTTTTTGCAGTTTGTGTAGCAGGATACTTTGGAATTAACCCTCCTGGTTTTGTTGCCGCTGTTGTTGCTTTAGCTTTTGGTTTAGCTGCTGCATCTTTTTTTCCTGCTATTGTAATGGGAATTTTTTATAAAAAAATGAATAAGGAGGGAGCAATTTGCGGAATGCTCGCAGGTATAGGTTTGATGCTGTTTTACATGCTAAAGTTTAAATTTGACTTCTTTGGAGGTGGTTCATCTCAAGATTATTGGTTTGGAATTTCACCCGAGGGGTTTGGAAGTGTTGCTATGATATTGAATTTTGTAGTATCTTTTGTTGTGATGAAGTTTACCTCACCAACCCCCAAAAAAATAAAAGATATAGTTAACGACATAAGAATTCCTGAATATGAATAGGTATAACATTGATAGCCCAGAAAAATATTCTCAATTATATAAAGAGTCTATCAATCAACCAGAGATATTTTGGTCCGAACTAGCTTCAAATAATTTTTTATGGGAATCAAAATGGTCAAAAGTTTTAGATTGGAATTTTAGAAAAGCAAAAATATCATGGTTTAAGGATGCTAAATTAAATATTACAATTAATTGCATAGATAGACATGTAAAAAATCACCCTGATAAAACTGCAATAATTTTTGAGCCAAATAACCCTGATGAAGAATATAAATCATACTCATATTCAGAATTATTAACAGAGGTCTGTAAAATGGCCAATGTTTTGAAGTCAATGGGTGTTAAAAAAGGGGATAGGATATGTATTTATTTACCAATGATTCCTGAATTGGCATTTTCTGTTCTTGCTTGTGCTAGAATTGGTGCAATTCATTCAGTTATTTTTGCTGGTTTTTCGTCAAATGCCCTAGCAACAAGGATAGATGATTGTAAAAGTGGTGTAATTATTACTTCAGATGGTTCATTTAGAGGTGAAAAAATATTAAATCTTAAAAAAATCGTAGATGACGCATTAGAGATGTGTAAATCTGATCAAAAAGTTTTACTGGTAAAAAGGACTAATGAAACTGTTAATATTAACAGTAAAAGAGATTTTTTATTAGACGATTTGATTGTTGATGCTGATAATTTCTGCGAGGCTGAAATCATGGATGCAGAAGATCCATTATTTATCCTATATACTTCAGGTTCTACAGGAAAACCAAAAGGGATGGTTCACACATGTGGTGGCTATATGGTATACACATCTTTTACATTTAAAAATGTTTTTCAATATAATGATGGAGATATTTATTGGTGCACCGCAGATATAGGATGGATTACTGGTCATAGTTACATATTGTATGGTCCATTATCAAATGGAGCAACAACAATTATGTTTGAAGGTGTTCCTAGTTTTCCTGATTTTAGTAGGTTTTGGCAAATAGTTGAAAAATTTCGAGTAAATCAATTTTATACAGCTCCAACTGCTATTAGAGCTTTGGCAAAACAAGGCAGCAGTTTTCTTAAAAACTGTGACCTTTCATCATTAAAGGTTCTGGGCACAGTTGGTGAACCTATAAATGAGGAGGCTTGGCAATGGTATAATAAATATGTTGGTAGGAATAATTGCCCTATTGTAGACACTTGGTGGCAAACAGAGACTGGTGGCATATTGATATCTTCAATTCCAAAAGTAATTCCTGATAAGCCAACTTTTGCAACAAAGCCGTTTATAGGAATTCAACCAATATTATTAGATGAAAAGGGTGATGAATTGAAAGAATTTAACACTGTAGGTAAATTATGTATTCAGTATCCATGGCCATCTATAGCAAGAACAATATGGGGAGATCATAACAGATATATTAATACTTATTTTTCTGCCTTTGAAAATAAATATTTTACAGGTGATGGTGCATTTAGAGACGAGGACGGTAATTTTAGAATAACTGGAAGAGTAGATGATGTTATAATTGTTTCAGGTCATAATCTTGGAACTGCTCCAATAGAAGATGCGATTAATGAACACGAATTAGTTGCAGAGTCTGCAATTGTAGGTTTTCCGCATGAAATTAAAGGAAATGCTCTATATGGTTTTATTACTCTAAAACAAGAACATGAAAACCTAGACGATATTAAAAAAGAAATTAATATTTTAATTTCAAAAAAAATTGGTCCTATTGCTAAATTAGATAAGATTCAAATGACCAATGGGCTACCGAAAACTAGATCTGGAAAAATTATGAGAAGGATTCTGAGAAAGATAGCTTCAAAGGAATTTAATAACCTAGGAGATATTAGTACGCTGTTAAATCCAGATGTTGTCAAGGAAATTATTGACAATTCTCTTTAGTTATTTTTAAAATTTTTTCAAAAACGTCTTTGTAGTAATTCTTATTTTTTCCTATGAAAATATCTCTATTATTTTGCTTTAACAACAAATCCATTTCCCTTAATGAAATCAACTTTAAACCATCAACTTCATCATTTTTATAGTTTAGATTTATTTTGACTTCATCAATTTTAAGAATATATGTGTGGTGAAACTCTCTGTCAATCATCTTACCATAATTACTTTCACTTGTATAGATACCGAGTTTTAATAAATCCTTTTCTTTGATACGTATGCCTGTTTCTTCAAATGTTTCTCTAATGGCCGCCGCTTTAATATCTTCTTTGTATTCAATATGTCCTGCTACTGAAACATCCCAGACCCCTGGGTTTAATTTCTTTTTGGTTGACCTTTTCTGGATTAGCACATTTCCTTTTTCACTGAAAATCCATACATGAACTGTTGCATGAAATAAGCCTTTTTTATGAATATATGACTTTGTAGCTTTTTGGCCAGTTTTTTTTCCGCTAGAAGAATATATCTCTAATAATTCCTCTCTCATTATGAAATTTAAATATTTATTTAAAGTAGCTAAAGTCTTCTCCAGACTTAATGTTTAGTACTGTATTATAAATCAATTTGATTACATTCTCAACATCATTTTTATGAACCATTTCAACGGTTGTATGCATATATCTTAGAGGTAGAGATATCAATGCTGATGGAACTCCACCATTGCTGTACGCAAAAGCATCAGTGTCAGTTCCAGTATAACGACTAGAGGCAGCTCTTTGAAAAGGAATTTTATTCTTTTTTGCAGTATTAATTATTAAATCCCTAAGTTTTTGTTGAACTGCGGGAGCATATGTTACCACTGGGCCCTTGTTGAGTTCACAATATCCTTGTTTCTTTTGGTTTATCATTGGAGTTGTAGTATCATGCGTAACATCTGTAACAATTGCGACATTTGGCTTTATAGTCTGAGTTATCATTTCAGCACCCCTAAGACCAACTTCTTCCTGAACAGAGTTAGTAACATATAAGCCAAATGGTAATTTTCTCTTATTTTCTTTAATTAGTCTGGCTACCTCAGCAATCATAAAACCTCCAATTCTATTATCGAGTGCACGACATACAAAATTATCCTTATTTAGGATATGAAATGGATCAGGGTATGTTATTACACATCCAACATGAACACCAAGTTTTTCAACATCCTTTTTATTTTTGCATCCAACATCAATAAATATATTGTCTAGCTTGGGTGGTTCCTCTTTTGTGGCTAATCTGGTATGTATCGCTGGCCATCCAAAAACTCCTTTAACTATTCCTTTTTCAGTGTGTATATTAACAATTTTGCTAGGTGCAATTTGGTGATCGCTTCCTCCATTTCTTATGACCGATATTAGACCTTTATCAGAAATATAATTAACATACCAAGAAATCTCATCTGAATGTCCTTCTATAACAACTTTATATTCGTAATCTGGGTTTATAACTGCTACAGCTGAACCGTAAGTGTCAGTTATAAATTCATCTGCATATGGCTTTAAATAGTCCATCCAAATTTTCTGTCCTTCCCATTCATATCCTGTCGGAGAAGCATTGTTTAAATATTTTTCAAGAAATTGCATCGACTTTTTGTTTAATATGCTCTTACTACTCATTTTGATTTGATTTTTAAATGTTATATATGTAAAAATAATAATGATTTCCTTATTTATTATATATAATTTTATCAATTATTAAATAATTATTTTTAATTGAAACAATTCATTTTTTTATTATTCTTTTTTACAATTGTAAATACCTACACTCAACAGATTGAAAATGATTCAATTTCTGAATATATAAGAATTTCAGGTGATACAATTGTTAAAGGAACAATAGGTTTAAACGAGGTTGTATTATTACCAAAAAGACCATTTTATAATTCTGATCAAATCAGAAAATATTTAATCCTAAAAAGAAAAACCCTAAAGGTTTATCCATATTCTGTAATGGCCTCTGATAGGTTAAATAGCCTTAATGAAAGACTGAATCTTATAAAAACCAAGAGAGGAAAAAAACGATATACAAAGATGGTTCAGAAATTTTTAGAAGACGAATTAACCCCTGAGTTAAGTAGGTTAACTCAGTCAGAGGGTAGAATTTTAATAAAATTAATTCATCGTCAAACTGGTATATCTACCTATGATTTGGTAAAGCAATTAAGAAATGGATTAAGAGCATTTTTTTATAACACTACCGCTAAGTTTTTCAATATGAATTTAAAAAGTGAGTTTATGCCAGAAACCAATATTGATGATTACTACATTGAAGATATAGTACAAAGATCAATAAGAGATAAACAGATAGAATATAGGAATCCAGCTAAAACTTATGATTTATTTAAATTGAAAAGTTTTTGGGATGAGCAAAAAAACGAATAAGAATATGGGTCAAAATTTTAAAATGATTGCTAAGACTTTTTATGGTTTCGAGGAAATTCTTTCCGATGAATTACTTGCTTTAGGTGCACAAAAAATAATTAAAGGAAATAGAAATGTTAGTTTTTATGGTGACAAAGGGTTTTTATATAAATCTAATCTTAGTTTAAGAACTGCATTAAAAATACTAAAGCCTCTATGCGAATTTAGATTTAAAGACATAAATGAATATTATGATAAAATTTATAGTTTTAAATGGGAGGATTATTTAGATCCAACTGGTTCTTTTTTAATAAATTCTGTTGTTTTTCATTCAAATGTTTTTAATAATTCAAAATTCACCTCACTAAAAGCAAAAGATGCGATCGTTGATCGATTAAGAGATAAATTTAATAAAAGACCTAGTGTAAACTCATTTAACCCAGAAATCAGAATAGAAATACATGTTAGCAGAAATACTTGTACTATTTCTTTGGATAGTTCCGGAGAATCGCTTCATAAAAGAGGTTATAAAAAATATAATTCCGCTGCTCCGTTGAATGAAGTTCTTGCAGCCGGCATAATTCTAATGTCAAAATGGGATAAAAAGTCTGACTTGTTAGATCCGATGTGCGGAACGGGAACCTTTCTTATAGAGGCCGCAATGATTGCAAAAAATGTTGCACCTAATTTAAATAGACTTTCATTTGCATTTGAAAAGTGGAAAGACTGGGATAATGAATTGTATGAAATAATCGAAGAGTCTGTAAGAAGTAAAGAGATTGATTTTGATTATAAATTATACGGTTTTGATATTTCAAATGCAATAGTGAAAAAAGCAGAAAAAAATATAGAAGTTGCTGATATAGACATCGATATTGAAATTGTAAAAAAAGACTTTTTGAATTCTAAAAAAACAGATGAAGATAAGTTGCATATATTAATTAACCCCCCATATGATAAGAGGATATCAACAGATGTTAACGTATTGTATAAAAAAATCGGGGATACTCTAAAAAATAATTACTTGTATTCAGATGTTTGGATAATAACAGCAAATTTAGAAGCTATTAAATCAATAGGTTTAAGGTCTAATAAGAAAATTAAGTTGTATAACTCTAATCTTGAATCCAGGCTACTGAATTATGCTATTTACCCTGGAACAAAAAAAAATAAAAACTGATTATTTTTTTACTACAGGTATAAGATAAGAAATACTATAGCTAAACCCAGCGCCTAGGTTAGAACTGTCATATGTTCTATTAAAACCAGGGATATACAAATTTGTAATACCTTGTTTATTATTTTGTTTTAAGATATTCTTAAGTTGTAATTCAAAACCAAGAAAAAGATTATTTAATATCTCAGTTTTAAGTCCAAATACTAGTTCAAGCCAAAAAGCTTTTAAATCGGTTAGATTTACAGGTTCTGTTATAATTGATTCCCCCCAGTAGATGCTATTAGTATTGTAAATTGTATAACTATTTATGCTTTGATCAAATTGACTAAATCCTAAATTAAAACCAGAGTAAACAAGATTTTGAGTTCTAATATCATTATTTAATTTAAAATTAACACCACATTTTAAATAGCTACCCTTTACTGTTGAATTTAAATAATAACTACTAATTGTTTTTTCCTCATTCCCTAATTCTGAAAATATATATATTGATTCCTTTAATCTGATATCGCCACTTATTGATAATCCAGTATAATCATTATCCGTGGCAGATTTAATTACTTTCTGAATATCAATTGCAGCTCGAACACCAAACTTTTCAATTGTATCATTTGTACTAGCTGAAAGACTGCTAAATATAAATGTTAAAATAAAGCTAGTGAAGAATCTTGACATGTGATTGATTTTCATTAGTTACAGAATTATTTAAAATAATGACATCAGAAATCCAATTTTGGTTTCCAGTAGCATCCAAAGGATTATAGGGTAGAGCAAGTGATAAATTGTAGTAATTTATAAAACCACATGCTCTTGAAATGAAGGTTTCATTAATTTCATAGTCAAAATAAACGTGATCTGGTAAGCCGGCAGGAATTACGGTTATATCATCTGAAAATTCTTTACAAAACTTAAAATTTGATATGGATTCATCATCTCTAAGTGGAATTGCAATAGAATCGGTATTTATACCATTAATTTCGTTAATTAACACTAACTCATTATTTTTAACAATATACACCCCAAGACTTTCAATATTTTTTCTTTCTTCAGCATTGTCTTTATCATAAAAAGTAACTATGAGTCGTGGAGTTGTTAATGTTGATTCAGGACAAATATCATCACTTTCACAATTATATATTGTGATAATAATTAAAAATAAAACCAAATATTTATTCATCTATATTTTTTCTAAAAGTACAACATTTTCTACATGGTATGTTTGGGGGAACATGTCAATTGCTTGTGTGATTTTCAATTTGTAAAAATCTCTAAGTTCATAAATATCTCTTGCCTGGGTTGAGCTATTACAACTAACATAAATGATTTTATACGGGGAAAGGTCTATTATTGATTTTATAACCGATTTTTCTAATCCATTTCTGGGAGGGTCAACTATAATTATATCGGGTTTTTTGATTCCTTTAATAGGTTTTGCTATAATATTTTTTACATCTCCATGAACAAATTTACAATTTGATATATTATTTAACTTTGAATTAGATTTTGCAGCTTGAACAGCATCTTTAATAGTCTCAATGCCAATTATTTTTTTTGCCTCTTTAGAAAGAAATAATGAAATAGTACCAATTCCGGAATATAAGTCATAAATAACCTCATTTCCACGAAGGTTTGCAAACTTCTTAACTATATTATAAAGTTTAATGGTTTGATAGGAATTTGTTTGAAAAAATGATTTGGCAGAAATTTTAAATAAAAGTTCACCTATTTTTTCTGTTATATAATTTTTACCGCTAAAGCAAAGTATATCAAGATCATAAATTGTATCGTTGGGCTTATTATTAATAACATACATTATAGATGTTATTTCATCAAATTCATTTTTAATTAGTTCTAAAAGATTCTTGGCCTTTTTAGAGTATTTGTAGAATTGAATTAACACCATTATTTCATTTGTAGTTGTTGTTCTGATCATCAAGTTTCTTATATCTCCAACTTGATTTTTAAGATCAAAAAACTCTAAATTAAGTTCTAATGCTTTTTGTTTTGTGTAGTTTCTAATTTTATTTGAAATGTTAGTTTGAAGATAACATTTATCAATATCAACAACCTTACTCCACATTCCTGATTTATGAAAGCCAAGTGCATTTTTATCAAAAATATCACCTTCTTCTCTAATCTCCTCTTCGGTTATCCATCTTGAATTACTAAAAGAAAATTCCATCTTATTTCTGTAGTAATACTTTTTATCTGATTTAATTATTGGAAGTTTTTTGTAAGATTTAATCTTACCGATTCTGATTAAATTTTCATTTACTTCTTTATCCTTGTATTTCAATTGTTCTTTATAATACATATTTTGCCAACTGCATCCTCCACAAAGCTCAAAATGTGAGCATTTTGGATCTATTCTTTTGGGAGAGTATTTATGATATTTGATTATATCGCCTTCTAAATACGATTTTCTTTTCTTTCTTACCCTGATGTCAACAATATCTCCAGGAACACCATTTTTTGTAAAAATTAATTTCTCTCCTTCTTTTTTGGATATAGATTTTCCGAGTGAACCTGCATCTGTTAGTTCAATATTTTCTAAAACAATATTTCTTTTATTTCTACCCACTCTAAACTAATTGTCACTAAATATAATTCATTAAATTTGGACTAAAATAGAACTAGCAAAAAATTAATACAATGTTAACTTCAAAAAACATAATTGATCTAGAGTATAAGTATGGTGCACACAATTATCATCCGCTTCCTGTGGTTTTGGAAAAAGGTGAAGGAGTTTTTTTATGGGACGTAGAAGGAAAGAGGTATTATGATTTTTTATCTGCCTATTCAGCAGTTAATCAAGGACATTGTCATCCTAAGATAATTTCTGCATTATTTAATCAGTCAAATAAATTAACATTAACATCAAGAGCATTTCATAATAATGTTTTAGGTCAATATGAAAAATTTATCACTGAATTTTTTGGGTATGATAAAGTATTGCCAATGAATACCGGAGTAGAGGGTGGTGAAACTGCGGTTAAACTAGCAAGAAAATGGGGTTATGAAGTTAAAAAGGTTCCCAATGATTCTGCAAAAATTATTTTTGTTGAAGGAAATTTTTGGGGTAGAACCTTAGGTGCAATTTCCTCTTCAACTGATCCAAGTAGCACTAATGGTTTTGGTCCTTTTATGCCGGGTTATGAAATTATTCCTTATAATGATATTCAATCACTTAAGGATTCTTTAAAAGATCAAAATGTCGTTGCGTTTATGGTTGAACCAATTCAGGGAGAAGCTGGAGTTGTAGTTCCTGATGAAGATTATTTAAAGAAAGCATATGATTTATGTAAAGAATCTAATGTTTTATTTATTGCAGATGAAGTGCAAACGGGTATCGGTAGAACAGGTAAAATGCTTTGCTGCGAACATCATGGATTCAAGCCTGATATATTAATTTTAGGAAAAGCTCTTTCAGGTGGTGTATTTCCTGTTTCAGCAATATTAGCGTCTGATGAGGTTATGCTTACAATTAAACCTGGTGAACATGGCTCTACATTTGGTGGTAATCCGGTTGCTTGTGAAGTGGCTATGGCTGCATTGAACGTCATTAGAGATGAGAAATTAGCTGAAAATGCAGATAAAATGGGAGTTATTTTTAGACAAAAGCTTCAATCTTACATTGAAGGAAGCAAAATTGTTAAAAAAATTAGGGGAAAAGGATTGTTAAATGCTATTGTAATAAATGATGAAGAGAATAGTGATATCGCTTGGAATATATGTTTAAAAATGGCTCAAAATGGACTACTTGCTAAACCCACACATGGTAATATAATTAGATTTGCACCACCTTTAATCATCAATAAGGTGCAGCTAAACGATTGCATTGATATAATTATAACCTCTCTTAAAGATTTTGAATAATAATTTAATAAATTAGTATTGCTAACTATTTGATATGTCTACAATTTATCTTGACAATGCCGCTACTACAAGGGTGAGAGAAGAGGTGGTTGATAAAATTTCATCTATCATTAAAAATGAATACGGAAACCCTTCATCTACACATAGTTATGGTAGATCATCTAAATCTTTAATTGAATCATCAAGAAAAGAAATTGCAGATATTTTAAATGTAAAACCTTCCGAAATAATATTTACTTCTGGCGGCACTGAAGGAGATAATATGATTATTAGAAATTGTGTTAATAATCTAGGTGTTTCTCGTATAATTACAACAAAAATCGAACATCATGCTGTAACTCACACTATTGACGATCTTTTCAGGTCAAATAATATTAAGGTTTCATATGTAAAGGTATTAAAATCAGGACATGTTGATTTAAATGACTTAGAGGAAATATTAAAAAAATCTGATGAAAAATCACTGGTTAGCTTAATGCATATAAATAATGAAATTGGAAATATTACCGATATTCAATTGGTTTCTGAAATTTGTCAAAAATATAATGCCTTGTTTCACAGTGATACAGTTCAATCTATTGGACATTATGATTTAGATTTTCAAAATATAAAAGTTGATTTTTTTGTTGCAAGTGCCCATAAATTTCATGGCCCTAAGGGTGTTGGATTTGCATTCGTAAGAAAAAATACAAACCTAGGATCATATATTACAGGGGGAATGCAGGAAAAGGGGCTTAGAGCAGGTACCGAGTCAGTTCATAATATAGTTGGGATGTCAGAGGCATTAAAAATTTCAACTAAAAATCTCAAATCTGAAAAAGAATATATAACTGAATTAAAAACCTATTTTATTTCCGCACTAAAAAAGAAGGTGAAAAATGTTAAATTTAATGGCTTATGTGAAGATTTGAATAACTCGACTTATACATTGGTTAACATATTACTTCCGATAAAGCGTGACATTGGTGGATTGTTTATGTTCAAATTAGATATGAAAGGAATTGCCTGCTCTAAAGGTAGTGCTTGTCAGAGTGGGAGTGATACTGGTTCACATGTGTTAAAAGAAATACAAAACGAAGAAGATAACAAAAAGGTATCCCTAAGATTTTCATTTAGTATTTATAATACAAAGAAAGAGCTTGACTTTGTCATCGAACAAATTAATGATTTGATAAATTAGAATTTAACATCCATATTGAGATTAAATATTCTTGGGCTAAGATAGTTTGGAATACTGTATTGTCTTTTTGAGTAAACATCTCTTACCCATGTATTTGTAATTGTATTTTGAATGTTAAACATATTGAATATCTCTATGCCAATTGAGACTTCTTCAACGTTAAAAAGTTTTTTAGCATCCTCAATTAAATACATAATACCTATATCAGCTCTTTTATAATCTGGCAATCTGTTTAAATATTCATAAGGATCTGCATAGCTGGGAGAACCTCCTGGTAATCCTGTATTATATATCAAATTAATAAACATCTTTAAATTAGGCATATTGGGAACATAATCTTGAAATAATACCCCAAATTTTAATCTTTGGTCAGTTGGTCTAGAAATATAACCCCGATTATCAATATTTTCTTCAGTTTTCAAGTATCCAAAGCTAAACCATGATTCGGTTCCTTTAACAAACTCTCCGTTTAACCTCAAATCTAATCCGTAGGCGTATCCAAATGCGTTATTATTAGCCACATATCTAATTCTTACATTATCAATAGTGTAGGTATTTAAATCATCTAAATCCTTATAATACATTTCCGAGTTTAATCTAAAAGGCCTATTCCATAAATCAAACTTATATTCATTTGATAATACATAATGTATTGACTTTTGTGCTTTTAATGAGGGATTGATTTCACCAGAAAAATTTCTCAGTCCCTTGTAGAATGGAGGTTGATAATATACACCATATTTTAAATTGAAAATCATTTTTGGATTCCAGCTTGGCACATATCCAATTTGAAATCTTGGGCTTATCACTGTTTTGCTCTTTACATCATTTGACCAATCTTCGCTTGAATTTAATGACCAATTGTGTGCCCTTAGACCAATGTTATAATAAATCTTATCGTTATTTATATAGCTTTCACTTTCCCATTGGGAATAAAATTGGATTCTTTCTATTGAAGTATCAATTGTGGATCGAATATTCTGAAATGGAACTATTGGCCCCTCATTAGCCTCATAGGGTTGTTCAGAAATATTAGTAATGAAAGGTGGGTCAATAAAATAACCAGCAGAATCAATAACTTCCCATTCAACAATTCTGTCACTTATATTTTCTTTTGTGAATTTGAGCGAGAAATTGAATTCGTTTTTCTTTCTTATTAATTTGAGTTTAGATTCAATATTAAAAATTTGAGCATTTAAATCATTTCTTGCGTGATTCAGTTGACTTCCAACTCCCTGGCTAAATTCTACCTCCCCTAGATCCTGACTGCCAATATTAGTATTCACTTCTGCGAGATTGTATTGTGCTAGAATATCAAAATACTCTTTTTCAGTCGTATTGTAAAAAGATGAGTTTATTGTGTAAGTATCGCGTTGATTTGGTGTATAATTAACGGAAATAGAGTTAAAAAAAGTGGTATATCTATCTTTTTCTTCTCCGTCATAAAATATTATTAATGCTAGTGGATCATCAAGTGTTCCAAAGTTGGTTTGTCTATTTAGAGGCTTAAAATTGTATCTATTTAATGAAAAATTAGTGAGAGTCGATATACTAAGTCTAGGGTTAATGGCTAGTCTTAAATGGTTTTGTAAATCAAAAAATGAAGGCTTAAAGTTTGAGTTTGTTTCTTTTGAATTTACTAATAAGCTATTGTCTCTATATCTTAACCCAAGTATATTTGAAATATTTTTATCTTTTGAAACATTTTCTGAAGTAAAGCTGCCTCCTAAAAAACTCGTATTAATTTTATATTGATTTGATTCTGGAGATTTATATTTAATATCCAAAACCGATGACATCTTATCTCCATATATAGCTTCAAATCCTCCAGATGAAAATTTGATATCATCTGTCATTTCTGAATTAACAAAACTTAAACCTTCTTGTTGACCAGACCTTATTAAAAAGGGTCTGTAAATTTCAATCCCATTTACGTATACAAGATTTTCATCAAAATTTCCACCTCTGACAGAGTATTGTGTGCTCATTTCATTGTTAATACTTACCCCAGGAAGAGTTTTTAAAATATTTTCAATTCCAGGCTGAACACCTTTAATATCTCTTAATTTTTCAGGTGATATATTTTGAATAGACTTTAAATCCTCTCTTCTTGTTGTATTTAAGATAACTTCAGAAATCTGTTCAATATTGTTACTTAAAACTGGATTAAATTCAAGGATTTCTTTTTTTGATAAGTTAACTGTAATTTGAAGTCTTTTGTGATTTATATGAGTAAATACAACATTAATATTTTTACCTGACGGAATTTCAATTTTATAATATCCATTCATATCACTGATTGTGCCTTTATTATCGAATTGAATATTAGCATCTTTTATTGGAAAATTTTCTTCATCTAATATCAAACCAGTAATGACAGCATCTTGTGAAAAAAAATATGAAGACACAAGACAAAATAAAATGAGTACAAAATTTTTCATTTTTTTGTTATTCTAAAAAAAACTTTTTCAAGACGACTGGTATTCCCAACATTATCTTTAATACTGACTTTTAATATATTTTTGGATTCAGAATTATTGATGTTATCGTCAAAATCGTAAGTTAAAATTCCTTTCATGGGGTTGTATTCTAAAAGAATCCATTTGTCATTTAATGTACCCCTGTAAGAGCTTATTCCTGAATTTTCGTCATTTATCCTTATTTGCAATTTATCTTTGTTTGAAATCCACTGATTATCTTCAACATCAATTAAATTTATACTAGGTGGAATTGAATCGACTTTTATCATATAATCACCCAAAAGTTTGATATCAGCAATCAGTTCACTATTTTTTAATTCATTTGAAACAAAAGATGATTTATTGCCTTTCTCAAGCTTAGCGATATAAGTTTTATTTACTGTTGATTCATTATAACGTTTTGTATTAAATTTAATTGTCATCTCTTTAAGCACAGGAATTGAATCTTTGTCGATTGATAAAATATTATCTCTTTCAATAATTTCAATTTCTTTATCTGTGTAAAAAGTATTTTTATTTAATTTAATTGACGAACTAGCAAATGATAAATTATATACACTATCCTTATTAATTGAATAAATATTTTTTGATTTTGGCTCCTTGGTTCTGTAATTTATTTTTTCTTTCCAACGTATAGGAACCAAGATTTCAGTATAATTTTTATTGTAGTCAAATAGACGAATTTTATATAAGTAAACCTTATTTTGATCTTTAATATTTATAACCCCATTTCCAAGAGATCTGTTATACATATCAAGAGGATTATAGTCTTCTATATAAAGTTTCTGTATTCTTATTTTTTTATTCTTATAAGATGCATAATCAATAAACGTATTAATATGCCTCCATTCATCATATGAGAATGAATTTAAATTCATTTCAAAAACTTTTTCGCCATCCATGTTTACTTTAATTTCAGATAAACCCATTTTATTCCAAGTGTTATTCATTCTATCATATGAGTTTACGCCAAATCCTATTAAACCATTTGTATTAAGGGTGTCGGATATAAAAAGTTTATTGGAAATCTTTGTAAGCTCAAGATTTTTAAAGCTCGAGTTTGAACCACTAATCGAATTTTTTGGAATTTCTTTATAGTGTAAGCCAAGTACTACTGGTGAAATAGTATCGGTGACAGAATAGTTTTTGTATTTCATCGGGTTTATTGGTCTGTCCATATTATCTCTTAACTCATAATGTAAATGTGGTCCATAGCTTCTTCCCGTATTACCGCTATATCCAATTAGCTCCTTTTCATTTATTCTAATTTCATTTTCTTTTGGGTAAACTCTGAATGTGTAAGATTCTCTTTTGTACTGAATTTCTTTAACAATCTTTTCAATTTTTGGCGAATACTTTTTTAAATGTGCATAAACAGATGTCTGGCCATTATCATGTTTTATATATAACGCTTTTCCATAACCTCCGTGAGTAATTTGAATCCTGGTCACATATCCGCTTCCTATAGAATAAACATTAAAACCTTCTCTGCCTTTTGTTTTTATATCGATTCCCGCATGAAAATGATTTGGCCTTAACTCGCCAAATGTTCCAGAAAGTATTATTGGGATTTCCATCGGATAGTCACCTGAGTTTTGGGAATTTACAATCCAATTAAAAAATATAAATATTATTAAAATGTAACATCTCATTACATCCTAAAATAATATATAATTGTAATTAATAAATGAAAAACTCAGAAAATTTAAAATTGAATGTTAAATTTGTTAGTGTAGTAATTATGTTGTGAAAAAAATTAGAGACTTATTGCTTGATCTAGAAAAAAAAGTTGAAGTTAATCTAGAAGAACTTAAACAAGTAAGACAAGAAAACAATAAATTACTAAAAATGAATCAAGACCTGATTAATGAAAAGAACAATTCAGAGTTAGACTTAAAATCTCTTGAAGAAAAGTTTAAAGCTTTGAAAATAGCAAATTCTATTTCAGGAAATGAAAATAATAATATAAATGAAACAAGAAGTGAGATTGACTCACTAATAAGAGAGATAGATTTATGTATTTCTCATTTATCAGAGTAAAAATGAGCGAGAAGTTAAAAATTAAGCTATCAGTTGCAAATAGGGTTTACCCCCTTACGATTGACCCTGCAAAAGAGCAAGGTTTAAGGTTAGCATCACAGCAAATTAATACATTGATAAAAAAATTTGAACAGAATTATTCTGTTCGGGACAAGCAAGATGCGCTAGCCATGTGTGCGCTTCAAATTGCTTCCAGTAAAAATCAAAGTTCCTTGAATGAAGAAACATTTATCAACGAGATTGAAGAAAGCTTGAGCAAGATGATAGATATTCTTGAGAACAAAGAATAAGTTCTTTAAATAATTTTTAAAAACTACCTACACTAGTTTTTTTTGTAAACTCAACGCTAATTAATTATAAAGGGTGAGTTTAGATTGTTAAATCGTGCTGAAATTTTGTTCAGATTTTTGATCAGTCTTGTAGCCCTAATCCTGTTTAAATGGAGTTTTAATAAAAAAGCTTTTGTAGGTTTTTTTTTAAATAGCCAGCCTAAGAATTGAGATTAAGTTCTGGATCTGGGGTGAAATTTTTTCATCACATTAACCAATGCTTTATTATCCAAATGCATATAAATTTCAGTCGTTGTTATACTTTCATGACCTAGTAATTGTTGTATGGTTTTTAAATCAGCACCATTTTCTAGTAGATGAGTTGCAAAAGAATGCCTAAATGAATGTGGGGATATTGTTTTTTTTATACCTGCCTTTTTGGAAAGACTCTTGACAATTGTAAAAATCATTGCCCTTGTTAGTTTATATCCGTTTCTGTTTAAAAAAATAATATCTGATGACCTAGAATCAATATTTAATTTTGTTCTTGAGTTAATCAAATAAGTATTTATACATTGTTTGTTAACTTCGCTCACTGGAACTAGTCTTTGTTTATTTCCTTTTCCAGTGACTTTTACAAAGTCTTCTTCAAAATATAAATCAGAAATTTTTAAATTAATTAGTTCACTAACCCTTAAACCACAGCCATACAAAGTCTCAATAATAGCTATATTTCTTTCTGACTCTTTTTTTGTTTTATCTATATTATTTATCATAGAATTAATTTCTTCGATGGAAAGAGTGCTTGGAAGCTTTCTCCGAAGTTTAGGTGATTCAATATTAGACACAGGGTTAATTTTAATGAGTTTTTCGAATAATAAATAATCATAAAAACTCTTTAAACCAGAAATTATTCTTGACTGTGAGTTTGCTTTAACTTCTTTTGAAATATTGTACACAAATTCTTTAATATGATCTGCACTTACATTTAAAGGACTTATTTTTCCTTTATCATTAAGAAATGATTTTAACTTATTTATATCATTTTCGTAACTGTTTATTGAGTTTTCGCTTAGGCCCCTTTCAATTTTTAGGTAATCTTTAAAATCATTAATTGCGTGATTCCATTTCATAGTACAGTATCTCTAATAAATTTAATAAATTTGTGACGTGAAAAAAATTATCATAATAAATGGACCTAATTTAAACCTCTTGGGAGTGAGAGAGACCAGTATTTATGGTAATGAGTCTTTTGAGAATTATCTAGGAAAATTACAAACTAATTACTCGTCTGCTAAGATCGATTATTTTCAGTCAAATATTGAAGGTGAATTAATTGATAAAATACAAGAAGCTGGGTTTACATATGATGGTATTATTCTTAATGCAGCTGCTTACACGCATACCTCAGTTGGTATAGCAGATGCAATTGCTGCAATCAAATCACCAGTTATTGAAGTGCATATTTCCAATATTTATAAAAGGGAAAAAATTAGGCATAATTCGTTGATATCAAAAAATGTTGAAGGAATTATTTGCGGGTTTGGCTTAAAATCCTATGAACTGGCTTTGAAGACTTTAATTTAGAGGTGAATAACCTCATCATATGCAGCTGCAACTGCTTCCATTACAGCTTCTGACATTGTAGGATGTGGGTGAATAGCCTTCAATACTTCTGTTCCAGTAGTTTCAAGTTTTCTTCCCAAAACTGCTTCAGCAATCATGTCGGTTACCCCTGCACCAATCATATGGCATCCGAGCCATTCCCCATATTTCTCATCAAAGATAACTTTAACAAAACCTTCCTTGGTTCCAGAGGCACTAGCTTTCCCTGATGCTGAGAATGGAAATTTCCCAACTTTAATTTTATAGCCTTTTTCAATTGCCTGTTGTTCGGTTAAACCAACGCTGGAAATTTCAGGGCTACAATAAGTGCAACCAGGAATATTTCCGTAATCGATAGGTGTTACATCATGACCAGCAATTTTTTCTACACACAAGATACCTTCTGCTGATGCGACATGGGCTAGAGCAGGACCAGCTACAATATCGCCAATTGCATAATAACCGGGAATATTGGTGTTATAAAATTTATCAACTAATATTTTATCTTTATCTGTAGCTACACCAACATCCTCTAAACCGATATTTTCGATATTAGATTTTATTCCAACAGCAGAAAGTAAAATTTCTGATTCAATAATTTCTTCTTTATTATTTGTTTTCACCTTCGCTAAAACCTTATTTTTTTTCTTATCAACAGAAATTACCTCCGATGATGTCATGATTTTAATCCCTTTTTTCTTAAAAGATTTTTCTAATTCTTTTGAGACGTCGATGTCCTCAAGCGGAACAATATTAGGTAAATACTCTATTACTGTTACATCTGTACCCATGTTGTTAAAAAAATAGGCAAATTCAATTCCAATTGCCCCTGAACCAACAATTGTAATGCTCTTTGGTTGTTTTTCAAGAGTCATGGCTTCTCTGTATCCGATAATTTGATTACCATCCTGAGGTATAGATGCTAATACCCTAGACTTTGCTCCAGTAGCTATGATTATGTGCTTAGCCTTATAATCAGTGCCATCAACAGAAACTATTTTATCTTTTTTAATTTTTCCGTAGCCCTTTAAAACATCAATTTTATTTTTTTTCATTAAGAATGTGACACCTTTACTCATTCCGGCAGCGACATTTCTACTTCTGTTAATTACTTTTGAAAAATCATGGCTTACGTTTTCGACTTTTAAGCCATATTCCTCAGCATGATTTAAATAATCAAACACTTGGGCTGATTTCAAGAGCGCTTTGGTGGGAATGCAACCCCAATTTAAACAAACGCCACCCAAACTCTCTTTTTCTACAACTGCGGTCTTAAATCCGAGCTGAGATGCCCTAATTGCTGTCACATAACCTCCTGGTCCACTACCAACTACAATGATGTCATAATTATCCATATACTATTTTTTATCAGAATCTTCTTTAAAATCTATACTTACTGAATTAACACAATATCTTAATCCAGTCTCTGTAGGTCCATCATTAAAAACATGACCCAAATGTCCACCACAACTTACACATACTATTTCGGTTCTGATCATGTTGTGTGAATAGTCTTCAACATATTTTATTTTACCATCAATAGCCTTATCAAAGCTTGGCCATCCACAATCAGTCTCAAATTTCTGATTACTATCAAAAAGAGGTGTTTTACAACCATTACAATTATAAACACCATTTTCAAAATGCAGATTATATTTTCCAGTGTGAGGGTATTCAGTACCTTTTTGTCTAAGTACTCGGTATTCCTCATTACTTAGGATATTTCTCCATTCTTCGTCTGATTTATTCACTTTTTGTTTACCCATTTCGGTGTCTTTTAAATAGATTTTGTTCTGTGAAATTACAACGTTATATGATGTAATTAGTAGAATTAAAGTTAATATGATTTTTTTCATCGTCAAATAATTAAACAAATGAATAAAATATTGTATTATTAGTATTGATTTGTTTCAGTATGCAAATTTATTTCAATTAAATGAAATTTTATAAAAAAGGAGATAAAAAATTATTAAACGCTTGGGCATTTTATGATTGGGCAAATTCAGTATATCCTTTAGTAATATCTACCGCAATATTTCCGATTTATTTCAAAAGTATCACTAATGGTGATAGCGTAGATTTTTTATGGTTTAAATCGATTGAAAATGATGCTTTTATTGGATATATATCGTCTTTTACTTTTCTAATATTGGCCGTTATCTCTCCTTTGTTGTCGGGCATTGCTGATCATACCGGATATAAAAAACTTTTCATGCAGATATTTTGTTATTTGGGTTCTTTTTCCTGCATTTTACTATACAGCTTTGATTTAGATAATTTTGATCTTGGAATTATCTATTATTTTTTTGCTGTAGTTGGTTTTTGGGGTAGTCTAGTATTTTACAACTCCTATTTGCCAGACATTGCACAAAAAGAACAACAGGATATGACAAGCGCAAAGGGATATTCACTAGGCTACTTAGGAAGTATTATTTTGTTAATTTTTTGTTTATTCTTAACACAGTTTCCTGATTTTTTTAATTTGACTGATAATTCTCAAGCTGTTAAAATTTCATTTGTTTTAGTAGGGGTGTGGTGGTTTGGTTTTAGTCAGTATTCATTCTATTACCTGCCAGGACGTAAGCATTATAATGTTGAAAAAAGTAATTTATATTCATTAAAAACCTTGTTTAGTGGATTCGATCAGCTTCTAACAGTTCTGAAACAATTAAAAGAAAATAATAAACTACGGATATTTTTATTCTCCTTTTTTATATTTACAATTCCGACACAAACAATTATTCTTCTAGCAAGTTATTTTGGTGCAGATCTGAACGAAATTAGATGGAAGGATGAAGAAACCATGCAAACTGGATTAATTATAGCGATTATAGTTATTCAAATTTTAGCTGCAGTGGGTGCGTATCTGAGTGCAAAATTGTCTATAATATTTGGAAATATCAATACATTGATCTGCATCAATATTTTATGGGCAATTATTTGTTTTTTTGGGTTCTTTGTAACTTCACCATTTGAATTTTATCTAGCTGCAGGATTTATCGGTTTAGGTATGGGGGGTATTCAATCCCTATCTAGATCTACATACTCCAAATTAATTGATGAAAATTACTCAACATCCTATTTTAGTTTTTATGATGTTTCTCAAAAACTTAGCATAGTTCTTGGAACTGCAATTTATGCAACTATGGATGTTTATACCGGAAGTATTAGGCTTGCAATTTTACTCTTTGCATTATTTTTTATACCATCAATCTTTATCCTAACAAAAATTTCAAAATAGTATTAATTTTAATGGCATAGTCCTTGAATTATATATGTAGTTAATAGTGATTATTTCTTTATTTTTCAGAGATAGAATCATTTATTAATATTTAAAAAACAAACATGTCGAGGAAAAATTTATTTAATATTGACAATTTGTCAGCTCAGGATATTGATGAAAATGCAGAATTAATTCCTTTGATGACTCCAGAAGATGAATTGGAGATTAGCAAGGAGGAACTTCCGCTAACATTACCTATCTTATCCCTGAGGAATACGGTTTTATTTCCAGGTGTTGTTATACCTATTACAGCATCAAGAGATAAATCGATTAAATTAATTAAGGACGCTAATAACTTCAACAAACTTATAGGGGTAGTTGCACAAATAGATGAAAACATTGAAGACCCTAAAGTTAAAGATATTTACAAGATAGGAACTGTTGCCAAAATTTTGAAAGTTTTACAAATGCCTGATGGCAATACAACTGTCATAATTCAAGGAAAAAAAAGGTTTGAGATTGAAAGGGTTATCTCTGAAAAACCTTACATAACATCAAATATAAAAGATTACCCCGAAGTTAATCCTGGAAATGAAAATTCTGAATTTACTGCCATTATTGACTCCATTAAAGACCTATCGTTAGAAATAATTAAAAGGAACCCAAATATTCCTTCTGAAGCATCTTTTGCAATCAAAAATATTGAAAGTAGATCATTTTTAATAAATTTTGTTTCATCAAATTTAAACCTTCCTGTTGATGAAAAACAATCGCTTTTAGAAATTAATAACCTTCAGAAAAGAGCACTTGAGACACTAAAACATATGAATGTTGAGTTCAAAAAACTTGAAATTAAAAATGATATTCAATCAAAAGTTCAAAGTGATCTAAGTCAACAACAGCGAGAATTTTTTCTGCATCAACAAATGAAAACAATACAAGAGGAGCTTGGCGGTGTGAGTCATGATTCAGAATTGGATGATATGCGAAGTAGAGCTAAGAAAAAAAAGTGGAATATCGAGGTTAAAAAACATTTCGAGAAGGAATTATCAAAGCTTCAACGTATGAACCCACAGGTCTCAGAGTATTCTGTTCAAAGAAATTATTTAGATTTAATATTGGACCTGCCATGGAATGAATTCTCAAAGGATAAATTTGACTTAATTAAAGCAAAAAAAATATTAGATAGAGACCATTTTGGTTTAGATGATGTTAAAAAAAGGATTATCGAGTATCTGGCTGTATTAAAGCTTAGAAATGACATGAAATCACCAATTTTATGCTTACAAGGACCCCCTGGAGTAGGTAAAACTTCATTAGGGAAATCAATTGCCGAGGCAATTGGTAGAAAATATGTGAGAATTTCGCTTGGTGGATTACGTGATGAAGCTGAAATTAGAGGTCATAGAAAAACATATATCGGTGCTATGCCAGGAAGAATAATTCAAAATATTAAAAAAGCAAAAACATCAAATCCGGTATTTGTTCTAGATGAAATTGATAAGCTTACATCCTCAAATATTGGTGATCCGTCATCCGCAATGCTTGAGGTTCTTGATCCAGAACAAAACAATGAGTTTTATGACAATTATCTGGAAAAAGGGTTTGATCTATCAAAAGTGATGTTTGTAGCAACATCTAACAATGTTTCAGGTATTCAACCAGCATTATTAGATAGAATGGAGGTAATTAATGTTAGCGGATATACAACCGAAGATAAAATCCAAATTGGTAAAAAGTTTCTATTACCTAAGCAAATAAAAGAGCACGGGCTTAAAAGTAAAGACTTAAAACTAGGTGTTCGTGTAATGGAAAATATAATCGAAGGATACACGAGAGAATCAGGTGTAAGAGGATTAGAAAAAAATATAGCTAAAATAGTAAGATATTGTGCTAAAAATATAGCCACTAATATTGAGTACAATCCAAATATTTCAACTCAAACTTTAGTTGAAATTTTAGGGCCTGCTAAATTGGTTAGAGATAAATATGAATCAAATGAGATTGCAGGTGTTGTTACAGGATTGGCTTGGACAAGAGTTGGAGGAGACATTCTTTTCATAGAATCTACTCTTTCCAAAGGAAAGGGTAAGCTAACCATTACTGGTAATTTAGGAAAGGTAATGTCTGAATCAGCTACAATTGCCTTAGAATATATAAAGTCTAATTGCAATTTATTTGATATTGATCCTGAAGTTTTTGACAGGTATAATATACACATTCATGTTCCAGAGGGTGCAACCCCTAAAGATGGACCAAGTGCAGGAATAGCTATGCTAACTTCTTTAACTTCGTTATTTACACAAAAAAGAATAAAGCCTAGAATAGCTATGACAGGCGAAATTACATTAAGAGGTAAGGTTCTTCCAGTTGGTGGTATTAAAGAAAAAATATTAGCCGCTAAAAGAGCAAAACTAAATGAGGTAATTCTTTCTGTCCGAAATGAACCTGATGTAAACGAAATAAATGAAAAGTACATTAAAGGCTTGAAATTTCACTATGTAAATGAAATGAGTGAGGTAATTGATATTGCATTGACCAATATGAGGGTTAAAAATCCTAAAAAATTATAATATAATTACCTTAATTGAGTTTTAGACACATGAGATTCAAGAAAACGTATGTTTTACTTTCATTTTCGTTAACATTGAGTTCTGCTTTTTCCTATGGCCAAATTGCTGGTGAATCAACTTATCAATTTTTAAATATTCCCAGTTCTCCCAGACAGCTTGCTCTAGGAGGAAAAAATATCACAATTCAAGATGATGACGTTAGCTCAGGAATATTTAATCCATCATCAATAAATCAGGGAATGGATAATATGTTATCGGTTAACTATTTTACTTATTTTTCAGATATTTCATATGGTTCATTAGCATATGCATATAGACTTGATAACAGGGGAAATACTATTCATTTTGGGTTTTCATACATTAATTATGGTGATTTTTTAGGATATGACGAGTTCGGTAATTATACATCAGAGTTCACCGGAAATGAATCTGTTTTTTCTACTGGATATTCTAATAAAATTAATAATACTCCAATTATTTTTGGAGCCAATGTGAAATTTATCACTTCCTCTTTTGAACAATATAATTCATATGGAATTGCTACAGACATTGGATTTTTTTACAACGACAATATTAACGATATAAAAGCTTCTCTGGTTTTTAGAAATATAGGTTTTCAAATAAAACCCTACAATGAGGTTAATGAAAAACTTCCATTTGAAATTAATATGGGTATTTCTCAAAAACTTGAAAACGCTCCAATAATATATCATGTTACCTTTGAAAACCTTCAAAAGTGGCCAATTGGAATATCAAATCCATCTAGAATTATTACTGATCTTGACGGTAACATTACTGAAGAAAATATTTCATTTTTTAATGAAATATTGAGGCACACTATTTTAGGCGTTGAATTATTTCCTGAATCTTTTTTTAATATACAATTGGGTTATAGTTTCCGACGTTCCGAGGAATTGAGAATTTTAGAACAACGAAACTTTTCAGGTATATCATTTGGATTTGGAATGAAATTTAATAAACTTCGTTTTAATTATTGTCATTCTAGATATTCAAGTGCTTCAAATGTTAATTTTATCGGATTACAATTAGACCTTAATCAATGAGAAAACTTACTATAGCTATTGATGGTCATGCATCCACCGGAAAGAGTTCAATTGCGAGAGGTCTAGCCCTCAAATATGGCTATATATATATTAATTCTGGTTCAATGTACAGGGCAGTAACCCTCTTTGCCTTAGAAAATAATCTTTTGGAATTATTAGATCAAAATATTGATTTGTTTATTGAAAAATTAAAAAACATTTCAATCAATTTTAAATTTAATAAAAACAATCTTATTTCTGAAATATTTATAAATGATAGAAATATTGAAAAAGAGATAGGTAGTCTCAAGGTTTCTAATCTTGTTAGTAGGGTAGCTGCAATACCCAAAATAAGAAGAGAGATGGTAAAGCTTCAAAGAAATATTGATAGAAATAAAGGAGTAGTGATGGATGGAAGAGATATTGGTTCTGTTGTTTTTCCAGATGCTGACATAAAGCTCTTTCTGACAGCGTCAGATGCGGTTAGAGCTAACAGAAGACATAAGGAAATGATAAAAAACGGTATAACCGTTAGTTTGGACGACGTATTAAATAATATCCAAAATAGGGATGAACTGGATTCATCTAGGTCAGATTCTCCTTTAATCATTGATAAAGACGCTAAAGTTATAGACAATAGCAATATGTCAATTGAGGAACAAATTGATGAAATATCAAGACTTATTGAAGAAAAAGCGACTAATTAATTTTCATTCTGTACATTTTATTTAAATATATTTTTTATTTTCGCATGCCTTTTGTCACCTAATAACTGATGCAATTGGTTTTAAATAAATTTTAATTCTTCTAAAATTTATGTGTTAAATCAGTTAAAATTTTAGAATACAAATTTTTTTGTAATGCCTAAAAAAGCAGAAAAAAAAGAAACTACTCAAGTCAAATCTGACGAATTGGTAGTTAAAGAAGTAGCTGAAAAAAAATCTTCAAAAAAAGCTACAAAACCTAAAAAAGAAACTAAACTTAAAGATAATCCCTCTGATAATTTGACGAATTTTGATTGGCATAATTTTGAGGAAGGTATTGAACAGGTTGATGAAAAACAAATCAAGGAATTTGAAAAATTAGTTGAAGAAAACTTTGTTGAAACCCTAACTAACAATGTTGTTGAAGGTACAGTTGTTCATATGACTGACAGAGAAGCAATTATAGACATCAATGCTAAATCAGAAGGTGTAATTTCTTTAAATGAATTTAGATATAACCCAACCTTAAAGGTTGGTGACAAAGTTGAGGTACTAATTGATATTAGAGAAGATGCTACAGGTCAATTAATTCTTTCTCATAGAAAGGCTAGGGTAATCAAAGCTTGGGATAGAGTAAATGATGCTCATGATTCAGGTGAAATAGTCAATGGTTTTGTCAAATGCAGAACCAAAGGAGGGATGATTGTCGATGTTTTTGGTATTGAAGCATTTCTTCCTGGTTCTCAGATTGATGTTAAACCCATTAGAGATTACGATCAGTATGTAAATAAAACAATGGAGTTTAAAGTTGTAAAGATAAATCATGAGTTTAAGAATGTAGTTGTATCTCATAAAGCATTAATCGAAGCCGATATAGAACTTCAAAAAAAGGAAATAATTAAACAGCTTGAAAAAGGTCAAATCCTTGAGGGTGTTGTAAAAAATATTACATCTTATGGCGTATTTATGGATTTAGGTGGTGTTGATGGTCTAATTCATATAACTGACCTTTCCTGGTCAAGAATTAATCACCCAAATGAATTGGTTGAACTGGATCAGCAGCTTAAAGTTGTTATATTGGATTTTGATGAAGATAAATCAAGAATTCAATTAGGCTTAAAACAATTAAGTAAACATCCATGGGAGGCTCTCGCTGATGATGTAAAAGTTGGAGATAATGTTAAAGGAAAAGTAGTTGTAATTGCTGATTATGGTGCTTTTGTTGAAATATCCGAAGGTGTTGAGGGGCTTGTACACGTTTCTGAGATGTCTTGGTCAACTCATTTAAGATCAGCTCAGGATTTCTTCAATGTTGGAGATGAAATCGAAGCCAAGATTTTAACATTTGACAGAGAAGAGAGAAAAATGTCACTTGGAGTTAAGCAATTAACCCCAGATCCTTGGACGGATATTACTACAAAATATCCCCTTCAATCTCAACACACAGGAATTGTTAGAAATTTTACAAATTTTGGTGTTTTTGTTGAACTAGAGGAAGGGGTTGATGGACTTATATATATATCTGACTTATCTTGGACTAAAAAAATTAAACATCCTAGGGAATTTTGTAAAACGGGAGAAAAGATTGATGTTTTAGTTTTAGAGCTTGATGTTGATAATAGAAAACTAAGTCTAGGTCATAAACAACTGACTGATAATCCATGGGATAAATATGAAAATGAATTCAAAGAAGATTCAATTCATAATTCTGAAATATTTGAAATTGTTCCTAAAGGTGCTACCGTCAAGTTTAACGAAGATGTGATAGCATTTATTCCTTCTAGACATATGATTAAAGAGGATGGGACTAAACTACAGAAGGGTGAAGCCGTTGATTTAAAAGTTATCGAGTTTAATAAAGATACAAAGAGAGTAGTTTTATCTCACACTCAGACTTTTAAAGATATTGAAGAAATCAATAAAAAGGTTATGACCAAAAAAATGAAAGAGGATAAACAATCATCTAAAAATACATTAGGCGATGCAAATGAACAATTGCAGGAACTTAAAGATAAAATGGATGGAAAATAGTTAAAAAAGCCTTTCAATTGAAAGGCTTTTTTTTTAAATTAAAACGTTATTTTCTTTGGATGAATAAAAAAGTAATTTTAGACAACAATCATTTAAATATCACTCTTGACAGATTAGCATGTCAACTTACTGAAAATCATGCTGACTTTAAAGAAACAATTTTGGTTGGTTTACAACCTCGTGGAAAATCATTGTGTGAGAAATTATTGAATATTCTAAAAAATAAGTACAAAATAAGTTCTGTTAAACATGGTTTTTTGGATATTACTTTTTTTAGGGATGACTTTAGAAGGAATAAAGATGTTTTAATTCCTAACGAGACAGATTTTAAATTATTGGTAGAAAACAAAAAAGTTGTCTTTATTGACGATGTTTTGTACACGGGTAGAACAATAAGGGCAGCATTGACTGCAATTGAAAGTTTTGGCAGACCAAAAGCAATTGAATTACTTATTCTTGTTGACAGAAGATTTAGTAGAGAATTACCAATTCAACCCGATTATAAAGGTGTTCAAGTTGATGTTTATGAAAATCAAAAAGTTAATGTAAAGTGGGACGATGTAAAGGAAGGAAATTATGTATACATAGAAAATTTAATGAATGGATAATCTCAGTGTAGATCACTTATTAGGGATAAAGTTTTTAAATCTAGACGATTTAGAGTTGATTTTTCAAACTGCAGATAATTTTAAGGAGGTCATAAACCGACCAATAAAAAAAGTTCCTTCATTAAGAGATATTACAATTGCAAATCTTTTCTTTGAAAATTCAACCAGAACAAAATTATCATTCGAATTGGCGGAGAAAAGATTATCCGCTGACGTATTAAATTTTTCCTCTTCACAATCGTCTGTTAAAAAAGGTGAGTCATTAATCGACACTGTAAATAATATTTTATCAATGAAAGTTGATATGGTAGTGATCAGACATTCCAGCCCTGGTGCACCACAATTATTGTCTAAAAAAGTAAATGCCACAATCATAAATGCTGGTGATGGCGCTCACGAACACCCAACACAAGCTTTACTCGATTCTTATTCAATGCGTCAGCAAATAGGAAATCTTAGGAATAAAAATATTTTAATTGTAGGTGATATAGTCCATAGTCGAGTTGCATTATCTAATATTTTCGCACTTCAGCTTCAAGGCGCAAATGTAAAAGTCTGCGGTCCTAATACACTCATTCCAAAATATTTAAAGGATTTTGGAGTAAAAGTTGAAACTGATTTAGATAAAGCTCTTAAATGGTGTGATGTCGCTAATATGCTAAGACTGCAAAATGAAAGAATGTCAGAGAGTTTTTTTCCATCAGTAAGAGAATATAAAAAATATTATGGTTTAAACATGGAGAGGATACAAAAGCTGGGTAAAGATATAGTTATAATGCATCCAGGTCCGATTAACAGAGGGGTAGAAATTACCAGTGAAGTAGCAGATTCAAATAACTCTATAATACTAGATCAGGTTGAAAATGGAGTTGCAATTAGGATGGCTGTTATTTATTTATTGGCAAAGAAAAATTTTGACCGTTGAAAATAACTGTTTTAGGTTCTCAGGGTGCTATTCCTAAAGTAGGTAAGTTTTCCTCCTCATTGCTTTTAAAAGTATCAAATTCTAATATCCTTATTGATTGCTGTGAAGGTGTTCAACATCAACTAAGAAAAAATAAAATAAAGCTTTCTAAGATTGATATTATTTTAATTAGTCATGCTCACGGAGATCATTATTTTGGTTTAATAGGTCTAATCTCAACTTTTTCACTGCTCAAAAGAGATAAAAAACTTATTATTTTTTGCCCCTTATCCGTATTTAAAATAATACAGGCACACATAAAGTTTTCAAAAATGACTTTAAGCTATGAACTAGATTTGAGGGTTTTAAATAATGAAACTAAAATAAATATTTTTCAGAATGACTTTTTTTATATAGACGCCTTTCCGTTAAAACATTCCATTTATACAAATGGATTCATTGTCAGTGAAAAAAAGAAAAAAAGAAAGTTAATACTTCAAAAAGCATTAGAAAATAATATTGAGAAAATATATTTTAATAATCTGACTAACAGAAAAAATGTTGTAAACAAAGACGGGGTTGAAATTAATTATAAAGATGTCACTAAAGAAGGGGATAAGCCAAAGAAATTTGCATACTGCAGTGATACAGCATACTTTGAAGACTTAGTTAAGAATATCAATGGAGTTGATCTTTTGTATTGCGAAACTACATTTCTTAAAAGAGATCAGGATAAAGCAAAGATAACATTACACTCTACAACTGCAGACGCTGCAATACTTGCAAAAAAGGGTAAAGTTAAACGACTTTTGATCGGTCATTTTTCCTCAAGATATGATGACTTTAATGAATTTGCTGAGGAGGTGAGAACAATTTTTGAAAATGTAATAATTTCTGATGAAGGAAAAAAAATAGATGTGTAGAATTATGAGTCTTTTATTATTTAAATTTGTATTATGATTAGAGATATTAGTAAATTAAGAAAATCGTACTCTAAAAATTCACTGTTAGAGAAAGATCTGCCGAATGATCCATTTTTTTTATTTGATAATTGGTTTAAAGAAATTAACCTAAAATCGGACAAAACAGAAGTTAATGCTATGACTTTAACAACTATTGATTCCTTAGGATATCCCAATGGACGTATAGTTTTACTCAAATATTATTCATCGGATGGTTTTATTTTTTTTACAAATTACAACAGCAATAAATCTCTTTCAATACAACAAAATAATAAAGTTTCTATTTCATTTTTCTGGGAAGAATACGAAAGACAAGTGATTATTAAAGGTCACGCACATAAAACATCAGAAGAAGTTAGCACAAATTATTTTAATTCAAGACCTAAGGGTAGTAAACTTGGAGCAATTGTTTCAGAAAATCAAAGTTCAGTAATTAAATCAAAGGATTTTATCATAAAAAAATTTAACAAACTGAAAGATGAATTTAGTAAAAAGGAAATAACAAGACCTAAAAACTGGGGTGGTTTTAAAATCGTGCCAATTCAATATGAATTTTGGCAAGGTGGTGAAAACAGATTGCATGATAGAATCAGATACTGTAAGATGGATAATATGTGGAAAATAGATCGCTTAAGTCCTTAACTATGAATAATATTAATAAGCTAGGAGCTATTGATATTGGCTCTAATGCAGTAAGATTATTAATAGCGAGTGTAACAAAAAATAAAAAAGAGACTCGATTCAAAAAAATCAGTTTAGTAAGAGTTCCACTGAGGTTAGGCAAAGATGTTTTTTCAAAGGGGAGAATTTCTTTGGAAAATATAAAAAAACTTCAAAAAACAATTAGATCATTTAAAATTTTGATGGAAATGCATCAGGTAAAAGTGTTTGAGGCTGTTGCAACGTCAGCAATGAGAGAAGCCAGTAATTCTAAAAATATTATTGGAGAAATTAATAAAAAATTTAAAATAAAAATTAACTTAATTTCAGGAAAAAATGAAGCTATGATCGTAGCTAATGTTTTTCTAAATTCAAATATTAATTCCACAAGTAATTATTTATTTGTTGATGTGGGTGGGGGAAGTACTGAATTAAATTTAATCTCTGGAAAAAAATTATTAAAATCAAAATCATTTAAAATAGGTACTGTAAGAATGTTGAATGATAATACAAGTGTAGAAAACTGGAAAAAATTTAAGAATTGGATCAATGAGTCTACGAACAAATTCAATAGAGTTATAATTGTAGGTTCAGGTGGTAACGCTAGTAAAATTCTAAAAATAGCAGAGAAAAATACATTTGAAGTAATTACGATTAGAGAGTTAGAAGAAATAAATGAACTAGTTAATAGTATGTCCTTTCACGAAAGAGTTGATAAACTTCAATTAAATGTGGATAGAGCAGATGTTATTGTTCCCGCAATAAATATATATTTAAAAGCTATGGAATATTCAAATTCTGAAGCATTTTTAGTACCCAGAATTGGATTAGTTGATGGATTGATAAGGCAAATTTATTTAAATGAAAAACAGGGCCAGAAATTAAATTGATAATCTAAATTCTTTTTTTAAATTTTCAATAAGCGGATTTTTTTTCTTAAGTAGTTCGTACTTCTCTTTATTTGTATAAGCAATTTTTTTATCAGCTTTCATGTCAATTTCAGTTAATATATTGACTTTTGTTTTGAGTTTTTTAGTCAAAAAAAGAATTATTTGTGGTTTTTCTCTCTCCACCTCCAGTGAAGTTGTATTATTTGGGACGGTATAAATTATGTTATTATTTTCATATTTAGGAATTGAAATCCTAAGTATTGAGGCTATGTTATACCTACCTTTTTCTTCCTGAATATTTGAATACTCTCCCCATAACTCCAAAACGTCTTCAATAGTGATAATTTTTTCCTCATTAAATTCATTTTCTAATTCTATCGTTTCATCTGCTAAATCTTTATCTTTTTCGATACTTTTTAGTGATAAAGTGGATGTTTCATAATCAGAAATATTAATATCTGCTATTGGTTTTGATTCATTCTTAATTTTTACTTTTGACTGATTCGAATTAAATATCTGGGAATGAAAAGAAGAAACAGGAATTAATTTGTAGTTAAATTTTTTTTTTTTATTGTCAAAATCTAACGAGGAAACTTTTAAAACAGAAAGCTCAACTAAAAGTCTCTGGTTAATACTTTTCTGAAAATTGATTTCTGCATCATTTAAAATTTTGATGTATTCTATTAAAAAATCATAACTTTTTTCTGAACTTAAATCATATAATACCTTGATTTTTGCTTCATCATAATTTAAAAGTTTTTGAGATAAATTATTTTTACACACAAGAATATCTCGGTAAAAGGAAGAAAGACCAGACAAAAATAAATCCCCGGAAATTCCTTGGTCTAATATAGAATTAGTAGCATTTATTAGATTAGGAATATCCTTTTTATTAATAAGATTAACTATTTCTAAAAATTTATCAAAATCTACAGAGTTTAGGTTTTCAACAACCATTTCAGAGGTAATTTTTTTATTAATCCCAACAACCTTATCAAATAGCTGTAGAGCGTCCCTCATTGCACCATCACATTTACTTGCGATTTGTTTTAGAGCATCATCGTTATATTGAATTTCTTCAATCTTACAGATATTCTTAAGATGATTGACTATACTATCTATTGTTATTCTTTTAAAATTATAAATTTGACATCTAGAGAGTATAGTGGGGATTATTTTGTGCTTCTCTGTTGTTGCAAGAATAAATATGCAGTGCGGTGGTGGTTCTTCTAATGTTTTCAAAAAAGCATTAAACGCACCTGAAGATAGCATATGCACTTCGTCAATAATGTAAACTTTATATTTACCTGTTTGAGGTGGTATTCTTGTTTGATCAATTAGATTTCTAATTCCCTCAACACCATTATTCGAGGCTGCATCTAATTCAAAAATATTATAAGAATTATCATCATTTATTTCAAAGTTGTTAATTTCTCTTGCCACTATTCTTGCACAGCTTGTTTTTCCAACACCTCTTGGGCCAGTAAATAATAAAGCCTGTGCCAATTTATTATTTGAAATTGCATTTTTAAGTGTGGTAGTTATTGTTTCTTGACCAACAACATCTTCAAAATTCACTGGTCTATATTTTCTGGCAGAAACTAAGAAATTACTCATATTTGCGTTGTGACAATAATTTATTTAAATATATAAAAATGAGCACATTAATTGAATATTTAAATGTTTTAATTAATGATATATATTAACATTCTTATATTTGTTATGTGAATCGTCTTGTCGCTATTTATAGAGGAAAGTCCGAACACCACAGTACAGCACAATGGCTAACGGCCATCGGTCGAAAGATTAGGAAAAGTGCAACAGAAAGAATGTACAGGTTATGCTGTAGTGAAATCATGTAAACTCTGTGCGGTGAAATGCCATGTAAACCAGCTTATGAGAGTTGTACGCTCGATGCTGGAGGGTAGGCAGCTAGAGCATATAGGTAACTATATGTCAAGATAAATGACAAGAGCTTTTTATAAAGTACAGAATTCGGCTTATAGATTCACTGAAAAGCGGGTATTACCCGCTTTTTTGTTTGAAAAAAGTAAAAGAACAGTCCCCGTATTTTCTATTATCAAGAAAAGTATGTCTCTGGCTAAAATCTTTTTTTTTGTGATGTTCCAGTATAAACAAGCCAGATTTTTTATTTAAAAAATTTTGTTCTACCAAATCAATGAGTTTTTGATAGCTTTCAACTGAAAAATGATAGGGTGGATCAGCAAATATTATATCATAATTATCCTTATAATTAGACAAAAACTTAAAAACATCCTGTTTAACTATTTTAGAATTAATTTCTAATAAATCTAAGGTTGAAGATATGTGTTTTATGCATTTAATATTGTGATCTACAAAGACAGCATCAGCTCCCCTAGAAATAAATTCTAAGCCGATCATCCCTGAACCTGAAAATAGATCTAGTATTTTTTGACCACTTAATTCGACATTATTTGAAATAATATTAAAAATACTTTCTTTGGCTAAATCTGTTGTTGGGCGTATTGGTAAATTTCTTGGTATTCTTATTCTTCTCCCGCCAAATTTCCCTGAGATAATTCTCATCTAAATTTAGTTAGTAAAATGTTAGATTTTAAAATGGCAGAGTCAATTCCCTGTATTTCATCACCCTCAATTAATTCAACATTTCTTACATATTTATAAATTAGCTCATATAATTTAGATTCTAAGCTTATAAATCCGTAACAAATAGTGTGAACTTTATCAGGGCTCAGTTTCAACTCTGATATGCAAAATAGCAGGAAATACAAAATATCCTCATTTGACACGTAATCAAAAGAGTTGTAAAAAATCAACTTTTTATTCTGAAAAAATAAAATATCAATAAATCCATCATTAATATTAAGAATAATCTTATCATTAAACCCGTCTGCTAAATCTTTTGAAAACTTTTCGATAATTAAAGAACTATAGTGATAAAAATCAAATGCTTTGAATTTTTCAAAAATAAAATTATTTATATCCGTATTTGGAATGTAAATATTATTTATTTCATTATTTAATATATCATCGTTGGCGGCAATATCATTAACCTTGATTGTTGTGTTAAATTTTAAATAATTTAACAGGTTTTTATCATCAAAAAGGGCAGAAGGTACCAATGTTGAGGTTTTATTGTAATAGATTAGTTTAACCTCTTTGGGTAGATCATTATTAGAAATTGACTTTAAGTATTTTTTTATCGTCTTGAGAACAAAATTTTCTTTTTTCTTATATAAAAAGTTAATTTTATTTAATTCCGATAATTCTTCGTTAACAAATAAACAAAAGGTTATCCAGTTTTCATTTATGTGGATTACCAATAACTTGTTATTTGAATGTGAATCTATTTTAGTTGTCTTTTGAATAGTTTTTAGGCCAATTTCCATTTGTATTGACCTCGTCCATAGAACCAATTTTCAGCGATGAACCATTTACACCGTCGACGGATTGAACTTGATTTTCTTTTAAAACAAGGTTAAGAGATTGATCATAGAGAATAATTCTTTTCTTAACAAGAGCTTCAAAAACAGGAATATCAATACCGTTTTGATTTAAAAATCCAGCTTTTAATTCAAATTTTGTATCATCTTCTTTAGAATAAGGCACATACATCATTGACTGGTACCTGTTATCAAAACCGAACAAGGAGTCTTTGACGGAAATAAATCCTAGTGTATCAACGATAACTATATCCTTATAAGTCTTTACACCACCATATCTTTTTGTCATTTCTCTGTCAAGTACACTAGAATCTCTTCTCTGAGTTATTGTAAATGAATCAACTTCAACAAATTTTACTAAGCTATCCCAATTATTTTGAAAAAAACCTTTAACTGTTCTATGAGCAAGTTGAGTATCTCTGATATCTTTAAGGTTTTTAATTACTACTTGGTATCTGGAGTTTTTAACTTCATCGAACTTAATTTCATCGTAAATAGATTTAAAAAGAAGTGAGGCAAATACTAATATTATCAGCCATAAACTTGCCAATACATAGGGCTTGTGTTTTTCTTGCATACTTGTTTTTATATAGTATACAATTCCAATAGCAATAAATGGGGATAAGAAAAGTAAAAACTTCATAATGATTAATTGTTAATTTCTGAGATAAACAAAACTACAATTTTTTTTTATTTGTAAAAATCTATGGCAACAAAAAACATTTATATATTTGACAATCAAATTTAATTCAAAATATGAAGGAAAATCTTTCAATCATTATAAAAAAAAACCTTCAGAATCAATTAAATAAAAATCAACTACTTGCATTGGATAAAATTATTTCTTTCATTGAAAATAAAACAAATGACGAAATTTTTACTTTAAAGGGATATGCCGGTACAGGAAAGACTTACATCATCTCAAATATTGTCAAAAATTTGTGGAAAGCAAAAAAGAGCGTTTTACTATTAGCCCCAACCGGAAGATCTGCTAAAGTTTTATCCTCTTATTGTAAAAAGGAAGCATACACAATACATAAAGAAATATTTTACACAAAAAACAACTTTTCAGGGAGACTTGAATTCACACTTAAAGTTAATAAACACAAGAATACGCTTTTTATCGTTGATGAAGCTTCAATGATTGGCACAGAAAGAGGGGATGGAATTGGTTTATTTTCACAATCACTGTTAGATAACATAATTAAGTATGTTTACTCTGGATTTAAATGTAAATTGTTATTGATCGGCGATGTAGCTCAATTACCACCGGTAAAATCAAATATCTCATATGCTTTAGAAAGCGATTATTTAGAAAAAGAATACGAAAAGTCTATATGCTCCTCAGAACTTACTGACGTAATTAGGCAAGAAAAAGAGTCAGGAATCTTATCATTTGCAACATCTATTAGAAATAAAATTGAAAATAAATTTTTTGAGGATATAAATTTTAATTCGGACAGGTTTAATGATATTATTAAGGTTGAAGATGGAGAGCATCTTATGAATTTAATCCAGGATTCGTATGATTTCTATGGAATAGAGGAAACTGCGATTATAGTAAGATCTAACAAAAGAGCAAATTTATTCAATAAATCAATTCGAGAAAAAATATTAAATAATGAAAATTCTATAACAGTTGGAGATTTATTAATGGTTATAAAGAATAATTATTTTTGGCTAAATAATAAAAGAGACATTGGATTTATTGCTAATGGGGATATAATCAAAATCGAAGAAATTTATGGTATCAAAGAAATTTATGGATTTAGATTTGCCGAAGTAAAAATATCAATGGTAGATTACCCAAAAATTCTTCCCTTTGAAACAGTTTTAATACTTGATTCGTTATTTATTAATACACCTTCCTTAGACTTTAATCATATGAATCAATTATATCAAGAAATATTAAAGGATTATATGAGTATCAAAACAAAATACAAAAGGTACCTTGCGGTAAAAAATAATAAGTTTTTCAATGCTCTTCAAGTTAAATTTGCTTATTCATTTACATGTCACAAGTCGCAAGGCGGTCAGTGGAGCTCTATTTTTCTAGAATATCCCTTTTTGCCAAATGGAATGGACGAAGATTTTTTCAGATGGTTATATACTGCTATAACAAGAGCAAAGAATAAATTGCATCTAATTGGTTTTAATCAATAATATTAATCTATTAATGTTAATTTTGTGAAATGAAGATTATTGCCGTAATACCTGCAAGGTTAAATTCAACCCGATTACCAAAAAAACTATTAAGGGATTTACATGGAAAAACATTAATCCGAAGAACTTATGAGGCTTCTTTGGACTCAAAACTTTTTGATGATGTTTTAGTTGTAACTAATAGCAATGAAATTGTAAATGAATTAAAGAGTCATCAAATCAATTATTTGTTCGACAGTAATGAATATGAATCAGGAACCGATAGGGTAGCAGCAATAGCATCAGAAATTAATGCTGATGTAATCATCAACATTCAAGGTGATGAGCCTTTTATTAATGCTAACACTATACAATCTATTATAAATTTATTCAGTTCAGACAAAGAAAGTGAAATTGGGGTAGTTTCTGTAATGACCCCAATTATTAATGATGAAGAGTTAGAAAACCCTAATAATGTAAAGGTTTTTACAGATTCAACTAATAATGCCATTTATTTCTCAAGATACCCGATTCCATTCAAAGGGAATATAAACACTTCCAAAGCTTATAAACATGTTGGTATTTATGCTTTTAGAAAACAATTTCTGATGAAATTTGCAGAATTGGAAGTAGGAGATATGGAATCATCTGAAAAAATTGAAGCACTTAGATTAATCGAAAATAATATCAAAATTAAGATGATTAAATCTGATGAAATATTCATCGGAATAGATACTGAGGAAGATATTCAAAAAGCAATAAAATTTTTTAGTGAAAAGAGCAATTTATAAATTTATTTTAAGGCATCTTTTGGGTTGGAGCATAGAAGGGGATGATTTGCTGTCAATAATTTCCATCAAGAAGTCAGTGATTATTTCTGCTCCACACACACACTGGTTAGATTTTTATTTAGGAATTTTAATAAGGGGAGCGCTCGGATTCAAATCAAACTATCTGGCAAAAAAAGAGCTCTTTGTGTTTCCTTTTAATATTTTTTTAAAATGGACTGGTGGTATTCCGGTTAACAGATCATCTAATAATGATTTGGTTAAACAAATTGCTGAAATTTTTAAAAAGAAAAAAGAATTTAGAATATCATTGGCGCCCGAGGGAACAAGAAAAAGAGTTGAAAAATTTAAATCTGGCTTTTATTACATTGCCAAGGAGGCAGAAGTCCCTGTAATTATGTTTACCATGGATTACTCAAACAAAAAAACATTAATATCAAAACCTTTTTATCCTACTGATAATAAAAAATCAGATTTTGAATACATAGAAAGCTATTTCGATGGTGTCTTAGGTAAAGTAGCTGAATATAGTTTTTTTAAAAAAAACTAATTTTTCATATTATGAAAAACATTCTGGACATCATCATCATTTTCTATTTTTTCTAATAACTTTTCATTTTCTAACCTATCCGATTCACTGATATCTTTATGATTATTTGGAATTCTGTCAAAACCTGATGAGATTATTTCAATTTTCATAGATTCCAGCTTTTTTTGAATTTCACCAAAACTGTCAAATGGCCCATAAATCAATATACTTTCATCTTCTTCAAAAACTTCCTCCACCCCATAGTCAATTAAGTCAAATTCAAGATTTTCAATATCAATATTTGTTTTATTTATTTTAAAATTACAAGTGTGATCAAACAAAAATATAACAGATCCTGATGTACCCAAACTTCCATTGTACTTGTTAAAATAACTTCTAATATTAGCGACTGTTCTGGTATTATTATCTGTTGCTGTTTCTACCAATATAGCAACCCCAGAAGGTCCATAACCTTCGAATAAAATCTCTTTGAAATCTCCTACCGATTTATCAGATGCTCTTTTGATAGCCCTTTCTATATTATCCTTAGGCATATTTACAGACTTAGCGTTTTGAATAACGGCCCTAAGTTTTGAGTTAGAATCAGGATCTGGTCCACCTTCTTTAACAGCAATTACTATATCTTTACCAATTCTGGTAAAAGCTTTGCTCATTGCTGACCATCTTTTCATTTTTCTAGCTTTTCTAAACTCAAATGCTCTTCCCATCAGCTTATTTAAAAGGGGGTTTTACTATAACAGCTTTTTTAATATTTTTTCTTATCTGAATAAAAATTTCAGAATCAATGGCCGAATTATCAACATTAACATAACCCAGTCCAATACCAATATTCAATGAGGGAGACATTGTTCCAGACGTAACCCTGCCAATCATATCATTTTTTTTATTTAAAATATGGTAATCTTTTCTCGGAATACCTTTTTCTAACATCTTAAATCCGATTAACTTTTTATCTACACCATCCTCTTTTTGTTTTTTAAATAACTCAGATGATGTAAACTTTTTATTAGTCTTTGTTATCCAAGACAGACCAGCTTCAATCGGAGATGTACTATCATCAATATCATTTCCGTATAAACAAAAGCCCATTTCTAGTCTTAATGTATCTCTAGCGGCTAATCCAATGGGTTTAATATTATATTTTTTTCCATTGTTAAATATTTTTAACCATAAATCTTTGGCAATTTCGTTCTTACAATAAATTTCAAATCCACCACAACCAGTGTAACCAGTATTAGAAATTATTATTCCGTCTACATATTCAAAATGATAATATTTAATTTCCTTTAAATCAATTTCAAATAAAGGGTTTAAAACCTCAATAGATTTCGGCCCTTGAATTGCAATTAGTGAAAAACTATCGGAAACATTAATCATTTGAGCTTTAAATTCATTTTTTTTATTTAAAAAAGTCCAGTCTTTTTCAATATTAGATGCGTTTACAACTAGCATATATCTATTGTCTTCAAATTTGTATAATATTAAATCGTCGATTATACCACCACTTTCATTAGGAATACAATTGTATTGGGCTTGGCCTTTTTTAAGGGTGGATATATCATTACTTAAAACGCTTTGAAGAAATAATTCAGCTTCGTCCCCATGAACATAGAATTCACCCATGTGTGAAACATCAAAAACACCAACATTACTTTTTACAGTGTTGTGTTCTATATTTACCCCTTCATACTGAACAGGCATTAAATATCCTGCAAAATCAATCATTTTTGCATTTAGTTCTTTATGATACTCATGAAGTGCTGTTTTCTTCATATTAAAATTTTTTGTGAAATCAAATTTAATTAATTTTAGGTCAAAATTATTTCAAATGGGTTCTTTCATTATAAAAGATAATAACATTTCTTTTGAGGATGTATTTACAATCATCAATAAAAATCTAAAAATTTCATTGAACGATGATATTGTTGAAAAAGTAACTATATCCAGAAACACCTTTGATGAAAAAATTAAAAATTCTGATCAAAAATTTTATGGAATAAATACTGGTTTTGGAGATCTTCATAACGTGAAAATAAAAGATGATCAATTAGGTTTATTGCAAGAAAATTTAATAAAATCACATGCCTGCGGTGTTGGAAATAGTGTAGATTCAAAAATTGTAAAATTAATGTTGCTACTAAAGATTATTTCTTTGACAAAAGGATATAGTGGCATTAAAATTCAAACAGTTAACAGGCTTTTGTTTTTTTACAATAATGATATTTTACCTGTTGTATACAAATATGGTTCTCTTGGGGCTTCAGGTGATCTCGCGCCACTTTCTCATTTGTCATTACCATTAATTGGTCTTGGAGAAGTAGAATTTCAAGGGACCACACATGATGCAAAAACTATTCTTGAAAAATTCAGTATTGCTCCATTATCTCTTGGCTCGAAAGAGGGGCTTGCTCTTATTAACGGAACTCAATATATGCTGGCCTCACTTATTGATTCTGTCATAAACTCTCTAAACATATGCAAGCATTCAAATTTGATTGCCAGTATTTCATTAGATGCATATAAATGTAATTTATCACCTTTTGATCCTTTAATTTCAAAAATAAGACCTTATGATGGTCAAAAAAATGTCTCTCTAAAAATTTTAAAAAATTTGGAAGGTGGAGTGCTTCATGAACTAAAAAAAGAAAATGTGCAAGATCCATACTCATTCAGATGTATTCCACAGGTTCATGGGGCGACTCAAGACACAATAAAATACTGCATAAATATTATATCCACTGAAATTAATTCAGTAACTGATAATCCGTTAATATTCACTAAAGAAGATAAAATAATTTCAGGTGGTAATTTTCATGGACAACCATTGGCTTATGCAATTGATTTTCTTAAAATAGCAATTTCTGAAATTGGTAATATCTCTGAAAGAAGGGTTTTTAATTTATTTTCAGGCAAAAGGGATTTACCACCTTTTTTATCATCAAATCCAGGACTAAATTCAGGATTAATGATACTTCAATACACTTCCGCAAGTTTAGTTAGCGCCAACAAACAGCTTGCATCACCATCTAGCATTGATTCAATAACGTCATCCAACGGCCAAGAGGATCACGTTAGTATGGGGGCAAATGGTGCAAATCAATTGAGAGAAATAATAGATAATTTATATGATATTTTAGCTATTGAAACAATTTCTGCTACCCAAGCAAAGGAATTTAATGACCATAAATCATCCAAAATCATAAATAACTTTATTTCAACTGTAAGAAATATCACTCCAGTAATCACTAAAGACCGTGTCCTGCATAAAGACATTGAAAAAATTTCGATTTATTTAAGGAAAATTAGAGAAGATTTATTTCTTTGATGTTTTAGATTCCTTTTTATTCTGAATTTTAATATTTAGTTCTTCCTTTCCTGAGGAATAATCGATGTTAATAATATCACCCTCATTAATCATAGAATTTAAAATTTCTGAAGCTATCAGGTCTTCAACATGTTTTTGTATGGTTCTTTTTAATGGACGAGCACCATATTTTTTATCATACCCTTTATCAGCGAGGAACTCTTTTGCTTTTTTTGATAGTTTTATTTTATAGCCTAACTCTTCAATCCTAGAATAAAGTTTGGATAGCTCTATTTCAATTATTTGATGAATATTTTCTTTGGATAGTGAATTAAAGATTATTACCTCATCAATTCTATTTAAAAATTCAGGAGCAAATTTCTTCTGAAGGGAACTCATTATTGTTTTTCTGGTAAACGAATCTTCCTGAGATTTTTTTGCGGTAGTACCAAATCCCACACCTGAACCAAAATCTTGAATTTTTTTAACCCCTATGTTTGAAGTCATTATAATTACACAATTAGTAAAGTCAATTTTTCTTCCTAAACTATCAGTTAAAAACCCATCATCTAAAACCTGTAAAAGCATGTTAAATATATCAGGATGAGCTTTCTCAATTTCATCAAGTAAGACCACAGCGTAAGGCTTTCTTCTTATCTTTTCGGTTAATTGTCCTCCATCTTCATATCCTACATATCCTGGTGGTGCACCTATCAATCTAGACACAGCAAATTTTTCCATATATTCACTCATATCAACTCTTATAAGGGCTTCTTCACTGTCAAATAGCTCTTTAGCAAGAGTTTTAGCTAATTGGGTCTTACCAACACCAGTTTGTCCAAGGAAAATGAAAGAACCAATTGGTTTTTTTGGATCTTTTAATCCTGCTCTGTTTCTCTGAATGGACTTTACCACTTTTTCTATTGCTTTATCTTGACCAATGATGCTTTCTTTAACCAATGATGTAAGTTTTGAAAGTTTATTGCTCTCAGATTGTTTAAGTTTATTTAAGGGTATTCCTGTCATCATTGAAACAACATCTGCAATACTTTCCTCATTAACAATTTCTTTATTCTTTTTACACTCTTCTTCCCATTGATTTTGAGCAATATTAAGCTTATTTTCAACAATCTTTTCTTTGTCTCTGAAGCTTGCTGCCTGCTCATATTTCTGATTCTTAACAGCGTTATTTTTATTTAGTTTTACATCTTCTAATTCTTTTTCAAGATCTTCAATGTGATGGGGTACATCAAGGTTAGTTAGGTGAACTCTTGATCCTGCTTCGTCAAGTGCATCGATGGCTTTGTCCGGAAGATGTCTGTCAGTCATGTATCTAGAGGTTAATTTTACACAAGCTAAAAGAGCTTCATCTGTGTAGATAACATTATGATGATCTTCATATTTATCTTTAATATTCTTTAAAATTTCTAACGTCTCTTCTTCATTGGTTTGCTCGACAATAATTTTTTGGAATCTTCTTTCTAATGCACCATCTTTTTCAATGGAATTTCTATATTCATCAAGTGTTGTTGCCCCGATACATTGAATAGTTCCTCTAGCGAGTGCTGGTTTAAACATATTGGAAGCATCAAGACTGCCAGTCGCACCACCAGCACCAACAATAGTATGTATCTCATCAATGAATAGAATAATTTCAGAATTTTTCTCTAGCTCATTCATTACAGCCTTCATTCTTTCTTCAAATTGCCCTCGATATTTAGTGCCTGCAACTAAACTAGCTAGGTCTAATGAGATTATTCTTTTATTGTATAGAACACGTGAAACCTTTTTCTTAATTATTCTTATTGCTAAGCCTTCAGCAATTGCTGATTTACCAACACCTGGTTCACCGATCAATAATGGATTATTTTTTTTTCTTCTGCTCAAAATTTGAGAGACCCTTTGGATTTCGATGTCTCTTCCGATAATTGGATCAAGTTCATCATTTTCAGCCATATTAGTCAGATCTTTACCAAAATTGTCTAATACAGGCGTTTTTGATTTACTCGAACTTTTCGATTTTGATGATTTAGTAGGTTTTATTTCTTCAAATTCTGAAGATTCAGGATTTTCGGTTGATTCACTAGAAAAATCATCTTTTCCTATAATAGATTTGTACTCATCTTTTACCACATTATAATTGATATCCATATTATTGAAAATTTTTGTGGTGGGATCATTTTCATTTCTTAGGATACATAATAGCAAATGTGCTGTGTTAATTATAGAACTTTGGAAAAGCTTAGCCTCTAAAAAGGTTGTTTTAAGAGCACGTTCAGCTTGTCTGGTAAGATGAAGATTTTTTTTTGATGACTCTTTAATTTCACTATCAAAGTTAGTAGGATTTAATGATTCAATTTTACGTCTTAATTCATTCAAATCAATCCCAAGAAAGTTTAATATATCAATTGCTTTACCCTCTCCATTTCTTATTAAACCGAGAACTAAGTGTTCAGTTCCTATAAAGTCGTGGCCTAACCGCAAAGCTTCTTCTTTGCTGTATGTTATAACATCCTTTACCCGGGGTGAAAAATTATCATCCATAAATATAATTTATGTAAAAATAATCATAAAGATTTTTTAAAACAATAGTATTCCTCTAAAATTAATGAGCTAAAAATTGTTAATAAGTAGTAGAGTTAAGCACCAATTTTTATCTAAAAAAATCTAGGTAAATTCATATATTTGTTTCTTACTATTTATATGATATAATTAAACTAATTTTTATTATGAATGACGGAGAAAAATTAATACCAATTAACATAGAAGATGAAATGAAATCTGCATACATTGATTACTCAATGTCTGTAATTGTTTCCCGTGCCCTTCCTGACGTCAGAGATGGTTTAAAACCTGTACACAGAAGGGTGCTTTATGGTATGCATGATTTAGGAGTTAAAGCAACCTCTGCTCACAAAAAATCAGCAAGAATTGTTGGGGAAGTAATGGGAAAATATCACCCTCACGGTGATTCCGCCATCTATGATACTATGGTTAGAATGGCTCAAGATTGGAGTTTAAGATATATGCTTGTTGACGGTCAGGGAAATTTTGGTTCTGTTGATGGTGATAGTCCTGCTGCCATGAGATATACTGAGGCCAGAATGCAAAGAATTTCTGAGGAAATGCTCTCAGATATCGAAAAAGATACGGTTGATTACAAATTAAATTTTGATGATACATTAAAAGAACCTACTGTTTTACCAACAAAAATTCCCGCATTGCTAGTGAATGGCGCATCTGGAATAGCAGTTGGTATGGCAACAAACATCCCTCCTCATAATTTAACAGAAGTTATAGATGGAACTTTAGAATATATAAAAGATAATTCCATTGATATTGATGGTTTAATGCAACATGTTAAAGCTCCTGACTTTCCTACTGGAGGAATTATACACGGTTACGATGGTGTAAAGGAGGCTTTTCACACTGGAAGGGGTAAGGTTGTGATGCGTGGTAAAGCCGAAATAGAAGAGGTTGATGGAAAGGAATCAATTATTGTAACCGAAATTCCGTATCAGGTAAATAAAGCTGATATGATAAAAAAAATTGCAGATTTAGTTAACGATAAAAAATTAGAAGGGATTTCCACTATAAGAGATGAATCTGACCGAAATGGAATGAGAATCGTATTTGTATTAAAAAGAGATGCCATTCCCAATATTGTATTAAATAAGCTGTTTAAATATAGCCCGCTTCAGTCATCTTTCAGTGTCAATAATATAGCACTTGTGAAAGGAAGACCACAAATGCTAAATCTTAAAGATATGATTAAACATTTTGTTGATCATAGACATGACGTAGTTGTAAGAAGAACAAAGTTTGAATTAAAGAAGGCAGAGGATAGATGTCATATACTGGAGGGTTTAATAATTGCATCTGATAATATTGATGAAGTAATAGCATTAATTAAAGCATCAAAAAATGCTGAAGATGCTAGAGATAACTTAATCAAAAAGTTTAAGCTTTCTGAAATACAAGCAAAGGCAATTGTAGAGATGCGACTAAGGCAACTGACCGGTTTAGAGCAAGATAAGCTCAGAAATGAGTATGAAGAAATTAAAAAGTTAATTGAAGATTTAAAGGACATTCTATCTGATGAAAGCAGAAGAATGAGTATTATTTCTGATGAACTTTTAGAAATAAAAGAAAAATACGGAGATGATCGAAGATCAAAAATCGAATACTCGGGTGGTGATCTTTCGATTGAAGATATGATCCCAGACGAAAAAGTAGTGATTACTATTTCTCATGCTGGATACATTAAAAGAACCTCTCTTGATGAATATAAAGTACAAAATAGAGGTGGGGTTGGCCAAAAAGCATCAACTACAAGGAATGAAGATTTTCTTGAAGATTTGTTCGTTGGAACTAATCATCAATATATGTTGTTTTTTACCCAAAAAGGCAAGTGCTTTTGGATGAGGGTTTATGAAATTCCTGAAGGCAGTAAGACATCAAAAGGAAGAGCAATACAGAACTTGATAAATATTGAACAAGATGACAAGGTAAAAGCATTCATCTGTACTAAAGATCTAAAAGATGATGAGTACATCAATAATCACTATGTGATAATGGCAACAAAAAGAGGTCAGGTGAAAAAGACATCTTTAGAGCAATATTCAAGACCGCGTGTAAATGGAATAAATGCAATAACTATCAAGGAGGATGATGAATTGCTTGAAGCTAAATTAACAGATGGAAATAGTCAAGTTATGCTTGCTTTAAAATCTGGGAAAGCTATTAGATTTGAAGAAGCAAAAACAAGACCTATGGGAAGAAATGCCTCTGGAGTTAGAGGTATTAGGCTTCAACATGATAAAGATGAAGTAATAGGAATGGTTGCTGTAAACGATATGGAAAGCAATATATTAGTAGTTAGCTCAAATGGATACGGAAAAAGATCACGTCTCGAAGATTACAGAGTAACTAACCGAGGTGGTAAAGGGGTTAAAACTATCTCTATCACAGAAAAAACAGGTGATTTAGTGGCTATCAAAAATGTAGATGACTCTAATGGGTTAATGATAATAAACAAATCAGGAATAGCTATTAGAATGGCAGTTGAAGATTTAAGGGTTATGGGGCGTGCTACTCAAGGAGTAAAACTAATAAATATTAAAGATGGTGACTCTATAGCTGCAGTAGCTAAAGTGATTCATGAAAAAGATGAGGATCAGCATGATGAAGAACTTGAATCTAACGAGGAAAACAATACAAATTCAGAACAATGAAAAAAATTATATTATCTCTAATAGTCTTTTGTTTATTTCAACTGAGTTATTCTCAAAAAAAAGAACTTAAAACAATTGAAAAGCAGATCAAATCAGAAGAATATGAAAATGCTTTAAATACAATCAATTCAATTAAAAGTCTTGTGGACTCGTCTGACGATAAGATAAAGGCTAGGTATTATTATTTGAAGGGAATGGCTAGATATCAAAACGGAAATGGTTCATTTGAGAATAAATTATTGAGTATTGATGATTTTAATGAAGTAAAAGAAATTGAGTTGTCAGGTTCTAAAATATATACAATTAAAGTTGACGATATTTTTACTGAACTGTTTAATTCATTTGTTAACGACTCAAGATCTGCACTTGACAATAAAAATTATGAAAAATCTTATAAAAATTTAGAAGCTGCATATAATGTTTCGAAAAAAGATACTTTATACCTATATAACGCCGCTTTAGTTGCCACAGAAGCCAAAGATTATAAAGTAGCATTGGACTTTTATGAAGAATTGATTAACCTAAAATACTCAGGTGTTTCTATGAATTATTACGCAGTAGAAAAGGAATCTGGAAAAGAGCAAGTCTTTCAAGATGAAAAGTCAAGAAATTTCTCTGTTGATGTTATCGGAACCCACGAGGCTCCAAGGGATGAGATGGCTGAATCTGTTGAAATTGACATTCTTAGGTCTATGGCTGCCATATATAAAACTCAAGAAGAGTATGATAAGTCAATTATTTATCTGGACTTAGCAAAAAAAATAGATGAAAATGATATAAATCTAATTCTCCTTGAATCTAATGTAAGATGGGAAATGGGGGAGGTTGATGAATACCAGAAACTAATTTCAAAGGCTCTTGAAATTGAACCAGATAATGTAGACCTTGTTTTCAATTTAGGTGTTGTAAATGCAGACAAAGGTAATTTTGATGATGCCATCGGATATTATAACAAGGCCATTGAAATTGATCCAAATTACACAAAAGCATATCTAAATGCTGCAGCTTTAATTCTTGAAAAAGAAGGTCCGATGATAGAAGAAATGAATTCACTTGGAATGTCTACAGCTGATTACAACAGATATGATGAGTTAAAAATTGAAAGAGAAAATCTCTATAAAAGTGCTATACCATACCTCGAGGAAGTTTACAACCTAGAAAATGACAACCTGAATGCAGCTAGAACTTTAAAGAACATCTTTTCAGCTCTGGGAGATACAGATTCAGAAAATAAGTATAAGGTAATAGTAGCTGAGTTAGAAAATAACTGATTATATTATCTTTTTAATATATCTAAGTGAATGGGTATGCCTATTTTCTTCGTTATTGTATATTCCCGTTTGGTCAATTCTGTCAATCCTAACTTTTCCGCTGGCATGTATAATATGATTGTCTTTTAGAATTATTCCAACATGAATAATCTCATCGTTATCGTTGTGAAAAAAAGCAAGATCACCAGCCTCAGATTCTTCAATAAAGCTTAATGTAACTCCTTGATTAGCTTGTTCTTTTGCATCTCTAAGCAACTTATATCCATTAATTTTATAAACCATTTGTGTAAATCCAGAGCAATCAATCCCAAAAGGAGTTTTTCCACCCCATAAATATGGGGTGTGTAAGTAGAGTAGGGCTGTATTTACAATTGAATCTCTATTCTGGATTCCCGTAATTGAATTTCCATCGTATTTATGATTAAGAAGATTAACATTGGAAATATTTGAACCAATTGAAATAGTTATTAATTCTTTATTTTCATTTTCTATAAACTCAACCAAGTCACAGGAATATGTTGGGTTATCGGTTATGACATTATCGCTTTTATCGAGTTTTTTATATTGTTTTGAATCTATCCATCCCTCATAATTATCGAATTTAGATTTTATTTTTATCCATTTACCTTTTTCTTCAATAATTGTAAATAAATCACCGTAAACTAATTGAGAAATCATTTCCGATTTATCTGAGTCAGATAATCTTACAGGTACAATACTTAAGTTGCATATACCTAAATCCATATTAAACCCTTATTTGAATAGACGATGCTCCACCACCTCCATTACAAATAGCTGCAACTCCATTTTTCTTTCCATTTTGATGTAAAGAGTGAATTAATGTAGTAAGTATTCTTGCGCCAGAACACCCAAGTGGATGGCCAAGAGAAACAGCTCCACCAGTTGTATTTACCTTATTAGGATCAATAGACAATATTTCAATATTAACTAGAGGTACCATCGAAAAAGCTTCATTAATTTCAAACAAGTCAATATTGTTTAAGTCATCATTTGTTTTTCTTAGTAAATTCTCAATAGATTTGGCTGGGGCAATTGTAAACAAGTCTGGCGATGTAGCTGAATCATTATAACCAACTATTTCTGCAATTGGATTGATATTTAATTCGTTAGCTTTCTTTTTACTCATTAAAATTAGCATGGAAGCGCCATCACTAATTGGAGAAGAATTTGCTGCAGTTACAGAACCGTCTTTTACAAATGCCGGTTTAAGATTCGGAATCTTTTCAAAATTTACTTTGCTAATCTGCTCGTCCTGATCAATACATATTTCATTTCCCCTTTTATCCTTGTAATTTATAGGGATTATTTCATTTTTAAATAAACCATTTTTTGAAGAATTTATAGATCTATTATAAGAGGATATAGCGTAATTATCCTGTGACTCCCTTGAAATGCCATAGCCTGATGAACAATTATCGGCTAATACACCCATTGATTCTTGACTGTAAACATCTGTAAGACCATCTGACATTAACCCATCAATAGTTGCGGAATTACCATACTTATTAGCTTTTCTCAAATTTAAATAGTGAGGTGCATTACTCATGCTTTCAACTCCACCAGCAACAACTACTTCATTAATGCCTAGCTGAATCGACTGAGCAGCTAAATTAACGGCTTTTAAGCCTGATGAACATACTTTATTTACAGAGGAGCAGGGGATTTCAGGTTTTAATTTGGCCCCCAAAGCTATTTGTTTAGCTGGAGCTTGACCACAACCAGACTGTAACACATGCCCAACAATTAGCTCATCAATATCGTTTCTGTTTAAGTCGATTTTTGATAATGCTCCGTTTAAAGCATATACCCCTAACTCTACGGCTGAAAAATTTGATAAGGAGCCCATAAAACACCCAAGAGGAGTTCTTACTGCACTTACTATGACTACTTTGTTTTGCATATGTTTATTTTTTTAAAGTTAATAAAAATATAAATTGTATTATGCTCTTAAATATTTAGTAAATTTATTCAATATAGATTATGGGTAAACTATTTAACAGTATAAATAAAGGTTTTTCTAGAATATTTAGAGTTCTTTTATTTGTATTATCAGCATTTTTAATCATCTATTTTTTTCCTAAAAGTGGAAAATTTAAGTATAATTTTGAGAATGGCAGGCCTTGGCAATCTGAAAATCTATATGCACCTTTTGATTTTGCAATTAAAAAGTCCAAAGAGGAAATTGATGATGAAGTTACTCAAGCAAAAATAAACACCCCATTATTCTTTGAGATTGACACATTATTACCAACTAATTCAAATAATCAACTCATTTCTCGAATTGAAGAATTAAAGAATGATTCACTATTTAATCTTTTTAATGAAGATGAGGTGAAAAATATTAAAATTCAATCTTCTGAAATTATCAATGAAGTATATTCAAAAGGCTTACTGGAAGAAAATTTTGATTTTAAAGACAGTCAGTTAATATCAATTTTGCTCGACAACAAACTAGTCATTTCAACATATTACAACAAATTAATTAAGCCTGAAGACTTAATAACCTTTGTCAATAATAAAATTATTGAAACTAACAATGAAACTTATAAATCTCAAATAATTTCATTAGTATTTGATGTTGTTACTCCTAATTTATTTTATGACAAATTACTTTCTGATGAATCAATTAATGAGGCCACAATTAACATATCTCCCAACAGGGGTTTTATAGAAAAAGAAACATTAATAATTTCAAAAGGTGAGGTTGTTGAAGGGGAAAAGCTTTTAATATTAGAATCTTTACGAAAAGAATATGAGGTCAATAGCTCATCTTTTTCTGATATCTACTTAATTATTTCAGCCTACTCTTTACTGGTTATTCTTTCATTACTTATGATTGTACTTTTTATTAGGAAGTTTGAAAGAGATATATATGAAAACAATAATAAAATTGCTTTTGTTTATTTCAACATTACAATTATAATTTTAATAACTACTTGGGTTGTAGATGTAAGTTCAAATTACATTTATATAATACCATTATGTATTATTCCGCTACTTTTTAAGGCATTTTTTGATTCTAGAATTGCCTTTTTTATACATTCTGTTACTATTATGCTGTTAGGATTTGTTGTGCCTAACAGCTATGAGTTCATATTTTTAAATATAATTGCTGGAGTTGTAACAATACTAACATCTGATAATATTTACAAGAGAGCTAATTTGTTTATTGCCGTTGCACAGATAACCTTGGTCTACATGCTAGCTTATTTTTCTTTTTACGTAATTCAGGAAGGAAATATTGAAAATCTACCTCTTAATAATTTCTCTTTATTCATTTTATGTGGATTATTAACTTTATTTATATATCCACTTATATATATTTATGAAAAGATGTTTGGATTAGTTTCAGACGTTTCTTTACTGGAGCTATCCGACACAAATTCAAATTTATTAAAAGAATTATCAAACAAAGCTCCAGGAACATTTCATCATTCGATAAATGTTGCAAATCTTGCTGAGGCTTGTGCAAATAGAATTAATGCTAACGCATTATTGTCAAGGGTAGGAGCTTTACATCACGATATTGGAAAAATTACTAATCCATCTTTTTTTACCGAAAATCAATTATCTGAACAAAATCCCCATGATAATATCCATTCAAAAGAAAGTGTTGATATCATTAAACAACATGTTACTGATGGTGTTAAACTGGCAAAAAATGCAGGTGTTCCTGAAAGGATAATTGAATTTATAAAAACTCATCATGGAACTAATTTAATAGGATACTTTTATAACAAAGAGGTTAAGTTAGATCCTGAAATCAACAAAGCAGATTTTCGATATGATGGTCCGAAACCTTTTAGTGTTGAAATGGCGCTAGTCATGATGTGTGATTCAGTTGAAGCGGCAGTCAAGAGTATCGATAAACCCGATAATGATAAGATAGATTCTTTCGTTGAAACAATTATCGATAAGCAAGTTGAAGATCAACAATTTGAAAATTGTGAGCTAACTTTTAAAAATATTTCAATTATCAAATCTGTTCTTAAAGAAAAATTGAAAAACATTTATCACATCAGGGTAAGTTACTCTGAGGCGAGTAATTAAAAAAAAATCAGATATAGTTGCGTTGTTATTAATGAAAAACTATTTTTGCAACCGCATTTTATTAAATACTTTTAGAGTATTGGAGAGGTGCCAGAGTGGTAATGGAGCAGATTGCTAATCTGTCGACGTGCAAACGTCGCCAGGGTTCGAATCCCTGTCTCTCCGCCATCTCGGGGTGTAGCGTAGCCCGGTTATCGCGCCGCGTTTGGGACGCGGAGGTCGCAGGTTCGAATCCTGCCACCCCGACATAAATTTAGCTAGGTCGCGTAGCTCAGCTGGATAGAGCATCTGCCTTCTAAGCAGACGGTCAAAGGTTCGAATCCTTTCGCGATCACTTTTATAAACCTCAACAATTTGTTGAGGTTTATTCTTTTGTTTATTTTGCTTACTCTTTCGAACAAACATTTAATAATTTTGTAAATTTATAATAACAAACTAATCTGATGATGCGTAGGGGTTTAAAGCTAATCTTTTTTCTTTTTTTTACATTTAGCATAAACACAATAGCACAAAACTTATACTCGGGTAAAGTTATTGATGAAAGTAATCAACCAGTTTTTGGTGCATCAATAATCATAAAAAAGAACTCCAATTTAGTTCAAACAGATATTGAGGGAAAATTCCTAATTGAGGCAGAAATTAACGATATATTATTGATTAGCTATTCAGGATTCAAAAATCTTGAGCTTCAACTTTCAGATAACTATGAGTTAGATAATATTATTTTAAAAGAAGATATTAAATTCTTAGACGAGATTATTGTTATTGGTTACGGAAATCAAAGAAAAGAAATATTAACAAGTTCTGTTAGTTTGGTTAAAGGAGATGATCTGACTGATGAGCCTGTCTTAAATGTAACTCAAGCGCTTCAGGGAAAGGCCGCAGGTGTTCAAATAATATCATCCGATGCTCCAGGTGTTTCCTCAAGTGTAATTATTCGTGGTTTAGGCACAATACAAGCTGGACGTGAGCCACTTTACGTTGTTGATGGGATTTTAACCAATAACATTAATAACATAAATATAGCAGATGTAGAAACCATTAGTATTTTAAAAGATGCTGCATCCTTAGCTATTTACGGAAATAGAGGAGCCAACGGAGTTATAATTGTTAACACAAAACAGGGTAGAGAAGAAGAGATCAAGGTTTCATATGACAATTTTATTGGAATTAGAGATATGAGCTACAGGCCAGTTATGGCTAACTCAAGTTCGTATGTTACATATAGTAATGAGGCGATTTTATTAAATCTTCTGAATGACTCAAATCCTAATAATGATAATGATTTAAGCGCCTTTTTTCCATCAGACCAGTTATATAACACTAATTGGCTAAATGAAATTAGTCAGCTAGCATTTCAAAGTAATCACAACATATCAGCCTCAGGCGGAAATGAAAATTTAAAAACTTTCTTTAGTGTTGGATTAAATCAAGAAGAAGGGGTTTTAAAGGGCAGTGAATTGGAGAGAGCTACACTTAGAAGTAATTTAAATTATAAAATTTCAAAAAAAATTAAATATTCACATAATATAAGCTTTCAACTTGCAAATTCTCAACCAAAAAGTTTTGGTGTTTTTACAACAGCCTACAAGCAAGCTCCAATTGTTCCTGTAACGGATGAAAACGGTAGATATGGCTCATCAATCGCCTTTAATAATGTAGGTAATCCAGTTGCACAGCTTGATTTACAAAATGAAAAGCAGCGGTTTTTAAAACTTCAAGGTGCATTTAAAATAGATTATGAAATCATAGATAATTTAAATTTTACATCTCGTTTTTCTGTAGAAACAAACCATAATCGTTTTTATAATTTTGATAATAGACTTGAAACTTATTTGTCATTAGAACCTGGAAATACAATTGATAATTTTCAACCAACAGATCCAGAGGCAGAACAAATTCCAGAAACTGTTTTATATGTAGCTCATAGTAACGATTATCGTTGGTTTTTTGATAATTATGTTACTTACAAGAAAACGATTAATGATTCCCATAATTTTGATGTCACTTTAGGTTTAGTAGCTGAAGAAAATAAATATGAAACACTTTATGGTTCAAGAATAAATGTACCCGCAGATGAAAATTTAAACTTTAATCTTGATTTAGGAAACAACAACGATGGCACAGAAGCTTCAGGAGGAGGTTTTTCAGAAACCAGAAAACTTTATTCATATATATCTCGTTTAAATTATGATTTTGATAAAAAATATCTTTTAAATATATCATTCAGACAAGATGCTTCAAATTTCTTTCAAGAAAAATACCGATATGGTAATTTCTATGCTTTAAGTGCTGGTTGGTACCTAAGCAAAGAGAGTTTTATGGATGAAAGTATTTTTGATATACTCAAAGCTAGAATCAGTTATGGTAAATTAGGTAATGCACAAATTCCAAGTTTAAATATTGTCCGCTATAATCAAGGTTTTTCTTATCCATTTGGAACTAATCAGGATGTTCAGCAGGGTGGCACGGTAACCGCCACAGTACAAGAAGATTTGTCATGGGAATCAACATACGAATTTAATTTTGGAGTTGAATTTGCACTTTTAGATTATAAGCTTAACGGTGAAATAGATATATATGAAAGAATTAATAGTAATGCTATTTTACCCTTACAACTTCCTAACACATTTGGATTTGACCCATTTCTATCACACGTAGGTGAAATTAAAAATGTTGGAGTAGAGTTAAGCTTGGATTGGAGTGAAAGCATAAATGATGATCTATCTTACTCAATTAATACAAATCTTTCTCACAATAAAAACGAACTAAGTAAGATTTCTAATCAATATTTTACAAATCAAACTGGTGGAAATATTAATAATGGCCAGTATACCAAAAGAGTTTCAATTGGACAACCTTTAGGGAGTTTCTATTTATATGAAATAGCAGGAATTGATGATCGAGGTGAATTTGTTTACAAAGATCTAAATAATGACGGTGAGATAAATGAAAATGACAGAAGATTCTTTGGGTCATACATTCCTTCTTTGGTGTCTTCTTTTAACTTAAAAGTTATTTATAAAAACTTTGATGTTAATATTGCGGCCTACGGGAGTTTTGGAAATATGGTTTATAACGGTAAAAAAGCACAGAGATTTGGTAATGAGAACATTGAGCAATTTGTTTTTAATAATCGTTGGACAAGTGGTAGGCCTAGCACAAATACACCTGCAGCATCTAATAATGTACCTCTTTCTTCAAACTATTTTTTAGAGTCTGGAGATTATTTTAGAATTAATAATTTCACCATAGGATATACATTTGAAATGGAAAAGTCAAAATTGTTCAATAACACTAGACTGTATTTTACGGCGAAAAACCCTTTAATGCTAAAGAAATTTTCAGGATATACACCCGAGCTTCCTGGTGACCCCATGGGTTTAGCTGGAGTCGAGCTGGATGCATATCCTACACTTAGCTCATATTATCTAGGAATAAATATGTCATTTTAATCAATTATTCATGAAGGAAAATAACAGAAATTTAAAAATATTTATAACGTTGATTATTACGGTAAATTTATTTATTCAGTCGTGTTCTGAGGAATTTCTAGAAATAGATGCTAATCAAATTACCGCTAGCTCAATTACTGAGGAACAAGCAGTTGAGCTGGTCAACGGTATTTATAATATTTTTTTAAGCTGGCAGGTAAGCTCATTTTCGTGGAATGGTATAACAAGTATTGCTAGTGATGATGCTGATAAAGGAAGTGATTTAGGAGATACAGGTTCAGATAAACATCTTTTAGATGCCTTAAATCATGATGCAACATCTATTTCTGTTGCTGAAGTATGGGAGGGTCATTTTAACGGAATACAAAGAGCTAATCAAGCTATTAATAGAATTCAACCATTCGACGATTTGGATATTGAATTAAAAACAAGACTGTTAGGTGAAGCAAAATTTTTAAGAGCTTTATTATATTTTAGGTTATTACAAACATTTGGCGAACTCCCACTTATTACAGAAACTCCAGACGTTAATTCTCCTATTGAGGATTTATTAAGCAGGGCTACTATTGATGAAACATTTTTATTTATCGAAGATGATTTGATACAAGCGATAGAATCCCTACCAAATAAGAGTCAATACCCAAATATTGAATTAGGAAGAGCCACCAAGGGAGCCGCAAAGACACTTTTGGCAAAGGTTAGTATGTATCAGGAAAAATGGGAAAATGTTCTTGCCTTAACAAATGAAGTAATTGAATCAGGTGAATATAGTCTTACGGCAAATTATGAGGATATTTGGAAAGAGATTGGTGAAAATAATCAAGAATCAATTTTTGAAATTCAAGCTAAAGGAGCTATTCCATCAGTAGGGGTAGATAAATATAGTTTAACTCAAGGAGCCAGAGGTGAAGGTGGTTGGGGCTGGGGTTTTAATGTTCCTAGTACTGAACTACTAAATTCTTACGCGGAAAATGATCTTAGAAGAGATGCAACTATAATTTTCAGGGGAGAAACATTGTATGATGGAAGGTATGTTCCTGAAACAGTTGTTAATGAGATGTATAATCAAAAAGCTTATTCAAGTGCTTTTACAGAATTCGAACAAACCGGTAAAAATATTAGGATATTTAGATATGCAGAAGTTTTATTAATGAATGCTGAAGCGGCAATTCATTTAGGAGGAGATGTTTCAGGTCCTATTAACCTGATTAGATACAGAGCGGGCCTAAATCCCATAAATAACCCAACACAATTAGATGTGTGGAATGAGAGAAGATGGGAGTTAGCTTTTGAACATGACCGATATTTTGATCTAGTGAGACAAGGCAGAGCAGCTAATGTGCTACAATCATTAGGGAAACCATTTATTGTAGGAAAACACGAGCTATTTCCCATTCCTCAACAACAGATAGACTTAAGTAACGGTATTTTAACCCAAAATCCTGGATGGTAAATAAAGAAATATGAAATTAAAAGTCGTTTATAAAATTGGTTTACTCACATTATTTTTTGGAATTATTTGCTGTACAAATCCAAATGATATTGACCCACCACCCCCAGATGTTGGCTTTATTCCGGTAGACAATGTTGACTTAATCCCTTTTGAAGACTTGCTAACGTTAACACAACACCAAACTTTCAAATATTTTTGGGATTTTGCAGAACCTGTAAGTGGGTTGGCCAGAGAAGATAGTGATAGGCCTAATATCATTACAACTGGTGGTTCAGGATTTGGAATTGCATCATTTGTTGTAGGTATAGAAAGGGGATGGGTAAGTCGTGAAGATGTAATAAGTCGTATGGAAACTGTTTTAACTTTTTTAGAAGGTGCTGAAAAATATCATGGAGCCTTTTCCCACTGGTATGATAGCTCTGGAAATACAATCGAATTTGGTGATTTGGATGACGGTGGAGATATAGTTGAAACGGCATTGCTAATTCAGGGACTGCTGATTATTAGACAATATTTTTCTGACGATAATGAACAAGAAGCAGAGTTGCGAAACAGAATTACAAATATCTGGGAAGATGTAGAGTGGACATGGTATACGCAAGGTCAAAATAAAATCACCTGGCATTGGTCCCCAACACATGATTTTGCCATAAATTTAGATGTTAAGGGTTGGAATGAAGCCCTTATCGTATATGTACTAGCAGCATCTTCACCAACATACCCAATTAATATTGACATTTATAATGAGGGTTGGACAAGAAATGGTGCTTTTGTCAATTCTGGAACTTTTTATGATATATATTTGCCCTTAGGAGAAAATTATGGAGGCCCACTATTTTATTCTCATTACTCATTTATAGGAATCGATCCAAGAAATTTGGAAGATCAATACACAAATTATTTTGATCAAAATAGAGCTCATTCTTTGATTAATTACGATCACTGTGTAACAAATCCAAATAACTTTGACGGATATAGTGATATAAGTTGGGGGATTACTGCAAGCACTAACTATAATGGATACTCAGCGCATAGTCCAAATAATGATCTAGGTGTAATTTCGCCAACAGCTGCTTTATCATCTTTTCCTTACACACCATTAGAATCAAAGAAAGCACTTGAAAATTTTTATTATAATTTAAATGATGAATTATGGGGCGATTATGGATTTTTTGATGCTTTTTCAATACATTATAACTGGTATTCTGATAGATATTTAGCTATTGATCAGGGACCAATAATACTCATGATCGAAAATTATAGGACTCAACTTTTATGGAATCTATTTATGCAAGACCAAGAAATTATTGAAGGTTTAAATGATTTGGGTTTTATTTTTTAATGTCGATCAACAAAAATGTATAGTAGAACTATGGTATATTTAAACTTATTAAAATTAATTATGGATATCCTTAATTTTTTTCTCAGACATTCTCTGTTATTTTTGATTTTGATGATTTTTTTATCTTGTGAAGAGGATTTTCAGGACTTTCCTGTAATTAGCTATAATCCATGTGAAATAGATGATGTAAGCATAGACCCAAATTTCATAACCGATTTTGAATGTCAGTCAAATTTTATATTAGACAATGTTGAAATTGTGCGAAATCCATCTGAAACTCCTCTAAATACTAGCAATTTCGTTGGTCTATATACAGATACTCAGGAACCAACCGATTTTATTGAGATTGACTATGGATCACCGATTGATTTATCGACCAATACAGTTTTCAAAATTAAAGTTAAGACTGAGATTTCAGGAGAACTTAGAGTTATGATGGATGGTGGTTCATCTGAAGCAGTTATTCAATCTCAAAATGTAAATGGCGATAATGGATGGAATATTTATATTTTTGATTTTAGTTGGAGGCAAAGTGAAAATCATACCAAAATAAAAGTTTTTTTTAATTATGGAGTTGAGATAATTGGAAGTACACCTAACCTATATTATATAGATGATTTATTTTTTGACACGTTTGTTGATCCATGTGAAAACTTTACTGAAAATAACAATATTTTAAATGATTTTGAATGTCAGCAGAATTATGAATTGTTAACTACTAATAACGAAATTCAAATTGTAAATAATCCATATCCCAATGAAATTAATAACAGCATTTTTGTTGGACAATATATTGATGATGGTTCAGACGGGTCTGATGCATTAACAATTAATTTTAACGAGCCAATAAATCTTACCGAAAACCCTCAACTACACATAAAAATTCATTCATCCTTAAGCTCACCATTATTAGCAAGACTTGATGGTGGGGAATCACCAATTGAAGTAAGTAGCAACATAATACTTGTAAACGAATGGATTAACTACGTATTTGATTTCAGTTTATCAGCAAATGATCAGACACAACTAAAAATTTTCTTCAATCATAATTTAACAAATGGAACGCCAACTGATTTGTATTATATTGATGATTTGATATTTCTTCCAGCACCGTGTGATGAGCCTTTCGTTGAAAATTGTTCAAATGTCAACCCGGATTATAATATAATTAGCGATTGGAATTGTCAACAGAATTATGGTATCGAAACTACTGTACCAAGTGTATTAAATCCGTTAATTAGTTGTGATAATAGAAGTGAGTATGTTGGTCAATACACTGATAATGGAACAGAGCCCTATGATGCCTTCATATTAAATTATGGTTCAATTATTAATTTAAATACACACAATCAACTGAAATTTAAGCTTTACTCATCATCATCTATTCAGGTCTTAGCGAAGCTAGAAGGGGGGTCTGCTATTGAAAAATGGTCAGATTTTAGCGCAATTAATACATGGCAAGAATTTTCTTATGATTTTAGCGATTCAATTGATAACGAAAACACCACACTTGTTTTGTTCTTTAATGCCGGTCAAAATAATGGTAATCCGCAAGATATTTATCATATTGATGAACTCCGATGGGAAGAAAATTAGAAATTGAATGACTATCAAAAAATGAGAAAAATTCCAATAACTTTAGTTGTCTTGTTAATACTCTTTAATTGTCTTTATTCATGTGCTGATAAGACTTATAATTCAGAAACAGATATTTATCGAAAAGTAGATTCTATAATGAGTTTGATGACCTTAAATGAAAAAATTGGACAAACAATTATGTACAGTGGAGATTGGAACAAAACAGGTCCATATGTAACCTCAGATAATATGAAATTGCTAAAAGAAGGTAATCTAGGTTCAATGCTCAATGTTTACACATCTAAAGGGACTAAAGAATTGCAAAAAATCGCTGTAGAGGAGACTCGTTTAGGTATTCCTTTACTTTTTGGTTACGATGTCATTCATGGTTTTAAAACAATTTTTCCCATAAACTTAGGCATAGCATCAAGTTGGGATTTAAGTGATGTTGAGGAAGTAGCTAGAATATCAGCAGAAGAAGCTTCGGCATCAGGAGTTCACTGGACATTTGCACCAATGATTGATATTGCTAGAGATCCTCGTTGGGGGCGTATTTCTGAAGGATCTGGAGAAGATGTTTATTTAACCAGTGAAATTACTAAATCCTATGTAAAAGGTTTTCAGGGCGATAATCTCGCTCATCTTAATACAATTTTAGCTTGTGCAAAACATTTTGTTGGATATGGTGCTGCTCAGGCAGGAAGAGATTATCATACTGTTAATATGGGGGATAATGAGTTGAGAAATGTATATATGCCCCCGTTTAAAGCCGCAATCGATTCAGGTGTTGAAACATTTATGACCGCTTTTAATGAGCTTAATGGTGTGCCTGCAACGGCAAATCAATACATATTTAAGGATATACTCAGAGATGAATGGGGATTTAATGGATTTGTAGTTACGGATTACACTGCTATTAATGAACTGGTGAGCCATGGTTATGCTAAAAATGAAAAACATGCAACAGAATTAGCTATTAATTCTGCTATTGATATAGATATGATGAGTGGTGCTTACAGACGTTTTTTAAAAGAATTAGTGTCTGAGGGGAAAGTTGACGAAAAATTAGTAAATGAAGCCTGTAGAAGAATCCTTGTTGCGAAATTCAAATTAGGTCTATTTGATGACCCCTATAGATATAGTAACGAACAAAGAGAAAAAGAAATCATATATCGTCCAGAATTTTTAGAATCTGCTAGAAAAATTGCCTCTAAATCTTCTGTGCTACTTAAAAATTCCGATGAAGCTCTACCTTTAGACAAAAAACAAACAATTGCACTGATAGGCCCACTTGTAAAAGATAAAAAAAATATTCTGGGTAATTGGGCAGCAGCAGGTGACAGAAACGGAAAAGCAATTAGTATATTCCAAGGAATAAAAGAATATTTAGATGACAAAAATATTCTATTTGCCAAAGGTTGTGATATTGATAGCAACGATAGTAGTGGGTTTAGCAAAGCTATTCAAGTTGTTGGAAAATCCGATAAAGTGATTATGGTTTTAGGTGAGGATTATAATATGAGTGGAGAAGCTGCAAGTAGAACAAATATAAAACTACCCGGAATTCAAACAGACTTAATTAAAGCTATAAGAGATGAATTCCCTGATAAAAAAATTATTCTAATATTAATGAATGGTCGTCCACTAGATCTCACGATTGAGGATTCTTTAGTTGACACAATTTTAGAGATTTGGTACCCTGGAACTAGTGGTGGTTTGGGAGTTGCAGATATTTTATTTGGAAAGTATAATCCGTCAGCAAAACTACCAATTACCTTTCCAAGAAACCTTGGACAAGTTCCTATATATTACAATGTAAAAAATACGGGAAGACCAATTTCAATAGAAAATCCAACAGAAGACTATAAGTCAAATTACATAGATTCACCAAATACCCCGTTATACCCTTTTGGTCACGGGCTGAGCTACACAACTTTCAAATATTCAGAAATTGAATTGTCTAAAGAAAATATTTCGGAAACTGAAGTTCTATTAGCGAGTTCAACTATTACCAATACTGGTGACTATGATGGGCATGAAGTTGCCCAACTATATATACACGATAAGGTTGGGAGCATAACAAGACCCGTTAAAGAATTAAAAGGTTTTAAAAAGATATTTTTAAAGAAAGGAGAAAGTAAAACAGTTACTTTTGAGATTAATTCTGACAATTTAAAGTTCTATAATAACGGAAAATTAACGATTGAATCTGGAGAGTTTGAAATAGCAATAAGCGGAACTTCAGATTTTGAATTTAATAAAACATTCAATCTAACTTTAAACTAAATAATTAATTTACTTAAATAAGTTTACCAATATTTTTTTTGTATCAAAAAAGCTTGTGTAAATAACTTTTAGGGTTGTATACACAGGAATAGCTATAATTAAACCAAAAATACCAAATAGTAATCCAGAAAATATTATCACAATAAATACCTCAAGTGGGTGGGATTTAATTGATGAAGAAAATATATATGGTTGAAGTATAAAGTTGTCAAGCATTTGAATTGCGGTAAAACCTGAAAGCAACCATAGTGAATTAGTTAAAAAGTCATTGAAAATAAATGTATCAATGTTATTAGTAGCTGATAATATTATCATTAAAAAAATACTAATTAATGGACCCAAATAAGGGATGATATTTAAAATAGCGCAAATAAAGGCAATGGCAAAAGAATTTTCAACACCTAATATTAGCAGTAGTATAAAGTATAGAATAAATAAAATTGTTATTTGCAATAAAACTCCTGAAAAATACCTGGTTAGTAAATTTTCAATCTTGACAAATGAAAATTTTAGCTTTTTTCTTTGTTTTGAAGGAAATTGGCTTAATAAGGTTCTGAAAATATCTTTTCCATCTTTTAAAAAAAAGAAAGTGATAAATAATACAGACATAATTCCAATACTTAAACTACCAATTTGAGAAATAATCGAATTAAATAATTTAGTTACAAATCCAAAATCAATTTCAGAAATTAGATTGAGATCTGTAAAAAAATCAATTATACTTATATTTTTACTTTCAAGATAGTTTATTATTCCCTCGCTTGTAGATTTAAATTTATTTCTAAATTCAGATGTGTTAAGGAGGGATAGGTTTTTTCCTTGTTTTGTTAGAATTGGCACAAACAAGACTATAATCATAGAAATAACTGAGACAAGTACAGTAACAGAAAAAATTGATGAAAAGGATTCACTGAATTTAAATCTAGATTTTAAAACTTTGTTAAATGGATTTACAATCAAGGATAATATTAGGGCTATAAAAATATACAGTATACCTAATTTTATTGCAAAAAGAAATAATGCAATTAGAGCCAAAATTGATAATATTATTACTGATTTTACTAATTCTTTAGAATTCATCTTTAATTAATTGTTGAAAATATTGAACAAACTATAATTCCAGCCGTTTCAGTTCTAAGCCTGTTTTTTCCAAGTGAAACAGGAACAAATTTAGCTTTTTTTGCTAAATCTATTTCATTTTGTGAAAATCCACCCTCAGGTCCAATCATAATCAATGAATTATTCCCTTTTATTAATTTTTCCTTTAATAAATTGTCATCAGCAACTAGGCAGGTAGCTATATATGAATCAATATTATTTTCACTATTTGATTTTAAATAATCTTTGAAATCAACAGGTTTGTTAATCACTGGCAAGCTATATCTTAATGATTGCTTCATTGAGGATATTAAAATTTTTATGGATCTTTCTAAATTCAATTTATTTCTTTCTGAATATCTACAAACCAAAGGAGTTATTTCGCAAACTCCAATTTCAGTTGCTTTTTCAAGAAACCATTCGAACCTGTCTTTATTTTTAGTTAATGCAATTGCAATTTTTAACTTTGGAGATTCATTTTTAAATTCAACTAAATTTTTAATCTTTAATATAGATTTGTTTTTATCAGATTCAATTAGAGAGCAATTATATAAATGTCCTTTGCCGTCTGTTACATTAATCTGACTTCCTACTTTTTTTCTCAAAACTTTAATTAAATGTACATTCTCCTGTTCACTGATAATTATTTCCTTTTTTTTACTGTTAATATTATTTGAAAAGAAGATATTCATTACATTGGATATTTTGATACACTAAAATCAGAGAATTTACCAAAATTAGATTCCTTAAACTTAAAATACCCATTTATACCAATCATAGCAGCATTATCTGTGGAATAATTAATTTTTGGAACATATGTCTTAATTTTATGACTTTCAATCAAACCTGTCAATTCTTTCCTTAGATATGAATTGGCTGAAACACCTCCACAGATAACAAATTCATTAATTTCATATTGATCTCTTGCTTTAATGATTTTATCAATTAATATTTTAACTATTGTGGATTGCAGAGACGCACACAAGTCGTTTATATTTTTATTTATAAAATCTTTTGATTTACTGTTCACAAAATTTTTAAAATTTGTTTTTAGCCCAGAAAAACTGAAATTTAAACCTTCAACTTTAGGTTTTGGGAATTTAAATTTATTACAATCACCTTGTATAGCCAGCTTATCAATTTTAGGTCCTGCTGGATAATCTAAATTCATAATTTTTCCTGATTTATCGAAAGCTTCACCTGCAGCATCGTCTAGTGTAGTTCCTATTTCAATAAATTCAGAGTAACTTTTCACTAAAACCAACTGGGTATGGCCGCCTGAAACAGTTAATGCAATAAAAGGAAATTTTGGTTTTTCTGTATTATCGTCAATAAAAATTGAAAGAATATGTGCTTGCATATGGTTTATTTCTAACAAAGGAATATTAAGAGATAATGCTAATGATTTTGCAAATGATGTTCCAACTAATAACGATCCTAATAGTCCTGGCCCCCTTGTGTAAGCTATTGCATCTAACTCAGATAACTTAATTTTAGATTCTTTCACAGCCTCTTTCATCACAGGAACAATTAACCTATCGTGCTCTCTTGAAGCAATTTCTGGAACAACACCTCCAAATATTTGATGTATTTTCTGACTTGAAACAATATTGGACAAAACGCTTTTATTCTTTAATATGGCAACTGATGTGTCATCACATGATGTTTCTACTGCTAAAATATATACGTCTTGTTTCATAGTGTAAATTTAGACTTAGTTTTCTTAAAAAAAAAGAATTAAAAAAATGCTTATTAATAAGGACTTAGATTACTATATTTATGTACGTGAAAAAGGTATTTAATAAGATAGGTTTATTAACTTCTGGCGGCGATGCACCAGGAATGAATGCTGCAATAAGGTCAGTAGTTAGAACGTGTGTTTTTCATAATATTATACCTGTAGGGATTTCAAAAGGTTATGACGGACTTATAAAAGGAAAAATGACAGAAATGGATGCTAGAAGTGTCAAAGGTATAATTAACAAAGGTGGAACAATCCTCAAAACTGCTAGGTCCAAGGATTTTAGAAAAAAGTCAGGAAGAAAAAAAGCATTTGAATCTTTGAAAGATAATAATTTGGATGGCTTGATAGTAATTGGTGGTGATGGAACATTCACAGGGGGTTTAATTTTTAATGAAGAATTTGATTTTCCAGTGATCGGAGTTCCTGCTACTATTGATAATGATATCTTTGGAACTTCTCACACAATTGGATTTGATTCAGCTACTAACACCGTTGTAGAAGCAATTGACAAGATTAGGGATACAGCTAGTTCTCACAATAGACTATTTTTTATTGAAGTTATGGGTAGAGATGCTGGTCATATTGCTTTAAATTCAGGTGTAGCTGCGGGAGCTGAAGAAATTTTAATTCCTGAAGAAAATTTAGGGCTAGACAGATTAATTCAATCTTTGAAAAGAAGTGAAAAAACAGGAAAATCATCCAGTATAGTAGTTGTTGCAGAAGGGGATAAAACAGGAGAGAATGTATTTCAGCTAAAAGAATATGTTGAAAAACATCTTTCTGACTATGAAGCCAGAGTCGCCGTTCTTGGTCACATGCAAAGAGGCGGAGCTCCCACATGTTTTGATAGAGTTTTAGCAAGTAGATTGGGGGTAAAAGCAGTTGAATCTATGATGGAAGGGGAAGGTTGCTCAATGGTTGGACTAAATAATAAAGATATTACCCTAACACCTTTTAAAAACGCAATTAAAGGAATTACAAAAATTAACACTGAACTATTGAAGGTCAGTGATATAATGTCAATATAAATTTAAATTATAAGATGAGTAAAGTTAAGGTTGGTATAAATGGTTTTGGTAGAATTGGAAGAATTACGTTTCGAGCCATTTTAAAAAGAAAAGACGTTATAGTTACAGCTATCAATGACTTATTAGATGTTAATCACCTAGCGTATCTGCTAAAATACGACTCAGTTCATGGAAAACTCAATGATGAGATCGAAGTTGTGGGAAATAACTTAGTTGTAAATGGAAATACAATAAGGGTAACAGCTGAGAGAAATCCATCCGAAATAAACTGGGGTGAATTAGATATCGATGTTGTAGCTGAGTGCACCGGAATTTTTACCACCTTAGAAAAAGCAAAACTACATTTAGATGCCGGTGCAAAAAAAGTTGCAGTATCGGCTCCTTCAAAGGATATACCTATGTTTGTAATGGGTGTAAACAGCGATGCTATTTCAAGTGAACATAAAATAGTATCAAACGCTTCATGTACAACGAATTGTTTAGCTCCAATTGCAAAAGTCCTTCACGATAACTTTTCTATAAAAGAGGGTCTAATGACAACAGTGCACGCTGCTACTGCAACACAGATGACAGTAGATGGTCCTGCTAAAAACTACAGGCTTGGAAGATCGTCATTAAATAACATTATACCGTCTTCAACCGGAGCAGCTATTGCAGTCGGAAAAGTAATTCCAGAACTTAATGGCAAACTAACAGGGATGGCTTTTAGAATTCCTACAGCTAATGTTTCAGTTGTTGATTTAACCGTTATTTTAGAAAAGGAAACATCATATGATGAAATTAAAAAAACTTTTAAAAAAGCTAGTGAAAATGAACTAAATGGTGTACTTGGATACACAGAGGAAGCTGTAGTTTCGCAAGACTATGTAGGTTGTCCTTTAACAAGTAATTTTGATGCCAATGCTGGAATTGAATTGAGTCCAACTTTTTTCAAAATAATTTCCTGGTATGATAACGAGTATGCTTATTCAACTAAATTAGTTGACCTTATGAAAAAGATTCATAATTCTTAAAAAACATATCAAGCATAATTTATTATGATTTTAATTGTAGATAGTGGCTCAACAAAAACCGATTGGATTGCTTTAGGCAGATTAGGTAAAGTATTATTCGAAACTCAAACGCTAGGACTTAATCCACAAGTCCTAACTAATCAGATTTTGAAAGAAAGAATTGTAAATAATTTTGAATTATATAAATTCAGAAAAGAGGTAGAGGAAATTTATTTTTATGGTGCAGGTTGTGGTACAGAGCCCCCAAGAATACTGATTAAAGATGTATTTAAGGATATATTTATAAACTGTAAAAAATATTCTGTAAAGGAAGATACATTTGCTGCTATTTATTCAACCTCTGAGGTTAATTCACCATCAATAGTATGCATCCTTGGCACTGGTTCAAACTGTACTTATTTTGATGGGCAAGAAATTGACCAAAAAGTAACATCCCTTGGATATATCATTATGGACGATGCTAGTGGTAATTATTTTGGACGTCAACTGTTAAGGGAATACTATTTTAACGGAATGCCTGCTAAAATGGCAAAAAAGTTTGAGAATGAATTTGAGTTAGATGCTGGTAAAATCAAAGACAAACTTTATAAACAGCCTAATCCTAACACCTACTTAGCAACTTTTGCTAAGTTCTTAATTAACAATAAAGACTCTGAGTATTCTCAATCTTTGATAAAAAGAGGTTTTGATCTATTTATTGAAAAGCAAATATTACAATTTAGCGATGCTAAGTTGATTCCCATACATTTTGTTGGTTCTATTTCATTTTACCTTAAAGATGAGCTTATAGAATCTCTTTCAAAACATGGTTTAAGAGCCGGTAATATAATTCGAAAACCGATTGAAGGATTGGTAAAATTTCATCAAAAAAAATTACAACATAACAATCATTGATATTTCAACATTAACCCCAGCTGGCAAACCACTCACTTCAACAGTTTCACGTGCTGGTGCAGTTTCTTTGTTCAAATAAGAACCGTAGATTTTATTTACATCATTAAAATCATTCATACTGGATAAAAAAATTGTAGTCTTTACAACATCCTCAAATGTTAAAGAAGCTTCATTCAAGATTGATTTAAGATTTTCCATAACCTGCGTTGTTTCATCAATGATATTATGAGTTATCAATTCACCATTTTTTGGATTTAATGCTATTTGACCTGATATGAACATAAAATTACCAGCTACTACTGCTTGATTATATGGACCAATTGGTTTTGGTGCATTATCTGTTTTTATTATTCTTTTCATAGTTTAAATTTAATCATAATATTTTATCTCTTTGCCTTCTCTTATCATATTTAATATCGCTCAACATTCCACTTTTGATTCCTATAAAGAAATTCCAAGATTTATTTGCGCTAAAAGGAATCCAACTAAAGTTCATCCTCCAGCTTAATAAATCTCTTTCAAATCTTAACTGGGTATAAGTGATACCTTGATTTTTAAAATCATAACCAGATGAAACTCCGGCACTCCATTTTGGAGATAATTCTACATCACCAGAAAACATTAATGAATGGGAAGATATTTCATTTTGACCAACAGAATTATTATAATTAACAGCATATGCCATTCTTAAAGACCACGGGATTTTATAATTATACAAATTATCGGGCATCTTTTCTTTTTGCGCCTTATCAGATTTTGAAAATTCTTCAGTGGATGTATCCATTGCCCTTCCAAATAAATCATCATCTCTTCCTCCGTTTCTAACTGACTCGTCAATCGCAGCCTGACTTCTTTCAGAACCCTTTTCAGAGTCATTACTGCTAAAAGCATAATTAAAGGTGAGATTTGCACTGGTTAATCTAAATAATCCACCTCCATTATTAATCTGAAATTGATCAATTCTATTATTATTTTCATCCAAAGTATAAGGGTCAAGTGTAGCTCCAAAATTTATATTCATTTTATTTTTAAAGAGCTGTGTACCTCCATTCATACGAATAGGAGATAATCTCAATGAATCAGCAGCAAGATTATAAGAAGTTGAAAAGTTTAGATTATTTAATATTACAACCTTTTTCAATTCGTTTTCCTCACTTTCTTTGTCAACAACTTTTGCTTCTACATTATTGTTGAGTGATAAAGCAATAGAACTAGCATAATTCTTATTAGGTAATCCAAAAATTGAACCTTCAAATCTTGAATATTGGATATCAGACGTTGTTAAACCATCTGCACTAATGACCTCATAACTGTCATAATATTTATCAAAAGAAGGTGATATTCCATAACTTAAAGACGGTCTCATAACATGTCTAATGGCTTTAATGTTACTGTTTTCGGAAAAATTATACATTCCATAAACAGTCGTTCCAAGACTTGTAGAAAAATTATAAGTTCTAAAAGAGTCAAAACCTCGATTTTCGTTAGTAACAACTTCCTGCAGTTCAATATCATATTCTTTATCAATTGTTTTAAAAACCCATGTTTCCTGAAAATTAGCACTAGTTGAAAAACTAAAATATTTTAATAATTTAAAATTTGTACTGATGGGTATGGAATGCTGAAAACCTGATTTTGCATTTTCAAACATTTCTTTCTTAAAAAATAATGAATCTGTTGTCAATATTCTGTTTTCACCCCTGAGATTATACTGGAAATTAATATTCTGAATAATACCTTTTTTTGTTCCAATTTTTGGAGCAAAAGGATATATCCTCGAGACACTAGCTTGTAAGGTAGGAAGAGTCATGTTTATTGTCTGTGTGTTCGTGTTCTGAGAATGCGTTGCTGACAAGCTCATATTCACTTGAGGTTCACCGGGAAACGTCTTGGAATAGGAAATTGATGATGACAGTGAATTATTAAGGAAATTTGCAGCATTCATCTGATTTATTGACTGTTGATAATATTTACTACTACCTAAATTTACGGAAGCTGAAAATCGTGAGTTAGGATTTGATTTAGAATCCTGGCTGTGTGACCATCTTAAATTATAGATCGAGCTTTTTGAATAATCGGGAAAACCTCTTTCACTTTGAATTAAATTTTCGAATCTAAAACTCAAATTTCCTCTAAATCGATATCTGTATAAATAAGTATTTTCAACCCTAAATCCGTAACTACCGTTTGTATAATAATCTCCCAGAAGTGTTAAGTCTAAATTATCATTGATTGGTAAATAATAACCTCCATTTTGAATGAAGTACCCTCTTGAATTTTGCTCACCAAAAGAAGGGAATATTATTCCAGAGCTTCTCTTATTTGAAATAGGAAAATATGCAAAGGGTAAACCAATAGGTGTCGGCACATCTGCTATATACATATTTGTTGGTCCCGTAATTATTTTTTTTCCAGGAATTACTTTTGCCTTTCTTAATAAAAAATAATACTCAGGGTTTTCAATATCAGCTGAGGTTGTAAACTTTGCTCTATCCATGTAATAAACCGAATCATTCTCCTTTTTTGTTTTATCAGAGAGAATATTCAATCCAGCTTCTTCAGTCCTAGAGTTAAAAATTATTGCTTTTTTTGTGTCCATGTTAAACTTGAGAGAATCAGGTCTTATTTCATCTTGTCCCTGTTTAAACACTGGAAGCTGTGTGTACTCACCCAAAGAATCTTTTATTCTTCCCGCATATATTTCATTTTTTTCGTAATTAACTATAATTATACCTGATGTGATTTCCATATCCTGATATGTTATTTTAGCATTATTATATAATCTAATTAATTTGTCCTTTGGACTAATAGAGGTAGTATCTGTAGCTTCATATAAAATTTTTCCTAACAAGGAGTTGTTTGCCGTTTTGACGGTGTCAAGCTTTTGAATAGTATCATTTACATAATAAAAGCCATTGGCAAATACATTTATGTTTATAAAAAATGTATAACTTAAGAATAAAAATAATTTGGAAAAGTTAGTTTTCAACCTATTGAATGTATATTTATTAATTCTTAGTAACAGATATAAATTTACGTATATTTTAAGGCTATAATACATAATTTATGATTAAAGTTTGTTCTAAATACACTTTTTTTAACCATAGTTTAACAGGTTTACTCTTTCTTGTTGTTTTTCAATTTGATTCCGGATTTACAAACGAGATATATTCTCAAAAACCTTTTAAAATAGTAATTGATGCTGGCCATGGAGGTAAGGATCCCGGAAGACCAAATAAAAGTGGAATTAAAGAAAAGGACATTGTATTAAATATAGCTTTAGACCTGGGTGAAAAATTAAAAAATAGCGGAAATGATGTTATTTACACCAGAGACAAGGACGTTTTCTTGACATTAAGACAGAGAGCAAAAATCGCAAATGATGTTGATGCAGATTTATTCATTTCTATCCACTGTAATGCTTTCCATGATCATAGGGTATATGGTTCTGAGACTTTTGTTTACGGACTTCATGTTAGTAAAGCAAATTTTGATGTTGCATTAAAGGAAAATGAGGTAATTTTTCTTGAAGAAAATTATGAAGAAAATTATAAAGGTTTTGATCCAAAATCGCCAGAATCACTGATTGGTCTAACCTTAATGCAAGAAGAATATTTAGATCAAAGTATTTTACTAGCCAGCTTTGTTCAAGAAAATTTTAGAAACGATTTACAGAGAAAAAACAGAGGAGTAAAGCAATCAGGATTTTGGGTTCTTCACAACACATATATGCCAAGTATTTTAATCGAAGCCGGTTTTATGACTAATCCCAAGGAAGGCGCTTATTTAAATTCAAAAAAAGGGCAAGGTGAAATTTCTAATAGCATTTTTAAAGCTATTGAAAAATACAAAAAGGCTATAAATTACTCTGAAAATATCGCTAATCAACCACAAAATATCAGCGCAATTACCTATAAAGTGCAAATAGCAGCAGGTAAAAGAAGACTTGAGCTTAAACCATATAATTTCAAAGGATTAAAAAACCTATCTAGGATTAAGCAAGGTTCCATTTATAAATATTTTTACTCAAACTCGAATAGTCTAGAAGATATCAAAGAGAAGAAAACATTTGCTAGACGTAATGGCTTCCCAAATGCATATATAGTTGGTTTTGAAAATGGTAAGTTATTTGAAGTAGATTGAAAGTAGTTTAATTTAAATTCCTAATTTTATAAGTAACTAATAATACAATTGAAATACTCAAAAGAAATAAAAGTTGGTTTTTTAGCCTTAATCGGGGTGATGATGAGTATTTTTTCATATAATTATTTGAAGGGAATCAATCTTTTTGAAAAAAATAGAAAATTCACAGTAAAGTATGAAAAAGTAGATGGTCTATCTGCATCAAATCCTGTAACATTAAATGGATTTAAAATAGGAAAGGTCCAAAAAATTAATTTCAATCCTAATAATACAAGGGAGTTACTGGTAGATATAATTATTGAGAATGATGTTTTATTCCCAAAAACAAGTTTAGCTGAATTATACGAAACTGGACTAATTGGAGGGAAAGCAATAGCAATAATTCCTGATTACAAAAACGATTCAACTATTGCATCTGATGGGGATTTACTAAAAGGGGTTATAAAACCTGGTCTGACCGAATTAGTTAATCAGATATTACCACAAGTTCAACTACAGATTGAAGCATTGATTAAAAATGCTGAAATTGTTTTAGGCAATATTAATACTTTGTTTGATGAAGAAACTAAGCAAGAACTGAGATCTAGTATTCAAGATTTTTCAAATCTAACAAAAAACCTTTCAGAAACATCAGATGAAATATCTAACTTAATTGTAAATAATTCCGAAAATTTAACAAATACAATTTCTGAGCTAAGTAAAGCAAGCAGTAATATCAGAACAATTTCCGACTCAATTTCAGAAGAAGAAGTGCTTAAAATAGCCTCTAATTTAAATGAACTTGTTTCCAATCTAAATACTATTACTAAAAGTCTTAAAGATTCCGAGGGTACTGCCGGTCAATTAATAAATGATAAGTCGATTTATAAAAATCTTGAAAATGCTACGAATGAATTGAATATTTTGATTAAGGATATTAAATTAAACCCAGGCAGATATATTAATTTTTCTGTTTTTGGAAAAAAAAATAAAGAATTTAAAAAAAATAATTAATTGCAATTAATCCCCAACATAATTTTTTCAACTATTCTGCTAATATCCATTGGATTTTTTGTGAGAAATTTGAAAAGATTAAGAAGAAATATTAATCTTGGCAGAGGGCAGACAGAGCCGATAAACAATAAGCCACAAAGATGGAGAAATATGATTAGGATTGCTTTAGGTCAATCCAAAATGGTAAGAAGACCAATTGCTGGCGTGCTACATATAGTTGTTTATTTAGGCTTTATTATAATTAATATTGAATTGATTGAAATCATAATTGATGGTGTATTTGGTACCCACAGAATATTTTCATCAATGGGTGTATTTTATGGATTCTTAATTGGCTCTTTTGAAATTTTTGCAGTTTTGGTTTTAATTTCTGTATTAATTTTTTGGTTTAGAAGAAACTTGATAAGACTGAAAAGATTTTATGAATTAAAAATGATAGGATGGCCAAAATTAGATGCAGATCTGATATTATATTTTGAAATTGTCCTAATGAGTTTATTTCTTTTAATGAATGCCACTGATGTTGGGTTTCAAAACATGAATAATGGAAATGTAATAAGTGGTATGATTTACCCTTATTTCACGGAATTTTCAATTGAATCTTTACATGTTTTTGAAAGAACCTTTTGGTGGTTACACATTATTGGTATACTAATTTTTCTAAATTATCTATATTACTCTAAACATCTTCACATTATTCTTGCTTTCCCAAACACATTTTATGGATCTATAGAAAATAAGGGTAAACTTAATAACATGAATTCAGTAACAAATGAAGTTAATATAATGTTAGGTAAGTCCAATGAATCTGAAATTTCTGAGGATGTTAATTTTGGTGCATCAGACGTGAAGGATTTATCCTGGCTGCAACTGTTAAATGCTTATTCATGTACAGAATGTGGTAGATGTACAAACTCCTGTCCTGCTAATATTACAGGAAAAAAACTATCGCCAAGAAAAATAATGATGGATATTAGAGATAGAATTGAAGAAGTTGGTAAAATAATTGATCTTAATGGGTCTTTTGTAGATGATAATAAAAAATTAATCGGTGATTATATTTCAGAAGAAGAATTATGGGCATGTACGTCATGTAATGCTTGCGTTGAGGAATGCCCAATAAGTATTAATCCACTTTCTGTTATCATGGATATGAGAAGGTATTTGATAATGGAAAATTCATCGGCACCAGGTGAATTAAATAATATGATGAGTAATATTGAAAACAATGGCGCTCCCTGGCCATATAATCAACAGGATAGACTAAATTGGAATGAATAGATAATATGAATAAAGACGAAATAGAAAAATTTTTACATGAAAAAGTTGAATCAGGAAAAAAAATTAGTCCGGTTCTTCCTGAAGGAATCAAAAATTATTTAATTGATATTGATGGCACTATAACCGAAGATGTTCCTAATGAAGAGCCTGAGAGGATGTCTACTTGCTTGCCATTTAAAGATGCACTTGAGACTTGTAATAGATGGTATGATGAGGGTCACATGATTTGTTTTTTTACTTCAAGAGTCGAAGAACACAGGGGTATTACCGAAGAATGGTTAAGAAAACATGGATTTAAGTATCATTCTTTACTTATGGGAAAACCTAGAGGTGGAAATTATCATTGGATAGATAATCACTTGGTAAAAGCAACAAGATATAGGGGGACTTTTGGTGATCTTGTAAGGAAAGAAGTCACCATTGAAGTTTTTAAAGATGAGTAAATTAAAAATTAAAACTGTTGAGGATTTTCAAAAAGAGGGTAAATCTGCCGAAATTTTATTTTGGGTTGGTTGTGCTGGCAGTTTTGATGATAGAGCAAAAAGAATAACAAAGGCATTTGTCAAAATTTTAAACTCTGCTAATATCAGTTTTGGTGTTTTAGGAAAAGATGAATCCTGTACTGGTGACCCTGCAAAACGTGCGGGGAACGAATTTCTTTTTCAAATGCAAGCGATGAGCAATATTGAAGTACTAAATTCTTATGAAATTAAAACAATTGTAACAACGTGCCCTCATTGTTTTAATACTATAAAAAATGAATATCCTGAACTAGGAGGCGTTTATGAGGTTTACCACCATACTCAATTTATTAATAAATTATTAGAAGAAGGAAGATTTTCTATTGATGGGGGAACATTCAGAGGAAAGAAAATAACGTATCATGACCCCTGTTTTCTCGGAAGGGCAAACAAAGTATACAATGCACCAAGAAATTTGATTAAAAAGATTGATGCAGAACTATCAGAACTCAAGAGATGCAAATCAAAGGCATTATGCTGTGGAGCAGGCGGTGCGCAAATGTTTAAGGAGTCCGAAAAAGGTGAAAAAGAAATAAATATTGAGCGTGCAAATGAAATTAAAGATAATCCTGCAAAAATAGTTGCCACAGGTTGTCCGTTTTGCAACACGATGCTTACAGACGGTACAAAGTCTTTTGAAGATAATGATACTGTAGAGGTTTTTGATGTAGCTGAGCTCATCGTAAAAGCCAAGGATTTGTAAAAATGATAGTAGATTTTAAAGCATTAGATAAAAATTCAAGGGTGTGGATTTTCCAGTCAATAAATATGATGGAGCAGGGGGTTATTGAAAAAATTAAAGAAAAGACAACCTTATTTTTAAATGAATGGAAATCACATCAAAAAGAATTTAATTCATCTTTTGAAATCAGATACAATAGCTTTATTATTATTGCTGCAGACGAAAGTAATTTAGTCTCCGGGTGTTCAATAGATTCGTTGGTAAATTTCATCAAGAATTTAGAAGTATCATATGAATTAGAACTTCTTGATAAGTTACATGTTAAGTATATTGAAAATGATAAAATTAAAACAAAGCATATCAATGATTTTAAGATTCATTGTCAAAGTCTAACTAATAATGAGAAGCTTATTGTTTTTAATAATTTGGTAAAAAACATTGAAGAATTGGAAAATAATTGGGAGGTTGATGTTAGGAATAGTTGGCACAATAGATACTTAAAATGAAGAAGATTCTTATTTTATTTGTTATTTCACTAAATTTTGCAAAGGCGGAATCCCAATCAGTTGAGCCGCTTTTTTCAAAAGATTTTATCAAACAAACAAAATGGGTTGATTCTATTTACAATAAATTATCCCTAGATGAGAAAATTGGACAACTATTTTTTGTTCAAGCTACTTCGAAAAAAAAGAATAATGCTGATAAGATAATTAATGATATTAAAAATCATAAAATTGGTGGTCTAATCTTTTCAACAGGCCATCCTACAATACAAGCAAAACTTACAAATGAATTTCAAAAAAACTCTGAAATACCGCTTTTGATAAGTATGGATGCTGAATGGGGTGTAGGAATGAGGCTAGATTCAGTTCCAAAATTCCCATGGAATATGAGTCTAGGCGCTATTTCTGACGATAAACTGATTGAAAGTATCGGTGCAGAAATTGGAATTCAATTTAAAAGATTGGGTGTTCATATGAATTTTGCCCCCGTGATAGATATCAATACAAATTCTAAAAATCCAATTATCGGCAATAGATCTTTCGGGGAAAGCAAAATAAATGTTTCTGATAAAGGAATTAGTTTCACCAAGGGATTACAATCAAAAAATATATTGGCGACTGCAAAACACTTCCCTGGACACGGAGATACCTCAAAAGACTCACATTTAACTCTTCCAACAATCAATTTTGATGCAAACAGAATAAAAGAAGTTGAGTTGTACCCTTTTAAAGAACTAATTAAAAATGGATTATCAGCTGTTATGGTTGCACATCTTAATGTCCCTTCATTAGAGAAAAAAAGTATGCTTCCATCAACTTTATCAAAAAATATAATTGAAGATCTTTTGATTAAACAGCTTGATTTTAATGGTTTAATAGTGACTGATGCTTTAGAGATGAAAGGTGTTTCTGAGTTTACTAAAAAGAATGTAGATTTAATGGCTTTTTTAGCAGGAAATGATATACTCTTAATGTCTTCTGATATTTCCAAAGGGGTAAAATCCATAAAAAAATCCTACAAAAAGGGAAGAATAACTGAAGAAAGACTCTCAAGATCAGTTAAAAAAATATTAAGAGCTAAGTACAAAGTCGGTTTGAATAGCTATACCCCAACAGATGCGGGTAATCTTATAAAAAATCTTAATACTGAATCTACTAAAAATCTGATTCAAAACTCAATAGAAAGTATACCCGCCTTAGTGAAAAATGATGACAACTTACTTCCGTTAAAACTAGATACAGAGAGGATATTAAATATACAATTTGGAAATGATGATGGATTTGTATTTAACGATTATTTAAATAAGTATAGAACCATTAAATCTGTACATAATTCAAAAATCAATAGTAATGAGTTGAATAATATGTTGAATAGATACAATACATTGATAGTTAGTTTTCATATGAAATCTAATACTCCATGGGAAAATATGAATAAGTCGTTTTCAAATAAAGAACTTGAAATGATTGAAATAATCGAAAAACATAAAAATAAAATATTAGTTTCTCTTACAACACCTTACATGCTTTCACAAATAGATCTTAAGTCTTATAAGTCTATAATAGTAGGTTTTCAAAATAACTCTGCATTTCAAAAAGTCACAGCTCAACAGATATTTGGAGCAAAGGATATAAAAGGTGTTTTACCTGTAACAATTTCAGAATCATTAAAATATAATGATGGAATAATGTTGGAAAAAATAAATATTCTTAGTTATGCTAATCCTGAATCAGTTGGTGTTGATGTAAAAAACCTTAGTAAAATTGATTCAATTATCAACTATGCAATTAAAAATAAAATGACGCCTGGAGCACAAATTCTAATTGCAAAAAATTCTAAAATAATCTATGATAAATCCTTTGGTAAACTAAGATATAATGAGAATTCAAAGACTAATTCTGAAACAATTTACGATTTAGCCTCATTAACTAAAATACTAGTTACTACTCCGATTATTATGAATCTTGTTGACAAAGGGGTAATTAATCTTGAAACAAGATTAAATAAAATTATCCCACGATATGTTAATTCAAATAAATCAGAGATTACAATTAAAGAGTTATTATCTGGGCATGCGGGCCTACAAGCTTGGATTCCTTTTTATAAATTAACACTAGATGAAAAAAATGAACCCTCTGAAAAATACTACAGTTTAAAAAAAAATAACACCAATAGTGTTAGAGTTGCCCCCGATTTGTTTTTAAGAAATGATTACATAGATACAATAAGAACTATAATTAAAGAGAGTGACTTGCTAAAAATCAAGTATAAATACAGTGACCTATCTTATTTAATAATACAAGAATTTATTGAAAATTATCACAAAAATAATCTTGACATAATTATTAATGACTTAATGTTTAAAAAATTAGGGATAAACCTAAACTTTAATCCCTACTTGAAATATTCAACCAAGAATATTGCACCAACAGAGATTGATGAATATTTTAGATATAAAGAAATAAACGGATATGTTCATGATATGGCAGCAGCAATGTTTGGAGGAATTTCTTCCCACGCTGGCCTATTTGGAAATACAATTAATGTTGCTAAAGTGATGCAAATGTATATTCAGGGAGGCAACTATGCTAATCAGCAAATTCTAAATTCAGAAACTATTGATTTATTTAATAATTGTTATTATTGCGATGAAGACAATAGAAGAGGGGTGGGCTTTGATAAACCACAATTAGAAGAAGATGGACCCACTTGTGGATGCGTTTCAATGAATAGTTTTGGTCATTCTGGATGGACGGGTACATTTGCATGGGCTGACCCTGATCAAGAAATTATTTACATATTTTTATCAAACAGGTCTTATCCAAGCGGGGAAACAGCTGGTAAATCTAAACTTGTAAAAGAAAATATTAGAAGTAAAATTCAAGAGGTTATTTATGAATCTATCAAATAGTTAATATATGATAATAGGAATAGTTTGTTATCCTACGTTCGGGGGAAGTGGTGTTTTGGCAACAGAATTAGGAATTGAGTTATCCAAAAAGGGATATGAAATCCATTTTATTACATACAATCAGCCAGTAAAGCTTGAACTTTATAGTAACAAGGTGCATTTTCATGAAGTTGATGTTCCAAATTACCCTCTATTTCATTATCCACCCTATGAGCTCGCCTTGTCCTCCAGGCTTGTGGAAATGGTTAAAAAATATAAAATCGACATACTTCATGTTCATTATGCAATTCCTCACGCATATGCTGCCTTAATGGCCAAGCAAATGCTTAAAGAAAGTAATATTAATATTCCTGTTGTTACTACATTACATGGAACTGACATTACATTGGTTGGAAGCAACCCGTCCTATAAAACTGCAGTTGAGTTTAGTATTAATAATTCTGATTATGTTACAGCTGTTTCTAAAAGCCTTAAAAGTGATACTTTATCACTTTTTAACATAAATAAATCAATAGAAGTAATACCAAACTTTGTAAATCTAGATAAGTATCATCGAAAGACTGCGAATAATAACTTACTTAATAAAAACAATAAAATAATAACACACGTAAGTAATTTTAGAAAAGTTAAAAGGATTCTAGATGTTCTTGAGATTTTTAATGGTATTCAAAGACAAATACCTTCAAAATTATTAATGATTGGAGATGGTCCAGAAAAAAATAAAGCTGAAAAAAAAGCAAAAAAATTAGGGATTAAGGATAAAGTTATATTTTTTGGAAAAAGTAATGAAACTAATAAAATTTTATCCTTTACCGATTTATTTCTTCTTCCCTCAGAAATAGAGAGTTTTGGGTTGTCTGCTCTTGAGGCAATGGCAGCCAATGTCCCTGTGATATCATCAAATACTGGAGGAATCCCTGAGGTTAATATTGATAATTTTTCAGGTTTATTAAGTGACATTGGAGATATAGATAAGATGATAAATGATTCTGTCATGATATTATCAGATGATAATATCATGAATAAATTTAAAGTGAATGCCAGAAAGAGAGCAGAGAATTTTGATATACATAAAATTGTTCCTCAATATGAAAAAGTGTACAAAAGTTTAAGTTAATAAAGAATATGAAAAGAAAAGATTTTTTAAAATTAAGTTCAGCATCTGCTATGCTTTTTGGGTTAAAATCCCATGGAATTGGACTATCTGATTCCCAAAAAAAATATGATTATTTAGAAAATGATTCGCAATATATGGGAGACTTTGCAGCCCCAAAAATAAACAAGGTTAGAGTTGCTTTTATAGGAGTTGGGGCTAGAGGTTCGGGACATGCCAAACAAATCGCGGCAATTGAAGGCACTGAGGTTGTTGGAATATGTGATCTCTACGAAGATTTAGCTGAAAAATCATCCTATATCTGCCAAGAGATTGGAAATGGTAAAAGACATAAGAATATAGCCATATACTCTGGATCCGATAATAAATGGAGGGGTATGCTTAATGATATAAAACCCGATGCAGTATTTATTTCAACCAATTGGGATAATCATGCTCCAATGGCAATAGAAACTATGAAAAGTGGGGCTCATGCATTTGTTGAAGTTCCAATGGCAACTACCATCAAAGATTTGTGGGACATAGTTAATACTTCTGAAAAAACAAGAAAGCACTGCATGATGATGGAAAATGTAAATTATGGAAGAGATGAGCTTATGTACCTTAATATGTGTAGAAAGGGAGTTATTGGAGAGTTCCTGCATGCTGAGGCAGCCTATATTCACGAGCTTAGATTTCAAATGAAAGAAGAAAATAGAGGTACTGGTTCATGGAGAACCCATCATTATGCAAAAAGTAAAGGAAATTTATACCCTACCCACGGACTTGGACCTGTAGCTCAATATATGAACTTAGCAAGAGGTGATGATAATTTCAATTCGCTTGTATCTTATTCTACCCCTGCATTGGGTAGAAAACTATATGCTGAAAAAAATTACGATTCTCAGCATAAATGGAATAAATTAAATTATTCAAACGGTGACATGAATACTTCACTTATAAAAACAAACTTGGGTAGGACTATAATGATTCAATGGGATGAGACTAGTCCAAGGCCATACACTAGACATAATTTAATTCAAGGTACAAAAGGGGTTTTAGCTGGCTTTCCAACAAGAGTGGCTCTTGAAAATGGGGTTGAAGGAATCACAAAAGATCATCATTCCTGGGTACAAGGAAAGAATTTGAAAAAATTATATGAAAAATACGATCATCCGTTAAATAAACGTCTCGAATTGCTCATAGAAAAAATGGGAGGTAGGAATCACGTTGGCCATGGTGGGATGGATTTTGTAATGAGATATAGAATAATTGAATGCTTAAGAAAGGGTGAACCTCTTGATCAAAATGTATATGAAGGTTGTTTTTGGAGTGCTGTTACCCCTTTGAGTGCTAATTCAATAGCAAATAATGGAGAACCTCAAGAATTTCCTGATTTCACTAGGGGTAATTGGAAAAAAACAAAAGCTTTAAAAATAATCAGTTAAAACTATTTCCAGTTTTTAAGCTTACTTGACATGCCTATTCCAGGGTTAAAAGTATTTGTTGGATCTAGTGACCGATAAAAATTTAATAAATTAGGTTTTGCCTTATATTCATGTCCAAAATTATGCTCTGCTGGATACTGTGCACCTCTTTTATTATACATTTCAAGCATTTGTTCTTTTAGTTTTTTTGCGTTAACACCTTTTTTTAAAATATAATTTTGATGTTGAACATGGCAAAAAAGATGACCATAGTGAAAATTCGCGTGAATTTTTTCATTGATATCTTTTGGTAATTTTTCAAACCACTGTTTTTCATTTCTTGGGATTGCAACATCTAAAGAAATCATTTCACCGACCTCACTACTTTTTAGATTATAATATCTCCCCACAGCACTTGCAGAAACAAATCTGTGTAAGGATGCTTTACGGCCTTCTTTTTTGTTGCATTCAAAAAAATCACCCTCATTTTCTTTGAAAAATTTATCATAATATTCTCTAGCCTCATCAATACCTTCATCAGACATTTCAACTATCCAATGATATTCAAACCTATTTCTAAACTGCTCCATTCTCTTTGGAAGATGATTTGGAAATAGTGAGCTTAAAAATTGCATCAATCTATCAGAAAACTTATCGGGAAGAAATTTTACTTTATTTGCGATTATATCAACTCTTCTTTTCAATTCAAACAATGTTGGTAAAAATTTGGTGCCTAGTTTTTCAATTACAATAAAATTATCCTTGCTATATTTTTTTGCTGCATCATAACAATCCCGATGCAAATAATCACCAAGAGTAGGTAGATTATCAAATTTTGATAGCATATCCCTTCTTATTTTCCAAAATACATCAGGATTATTAGTTCCTAAATAAAAGACTTTATTTTTTTGCGCTTTTGGATAAGTATCTAATCTTAGTGCAAAAACTACAACCTTTCCAGAACTTCCAGAGGCTCCATAAAGTAATCTTTTATCTGAATTATATCGAGCTGGTGTATTTTCGTCAATACCTCTAACTATTTTAGAATATTTGTCATCTGATGCAAGTTTTTCATTGTGAATTATATCCTCCTTATTAAAATTCCCGTTTTGCAAGTTGTTCAATATAGTTTCAGGGTCTTTTCCTAAATTAATCCCAAGTTCATTGATTAACTCAAGTTTTCCTTGTTTATTTAGCCTGGCATATAAAGCTAATTCAGTGTAGGCCGGACCTCTTTTAACAAGTGAGCCACCAGAATTATTACAAACACCTCCTACTATTGATGCACCAATTGAAGTTGAACCAATCACAGAATGTGGTTCTCTGTTAAATGGTTTCAATTTATTTTCTAAGTCGTATAAGGTGCTTCCAGCATGAGCTATAATTTGTTTAGCATTATTAATAAGCTGAATATCATTTATACGTAATGTATTAATAATCACAATTGGCCTATCATAATCGTTTCCATATGGTGTAGATCCACCGGTCAATCCGGTGTTGGCTGCCTGCATTATTACTATAAAATCCTGCGAGATACAGATTTTTAAAACTCTCCATAGTTCAATGAAATTGGCAGGTTTTAAAACAGCCAGAGCATCACCACTTCCATATCTCCATCCATTTACAAAGGGCTCTTTATGCCATTTTTCAGTGATAACAAACTTACGGCCAATAGCCAATGTAAGATCGTCAAGAACTGTTGAATAATTTTTCATGTAAAATAGATAGTAATACTATATAAATTTATAGCCAATTTTTTAAATATTATCAATAATTTTTAGAAGTTATTAATAAACTATATTTTTAACAATTGATTTAAATTTTATGAATAATTCATTTGGAAATATTTTTAGGTTGACAACATTTGGAGAATCTCATGGAAAAGCTATTGGTGGCATAATTGATGGTTGTCCTGCTGGACATCTAATTGATTTTGATCATATTACTTATGAAATGCAAAGAAGAAAACCTGGTCAATCTAAAATTGTTACTCAAAGAAAAGAGGATGACTCAGTTGAATTTATTTCTGGAATTTTCAAAGGTAAAACAACAGGTACTCCGATTGGCTTTTTAATAAAAAATAAAGATCAAAAAAGTGAAGACTACGATCATCTGAAGGATTCATTTAGGCCTAGCCACGCAGATTTTGTTTACGAAAAAAAATATGGTTTCAGAGATTACAGGGGAGGTGGTAGAAGTTCTGCTAGAGAAACAGCTTGTAGAGTTGTTGCTGGTGCTATCGCAAAACAACTACTTAACAAAATAGATATATATGCTTATACTTCCTCAATTGGTAATATAGCTTTAGATGATGATTATATTGTTGATAATCATAAGAACATTGAGAAAAGTATAGTTAGATGTCCAGATAATACCATTTCTGACAAAATGATTAATGAAATAAAAAATGCCAGAAAAAATGGTGACACCTTAGGAGGTATTGTAAAATGTATTATTAAAAATGTACCTGCAGGTTTGGGTGAGCCTGTTTTTAACAAACTTCATTCAGAGTTAGGCAGAGCAATGCTATCAATTAATGCGGTTAAAGGTTTTGAATTTGGTAGCGGATTTAATGGAACTAAAATGAAAGGCTCTGAACACAATGATATTTTAAAAAATGATGAAAAAACTATTACCAATCACTCCGGCGGTATTCAAGGAGGCATAAGTAATGGTATGGATATTTATTTTAATGTAGCATTTAAACCGGTTGCAACTTTGATGAAAGATCAGCTGACAATAGACTCAAAAGGAAGAGAATCTATAGTTAAAGGTAAGGGGCGACACGATCCATGTGTTGTGCCAAGAGCTATTCCAATCGTTGAAGCTATGGCTGCCTTGGTTATACTTGATTATTATCTAATTAATAAAACAAAAAATTTATGAACTTAAAAAAACTACCACTACACTGGAAAATCATCATAGGTATGGTTTTAGGGGTTTTATTCGGTTTTTTAATGTCAAACTATGGTCAGTTTGGTAAAGACATTATTTCTGACTGGATTAAACCATTTGGCACAATCTTTATTAATGCATTGAAACTTATTGCAATACCATTGATTTTAGCATCTCTAATTAAGGGTATTTCTGATTTAAAGGATATTTCAAAATTGTCAAAAATGGGTGGAATAACCATAACCACTTATTTAATAACAACAGTTATTGCGGTGAGTGTTGGCTTGGGGGTAGTAAATATTATTAAACCTGGAAATTCAATTTCAGAGGATACAAGAATTGAATTATTAAATGCTTATGAGGATGATGCAGATAAAAAAAGAGAGGCTGCTGCTGAAACAAAAAAATCTGGCCCTCTTCAACCAATAATAGATATAGTGCCTTCAAATATTATAAATGCTGCAACAGATAATAAAAATATGCTTCAAATCATCTTTTTCTCAATTATGTTTGGTATTTCCATGATTCTTATCCCAGAAAAAAAGTCTAAACCAATGAAGGATTTTTTTGATTCGCTTAACGAAGTAATATTAAAAATAATTGATCTTATTATGAGTTTTGCTCCTTACGGAGTTTTTGCATTATTAGCTACACTAATTGTTGAAGCACCCAAATTGGATTTATTAAAGAGCTTATTACTTTACTCTATGACATTAATCATTGGCTTATTTTCACTTATTTTAATATATACTATTGCAGTGAAGTTAATATTAAACAAAAGCCCTAATTTTTTCTTTAAAGGAATTTTACCAGCCCAGTTAGTAGCTTTCTCAACTAGTTCTAGTGCTGCTACACTACCTGTAACCATGGATAGGGTTCATAACAACCTTAATGTTAAAAAGGAAGTCTCAAGCTTTGTTTTACCAATTGGAGCCACTATAAATATGGATGGAACTGCAGTTTATCAAGCAATAGCAGCGGTATTTATTGCACAGACCTTTGGACTAGATTTATCAATTACAGCTCAACTTGGAATTATAGTAACAGCCACATTAGCATCAATTGGAGCTGCTGCTGTACCAAGTGCGGGAATAATTGTACTGGTTATTGTATTAGCTCAAGCGGGAATACCAGAAGCCGGACTAGCCCTAATATTTGCTGTCGATAGACCTTTGGATATGTGTAGAACAGTTGTGAACATTACTGGTGATGCAACAGTATCAATGTTAGTTGATAAAATTGTCTCGAAAAAATGAATGTTAAATTAGATGATTCATGGAAAAAGCATCTAAATGATCATATAAATTCTGTGGGTTTTAAAAATCTAGTTGATTTTGTAAAAAACGAGTATAAAAATAATATCTGCTACCCAAAAGGAAGTATGATTTTTTCTGCACTAAATAATTGTAAGTTTGATGATGTTAAATTAGTGATTTTGGGCCAAGACCCATATCACAATCCTAATCAGGCAAATGGCCTAGCATTTTCAGTTCCAGAAAAAACAAATCATCCTCCTTCTTTAATCAATATTTTTAAGGAAATTGAGCAAGATTTAGATGTTAGATACCCTTTAAATGGAGACTTAATGTACTGGGTAAAACAAGGAGTTTTATTATTAAACTCGACTTTAACAGTTAGAAAAAACCAACCTGGTAGTCATCAAAATATGGGTTGGGAGAATTTCACAAATGAGATTATCAATTTGATTTCTGTCAAAAAAAACAATGTTGTATTCTTTTTATGGGGGAGTTATGCAAAGAAAAAAAGTAATTTAATTGATCATAATAAACATCTTGTATTGAGCTCAGGTCATCCATCACCACTAAGCGCAAATAGAGGTTACTGGTTTGGAAATAATCATTTTAGCAAGGCAAATAAATATTTTAAAGAAAATAATATCAAAGAGATTAAATGGGTGTGATTATAATTACATCTTATTTAATACAAATAATATCAGAGATTCTATTACCTGTGAGGGGTTTTCAGAATATACATTATTAGTTCGATTAGCTAAAATTGCATTTAAAGATATTGCGTTATGACCTAAGAATTCGGACAAACCATAAATTATTGCGGTTTCCATCTCAAGATTTGTGATATTATGTCCTTTGAATTTAATTGATTTAAAATCATTAAAATCAATTGTACTCTCTAAAGGAATTCTGGTTTCCCTTCCTTGGAAAGCATAAAACCCATTGCAAGTAGCGGTTAAACCTTTACTTAGCTCTACAGAATTAAATTTTTCAAATAAAATATTCGAGGACCTGAAACAATAAAGACTTTTATTGTTAAATGAAATTGCTTCAATATTTTCACTTGTGTAGTTTTTTAAATCATAAAAGGATAACTGTGAATTAATATCTATAGCATATTCGCTAATGAGCCATGAATCAACTGGAATATCGATACTGACAGAACCAGAAGTACCAATTCTTATAAAATTTATTGATTCATGATTATTTTTGAAACATTTATTTTTAAAATCATAATTGAACAGTGCATCTAGCTCATTTATTACTATGTCTATATTACTACCACCTATTCCGGTTGAAATCACCGATACTCTTTTTTTATTAAAATACCCTGTAACACACTTAAATTCTCGATTTTGAATAGAAAATTCTATGTCATCCAAATATTTAGAAATAACATCTACACGAAATGGATCACCAACTAAAATTATATCTCTTGATACCTGAGAAGGTTTGATACATAAATGATAAATACTACCATCGTCATTTGTAATAATTTCTGATGATTTCATATTTAACCTCCAACTCTTTTTACATTATATCCCAATGAGGATAGAAAATTCATAATATCAACCCTTATATTTCCTTGAATTATTATAGAATATCCTTTTACAGAACCACCAACAGAAAATTTTTGTTTGATTGATTTCGCAATCAACTTTAAGTCTTCTTTTTTTATTTTTTCAAAGCCTTCAACAATGGTAGTTGGTCTTCCATTTCTCTTTTCATATTTACATAAAAGAGGAGAGGTTTGCGAGTGTCTATTACTAGATTTTGAAATTTCTGAACTAGTGTTTTCTGAAAGTTTATGATTCGGAAAAAAATTTCTTAATTGATCTTGTAAATCCATTATTTTTTAAGCAGGCCTAATTCTACAAGTCTCTCCTCCAAGAACTCACCGGCGGTAATATCTTCGTAAGCTTTTGGGAAATCATCACATATAGTTGACTCAAGCACATTTAATTTCATTTCACTTATTGGATGCATAAAAAAAGGTATTGAATATCGTGATTTTCTAAGAAGCTCTTTATCAGGGTTAACTACTCTGTGAACTGTTGATTTTAAAACATTGTTTGTGTGTCTTGAAAGCATATCTCCAATATTAATCATCAATTCATCCTCGCTGGCCACTGCGTCAATCCATTCACCTTTGGTATTTTGAACTTGAAGCCCTTTACCGTGGGCACCCATCAGTAAGGTAATCAAGTTTATATCACCATGAGCTGCTGCTCTAACTGCTTCTTTAGGATCTTCAGTTATTGGCGGGTAATGTATGGGTCTTAAAATAGAATTACCATTTTTGATGTAGTTGTCAAAATAGTTTTCGTCTATCTCTAAGTAAAGTGCTAATGCCCTGAGTACATATTTAGCAGTCTTCTCTAATGTTTTATATACTTCTTCACCAACCTCGTTGAACTCTGGGAGTTCATCTACAATAATATTTGGAAAATAATCATACTTGCTTATTTCCTTTTCAGAAATATATTGACCAAAATGCCAATATTCTTTAAGATCACCATGCTTACTGCCTTTTGCACTCTCCTTTCCAAACGAAACATATCCTCTTTGACCTGAAAATTCTGGATGCTCATATTTTCTTTTGACATCAGTTGGTAAGTCGAAAAATAGTTTAATTTGACTGTATAACCTATTTACCAAGTCATCATCTAAGAAATGTCCTCTAACAGCACAAAATCCAATCTCCTGAAAAGCTTTACCGATTGTTTGAACAAACATTGATTTAGTTTGTTCATTATCACTTAAAAAATCTCTTAAATCTACTGATGGTATTTGATTCATTTTATTAAAATTTTAGTTATTCAAAGATAATAAATGTTAATAACTTAACTTTTTAGTTTAATGAGGGTGTATTAGGTGTAATGAAAAATTAATAATTTGCTTATTAATTAGAGATGAATTATTCAAATTCAAAAATAAGTACTTCTACTCATATTGACCTCTATACAGGAATGCTAATTCCAAGAATGATAGAGGAAAAGATGCTAATTCTTTTACGCCAAGGAAAAATCTCAAAATGGTTCTCAGGTATTGGTCAAGAAGCAATTTCAGTTGGTGTAACAAAGGCATTAAATAATGACGAATATATATTGCCAATGCATCGAAATCTTGGTGTGTTTACTAGTAGAGAAATACCATTATATAGGCTGTTTTCTCAATGGCAAGGAAAATCTAATGGTTTTACAAAAGGAAGAGATAGATCTTTTCATTTTGGAACCAATGATTACAATATAGTTGGTATGATTTCACATTTAGGCCCTCAAATGGGAGTAGCAGATGGAATTGCTCTACATAACCTAATTTCAAAAAATAAAAAAGTTACCGCCGTATTTAGTGGAGAAGGGGGTACAAGTGAAGGAGATTTTCACGAAGCATTAAATGTAGCTTCTGTATGGAATTTACCTGTTATTTTTATAATAGAAAACAACGGCTACGGTCTTTCAACTCCAACCAATGAACAATATAATTGTAAAAACATCTCTGACAAAGGAATTGGCTATGGAATTGAATCAATGACTTTAGATGGAAATAATATTATCGAAGTTTTCTCATCAATTAAAGATATTAGAAAGAAAATACTTAAAAAACCTAGACCATTTCTAATCGAATTTAAAACTTTTAGAATTAGAGGTCATGAGGAAGCTAGTGGTGTAAAATATGTGCCAAAGAATTTGATTGATGAGTGGAATAAAAAAGACCCCATCAGTAATTATGAGAAATTCCTGCTTGATTCTAAAATTTTATCCTCTGATGACATCAAAAATATAAAAAAAGAAATTTCAAATAATATTGATGTCAATCTCTCAAAAACATTTGACGAAGAAAAAATTTCTTCAAACATTGAAAATGAAATTTCTGATGTTTTTAAGAGTTTTGATTTTGAAAAGATAGCACCGCATGAAAAAGTAGTTGAAAAAAGATTTGTAGATGCCATTTCTGATGGAATTAAAGAGGCTATGCTCAAATTTGATGAACTAATAATTATGGGTCAAGATATTGCAGAGTATGGTGGTGTTTTCAAAATAACGGAAGGCTTTGTTGAATTGTTTGGTAAAGAAAGGGTTAGAAATACACCCATATGTGAATCCTCTATTGTTGAAGTTGCTATGGGGTTATCTATATGTAACAGAAAAAGTATAGTTGAGTTACAGTTCTCGGATTTTATAACCTCAGGCTTTAACCCTGTTGTAAATTATCTTGCAAAGGTACACTACAGATGGGGTCAAAATGCAGATGTAGTGCTTCGAATGCCGTGCGGAGCAGGAGTAGGGGCGGGACCTTTTCATTCACAAACCAATGAAGCATGGTTTACAAAAACCCCTGGTTTAATTGTTGTCTACCCTGCCTTTCCAGAAGATGCTAAAGGTCTTTTAATATCATCAATTGAAAATCCAAATCCGGTTTTATTTTTTGAGCATAAAGCTTTATACAGAAGTATTCGTGGAAATGTTCCAGAAGGATACTACAATATAGAAATAGGTAAAGCTAAACTTTTAAGAATAGGTAACGATGTTACAGTTATAACTTATGGAGCAGGAGTTCACGAGGCGATTAAAGTGATTGATAAACTTTCGATAAATTGTGACCTAATTGACCTAAGAACATTGTCTCCATTAGATTCTAAGTCAATTATAAATTCCGTAAATAAGACAGGTAAAGCCATCATATTGCATGAAGACAGCTTGTTTGGTGGCCTTGGATCCGAAATATCATCTATAATTATGGAAAAATGTTTTGAAAATTTAGATGCCCCTGTTAAACGTGTTGGCAGCTTGGATACACCAATTCCTTTTGAAGAAAGTTTAGAAAAGCAATATTTACCGTTTGATAGATTTGAGAGAGAAATTAAAGATCTGATAAACTATTAGTTTAGACCAACAAAATAATTCTGGTTTTCCTACAAAAGAAAAGTATTCAATACTTAACAGTCTTTACCAAAAATTTCTATTTTTCAATACAATAAATCGTTTAAAAACATGAATTAACTTAGAATTCTTAGTATTTTTGCAAATCTGAGTTGTTCAAATGAGTCTTAAAACTGAAATAGATTTATATAATTATCAAAGAGGAGCAATTGAAAAAATTTTTGAAAGATTTGAAAATTGCTCAAACGATTACCATCTGCTATATCAATTACCAACAGGGGGAGGTAAAACCATAATCTTTTCAGAAATAGTTCGGAAATATTTGAAATTAAAAAAGAAAAAAGTTGTTGTATTAACTCATCGTATTGAATTATGTAATCAAACATCCAAGGTTTTAAGTGATTTTGGAGTTCTAAATAAGGTTGTAAACAGTAAAGCCTCATTAGATGATCAAAAGAAATATAGCTGTTTTGTTGCAATGGTAGAAACACTAAACAACAGATTATTAGATGACAAACTTGACATTTCAGATGTAGGTTTGGTAATTATTGATGAAGCTCATTATAATTCATTTACTAAACTTCTAAAATTTTTTAGTTCATCATTTATTTTAGGGGTAACTGCTACCCCTCTAAGCTCAAATATAAATTTACCTATGACTGATAACTATGATGACTTGATCGTAGGGGAGTCCATAAGTGAGTTAATTAGAAATAAATTCCTAGCAAAAGCTAATTTATACACATATAATGTTGGTTTAACTAGTTTGATTGTTGGAGCTAATGGCGACTATACTGTAAAATCTTCAGAAGAGCTTTACACTAACAACGATATGCTTTCCAAACTACTACTAGCATATGAGGAAAGGTGTTTAAATAAAAAGACCTTAATTTTTAATAACGGTATCAATACTTCCTTAATTGTTTATGACACATTTAGAAAAGCAGGATTTAATATTAAACACTTAGATAATACTGCGACAAAAAAACAAAGAGCTGAAACATTAAAATGGTTCAAAGAAACACCAGATGCTATTTTAACTTCAGTAAGTATACTAACAACAGGCTTTGACGAACCTACTGTAAAATGTATTATGATTAACAGAGCCACAAAATCTTTAACCTTGTACTATCAGATGATAGGAAGGGGATCTAGATTATTAAAAGAGAAAAATACATTTGAAGTTATTGACCTAGGTAATAATTTTTATCGATTTGGAGAGTGGGGTTCTGATATTGATTGGCATAAAATATTTAGAAATCCAATGAATTATTTGGAAAGCATTCAATCTGACGAAGAAATCGAAGGTAGATTTAGATATGAAATGCCTGACGAAATAAAAGAACTCTTTTCTAATTCAAAAAATATTCACTTTAATGTTGATGAAACATATGTTGAATCTATCAAAAAAGGAAAATCATCAAAGACAGTTCTTGAAAAAGCCATTAATCATCATTCTTTGATGTGTGTTGAAAATAGTGATGATGAGTTTGATGCCCTAATTTTGGTTAAAGAGTTAAATGATGATATTGATTATGTAATAAAAAGGTACTCAAAGTGTATAAGCAAAAGCACTAATAACTTTTTAGATTGGTTAACACAAGACTACAAGAAAAGATTAAGAACAAATATCAGGAGTAATTTTGAAGTGATTAAAAACAAAAAATAATTTAGTAAATTTAAAATATGAGTTTTATTAAGTGGCATAAAAATCAAGTTGAAAAAAATTTAAATATGTTAGGATTATCAAATTATCAAGGTTTATGGATTTCGTTTATTAAAGGGTTAATTTTTGGTGCGGTAATAATGTGGTTTGTTGGCTGTAAAGAAAAAGTTGTCATCAAAAACGTACCCTCAACAAATAAGCAAATTACGTCCGTAATGGAATCAGATTATAGTGTTGGTGTTAAGGGTAATTGCGGAATGTGTAAAAAAACCATTGAAAACGCGGTCGAAGAGCTTGACTTTATTGCTAAAGCAGAGTGGGGGATTTCAACAAAAATTTTAGATGTAAAATTTGATGATAATTTTAGTTTTGATTTAGAACTATTTAACAATGCGATAACCGAATCAGGTTATGAAACTATGAATACAACTGCAAATCAGGAGTCATATGAAGCATTACCAATGTGTTGTAAATACGACCGTAAAATGCAGGTTTATACTTCAAAATCTGATTAGACTTGAATCCGAAAGGAAAAATTAACTATTTAAGAAGAAAAATTAATCGGTTTTTCTCAAAAATTTTCGTAAATAATAGCTCATTTGATTCAGATTTTAATACAGACACAGCCCTTGTTAGAAAGGTTCTAATCGCTCGACCTAACCACAGACTAGGGAACAATCTTTTGTTAACCCCATTAGTTAAGGAAGTAAATAAGTTTTTCCCCAATGCAGAAATACATTTGTTTCTTATGGGTAATATTGGAGAAATAATCTTTGAAAACTACAAGGATGTCACAAAAATTATAAAATTACCTAGAAAACCATTTAAAAATACTTTAGAGTATTTTTCTTGCTGGATATCACTCTTAAATGAAAATTATGATGTATCAATAAATGCTAATCGTGTGTCATCATCTGGAAAGCTAGCAGTCAAAGTTTCCAGATCAAAATATAAATTCTACAACATTATTAATGAAGAATTATTAAAAATAAATGACTACCATCATAATGCAAAAAATCCTATTTATAATTTAAGATTCATTATAAATAATAAGTTAAATAAAGTAAATAATGTTATTCCAAAACTTGATATTAAATTAAGGGAATATGAAATTCAAAATGGTAAAAATTTGTTAAGGAATATGTTCAAAGAACATAAACCTGTAATCTGTTTATTCACATTTGCTACAGCGGATAAATGCTACAGTAAAGAATGGTGGAAGATTCTTTATTCAAAAATTAAACATTATGAAAATGAATATAATATTCTTGAAATACTACCAAAGGAAAATATATCGCAAATTAATTTTGCAGCTAAATCATATTACAGTAATGATATTAGGGAAATAGCCAGTGTAATGTATAATTCAAAATTATTTATAGGTGCTGATAGCGGTATGATGCATTTAGCTCATGCCAGTAAAGTATCAACTATTGGTTTATTCAATGTAACAGAAATAGAATTTTATGGTGTCTATGGAGATAATAATATCAATGTTAATACAAATAACTGCGACCATGATTTTATAATTAATCGCGTAGACAAAAGATTATGACCTGTTTTGTCTTATAATTTATATTATGTAAAATAGAATTTATTTCCCTCTTACCTATTTAAATAAATATATTATATTAGAAAAAAAATATAATGGCAATTATAAAAATAACATGCTTAAAAGCAGAAATTAATATTAATGATAAAATTTTTCCTTTGTACACAGGATTTTTATCAGCCAAAGAAATACTAGAAATAGCAACAGTTCCAAGTTTCGAGGAAAATAAATCTCATCTAAAAATAGCTAAAGACTCTATATCTCCACCTGTTGATGAATGGCAGAGACCACAGATTAGAGAAAAAATAAATAAAATAAAAGATATTTATAACTCATCAACCCAAGAAAATCTAATGCCTAACCCTGTTTTACTTGGAACAGCTTATCAGCACTATGAAAGACAAAAAATAAAAATAGATGTAGAGCCAGTAAGTATAGGAACTGGTTCACAAAAAAAATTAGTTCCTGATTTATTTGAAATTAAAGTCAAACTTAGTGACGACAATCCTGAAAAAAAACCTATTTGGATTATTGATGGACAGCATAGAATTGTTGGATTGTCTCAAACTGTACAATCTGAAAATAAAGTACCATTTGTTCTTCTTCATGAAGAAGAAAAGAAAGAATATGAACCCTCATTTCTTGCTGAAATTTTTACTCATGTTACTACGGGTGCAACTAAAATGGAAAAAGAGCATCAAGAATGGATGAAATTTGCATTCGATCTAGATAAATATTCGGAAGAAAGTCACAAAGAGGCTATGAAAACCGTAATGGAATTATGCATCGATCAACAATCATTTTTATTTGATAAGATAAAGTTTAACCCGCACCTTCAATCCACTGGCTATTATTCATTTATGTATGATTGCATAAAATTAAAAGATATAATTCAAAAAAATTATTACTCCAAAAACACAAATCTGATTCAGCAACCTAAAAAATTAGCAAAAATAATTAATGATGCTGTTATTTCCTTTAAAGCTGTTGACATTAATAAAGATAATGAATCAAAAATTTTTCCTGGTGATAATGTAAAACCACATACAAATCTCGCTGACGCATTTTTGACAGGTCTTTTAAATTATTTAGTTGATGTAAGTGATATTAATAAAATACCTAAAGATAAAACTGAATGGGAAACATTTTTTAGAGAAAGAGATGCTCATAGAAATGATTGGAGATTAAGCTGGATTCAAGCAGGTCAACTCTCAAGTGGTCTTGGTGTAATTTCCAAAAAAGTTGCAATTTCTTGCTTTGTTGATTTCTTTTCTGAGGACTTTAATACAAATCTTGGAGGTGAGCCATTAACTTCTTTTTTACAAAACCACGGAGGGCTTATTAAGGTAACCGTTTTTAATAAAGATGCTAGAGGACGAATGAAGAGTACAGAAAAAAAAGAGTACAAACTTTCAGTGGGAATCTCTCCAAACCACGCTTCCTATAATGTAAACCTATGGAATAATAATACTATTTTGAGATATATTAGAGTTGAATCCATTAAATCTAATGTTGCAATATTAAAAATATCTGATACAAATCACACCTCAAGAAATTCGGTAGATATTACTAGGCTAACAAAAGGTAAAAATAATTCATTTGATTCTCATCAGTTTGGTGAATGGGATGACAACAACAAATTTGACTACAAAATGGCAGTCGAGCATCAGGGATATTCCGGTGCTTCTAACACCAAATTACTTCTAACATTTAAAAAGCAAGTAAATTACTAATACCTGGATGGACAGTAATAAAAACTATTTTTCTGCTTTGTTGAAGTTATTCATTAAATATGAACAGTTAGATAGTATAAATAAGCAAAACAGCCTCTGGCTCAAAGAATACTTTAATTTAAAATCATACATAAACAAAAAAGATACTTCTAAACTACCTGAAATTATGATTCTCATACACCCTAAATTTTTAATTGATAACCAAGGTGAATGTATTAAAGACCATGTTAATTTTAACCAAAAATCCAATTTTAATTCAGATATCTCAAAATCAAATAAATGTAGATATGATTTGATAAACCCGAATAATGAAAGTTGTATTTTTAACAAATACGCTGATATTAGAGGAAAATGTGAAGCCGATCATTTTTGGCCACATTCTTTAGGTGGACCATCAATTGCTGGAAATAGAATTATATTATGTAAATATCATAATTGTAGTAAAAGTAATTCAATTGTAGATGTTTTCTGGAATGTATATCCAAGCTGGTTAAATTCTTATCTTGAAAAAATTTTAAATCAAAAAAGATGAGTAAAAAAAGAAAAACATTAGAAGAGGTTTTCAATAGATGTATGGAGTCTAATAATTTGACTTTTAGTAGTGATTTTGCAAAGGAAATTTCAATTAAACATAATTTTTCGAATCATCATGATTTAACTCATATAGAGCGTAAAAATTTACTGCCTAAGGTAATGATAGACAAAGATTATTTTGTAATTAGGCTTGGTCAAGGACAATATAAATTTATCAAAGGAATTAATGACTACTACCACCCTTTCGAAAAAATTGATAATATCAAAGATTGGTCTTACAAAAAAAATATTCTAGATGAACTAAACACGAGTGAATCAAATATTTTATCAGTCATAAATAATCAAGGTATTATTCAAGATTTTTTATATGGCGACAGAAGAGAAATACCCAACGTATATAATGCACACAGAACAGGTCACACTTTCAAATATAAACTTAAAGAAAATGAAATAACCTGTGATCAAATGCAGATAGAAATTGATTTAACATTAGAATCCAGGGGAAGGATAACTGTATTTGAAGCAAAAAATAAATTTTCTGAAAATTTTGCAAAATATCAGATATACTTTCCATTTAGAAAATATTATGATGAATATTTAGAGGGGAAAATAAAATTAACGAATAAGAGAGATATTTTTGAAGTAGATAGTTGTTATGTACAAAGAAAAGAAATTGACGGAATTTCGGTCATACGAATGTATTTGTATACTTTTTCAGACAAAAATGATATTTGTTCAATAAAATTGTTGGACTCCTGTGAATACAGATTAATTCCTAATTAGATTTCTTCCAACGATATTCTTTGGGTATCTCCCCTTTTCTAAGTCTAGCTCGTATCAAATTAACATATTTTTTTTGAAGCTCAGCAGTGATAAATTTTCTGTCGCCCTCAACGCAAACTTCACATTCAGATCCGCTTCCACCAAACAACACAAGTACTGTATCACCAGGTTCAGTGCAAGCATAAATTAGTTTTTTTGAAACGGCTTTTGGAATTTGAGCAGCATGAATAGTTTTTTCTTTACTAACATTCTTGACTAAATTATTTTCAAACCAACTGTAAGGCATTCTTCCTTTAGAACCTTCGGCTTTTAATTTAAGTACTCTTTTATCTTTAGGGTTTTTGTATGGTTCAGCAACATTATTTCTGTAAAACCTATTATCTTTTGATTTAGTAATATGTAGTATACTTCTATGAGCTCTAGTAAACTTCTTTTTGCTCATTCCAAAATTGTAGGGATATACCCATATATATTCTTCAACCATATAAGCAGGTGATTCTGGTATCTCTAAACACTTAACTCTGAGGTGTGCATTGGGCTGAGAATAGTTCATCATCATTATATTTCCATCATTCTTTAAAACCCTCATACACTCATTTGTCAAATCGATATACCAGGAGATATAATCATCAAATTTTGTAGTATAATTTCTTCCATCATAAACAATATTCACATTATAATCAGGATCACCATAAATCATGTCAATAGAGTTGTCAGGAAGTTTTTTTAAAACATCCATGATATCTGCATGTTGTACGGGCTGTTTTTGAAAAGCCTTAGGAATTTTACTCACTTATTCAAGAAGATTTAATTATTCTGTGTGTTTCTACTCTATTATCAAATTTAATTTTTAAAAAGTAAATTCCATTCATAATATTATCAATTTTTATTGATTTATTAACAGCAGAAATCCCGGATTTAACCAGCCTTCCGTTTAAATCAAAAATCTTATAGGAAATATCTTTATCATACTCTGGATTAATAATCTTAATTTCGGTTTGGAATGGGTTTGGAGAAATTTTAAAATAATTTTGACCCGAGCTTGGTGAAGTCAAAGTATTACTGTAACAATTATCTGCAACCGAAAAGTCTGGCTTAATCAAATCATTAATTTTATTGTCAGCAAAACTTTCATTTGATGTATGATTAAAAAATGTAGAATCAATAGCATTATCATCAGCGCCTAAATAATCCTGCAGAAGTGTTCCTAAAGTTTGTCTGTAATCATACTGAAATGTCTCTAATTGGAAATTATTTTCTGCAGTAGCCTCTGTTAAATCAGGATTTGTTCCTGAAACACCACCGTTTATTGCACTACCAAATACAAACATCGGTGCTATTTCCCCATGATCAGTTCCTAAATTACCATTTTCCTTTGCTTTTCTTCCAAACTCAGAGAATGTTAAACCAACGACATCATCCTGAAAACCTTGGTTAGAAATGTCATCCATAAAGCTAGCTACAGCATTATTCAATTCAGTCAATAAATCATAATGACGACCTTGAATGTCACTTTGCCCCTGAACTTGAGAATTATGAGTGTCAAATCCGGTTAATTTTACCAAGTAAACTTTGGACTGAAGCCCTCCACTGATTAACCTTGCAACTGTTTTTAGCTGATTTGATAAATCTGAATCTTCGTATGATGCATTATTTGATCCGTTATTAAATGCATTTGAAATTGCCTCAGAATAGATTGTTGTAATCTGATCATTATCAATTATATATTGTAATTCTTCTCCATAATGTGAATTAGGAATAAAGGAAGGTGCCTCCCCCCCTAGTCCACTAAGTACAGAATAAAACCCTGATGCATCTTGGCCTTCAATATTTAAAGATAAACCATGCTCCTGAGCACCATGAAAACCCAAAGAACTTGTTTTTGAACCAATTTCAACTCCAATCGGAAAAGATTGTTCAACTAAATCATAATAATATGATTCGATAAATCTGCCAATCCAACCAGAATTACCACCATTCAACCAACTATTTCCATCATTTCCGGTATTGTAAACATCTGTTGATGCAAAATGACTTTTATTTTGAGAAGGATATCCCACACCTTGAAGTATTCTTAAAAAGCCTGAATCATATAAGTTTTTAAAATCTGTTAATGTTGGATGTAAACCCACTAATTGCTCATCCCCTAGGGAAGCATCTAAGTTTATATAAGAACTTGATCCTGATTCAGGGATTTTTATAGTAGGTCTCAAATTACTATATAAATCATATTGATTTAGAGGAATAATTGTATTTAAACCATCGTTTCCACCTCCAAGAAAAATTAATACAAGCTTTCTGTTATTTATATCACAATTAACAAATTTTTCACCCAAATCAAGTGCATTAGAAATTTGGTTTGGTAGCAAACCAATAGCTGAGGCTGTAGCAGTAAGTTTTATGAAATTTCTTCTTTTCATCTTTTACATTAATTGATTTTCAGCTGCATTAAACATTGCACCGATTAATATGTTTAATTTATTTCTAACAATTGTATCATCTCCGTCAGCTAGAAAATTATTCCAAGTATCTTCCCAATAATAACCTGGGTAACCATCTAATACCAGCTCAGCAAAGTATTCTATTCTTTCTTGTTCAATGCCAAAAGGATAGAGTATTTCAGCAATATCATTTACAAGATTATAAATGTTTCCAGGTGATGAAATATTATTTTGAATAATTGAAACTGTATCTACTGATGAACCAAACTGACCATTTCCGCCTAATGCATTTCTTCCGGCAATTAAACACTCAATCATCCTATATCTAGCCAAAATAGTACTTGATGAAAACCATTGCCTATCATAATCTGGCGCTTGAAAAACAGCAGGGTATCCTGCAACCGTGCTTGGTCCAAATAAAATCATTCCCGACATAGGAAAGAAGGTGTTGTCTAAGAAAAATTTTGAGAATTTATAATAATTCTCCATGTCCTCATTTGGATTAGGAATTACAAATCCCAAATTTCTAATCGCTGAGGACAATAATTGTAAAGGAGATTTTATAATAGAACCTAAAATTTCGTCAGACGGATCAGAGTCACCTGCATCATAAAAATGCTGTGATGATAAAATAGTTCTAACAACTGGCATTATTTCATAATCATTGTCAATTAGTAATTGAGTTAGAGGGTTAATTATATTGGTCTCATCAGCACTACTCCATTCACTTTTAACAAAAAATCTATATAATTTCTCAACATAAGCTTTTGCTGTTGCCTCCTTATCAAATACCATATCAACAAATTCATGTAATTCATCCATGATAGAATTTTGATCTGTGCCAGCTTGTAACTCATAATTATCAAAAGCATGACTAAAAATTTTATCTCCTTGATCATGTTGATTTACATTGATTCTTCCCATCGGAATCCCTGTATCGGCGTCAATAATACTTCTATCCAACATAGTTTTAAATCCCGAAAAAACCCTTGCAGCTTGAATTACATCATCCTCAGTATATGTCGTATAATCCCCCTCTCCTATTTGCTCTCCTTTTGTAATTGTGAATAACTCTAAAAACTCTCTTGCATAATTTTCGTTTGGGTTATTTGCATTGTTTTGGGTATTATCCAAGTAATTAAGCATAGCATTATCCAGAGTAATTTTTTTCGCTAATTCCCTGAGGTTACCATCTGAATAAAATTCTAATAATCTTAAATGGTCATAAAAATAATGGGAAGCACCTACATCCCCTTTAGAAATTGTGAATGTAGTATGAAGAAAAAATAATAACTTATCTTTTAAATTGTTTCTATTGACCATATTATAAAACCACCATTGAGATAAGAGTCCACGCTTTCTCCCTTGATTAGGAATATTGGGCGGATACTCGTTAGAAGAAAGCCAATAGCCGTGGGGTGAATCTGATGGTAAAGGGTCATATGGCTCTTCATAGGAAACTGTATTATCCTGCAATAAATAATTAATTGCTTGATCTACATTGAGACTAGAAATTGTGTATAAAAGATCTTTATTATAGTGAAAACAAGCTCTTCTTAATAAATGTTTAGCCCTAGAAACGCCAAGATTTGATGTTAAAGGAGCTAATGACATTTACTAGTTTTTTTCTATATAGACTGAAGTTGAAGGAAAAGCAAATTCACATTTATATTTATTTACAATATCAATAATATCAAAATTTATCTTTTGCTTAGCATCAATAAGAGCTTCCCAATCAGGGCTGTCTACATAATAGAGGACCATAATATCTAATGAACTTGGACCAAATTCTAAGAATCTAACCTTTCCCTCCTGATTTGTCATTGGGTGTTCATCTATGAGTTTTTGGATATCGTCAACAATCTTCTTGATATTTTCAACCGATGTATCATACGTTAGGCCAATATTAAATTTCACTCTTCTAACCGGTCTGGCACCTAAATTATCTAATTCTGCGCTAATTATATTTTTATTAGGAACTGTAACGATACTTTTATCAAAAGTTCTGATTCTCGTACTTCTAAAACCCACTTTTTCAACAGTACCTGTAACACCACCCAAAGTAACAGTGTCACCAACAGTAAATGGCTTGTCAAAGAAAATGGTAAAAGAACCGAGAAGATTTTCGAGGCTTTCCTTTGAGGCTAGAGCAAATGCAACTCCACCTATTCCTAATCCAGTTACAAGCGCTGTTACATTAACATCAAACACATTTCCTAAAATCATCACAGAACCAAGAACAATTGTTAAAACCTTGGCGATATCAATTGCAAAAGGGATAAGCTGATCATCTACCTTACTTTCAGTTTCCATCGCTTTATTTTTTAGCTTATATCCCACAAAATCTATAGCTCTGTTAAATGTCCAAAATATTGTGATTAACAGTAATAGATTAAAAAGTTTTTCTAAATAGATTCCAAAGTTTAAACCACCCTCTACATCAGAGATCAATAAATCGGGCATTGTTATGAAATTCGAAGAAAAATATATAACCAATAAAACCAAAAAATATCCGAGAGGTTTTTTTAACAAAGAGTTGAATTTTATATTATCATCTTCATCGTTATCTTTTCCAAAGAGTTTAAATAATAATTTTGAAATAAATAGCCTAAAGGGAATAATTAATATAAGACCAA
>CACOGA010000003.1 GCA_902626585.1 uncultured Bacteroidota bacterium
AGAACTGATATAATTATCATTGATATAATTAATACTAACAATCTATTATCCAGTGGAATATAAAATCTACTTATTGAAAAATACCTAACCGCTGATGCCATAACTATCCACGAAATACTAATACTAATTATCAAACCGATAATTCCAGCGGATTCAATAAATAAAAATGAAAAAATAACAAGTGATAAAAAACCTAACAAACTTATTAAAGGGATAGGTTTTGTATTGTCGGTAAATTCAAAACCAGTTCCAGCTTTATAATAAATAGCCTTGAAGAAAGGGATTAATAAGACATATGGAATAAGATTTGCTGATTCGTAGTATTTAGAATCCAGAATAAGTATAATAATTTCAGGAAAAATAAATAATGAGAATAAAAAAGCTATTGCAATAAGGCTGATATAGATTGAAATTATATCCTTAAAAATTACTTTACTTTCGGCCCCGTGATCTCTGTGAATTTGGAATTTAATCGGAACCCAAGATGATTGAACAGAGGAAACAATCAACATTAATGGCATCGAAAATTTTAGGGCAATACTATATAATCCTGTTTCGCTAAGACCTATATATTCTTTTATCAGGAATGCAGTTGTAAAGTCGGTTAATATCGTTGTGAGTCTATGAGGCATAAAAGGTATTCCATAGCTTAAGAGGTTTTTAAGTTCAACAAAATCGAAACTTAATTTAAGATAGGTTTTAGAAAAATAAAACAGTAAAATAAAACCAAAAATATTTCCTATTAGAGAACCAATTAAAACCCCTTCAACACCCTTTGAAAAATACACAACTAATAAGATAGTAGATAAAACAGTGACTAAAAGCTGAAATATCTTTACTAATGCAATAGTTTTAACTTTTCTCTCTGCTCTTAAAATTGTTGAAAAAATAACGGAAATATTTAAGAAGAAAGAGGTTAAAAGTGATATAATAATGAGTTGACTGTAAATACTACTATCTAATAGAAATAAAGAAATTTTTCTAGAGAAATTAACTCCTAGTATTAATGCAAAAAAAGAAAAAAACACAACAAAAAATAAACCAGTATTGAGACATAAAATCCTTTTTCCAATATCACGATATAGATTATATCTTCTAAAAATTGCATTTTTAATTCCCATCGAAAATATCGGAACAAAAAATAATGGTATATATAGAACTAAAGTTAAAACACCGTAATCTTCAGGCAATAAATAAACTGTGTATAATGGTAGTAATAGAAAGCCAATTAATTGACCCAAGACACTTGAAAGTCCATAGTAAATTGTGTCGTTTAATAATCCTTTAAGAATTTTTTTCAATTGAAATTAATTTATTTGAAATAAGTGTTGACATCTTTTTGTTACCAACTTTATTTAAATGATATCCGTCGTCGCAAAAATCGTTTTTATCGAAATTCATTTGGAATTCATGTAGAAATAAAGAACCATTTTTATTACAAGTTGTACTAATTATTTGATTATATAACTTCAAATTTTTTGAATAACCTGGTGATTTTTTTTCCATTTTATCAATATCTGCAATAATTGGTAAAAATATAATTGACCCCATTTTAAAATTCAAATTATTTAGTTTATTATGTATTCTTTGTAATGAGTTTTTAAAAATTTTTGGATTGGTATAAACTTTTTTTAACGAATTTTTCTTTAAAATTTGCTGTCTATTCCTCTTCCTATAATTGATTATATATACTTTTAAAAAATTTGGAAAATATTTAAAATTTAATATTCTCGATTCTAATTTTGAGAAAATTCTAGGGGCAGCATCTACTACTCCAATTTGGAAAATCAAATGTTTTGGGTTTATAAACTCGACATAATCTCTCAACAATTCATGATTTATATCTCTTACAGTCCTTTTTCTTTTTCCATTGACTATTGAATAAGTGTTACTATTAGAAATAGAAGATAATTCACTTTGTAATAAAAATGGCCATGTTTCCTCATACTCAATAATATCAGAATCTGTTTTTCTGGCTAAACATAATGAGTCACCTAATACTGTTATTTTGATCATTTATATAAGGTTGTATATATTTTCTGAGCATAATTCATAGCATTTGTGGCAGAATATAAACTCATTTTTTTTGGAATTTTATTTTTACTTAAGCAATTTAAAAATTGTTGGGCTTGTTTATACAAGCCAGTTTTAAATTCTTGGTCATACTTTTCTGAGAAAATTTCATTTGTATAAACTTTATTGTTTATCAATTTATACTCAATACATTTTTCTAAAGGATTAAATAAAAACTTTCTTTTATTCGTCGTTAAAGCTATTGTCCATGAAAAATAGTTTACGCTTGATGAATAAAAGCTTACTAATTCGTTTTTATTTCCTCTGCCGCTGAGTATGTACTCATTTTTATTTTTTTTATTTGTACTAATGAAGTTGACCTGTAAATCATTAAGATCTCCTATAAAAAAATTAATTAAATCTAGACCATGAATCGAATTTCCATAAATCATTTTTTTAATCTGATCATTATTATATCCTTTCAATTCTTTTAAATAGTCTGGTTGTTCGGACCACTCAATTCTAAAACTTAAAATTTTTTCATTTTTACATTCTCTGATTAGTTTTTTTACTTTCCTGAAAATCGAATAATATCTTCGATTAAAAGCAGGAAAAACGAGTGTTTGATATTCGTTAGATAATTCAATTAGGTTATGGTGTTCACTAACAGAAGTACCTGTAGGTTTTTCTAAGAGGATTGGAATTTTATATGGTATGATATCAGAACATATATTAAAATTAGTCCAAAAGGGTGTAGATAATATTATAAAATCTAAATCACAATCATTAATCATTTTATGATAATCAGTGTAAGATTTTTTAACTCCATCTTTAAGAGCTATACGATTATTTTTTTGTGACCTGTTTGTTGTTGCATAAATTTCACACCCAAGTTTTTTGAATACCTGGGAATGTAATTTTCCCATTTTACCATATCCTATAACACCTACTTTAATCATGTTATCGGTAAATTTTTCTTTTTAATCTTTTCATCATTTATTGGTAACTTAACAGGTTTATTATTTTTTTTATTGGATTCATAAGCAGCTATCAAAATTTCAACAGCATTGAATCCAAAATATGAGTCTGAAAATTTAGCATTATTATAAACCAGGTCTTTAATTAAATTTTCTATCATTTCATACATATCAACTTTTAGAGATATTTCATTAGGGGGTTTAATAAAACTTAATTCACCATTTTGATCTCTTTCGCAGATTTCTAAGTTTTCAAATTTTTCATCAAATCTAATCCTACAATTATTATAGTGTATTTCTAATGTTCTAGGACCTGATGCAATTTCAAGCTGAGAAATAATAGCTTTTTTTTCATTTCCATAATCAAGGATAACTAACCCCCCGGGATCTTTGAATCTATTCCCACGAGGATTAGTTAAGTGTGGGTTATCAACCCATCCTGACACAGACTGGGGATGCTTGTCAAAAATATAATTTGCTAAGTCAAAAGAGTGAGTACCCAAACATCCTAAACCTATTCCTGGTCTTTGAATATATATACTAAATATTTCACCCCATCCACGAATATTTTTTTGTTCTTTTATCCAATTGTATATAGGGGAAAATCTTCTTGATTGATTTACAGAAAGTAAAACATTATTTTTAGTTGCATATATCATCATATCTCTGCAGTCTTCGATACTACATGCCATTGGTTTTTCAACCATAATATATTTTACACCATTATCAATAGCATTAATTGTTAATGATTTATGACTATCGGCGTTAGTGGCTATAAATACTAAATCAACTTTATTTTCAATGTATAAATCTTCAGTATTGATATAAGTTTTATAATTTAAAAAAGAACTTAAAATGTTTTTATTCAAATCAACTAAACCAACGATTTCAAAATCTGAAAATCTATTTTCAATAACACTTAATATTCTTCTACCGTGAGGACCTAATCCAATAATAGCAACTTTCATTTTAATTTACTCTTTAAGAATTCGGCAAAATAAAAATCACTCATATTATTAATGTCTACAGATCTATGGGACGGCATTTCATATCCCTTACAATTATCACCGATAATTTTACCACGATCAATAATTTTTGTTTTTGATACATAAACTGAGCAATTTCTAACAAATATATCAGGAAGTTGAGATGCAAGCATTCTGTTTTTTTCATCTTCAAAATAGGGTACCAATTTGCCTTTAACAATTGTTTTCATCTTAACTGGATGAATCATGTGTTCTACCCTAACTATACTCACAACACTATCAGAATCAGATTTATTCAGCAAATCAATACATCCGTCTATATCTTCAACTAAAGTTAATGGGGATGTTGGCTGTAAGATTACCACAACATCAAATAATAAGTTTTTATTTTTAAAATGTTTAAGAGCATGCTTAACATAACCTATTGCCTCAGAGTCGTCTTGTGAAAGGTGATCAGGTCTTTTTATTTTAAACAGTTTTTTAAATTTTTTTGATAGACTAAGAATTTCATCATCGTCTGTTGAAATAGCCAATGTATCTATTTTTTTAGATTTGAGAGCTGTGTTAACAATGTGCTCATATAATGGCTTTTCAAAAAATAATTTTCTGTTTTTGAAAGGAATTCTTTTTGAACCTTTTCTACACGGTATTATGCCTAAAACTTTCATTTAACTAGAAATAAAATTTATAATTTTCTTTGCGATGAACATTTCAGTTTTTTTAAATGACTCATATGTATTACCTCCAATATGTGGGCTAATAATCAGGTTATTATTCGTATTGGAATATTTTAAAAGAGGATTATTTAACATAATATTTTTATTTTCATTGTTAATCACATCTAATGCAACGCCTGCAATATTTTTTGACTCTAAACAATTTATGAGATCGTCTTCATCAATAACTTGACCTCTGGATGTATTTATTAGCCATTTAGTATCATTAAAAAATTTAAATATTTGTTTATTAAAGAGATTGTGTGTTGATTTATTATAATCAACATGAATTGAAATTATGTCACATTCGGAAATCAATGAACCTAAATCTGAGATAAACTTAATATCATTAGATTTATGTTTTTTTTCAGTATCGTTATAGTAAACCTCACATCCAAATGACTTAAAATATTCGGATACAATTGTACCAAGTCGACCTAGTCCCACTATTCCAACTTTTTTTTTATAAAGCTCATATCCACGAAAAAAATCTCTATTCCAATTACCCTGTAATACATGACCAATAGCAAAATTAGTTTTTCTCATCAAAGACATTGTTAAGTTAATAGTTAGTTCAGCTGTTGCTCTAATGTTATTTAAAAATTCTGTTTCACCTTTCAATGAAATAATTTTTATTCCAAGTTTTTCACATAATTTAATATCAATGTGATCGATGCCAGTTACAGGGGTTGCAATTATTTTACACCTAGAATTTTTTGAAAGAACCTTTTCATCAATTCTGTATCCTAATCTAAACCAAAAAATATCATATTCCTCTAATATAGATTTTATATCATCTTGTGTACAAGAATTAATGTCAACTTCAAAGTAGATATTTAGAAAATCAACTACATTTTTTGAAAAGTCTTTGTTTTCTGCAATTCTTAATCTCATTGACTAGTAAGTTAATTTTTTTGTAAATGTCAAATTAATTTCGCTCAAAAGGGTCGCAATCATTTTACCAGAAGAACCATTTCCGTAAATATATTCTGATTTATAAATTCCGTGATTTAAATGTTTATTTACTGAACTAATTATTTCATCTTCTGAATAGTCAATATCAATAACATTCGTACCTCTGGTTCTTCCATTTTGTCTGGACCCTATATTAACCACTGGAATTCCCAAATATGAACATTCTCTTATTCCAACACTGGAATTACCGATAAGACATAATGAATTTTTTATAACTTTTAAAAAATCTAATGGTTCCATATTTTTAACAAATCTTATGTTTTTATTTTTTTTATTCTCTCTAAAAGCCCTTAACCCCTTAGAAGTTCTGTCTGATCCAGCATCGACGTTAGGCCAAAACCATAATGTTGGTATTTCTAATTTTTTTATAGCATTCAAAGTAATTTCAATGTGAGATCTGGCTTCATTAAATTCAGTTGTAACCGGATGCTGCATAACAACTAAATATCCCTTGTCAAGTTTAATATCTGCACCAACAGTATTATATTTTAATAATGGATCAAAATCCAAATCTGAATCATGCTTTAATAATTCAGCAATATCAATTGATGGGCACCCAGTCTTATATACTCTTTCAGGAGATTCTCCCATTCTGATTAATCTTTCCTGTGCTTTTTTTGTGGCAACAAAATGAATATCTGATAATTTTGTCACTGCATGTCTTACTTTTTCATCAATATTTCCAGTAACTTCTCCACCTTGTATATGTACTAAAGGAATATTCATATATGAGGCTGCTATGGCTGTTGAAATAGTTTCGAATCTATCTGCAATTGTTATCACAGCATCAGGCTTAATTCTCTTCATAACAGTCGAAAGCTCAATAATTCCAAGACCGGTACTTTTTGCTTGACATTCTAAATTGGAGCCTTCAACTAAAGAAAATATTTCTTCATAAATTTCAAACCCATCGTTTCTTATAACTTTTGATGTATCACCATATTTATTTAAAACCGCAGAGGCAGCAGTAACTAAATATAACTCTAGTTGTTCGTTGTTATTAATCGCTTTAAGAGCTGTTTTTATTCTGCTATAACTGGGTCTTGCAGTAACAACTGCTAGTATTTTTCTTTTAGTCTTCAAGATCACTTGGTTTTAAGAATTCATATTGATTTTTATCTACTTTGAGTTTCATTCCTAAAAAATGTTGGAATTTTGAGGCTGGGATACCCATATTTGCCGGTTTTTTGGATTCTAAACATTCGATAGTCAACACTTCACCTTTTGCCATTTTTCGGTTAACAGAAAGAGATTTCTCAAAAATATCCTTAATTTTTTTAAAATCTTTATTTTCTGATTTGTCAACAGTGTTACTTTTAGCAACTTCAATAAAGTTAATTGCATCAACTAATTCTTTCACTTCATTAAAATTAAGGGAGGATGAGGAGTCTGGACCAAACATATCTTTGTCATATGTAACATGAAATTCTAAAATTTCAGCTCCTAGTGTTGATGCTGCTATTGAAGTCCAAATTTTACCAGAATGATCAGAAAAGCCAATCTTACATTTTGGAAATTTAACTTTCAAATCTCCAATAACATTTAAGCCTAACTTTTCTGGTGGAGTAGGATAACTTGTTGTACATTGTAATATTGAAATATCATCAATTCTATTTTTAATATAATCATATGTGTTAGAAATTTCTTTGAAATCACTCATACCAGTAGATAAAATAATAGGCTTATTAGTCTTTATAATATTTTCAATCATTAGTAGATTAGATAATTCTCCGGAACCGATTTTGTATCTTTTTACTCCCAGCCTTTCAAGTAACTCAACTGCTTTAACAGAGAAAGGTGAAGATATAAATTCTAGACCAACATCTTCACAATGCAGCTTGATATTGAACCACTGTTCATCGGTGAAAGACATTCTATTCCAATAGTCAAATCTTGATTTGTCTTCGTAACTAAAATTAACTCTAAATTTTTCAAACTCACTACTTTCTGCCTCTGCTATATGGGTTTGAAATTTAATTGAATTGACCCCGGTTTTACTAACAGAGTCTATATATGAGTGAAGTATACCAAGGCTACCATCGTGAGCCTGACCAATTTCTGCAATCAAAAATGTATTATTCATTTAAAAGGGTGTTTATTTAATTCTAACTTACAAAATGGGTGATAGTCTCCGCTTAATTTAGTTATTGATGAATTCCTAATATCACTGATAATTTCAATGGCAGGCTTAGCGTCTTTTAAACCAAATCCTTTTCCGGAAATGATATCATTGTAAACCACTGTATGAAGCTCTTCAAATCCACCACTAAATTCCAATTCTTCTCCTTGGATTTTAATTGATCTAAAAGTCTTTTGTCCATTTGATCTAATTTCTTTAGGGATTAAATCTTCATTAATCGACAGAAACCATCTAACTCGAGCCATTTCAAATTCTAAAAACCCTCCAGCCCTATCATGTGTATTTACATGAACTATATTTGATTGAATTTTTCCAAATATCCATGATAGCATATCAAAAAAATGTACTCCAATATTGGTAGTAACTCCCCCAGATTTCGAAACATCACCTTTCCATGAACTATAATACCATTTACCTCTTGAGGTTAGGTAGGTTAAATCAATATCATATTTTGAATTTAATTTATCAAATTTTATTTTGTTTCTTAATTTAATTATAGCTGGATGAACTCTTAATTGTAGAATATTCCATATTTTTTTTCCGGTTTCATTTTCAAGTTTTTCCAGAGAATTAATATTCCATGGATTTAAAACCAATGGTTTTTCACAAATAGCATCAGATCCGTTTCTTAAAGACATTCTAATATGAGAGTCATGTAGATAATTGGGGCTACAAATAGCAGTATAATCTATTTGAGTATCCTTATCATATTTTAGTTTCTGAACATGACGGTCATACCTCTCAATTTCTGTGAAGAAATCCGCATTTGGAAAGTAACTATCTATAATGCCAATACTATCATTTTTATCAAGAGCAACAATCAAATTATTATTTGTATCTTTTATAGCCTTCATATGTCTTGGAGCTATGTATCCAGAAGCTCCGATTAAACCAAAATTTTTCATTTTTCTATTTTTTTTACTCTATTTTCAAATAACATGTAATTCTCATTACTTTCTGGACAGATTGCAATTGCTTTAGAGTTGAAATTTAGCCTGTTACCAAACTCGCTAATCCAACCAATTTGTTTAGCAGGGTTACCTACAACTAAAGCATAATCGAGAACATCTTTAGTAACTACTGAACCCGCCCCGATGAATGCATATTTTCCGATAGAATTACCGCATATAATTGTTGCATTTGCCCCAATTGAAGCTCCTTTTTTTACTAATGTTTCCATGAATTCAGATCTACGAATTATTGCACTTCTTGGATTTATAACGTTAGTAAATACCATCGAAGGGCCTAAAAAAACATCGTCCTCACATTTAACTCCAGTATAAACAGATACATTATTTTGAATTTTAACATTATTTCCAATAATAACCTTTGGAGAGATAACAACATTTTGACCAATATTACAGTTTTTACCGATTATACTTTCATTCATGATATGAGAAAAGTGCCAAATTTTAGTGTTATCTCCTATAGAACATTCTTTATCGATAACAGCTGTTTCATGAGAAAAGAAATTATTTTTTTTCATTTTTCAAGATTTAAAGTTTTCTGTCAACTATGGATACTGGCAATACATTTTTTACATCATATATTACAGAATTTTCCTTAGTTAAATTTGTCAAGTCTAAATTAATAAATTGATTATGCGCAACTGTTAAAACTAATGCATCAAACTTATTTTTAGGTAGATGTTTCAATGATATTAAGCCGTATTCATTTAATACTTCAGATGCATTTGCCAATGGATCAAAAATAGTTACCTTAACCCCGTAGGCTTTTAGGGATTTAATAACATCAACAACCTTTGTATTTCTTACATCAGGACAATTTTCTTTAAATGTTATTCCCAAAATTAAAATATTTGATCCTTTGATTTTAATTTCTTTATTAATCATACATTTAATCACTTCAGATGCAACATAATCACCCATTCCATCATTTAGACGTCTACCCGCCAAAATAATTTCTGGATTATATCCAATTTCTTGTGCTTTTTGAGCTAAATAATATGGATCTACACCAATGCAATGACCTCCAACTAATCCAGGTTTAAATGGAAGAAAATTCCATTTTGTACCAGCAGCCGTTAAAACAGCATTAGTATCAATTTCTAATAAATTAAAAATTTTTGCCAACTCATTTACAAAAGCAATATTTATGTCCCTTTGTGAATTCTCAATAACTTTGGAAGCTTCTGCAACTTTTATTGTTGGTGCCAAGTGCGTTCCTGCAATTATAACAGATTTGTAAAGATTGTCAACTTTAACCCCTATCTCTGGAGTTGAACCTGATGTTACTTTTAATATTTTTTCAACTGTATGCTCTTTATCACCTGGATTTATTCTCTCGGGAGAGTAGCCTACAAAAAAATCAGTATTAAATTTTAGTCCAGAAAATTTCTCTAAAATTGGAACACAATCTTCTTCAGTGGCACCAGGATATACAGTCGATTCATAAATAACAATATCATCTTTTTTAATTACAGAACCTACAGATTCACTAGCTTTAATAAGAGGAGTTAAAATGGGTCTATTATTTTTGTCAACGGGTGTCGGAACAGTGATTATAAAATAATTACAATCATTAATTTTTTCCAAATCATTTGTACAATATAAACCAGTTTTTTCTGATGGTTTATTTATCAAAACAGATTTTAAAGTTTCATTTTCTACCTCTAAAGTTGAATCAATTCCAGCCATTAACTCATTAACTCTATCAATATTTATATCAAAGCCAATAACGGGAAATTTAGTTGCAAATAATCTCGCAAGAGGAAGGCCTACATAACCAAGTCCAATAATTGCAATTTTGATATTTTTCATATACTAGTTTTTGTATTTATAATAATCTTTAAACCAATCAATAAAAGAACTAATTCCTTGCTCAATATTTGTTGAAGGATTGTAATTATAATCTTCATTCAATTTATTAGTGTCAGAAAAAGTTTTGTAAACGTCTCCTAATTGCATTGGTTGTAAATTCTTTTTTGAAGTAATTCCTAAATATTTTTCTATGGTTTCGATAAAATCTAATAACTTGACTGGGCTACCATTACCAATATTATAAATTTTATAGATATTTTTATTTTTTGAATTTTCCAATAATGTTCTTTCAACTCCTAAAACGATGTCATCTATATACGTAAAATCACGTGATAGTAAACCATTATTAAAAACATTTATTGGTCTATTATTTAGAATTGCTTCAGTAAAAAGAAATAAAGCCATATCTGGCCTACCCCATGGACCATATACAGTGAAAAATCTTAGTCCTATAGTTTCTAAATTATATAGGTGGCTGTAGGTGTGAGCCATTAATTCGTTTGACTTCTTGCTAGCGGCATACAGACTAACAGGCTTGTCAATTTGTAAAGTCTCCTTGAATGGTATTTCCTCAGACATTCCATAGACACTCGAGCTACTTGCATACACTAATCTTTTGACTTTATTATGTCTACAACATTCAAGAATATTTAAAAAACCAATGATATTTGAGTCAATATAGGCTTTTGGATTAGAAATGGAATAACGAACTCCAGCTTGAGCTGCCAAATTACAAACAATATCAAAGTTAAACCTTTTAAATATTTTTTTTAGCTCAACTTCATTCTCTAGATTAGTTCTTATAAAATATAAATTCTCAGTAAAGATTGAACTTTTGCATAATTTATTAAAATTAGTAACTTCATCTTTTAAAAATCCTAACTCACTGAGTCTGTCAAATTTTAGATTTATCCCGTAATAATCATTTATATTATCAAGACCAACAACCACATGACCCTGGTTAATTAGTTTTTTGGTCAAATGGAATCCAATAAAACCTGCAGTTCCTGTTACTAAAATTATTTTTTTAGTCATCACAATACATTTTAATTATTTTTCTTATTTCGGAATCAAAATTTTTTTTTGATTTCCATTTGAATAATTTTTCCAATTTCGAAGTATCTATACTGTATCTGAAATCATGTCCAAATCTGTCTTCAACAAAATCTATTTTGACCGTTTTTGAGTAAAAATTATTCAATATGGAATTTATTCTATTAATTAGTTCTAAATTACTTAATTCGTTTTTTGCTCCAATATTATAAATATGACCTTCATCGGAGTTGTTAAAGATAATATCAATGGCCTCGCAATGATCAATCACATGAATCCAATCTCTGACGTTCAAACCATTACCATAAATCGGAATTGGAATATTTTCTTTAAAGTTTTTTATAACTTTTGGAATTAATTTTTCTTGGTTTTGATTTGGGCCATAATTATTTGAGCATATTGAAATTGTTGTATTTAGCCCATAGGTTTTATTAAAACTCCTAACCATTAAATCAGCACTAGCCTTTGATGCAGCATAAGGAGAGTTAGGCTTATAACAACTTTTTTCTGAAAAAGTTCCACTTTTAATACTTCCATAAACTTCATCTGTTGATATTTGATGAAATCTGCTGTTTTTGTACTCGTCTTTGTATTTGAAAGGCTTAGTCATCCAAAATTTAAAAGCGATATTTATTAAATTAAATACACCAATAATATTTGATTTAATAAAAGGATTAGGGTTATTTATTGAATTATCAACATGGGTCTCAGCTGCAAAATTTATAACCCCGTCAATTTTATATTCTCTAAATACCTGAGACATATGTTTTTCATCACATATGTCACCTTTGATAAAAAAATAATTTGGATTGTTTGAAAAATCTTTAGTGTTATCTAAATTTCCAGCATATGTGAGGCAATCAATATTAACAACTTTTGTATCGTTGTATTTATCCAAAAAATATTTGATGAAATTTGATCCAATAAATCCCGCTCCACCTGTAACAAGTAAATTTTTTGATCTAAAATTCATAAACAATTTTGATAATTTTCAAGATAAATTTTAAGACTTTCGAGCCAATTATTATTACTAATACTGAATCTATGACATAATTTGTTTGAATCTAAAGCTGAAAATTTTGGTCTGACAACATTTCCGTCAGATTTAAAATTATATTCAACTTTTGATGAACCATTTAAAAGCTCATTTATTTTACAAGCTATTTCAAATCTAGTACATATACCACTATTTGAAAAATGATATATTTCAGGTTCTTTATTTTTTATTTTTGGCATAATTTCAAGTATAACATTTGCTAAATCACTTGCATTGGTAAGTGAGCCAGTTTCTTCCGTAGTTATTTCTATATTCTTATTTTTTTTTACTTTATCAATAATTTGATTTATAAAATTATAATTATACTCTGAGTATAGCCATGAGGTTCTTATTATAATAGAATTTTTTGGTTTGTATTTTAAAAAAATATTTTCACCTTCAGCTTTTGTAATTCCATAATAATTTATTGCATTTTTTTTGTCAGATTCTACATATGGAAAAAATTTTTTTCCGTCAAAAACATAGTCAGTTGAAATATGAATGAGTTGAATTTCATTCCTGTAACAATATTTGGCTAAAAAACCAACAGCTTCGTGATTAATTAGCTTAGATTTTTTTTTTTCTGTCTCAGCCTTATTAACATTAGTGTATGCAGCACAATTAATTATTGTATCAAATTTAAATTTATCTAAACATTTTTTTAGGTCTAAAGAATTTGAAATATCGAGTTTATCTTTTGGCATGAAAAAAAAATTATAATTATAATTACTTGAATTCTTTTTTATTGATCTGCCTAACTGACCATTAGCACCAGTTATTAATATATTTCTTTCTTTTACCAACTAAAGCTTTTTTGATTTCTGTCTTTTTTTGAGAGAATCATTTTATTTTTATCTAATCCCCAATCTATATTTAGATATTCATCAGCGAATGAAATCCCATCTTCCATATTTTTATTGTAATAGTTATCAACTTTGTAATTAATAATAGCATTTTCGCTTAATGTTAAGTATCCATGGGCAAATCCAGCAGGAATAAATAATGATTCATTTTTTTCAGCTGAAAGAACTTTTGAAAAGTATTGACCATAAGTTTTTGAATTTTTACGTATGTCAACAACAACATCAAAAATTTTTCCTGCACTAACTGAAATTAATTTTGATTGTGAAAAAGGATTTTTTTGAAAATGGAGTCCCCTCAAGACATTTTTAAATGAATTAACACTATTTTCTTGACAAAAATCAAGATTATATCCTAAAATCCTTTCCAAATCATTTTTTTTAAAAATTTCTTTGAAAGAACCTCTTTCATCAGAAAATATTTCATGTTGAATAATAATTAATTGGTCAAAATTAGTTTTAATTAGCTTCATCTGATTAAATCTAATATATACTTTCCGTAATCGCTACTTTTCATAGAGTTACCAATAGCAACTAATTGATCCTTGTTAATATAGCCCATTCTATATGCTATTTCTTCAATACATGAAGCTTTTTTTTTGGTTTTTCTTTCGTAATCTTCGAAAAATTTAGAAGCTTTAATTAAGGAGCTGTAAGTTCCCGTATCAATCCAAGAAGTACTATCATTTAAAAGCTTTAACTTTAATTTTCTTTTGTTAAGGTAAAAGTTGTTTATGTCGGTAATTTCTTTTTCTCCCCTAAGACTTGGTTTTAGTGCTTTCGCTAATTTAATAACATCATTTGTGTAAAAATATAATCCAGAGACAATTATATTACTACTTGGTTTTTCTGGTTTCTCAATAATACTAATGATCTCACCAGAATCGTTAAAATTAATTACTCCAAAATTTTCAGGTTTATCGGTTTTAATACCAAAAATTGTCGAAAAGCCCTGATTTAAATTTTCTTTAGCTTTTTCTATTTGAGCATAGAGCTCTTTCCCATAAAAAATATTATCACCAAGAATTAAACACACATCATCATTTCCAATAAAGTCTTTTCCAATCAAGAAAGACTCAGCTATTCCATTAGGAAAGTCTTGAATAGCATAGGAAATTTTAATACCCAATTTTTTACCGTTTCCTAATAACTTTATATATCTATGAGAATCCTCATTTGTTGTAATTATCAAAATATTTTTAATTCCGGAATTCATAAAAACTGAGAGTGGGTAATATATCATAGGCTTATCATAAACAGGCAATAACTGCTTTGATATCCCTAATGTCAGAGGATATAATCTAGAGCCTAAACCACCAGCTAATATTATTCCCTTAAGTTGTTTCATTTAATCTTCTAAAATACCCAATAGTCTTTTTTAAACCATCTTCTAAATCAACGATTGGTTTCCACATTAATTGTTTTTTTGCCAGTGTAATATCTGGATTTCTTCTTAGCGGGTCATCCTCAGGTAATTTATAATAATTTATTTTTGAATTTGACTCTGTCAATTTTAAAATTATTGAAGCTAATTCATTCATTGAAACTTCGTTAGGATTTCCTATATTGATGGGCCCGATTAATTCTCTATTTGAATTCATCATTTTAATCATGGCTTTTATCAAGTCATCAACATATTGAAAACTTCTAGTTTGATTTCCATCTCCATTAATGGTTATATTTTTTTCAGAGATTGCCTGATTTATAAAATTTGATATAACTCTACCATCATCTACAGCCATATTTGGACCGTATGTATTAAAGATTCTTATAATTTTGATTTTTAATTGGTGTTCCCTATAATAATCCATAAATAATGTTTCTGAACATCTTTTTCCCTCATCATAACAAGATCTAGGACCAATAGTATTTACATTGCCATTGTAATTTTCAATTTGCGGGTGAATCTCGGGATCACCGTAAATTTCACTAGTACTTGCTTGTAATATTTTAGCGTTATGTTTTTTTGCCAATCCAAGCATATTAATCACACCTGCAGTACAAGTTTTTATGGTCTTTATCGGATTTCTTTTGTAATGAATCGGTGAAGCTGGACATGCCAAGTTATAAATTTCGTCAATATGCTCTGTATAAAATGGTTTAATTATATCATGAAACACAAACTCAAAATTTGGATTACTTTTAAAATCTATTATATTTTCAGGTGAACCTGTAAATAAATTGTCTAGGCAAATAACTTTATTATCTAAATTTAACAAAGCTCTGCATAAGTGTGAACCAATAAATCCGGCGCCACCGGTGACTAAAATGGTTTTTTTACTCACTATGATTTACCTATTCCTTTGTATATAAAACCAATTTTTTCAACTTGTTTCTTTTCAAGAATATTTCTTCCGTCAAAAATAAATGCAGGTTTATTCATATTATTATAAATTCTATTCCAATCAATTGTTTTAAATTCATCCCACTCAGTTAATATTGCAATTGCATGTGCATTTTCACACGCATCATACGCGTTTTGAGATACCTTTAAAAGTGTTTTATTTTCATTTTCAGTTCTGCTAGCTAACAAATTTAAGTCTCTATATATTTTGTCTGAGGATACTTTAGGGTCATATATGTCAATATTTGCCATTTCATCTAATAATAAATCGGCAACATAAATCGAAGCAGATTCTCTAGTATCATTGGTATTCTTTTTAAACGCCCAACCCAAAAATGCTATTTTTTTTCCAGAGACAGTATTGTAAAGGCTTGTCAAAATTCTTTTGGCAAATCTTTTTCTTTGATGGTTGTTTATGATAATTACTTGATTCCAGTAATCAGCAACTTTTTTTAAGCCAATGGATCTTGCTATATATACTAAATTCAAAATGTCTTTTTGAAAGCAGCTTCCTCCAAAACCAACTGAGGTTTGTAAAAATTTATTACCAATTCTTGAATCCATTCCTATGGCTTTTGCTACTTCTTCAACATCAGCACCTGTTTTTTCACATAGCTCTGATATCGAATTTATAGAAGATATTCTCTGGGCAAGGAATGCATTTGCTACAAGCTTTGACAACTCAGATGACCATAAATTTGTTGTTAAAATATTATCTTTTGGAACCCATGATAAATATATATCAACTAAAGCTTTAATCGCTTTTTTCCCACTACTACTTTCATTTCCACCGATTAACACTCGGTCAGGTACCTCCAAATCTCTCATTGCAGTTCCCTCTGCTAAAAACTCAGGATTTGATAAAATTTCAAATCTGACCCCTGAACCAGTTTCATCTAAAATATTTTTAATCGCTGCAGCTGTTTTCACAGGTAAAGTGGATTTTTCAACAACTATTTTATCAGTTTTAGCAACTTTCGCTATTTTTCTAGCTGATAATTCTACATATTTTAAATCAGCTGCCATCCCCTTCCCATCTCCATAAGTTTTTGTTGGAGTATTCACTGAAATAAAAATCATTTCTGATTTATCTATGTGTTTATCAATATCCGTTGAAAAAAATAAATTTTTGCCTCTTGTTTCAGAAATAACTTTATCTAATCCTGGTTCATAAATAGGTAACTTACTCAAATCCGAAGAGTTCCACTGATTGATTCTTTCTTTATTAATATCTACAACATTAACAACTAAATTTGGGTTTTTTTGTGCAATTATTGCCATCGTAGGCCCACCAACATAACCTGCACCTATACAACAAATATTTTTTACTATCATTTATAAAAATTTAAGATTTTTTCTATAATATAATCCTGATTTGAATTTTCAATTTCAGAATGAATTGGTAGTGATATGACGCTTTTTGCTAAATTCTCAGTATTTGGGAGATAAAAATCATCTGAAACATACTTCTTGAATGCTAGCTGCTTATACAAAGGAATAGGGTAATAAATCATAGATGGAATACCATTTTCTGATAAATACTCTTTCAATTGATCCCTTTTATTATTTAATATTTTCAAAGTATACTGATGGTAAACATGAGTTGAATTTTTAATGACTTTTGGTGTTTGTAAATACTCAATATTTTTAAAAGCCATATTATAATTTTTAGCCATTTCTTCTCTATTAGAATTATATTCAGATAAATATTTTAGCTTAATATTTAAAATTTCAGCCTGAATTGAATCTAATCTTGAATTACATCCGATTATTTTGTGATGATACCTCTTATTTTGGCCATGGTTAGCTGCTAAAAAAATTTTTTCTGCTAATTTTTCATTATTTGTAAATATTGCACCTCCGTCACCATAGGCTCCCAAATTTTTTGATGGATAAAAAGACGTCGTACCAATATCGCCTATAGTTCCTGTTGAAATGGTTTTACCGTTATTAAAAGTATATTTACACCCAATTGCTTGTGCATTATCCTCAATAATTTTTAAATCATATTTTTTTCCCAAATTTTTTATTGGCTCCATATCACAAGATTGTCCATACAAATGTACAGGAACAATTGCTTTAGTTTTTTTTGTTATTAATGGCTCTATTAAATCAGCCGTTATATTAAAAGTATCTGAATCAACATCACACATAACAGGAATTAATCCAAGAATTGCAGCAGCTTCAGCTGTTGCAACATATGTCCACGCTGGGCAAATAACTTCATCACCAGGCTGCAACTCAAGGGCCATAAATGCAATCTGTAATGCATCAGTTCCATTCGCACAAGGAATAACATAATTAACATCAAGAAATTTTGAAAGGTTTTGAGAAAACTCTTTAACAATTGGCCCATTAATTAGCTTTCCAGAATTAATTGTGTTAATTATATTTTTATCAATTTGATCTTTGATCTTACTATATTGACCCATCAGGTCAACCATTTGTACATTTATTTTATTCATTTAATATTTTTTACGGCTTCGCCAATGTCAGTCACAATTATGACTAACAAAAATAATACATATATTTATTGTCTGTTAAGCTAATTTTAGCTTAACACTATACCCGATAGATTTCAAGTAAATCCAAATATTATTATTTGAAATTCTATTTACAATTCCTTTTTCATTTTTAAAAGACGGCAAATTAAAATTATCACCAACTTTAATACTTGTAAGTTTACTGTTTATGATGCTATAATTGCCATTTAAATATTTTTTTAGAATATCAATTTCTGATTGTCTAACAATTGCTCTTTTACCTAACCAAAACATATATCTAACAACTAATGATGATTCAAAAACCCTGTCAGTTTGCTTATCATCAATATTTACCAATACCATAGAGGGTAGTAACGGAATTTCAATTCTTTTTTTGCGATCACTCCAAAGTCTAACCTCAGAGCGAGTTGGACAATATGCGTTAATTCCCAATGATAAAAGTTCTTCTTCAACTTTTTTCTCACATCGGGGTTTTGTATATAAAACATACCAATTCATTCCGCTGTTTTTTTAAACAGAATAATCGAATTTGAATCAAGTTTTTGATTCAATAAGAAGCTAACTTCTCTTCCAATTTTCTTTTTAATTTTTGGTTTAATATTTTCCAAATATTCTTTATTTACTTTTGTTCCATTAATAACAATCTCGATGATTCCACTATCAATTCCCTGGGCATATTCACCGGTTAATGCAATTTGATCAACATCACCAATTCTTTCAATAACAGTTTCAACAATTTCCTCTAAGCCTAGATGTTGCCTAACAATTTTTTGTAAAACTTGAAACATTGGGTGAGATGTATTTGCATTATATATTATTCTATTATTTTCTTTTGATTTTAATAAGTATCCTGCACCCGAAAGGTTGTTTAATTCTTTTCTTATGGAATTGGTAGATTCATTAAATTCGTTTGCAAGACCATTTAAATATCCATTGTTAGCAGCACTAACAAAGAATTTGATGAGCATTCGTAGCCTTGTTTTAGATGTAATTAACGAACTTAGCATATACTAAGTTATAAAAGTACTTAATTTTAAGTAAAAAAAGTACTTATTTTGGAAAATAATATATCTAACAGATAAAAGAAAAAAAAGAACTAGCTAATATCTATAGTAGTCGGGTTTGTATGGTCCGTTTTTATCTACTCCAATGTAAGATGCCTGATCATCAGAAAGCTCGGTTAATTCAACACCTATCTTCTCCAAATGAAGTCTAGCAACTTTTTCATCAAGGTGTTTAGGTAACATATATACATTATTTTCATAATTCTGGATATTGTTCCATAATTCAATCTGAGCTAAAACCTGATTAGTAAAAGAGTTACTCATGACAAAACTTGGATGACCAGTAGCACAACCAAGGTTTACTAGTCTGCCTTCTGCTAAAATAATTATATCATTCCCATTTATATTATACATATCAACCTGAGGTTTTACAGTAATCTTCGTATGTCCGTATTTAGATTCAAGCCAGGACATATCTATTTCATTGTCAAAATGACCTATATTACAAACAATAGCTTTATCTTTCATTTTTGAAAAATGATTCTCAGTGATTATATCTTTATTTCCAGTTGCAGTGACAAAAATATCTGTTTTTTCTACTACAGTTTCTAATCTTTTAACTTCGAATCCATCCATAGCAGCTTGTAGAGCACATATTGGATCTGTTTCGGTGATGGTTACTATCGCGCCAGCACCTTGAAATGATGCTGCACTTCCCTTACCAACATCTCCATATCCACAAACAACAACTCTTTTACCAGCTAGCATAATGTCTGTAGCACGTCTAACAGCATCAACAGCACTTTCTTTACAGCCGTATTTGTTATCAAATTTGCTCTTAGTAACTGAATCGTTAATATTTATTGCTGGGATAGGTAAAGTACCTGCTTTTACCCTATCATATAATCTTAATACACCGGTAGTTGTTTCTTCACTTAGTCCATTGATTCCAGAAACCAACTCTGGGAAATTATCCAATACCATATTAGTTAGATCACCTCCATCATCAAGAATCATATTCAGCGGCTTTTTGTCTTCACCAAAGAAAATTGTTTGCTCAATACACCAATCGAATTCGTCTTCATTCATTCCTTTCCAAGCGTAAACAGGAATACCAGCGGCAGCAATTGCAGCAGCGGCATGATCTTGAGTTGAAAATATATTACAAGAACTCCATGTAACTTCAGCACCAAGTTCAACTAATGTTTCAATTAGCACTGCTGTTTGAATTGTCATATGCAAACAACCAGCAATTCTGGCACCCTTTAGCGGTTGGGTGGATTTAAATTCCTTTCTTAAGCTCATGAGACCAGGCATTTCTGCTTCAGCTAATCTGATTTCTTTTCTTCCCCATTCTGCTAGTTCAATATTTTTAACTGCATATGGATGATATTTTGTCTTATCTTTTATCATTAATTATATTTTAAAATGTTTTTTAATTTTTTGAACAAAATCTAATTTTTCCCAAGTAAATAATTCGACTTGCAAATTTAATGTATTCCCGCCATATGAAACAAATTCTTTTTCAACAATTTTATTTTCTCGCCCCATATGGCCGTAAGAAGCTGTTTCAAGGTACATCGGAGATCTTAACTTTAATCTTTTTTCAATAAAATAAGGTCTCATATCAAAAATTTCTTCAATTTTCTTGCCAATTTCATTATCAGAGATGTCTATTTTTGAAGTGCCGTAAGTATTTACAAAAATACCAACAGGTTTTGCAACTCCAATTGCATAACTAACCTGAACGAGCATTTTGTCTGCTACTCCTGCAGCTACCATGTTTTTTGCAATGTGCCTAGTTGCATAGGCAGCACTCCTGTCAACTTTACTTGGATCTTTTCCTGAAAAAGCACCACCACCATGAGCACCTTTACCTCCGTATGTATCAACGATTATTTTTCTTCCAGTAAGTCCAGTATCACCGTGGGGCCCTCCAATTACAAATTTTCCGGTTGGATTAATATGGTAAATAACTTTATCATCAATTAATTCAGAATAATTAGAAAACTTTTCTTTCAAACGAGGCATTAAAATATTAATCATATCAGATTTAATTTTCTGAAGCATTTTAGATTCCTCATCAAAATCATCATGCTGGGTTGAAATTACAATTGAGTGAATTCTTTTTGGAATATCATCTGCGTCATATTCAACAGTAACCTGTGATTTAGAATCTGGTCTTAAATATTTGATTTCATTATTTTCTCTTCTAAGAATTGCTAGCTCTTTTAGGATATTGTGAGAAAATTCAAGACCAATCGGGATGAAAGATGGTGTTTCATTTGTTGCATAACCAAACATCATTCCTTGATCGCCAGCTCCTTGATCTTCTGGCTTTAACCTATCAACTCCCTGATTAATATCTGGAGATTGTTCATGAATGGCTGAAAGAATACCACATGAATTTCCATCAAACATATAATCACTCTTATTATATCCAATATTTTTTATGACTTGTCTAGCTATTTTTTGAATATCTAAATATACATTAGATTTAACCTCACCAGCAACTACAACTTGACCTGTAGTAACAAGTGTCTCACATGCTACCTTTGAATTTTTATCAAATGCTAAAAAATTATCAATAAGTGCATCACTAATTTGATCTGCTACCTTATCAGGGTGACCTTCACTGACTGATTCTGAAGTAAATAAATAACTCATATTTTTTTTTTAAAAAACTGCTTCTGCAATTTTGATTATATTTTCTGATTTTCCCATTGAATAATAATGTAGAAAGGGAACATTAAATTTCATTAATTCTTTGCTTTGCTCTATACACCATTCCACACCTACTTGTTTAATTTCTTCATTTGAATTACATTTTATTACCTGCTTTATAAGGTCCTGAGGCAAGTCAACATGAAAACGATGTGGCAACAAATTTAATTGTTTTTTTGTTGATATAGGCTTTAAGCCAGGAATTATGGGAACCTCAATACCCGCTTCTCTACATTTTTTTTCAAATTCAAAAAACCTAGAATTATCGAAAAACATTTGGGTTATTATATATTCTGCCCCCGCTTTTATTTTTTTCTTAAGGAAATGAATATCACTTTCTAAACTCGGAGCTTCCATGTGCTTTTCAGGATATCCAGCCACCCCAACACAGAAGTTAGTTGAATTTGAATCTTTCATTTCCTCATCCAAATAAATACCATTATTAAGATTTTGAATTTGCTCTACAAGCTCGTTTGCATACGAATGCCCCCCTTCTGTAGGTTTAAAGTAATTTTGTGATTTAACGGCATCACCTCTAAGTGCAACAACATTATTAATTTCCAAAAAATCTAAATCAATTAAGAGATTTTCTGTTTCTTCTTTTGTAAAGCCCCCACATAGAATATGCGGAACAGCATCCACTTTATATTTATTTTGAATTGCAGCACATATGCCAACTGTTCCTGGCCTTTTCTTTACAATTTTTTTCTCTAACAAACCATTACTGTGTTCTTTATAAATAAATTCTTCTCGATGATATGTGACATCTATGAAAGGAGGTTTGAACTCCATTAGTGGGTCAATACTATCAAAAACCGATTTAATATTTTGACCCTTTAAAGGTGGTAATATTTCAAATGTAAACTTAGTTTTACCTTTAGAATTCTTTATATGTTCTATTATTTTCATAAAATTAATATTTATTCTGTCTTATAATAAATTTGGTTTTAGCCATTTTCTCGCATCATCCAATGAAATGTTTTTTCTTTTACTGTAATCTATCAATTGATCTTCTTTGATTTTTCCAAGACCAAAATATTTTGAGTTTTTATTTGAAAAATAATATCCAGAAACAGACGCGGCAGGCCACATTGCTAAATTTTCTGTAAGTTTTACACCCAACTTTTCTTCAACATTCATTAATTCCCAAATAGTCTTTTTTTCAAGATGATCTGGACAGGCTGGATATCCTGGAGCTGGTCTAATACCTGTGTATTTTTCTCTTATTAGACTTTCATTATCAAGTTGCTCATTTTTAGAGTAACCCCAGTATTTTGTCCTAATCTCCCTATGTAAATATTCAGCAAATGCTTCAGCCAATCTATCTGCAAGCGCTTTAATCATGATTGAATTATAATCATCATTCATATCTTGAAAGAGCTTTGCTTTTTCATCACATCCAAAACCGGTCGAAACACAGAAAGTTCCGATGTAATCATCGATATTAGTTTCCTTTGGGGCAATGAAATCAGCTAATGCAATATTAGCTACTGAGCCACCCTTTTTTGACTGCTGTCTTAAGGTAAAAAACTTAAATGTTGAATTTTTTCTTAAATCAGAGTTATAAATCTCAATATCATCTTCGATAGAATTTGCCGGGAATATTCCAAAAGAGCCTTTTGCAGTTAACCACTTTTCTGAAATGATTTTTTCGAGCATTATCTGAGCATCAGCAAATAATTCCATTGCTTGTTTACCGACAATTTCATCCTCAAGAATATTAGGATAACGGCCGTGAAGATCCCAGGTTCTAAAAAAGGGGCTCCAATCGATATAATCTTTTAAAATATTCAAATCTAAATTATCAATGATTTTAACACCTAAAAAATTGGGTTTTGAAATTTTTTCATTTTTCCAATCAATTTTAAACTTGTTAATTCTAGCGTCATTTAACGTTATATATTCCTTTTGTTGTTTTCTTTCTAAAAAACCATTTCTAATTTCCTTATACTCAGAGTTAATTTCATTAAAATATAAATCACTTTTATTTCCAATAATTTTATTTGCAACTACAACTGCTGAGGAAGCATCCTTCACATGTACAAGACCTGAATCTATCTCTGGATGAATTTTTACGGCGGTGTGGGCTTTTGAGGTTGTTGCTCCTCCAATCATTAATGGTATATCAATATTATTTCGTTTTAACTCTTGAGCTAAAAAAATCATTTCATCAAGAGAGGGGGTAATCAATCCTGAAAGACCAATAATATCTACATCATTGTTTATTGCTTCGGAGATAATTTTTTCAGGTGGAACCATAACACCCAAGTCAATAATTTCATAATTATTACATGCTAATACAACACTAACTATATTCTTTCCAATATCATGAACATCCCCTTTTACAGTTGCCATTAAAATTTTAGCTTTTGAGCTTTTTTGAGAATCTTTCTCCTTTTCTATAAACGGTTCTAAATAGGCAACGGCCTTCTTCATCACTCTAGCAGATTTTACAACTTGTGGTAAAAACATTTTTCCTGAGCCAAAAAGATCTCCAACTACATTCATTCCATGCATAAGATTATTTTCAATGACATCAATAGGTTTTTTTGATTTCAATCGAGCCTCTTCTATATCTTCAAGAATAAACTTATCAATTCCCTTAACTAAGGAATGATCGATTCTATTTTGAAGACTTTCTTTTCTCCATTTATCTTCATTAATTTCTTTGATTTTATTTGTTCCCTTAACCTCTTCAGCATATTCTAATAAATTTTCAGTGGCATCATCTCTTCTATTTAATAAAACATCTTCAATAAGCTGAAGTAATTTATTATCAATGCTGGAGTAGGGAATCAACATAGACGGATTGACAATTCCTAAATTCATTCCATTTTCTATTGCATGAAATAAAAATGCTGAATGCATAGCTTCTCTAACAATATTATTTCCTCTAAATGAAAACGAAACATTACTTACACCTCCACTTACATTAGCGTAAGGCAAGTTTTCCCTTATCCATTTTGTTGCTCTGAAAAAATCAAGTGCATTGTTTTTATGCTCATCCATTCCAGTTGCTACCGGAAATATATTCGGATCAAAAATAATATCCTCAGGACTAAAATTGACTTCATTTACCAGAATTTCATAAGAACGCTTACATATCTCAATCCGTCTCTCATATGTGTCTGCCTGACCAATTTCATCAAAAGCCATTACGACAACAGCAGCACCATATCTCTTAATCCTAGTTGCTTGCTGTTTAAATATTACCTCACCCTCTTTTAAACTGATTGAATTAACAACGCCTTTACCTTGAATCAATTTTAAACCAGCTTCGATTATTTCCCATTTGGAACTATCAATCATCACAGGAACCCTTGAAATATCAGGTTCAGCAGCAATTAAATTAATGAATTTGGTCATAGCCGCAACACCATCAATCATACCCTCATCCATGTTAATATCAATAATTTGGGCACCACCTGTTACTTGTTCCCTAGCAATTTCAACGGCTTCCTCATAATTGTCTTCCTCAATCAGCCTTAAAAACTTTCTTGAACCAGTTACATTTGTTCTTTCACCAATATTAACAAAATTGGTATCAGCAGTTACTCTTAGTAATTCTAAGCCTGATAATGTTAAGTATTTTTTATTATTCAAAATATTATACTTGTTTTTTTTGGTTATAGCATGATGTAATATCAGCAATATATTTAATATGTTCTGGTGTAGTTCCACAACACCCTCCAACAATATTCACGAGGTTGTTATCAAGGTAATCCTTGATTAAAATCTGCATTTGTTCAGGATTTTGATCATATTCGCCAAATTCGTTTGGTAATCCAGCATTAGGGTGAGCAGAGATTGGAATTTTAGAAATCATTGACATCTTTTTTATGTGTGGAAATAATCCCTTTGCTCCAAATGAACAATTAAGCCCAATACTTAACAGGTTTATGTGAGAGACAGATGTCATAAATGCTTCCAATGTTTGTCCTGACAAGGTTCTACCGCTAGCATCGGTTAATGTTCCACTTAGCATAATTGGTATATCAACTGAATTTTTAATATTAAAATCTTCAATTGCATAAAGTGCAGCTTTTGCATTTAAAGTGTCGAAAACTGTTTCAACAAATAATATATCAACACCACCATCGAATAACGCTGTAACCTGTTCAAAATATGACGCTACAAGGTCATCGAATTTAACTTCTCTAAAGCCAGGATTATTGACATCAGGGGACATACTAGCAGTTTTGTTAGTGGGTCCGATTGAACCCGCGATAAATCTTGGTTTTTGATTAGAATCAAATTCTGAAATGGCCTTTTTAGCTAATTTTGCAGATTCATAATTCAACTCATACACAAGTGATTCCATATTGTAATCAGCCATTGCAATTGCAGTTGAAGAAAAAGTATTTGTCATAATTATATCTGCACCTGCTTCTAAATATTCTCTGTGGATATTTAAAATCGAGTCAGGTTGAGTAAGGGATAATAAATCGTTATTACCCTTGAGTAAAATATTATAGTCACTAAATCTATTACCTCTATAATCTTCTTCGGAAAATTTGTATTTCTGAATCATTGTACCCATGGCGCCATCCAGAACCAAGGTTCTTTCTTTAATTAGCTGCTTAAGTATGTTGGGATTTTTCATTGTTTTAGCTTTTTTTTAGGAGGTGGCAATCAATCAAATTTATCCTCCAATACCCTGCGAATATAAAACATTTTTTAATTTGTGACAAAGTGATTTGTTTATATATTTGCCAATTTAAATTTTTAATTATGAAATATCTTAAATTTTTACTTTGTTTAATTATTCTGTATTCATGTGCAAATTCAGAAACAGAACAGACTTTAAATAACAGATCATTTGTGTTTGTTGCCTGCGAAGGTAACTTTGGTGCAAGTAATGGCTCGATACATATAATTGATGAAAATGGAGAAACTTCATCAGTCAATGACATAGGAGATGTTGTTCAATCTTTAGAAGTTTATAATAATAAATTATTTGTAATAGTTAATAATAGTCATAAAATTATTGCATATGATATTACTGAAAACGGATTAAGTTTGCCAGGAATTGAGGTTTCAACTAATGGTTCAGGTCCACGTGAAATGGTAATAGTCAATGATAACTTATACTTTACTAATTGGAATACAAATGATGTTAAAATTCTCAATCTATTTAATTACACAATAAGTGATTTTATAAGTTTTGAAGGAAAACCAGAATCAATAATCTACGATAATAATTACTTATATGTTGGTATTCAATTAAATAATGATTTTACAGATTCTAACCTAATGTATAGAATTGATCCAAATTCGGGTAATATATTAAATGAGTATGAAATTGGTTATGGCCCTACCTCAATAATAAAATCTAACGATGAAATTTACGTAGCAAACACTTACTATGACGAAAATTTTAATCCTTTTTTCTCAACTAGTAGAGTTGACTTAAATACCAATCAGATAACTATAAATAATTATGGTGATGGAGTTGTATGCGGAGGCTCAGTTCATAAAATTAACAATGATGTATACAGATCTTTTGATGGGGGGATTGTTATGTTAGATAATAATTTAAATTTTATTAACAGTACTAAAATTGGGGATGAAGAACCTAATCAAGTTTATTCGTCTGAAATTATTAATGACAAAGTATATTTTGGAATTACTAATTTTACTGATATAAACCTCGTTAAAATATATAATTCAAATAACGAATTGGATTCCATAATTGAGGTTGGATTATTCCCTGGAGATTTTGCATTCTGGGAAGAAGAGTAAGGATTAAAAATTAGCTTAGATAGCTTTCAATATCTTTATGAAGTGATTCATCTACCATCGTTTTCCATGAATTGTCTCCACTTTTAATTGATTCCCTTATTTTTGTAGCTGAAATAAACATTGCACCACTATCCTTAGGTGGTTGAAATTCGTTAATTTCATACCCAACACCTCTTCCAAAATTAACTGATTCAATATCAGGAATAATCATTACTTTAACGTCATCACCGTGCGAAGCATGATACTTTCTTATCATTGTCACTGTTTGTTCAGTTGTGAAAGGATTTCTTTCATCAGGCTCAATATTTCTAACCATAATTAGAGCTGGGATTCCCTGATTTAATTTTTGTTTAATTAATTCAATATGACCAAAATGATAAGGCTGATATCTTCCAACAAATATTGCATATTTTTTATCTATGTTTTTAGTTGGCTCTCCCCCATAATTAATTTTTTTCCACATATTGAAAGTTTAAAATTTTAATTTATTAATTATAAAATTGACTGATTCTTCAATAGTCATGCTCTTGATTTCTATTTCAGGATTTTGTGGCTCTTCATATGGCGCATCGATTCCAGTAAAACCCTTAATCTCACCATTAATAGCTTTTTTGTAAAGACCTTTTGGGTCTCTTTCTATGCAATCTTCCAGAGAAGTGTTAACAAATATTTCCGTGAAATCATCTCCTATTAATTTTCTAGCTTGATTTCTGTCATCAGAATAAGGCGAAATAAATGCGGTCATAACAACTTTTCCAGAATCAGCAAATAACTTAGCTACTTCACTAATTCTTCTTATATTTTCCTTTCTATCTTCCGAAGAAAATCCAAGATCTTTGTTTAAACCCATTCTAACATTATCACCATCTAAAATATAGGTGTTGTAATTGTTTGAATTTAGTTTTTCATCCAGTGCATTAGCCAATGTAGATTTTCCCGAACCAGACAAGCCGGTGAACCAAAGTACTTTTCCTTTGTGACCACATATTTGCTCTCTTTTTTCCCTAGAAACTGTAAAACTATGTTTAGTTAGGTTAGTTGACATAAATAATATTCAGAGAACGCAAATCTATGAAAATTATTATGCTGAAGATTAATGAAAACAAATTATTTATAAAGAAATTTTGTACAACTTAGGTTTACCTAACAATTCAGCTTCCGAAGTGATCCAAAAACTACTTTTATTAATTATTTTAATTGACTCAACCTGGGTTTTTCCGATTGGTATTTTAAGTTTGTTTATTTTATTATTATTCAATTTTGATGGATCAAAGTTTTCAATTGTAACAATAAAATATTCATTAAAATCAAAAGTTGATGTAAGTACAAGCAGCTTCGTTTCATCACTATAGTCAGCCGCTGTTACTATTGACTCAATATCAATTTCTCCAATTAATTTAGCTTTATAATTACCGGCTTTTTTAGGAAGCCTATATATTTCGGTAATTTTTTTTGCTCTATTTTTTGTAAAAATCAATAGGAAATCTCCGAAGGAAATTAACCCTTCGGCGTCATATGATGAAAGCTGCTTGAAACTAAAATCATCTTGTTCTGGGTAATAAAAGTTAATAAGCTCAAATTTATTATTGTCAGGATTTATTGGAGTCTTAATAATCCGTAAATTTCCTCGTGTATCAAAATTATTTCCGATATCAGCTATATAAATAAATTCTTCATCAGCTGTCAAATCTTCCCAATCATTATTTTTTAATTCATTAAACATTCTTCTGAATAATATTTCACCTTCTTCATTTAAATAATACAAAATTGATGGATTTCCAGAATCATTAATAGTAATTAAATCATTATTAATAATCTCTAATCCTGATGTTTCATAAACTGAAATTGGAAGTTCAGTTTCAGAGATAATGGTTTGTGCATCAAGTTTTGCTACAAGAAAAAAAAATATAAGTAAGTGGCCCAGGGAGGATTCGAACCCCCAACCCTCAGAGCCGAAATCTGATATTCTATCCAGTTGAACTACTGAGCCTTTTTTTTTCATGATAAAAATTCTCTAACTATTGTAGAGATCATCTTTCCGTCAGCCTTTCCCATAAGTTTCTTTGTTGATATACCCATAACTTTACCCATATCTTTCATTCCCTCTGCTCCTATTTCATCAATGACAGATTTTACAATCTCTTTGACCTCATCTTCAGAAAGTGATTTGGGTAAGAATTGCTGTATTAATTCTGCCTCTTTTAACTCTGGATCAGCTAAATCATTTCTGCCTTGATCTTTGTAAATATCAGCGCTGTCTTTTCTCTGTTTAACCAGCTTTTGTAATATTTTAATTTCGTCCTCCTGAGATAATTCACCAACAGATGACTTCTGAGTTTTATGCAATAAAATTGCTGACTTAACTGCTCTTAGAGCTGTGAGAGCTGTTTGATTTTTAGTTTTCATTGCCTCTTTCAGGGAAGTTGTAATTTTTAATTCTAAGCTCATTTTAATATGTTTAAATTTTAAATATACTGTTTATTAATTTTTTAATTTTTCCCAATTCCATGCAGTTTCTAGCGCTGACTCAAAACTCATTTCTGGAAACCAACCCAATTCATCGTTAATTTTAGTATTATCAGAATAAATTTTTTCAACATCACCGGCTCTTCTTGGACCTAATTTATATGAAATTTTTAAATTATTAACTTTTTGAAATGAGTCTATAACCTCTTGAACGCTTACACCTTTTCCAATGCCCAGATTATAAGCAGTTTTTATTTTAGTATTATTCAAAATATGATTTATGGCCGTTACATGTGCCTTTGCTAAATCAACTACATGTATATAATCTCTTATACAAGTGCCATCAGGAGTGTTATAATCGTTACCAAATATTTGCATAGACTCTCTTTTACCACTTGCCACCTCACAAATAATAGGAACAAGATTGTTTGGTTTATCAGCTGAGCAATCGCCTATCAAACCAGTAGGATGAGAGCCAACTGGGTTGAAATATCTCAATGAAATACTATTAACTGCAGATTTTTCTATTAATTTTTCACACAACTGTTTTGTTTCACCATAGGGTGATTCCGCCTTTCCAAAAGGTGCCAACTCATTTACGGGTAAAAACTCTGGAGAACCATAAACGGTACAAGAGGAAGAAAAAATAATATTATTAACATTATGGCTGTTCATTAAATTTATCAGAGTTTCTAGTGAACCAATATTATTTGAGAAATATTTATCTGGTTGTCTAACTGATTCCTCAACAGATTTAAAGGCAGCAAAATGTATAACTGCATCAATATTTTTTTGCTCCCTGAATAAATCATCCATTTGCACAAAATCAGTACAATCAACTTCGTAAAAATCAATCTTACTTTTTATTATTTGCTCAGCCCCTTTTAAATTCTTTAAAGAGCTGTTTGACAAATTATCTACTACAATTGGGGTATAACCAGAATTATATAATTCAACTAAAGTATGTGAACCTATGTAGCCTGCACCACCCGTAACCAAAATATTTTTTTTATTCACAAAAAATAATTCAATTTTAAATCTTTACTTATTTTAATCTACGTTGTCATGAAGAAATGAATTGTTTTTTCTAATTTTCATGTCATCATTCTCGTCTAATGTAATTGATGTTCTAGAAATTTCATTTTCATCAGAATAATTTTTATTCTCTAATTCTATCCCCTGTCTTTTGTAAGCAGGTTCATTTTCAATATCATCAATCTTTGATTTATTAAACTTATAATTAAATTCCTTCATGCGCAACCTTCTCTCAGCAGATCTTTGCTTTTGAAAATCTGAAACAGATGAATTAAAAGGATCTTGCAAATCATCGTTTTGGGATTCATCTAAAGCTTCAATTGTGGCGGTATCGATTTCAGACGAATTCATCTTACTTTCAATTTCAATTACAGATTCAAATAAATGATTTTCTTCATTTTCATTATTAAAATAATCGTCATTATCACTGATGTCGTTATCCTCATTTTCCTCCAATTCAGATTCTTTAGATTCATCCTCAGAAATATTATTTTTTTCCTTTTCATCAAATAATGACCATTCAATTGATGAAGATTCAGTTTCATAATCATTTTCAAATTTATCAATTTCATCGTCAGAATCAACCTCAAATAAATCTGTTTCAATCTGATTGGTTTCTGTAGCATATAATGCAGAAATTTCATCTTCAATATCAAAGTTAATATCATCCTCAACTTCTTTCACCTCATCAAGAATATGAACTATTTTTTCTTCTGAATCCTCTACTTCCTTTCCGTCAAAATCAGGTTTATTCTCAAATTTCACTTCTAAACTAATTTCATTTTGAGTCACTTCTTCAAGTTCATCTTCTAATACATATACTACCTTATCGTCATTTTCAATTTCAACTTCTTCATTGCTATTCTCTTTTGCTTCATTAATTTCAGAAACATGAGAGAATAAATTATCACCCTCTAACTCATGAACTATTTTTTCTGGTTCTGTGTTTGAAATTTCATTTTGTTGATCGACATTAAATCCAGTGGCTATAACTGTGACTGAAATTGAATCAAATAACTCGAGATCTTCGCCAACACCCATAATAATATTAGCACCATATCCCGCTTGCTCCTGTATATAATCATTTATTTCACCAATTTCATCAATGGTTATTTCCTCATTTCCAGAAACAATTAACAACAGCACATTTTTCGCGCCAGTAATACGGTTGTCATTTAAAAGTGGTGAATCTAATGCCTTTGTTATTGCATCATTAGCACGATTACTGCCAGAAGATGAAGCAGCACCCATAATAGCTGTACCACTATTACTTAGTACTGTTTTTGCATCCTTCAAATCAATATTCTGAGTGTAATGATGTGTGATAACCTCAGCAATTCCCTTAGATGCAGTAGATAATACTTCATCAGCTTTTGAAAAGCCAGCCTTAAATCCTAAATTCCCATATACTTCTCTTAGTTTATTATTATTTATTATAATTAATGAATCAACATGATTTCTCAATTTTTCAATACCATATTGAGCCTGATCATTTCTTAATTTCCCTTCAAAACTAAATGGAGTTGTAACAATTCCCACAGTCAATATGTTCATTTCTCTTGCCATTTGGGCAATAATTGGGGCAGCACCAGTCCCTGTTCCACCACCCATTCCAGCGGTGATGAATACCATTTTTGTATTCACATTAAGCATAGCCATTATATCCTCTGCGCTTTCAAGGGCAGCTTTCTCGCCAATTTCAGGATTTGCTCCTGCCCCTAATCCCTCTGTCAGGTTAACACCCAATTGTATTTTATTTGGAACTCCACTATTGTTTAGTGCTTGCGCATCGGTATTACAAATAACGAAATCAACTCCTTTAATTCCTTGACGATACATGTGGTTGATAGCATTACTACCTCCACCTCCAACGCCAATGGCTTTAATTACGTTTGATTGATTTTTTGGCAAATCAAAACTAATTCCTAAATCTAAATTTTCGTCCATGGTACAGTATTTATTTAATTATTCAGCATTATCTAAAAAGTCCTGTAGATTCTTTGTCAATTTATCTAAAAAAGACTCTCTTTTAATCTTTGTTTTTTCTTGTTTTTGTTCTTTTTCTTTTGAATCATCCTCATCATTGGTTTCAGTCAAACTATCTTCGTGATTTAAGTTTTCTGATTCAGATATTTCGATAGTATTTTTTTCAATTTTTGAAAGACCATCCATTACCAATCCCACGGCTGTAGCATATAGTGGGCTTGTGACATTTTTATCAGTATCGCCTGCCAAATGTTCATTTGGATAACCAACTCTTGTATCCATTCCGGTTACATATTCAACTAATTGTTTTAGATGTTTAAGTTGACTTCCTCCACCGGTAAGTACGATTCCTGCAATCAATTTTTTCTTTTGCTCTTCATGTCCATAATTCTTAATCTCCAGATAAACTTGCTCTATAATCTCTACAGTTCTTGCATTAATAATTTTAGAGAGATTTTTTAGGGAGATTTCTTTAGGGTCTCTGCCTCTCAAACCTGGAATAGAAACTATTTCATTCTCTTTATTTTCTCCCGGCCATGCAGAGCCAAATTTTACCTTTAATAATTCCGCTTGCTTTTCAATAATCGAGCAACCCTCTTTTATATCCTCTGTAATAACATTTCCTCCAAATGGAATAACTGCGGTGTGTCTTATAATTCCATCTTTGAATATTGCTAAATCTGTAGTACCCCCACCTATATCTATCAAAGCCACTCCAGCTTCTTTTTCCTCATGACTTAAAACTGCATTGGCTGATGCTAATGGCTCAAGAGTAATTCCGTCCAAATCCAAACCAGCACTTTTTATGCACCTACCGATATTTCTAATGGATGACACTTGACCTACAACAACATGAAAGTTAGCCTCCAATCTACCTCCATACATTCCAATTGGCTCTTTGATTTCAGCTTGACCATCGACCTTAAATTCTTGTGGTAAAACATGAATGATTTCCTCCCCCGGAAGCATTACCAGTTTATGTACTTGATTAATTAATTTTTCTATATCATTTTCATCTATAACCTGCTCTGAATTTTCTCTTGTTATATAGTCGCTATGCTGCAAGCTCCTTATATGCTGTCCAGCAATTCCAACTGTTACACCATCTACTTTGATTCCCGAAAGTTCCTCTGCTTCAGAAACGGCTTGTTGAATGGATTGAATTGTTTGAGTAATATTATTTACCACACCTCTATGAACCCCTAAGCTGATTGATTTTCCAACCCCTAAGATTTTCATTTTATTGTATTCATTCGTTTGACCAATCATGGCAACTATCTTTGTTGTCCCTATATCCAATCCAATTGAAATCATATTTTCTTTCATTTGCTTTATTTTTTTACCACCACAACCTGATTTTCAAATCGCAGATTTATTTTTTTGTATTTGTCAATCTCATTTTTTGAAATAGCTCTATTATAAAATGCTTTTAAATTTTGAGTTTTATCTTTCAACCTATTGTTATTACCAAATTCAACTATTGTATTATTTCCCCTGATTTTCAAATCAATTGTATTATCATCTTTGATAAAAATCTGAGATATGTTTTTATTTAAAAACTCGTCCTTTTTGATCATTAGAGAAATCACAGTTAAATATTTTAAATCAGAGTATTCATTAAATCCAAAAATTACAGGGACATTTGATGATTTTAATTTTGAAAGACTCATAAAATTTGAGTTCTTATCCAAATAGAAAATACTATCTGCTGTCATTACTCTTCCAATAGGCTCCTTTTGCTTTACATCAACATTTAATTCTTGACCTATACTCATGTATACCTGAGACTTTTCGATATAGGTGTTTTTATCAATTTCTCGCTCAATTGCAGATAAAGAAATGGAATCTTTGGATATTAAAATGTATTTATTTATACTATTTCTTACAGAATCAGCTGAGATAAAGTACGAAGAGTTTGGTATTATTTTCACATCAATTTTATTGATAATTCTACTGTTATTTTTAAAATTGGAAGCATATAGAACACCTATTGAAAAAATCAAAATAAGCACCAACAATATTTTGCCCCAATTAAATCGCATATTCTAATTCACTTTTTATTTGTTCAACTTCATTTGCAATATCTCCAGCACCTAAGGTTATATTTACTTTAAAACCAATATCTTTTATTAGGGTGGATAATTCAGATTTTTTAGAAAGAAATTTATATTTTGATTGAATTCTTTTAAGCAAAATATCTGAACTAATTCCTTCGATTGGATTCTCCCTCGCGGCATATATTTCTAATAGAATCACTGCATCAAACTTTGAAAGTTCTTTGGCAAACTCTTTTAACATATCTCTGGTTCTAGAATATAAATGAGGCTGGAATACAACTAATAATTTATCATTTGGATAAATTAATTTTAAAGTTTTATGAACCTGTTTTATTTCTTCAGGATGGTGAGCATAATCGTCGATAAGAACTATAGCTTCATTGTTAATTTTATATGAAAATCTTCTCTCAATGCCTTTAAATGATTTTAAAGCATCTAAGATTTTTTTATAAGAAATACCTAACTCAATTGCGATAGAAACCGCAGCAACGGAATTCATTACATTATGTAAACCTTGTAAATGAATTTTTAAATTTTCTACAACACCACCATTGAAACAGAGGTCAAATTGCGAGAAACTTTTATTATTTATAATATTTATGGCTAAGTAATCAGAGGATTCAATTATTCCATATTTTTTAGAGTTAATTTTTACATCTTCATGTGAAATTAAAAAACCATCATCTACTATGTTGTTTTTGAATTGTTCAAATGCCTCAATCAGTGAATTTGAATCTTCATAAACGTCTAAATGATCAGAATCTAAAGATGTAATACAGGCATAATTTGGATTTAGCTTTAAAAATGATCTATCAAACTCATCTGCTTCCACTAGTATATAGTCTTCACCATTATAAAGAAAATTAGAATTATAGTTAACCATAATTCCACCCACAAAGGCGCTGAATTTTAGGTCAGAAACTTTTAGTATGTGTGTCAATATAGCTGCTGTTGTGGTTTTTCCGTGTGTACCTGCAATAGCTATACATTTACTTTTCTCTGATATTTTTTGTAAAACTTCTGCTCTTTTAAAAACATTAAATTCATTTTGCTTGAATTTTGTAAGCAAAGGATTTTCTTTTAAAATTGCAGGAGTATAAATTACTAATGTATCTTCTATATCACTCTTAAATTCATTGATATTGAAATCATTAAAATTATATATAATATTGGAGCCTAAATTTGTTAAGTTTTCAGTTATTATAGAAGCTTCTCTATCATAACCATAAACCTGTATATTTTTCTGAATGAAATAGTTAGCCAATGCACTCATCCCTATACCACCTATTCCGATTAAATACACTTTATTTATTGAGCTTAAATCCATCAATTCATTAATATTTTAATTTCATCAACTATATCTTTTGTTGCATTTTTAAATGCAGATTTTTTGATATTCTTTGATAATTTGTTTCTCATGTCTGATGATGAGTTTAATTCTGAAATTGTCTTTTTTAACTCATCAATATTTTTTTCCTCAACCAGCAAAGCTGCCTCATTTTCAACTATTGCTTGAGCATTTTTTAGTTGGTGATTCTCCGCTACATTTGGCGATGGTATGAATATTACAGGTTTTCCAACAATAGCTAATTCTGAAACTGAACTAGCACCTGCTCTAGAAATAATAAAATCAGAAACAGAATATGCTAAATCGATTTTATCTAAATAATCATATAATCTGATTTCACTATGAATGTTTTTTTGTTTGTATTCCTCGAAATATAACTTACCACATTGCCATATCACTTGAAGATTAATATATTTTAAATAATCTTGAATTGAGTAAATAGCTCTATTAATCTCTCTTGAGCCCAAACTGCCTCCAATTACCAACATAGTTTTTTTATTGGGATCCAAGCCAAAGTACTCCATTCCCTTTTCAAAATAATTAGAATTTTCAGTGATACTTGATCTAACAGGGTTACCCGTTAGTTTAATTTTATCTTTCGGAAAATATTTGTCCAAATAATTATATGCTACGCATACAGTGTTAACTTTCTTTGATAATAATTTGTTTGTTATTCCAGGATAAGAATTTTGTTCTTGAATTAGGGTAGGAATTTTTAAAAGATTAGCTACATATAATATTGGACCACTTGCATAACCTCCAGTACCAATAACAATATTTGGACTAAATCTCTTTATTATCAGTAATGATTGAAAAATACTTATGATTAATTTAATAGGAACTAAAATATTCTTTAAAAAATTATTTCTGTTAATTCCTGAAATCCATAACCCTAATATGCTAAATCCATACTTTGGCACTATACTCATTTCCATTTTATTTTTTGCTCCAACAAATAAAATTTCCGTATTTCTATCTCTGAATAATATTTCATTAGCAATAGAAATAGCAGGGTAAATATGCCCCCCTGTACCTCCTCCTGACAATATTATTCTCTTTGTTTCCATTTAAATCGTTTCTTTTAATATTTCTAGTGGGTTATCCTCATTAGAATTGATGATTTTCTGATTAGATCCATTTTTAACACTTTGTATTATTCCGATTGCAATACAAGTCATCCATATTGATGTACCACCACTACTAATTAAAGGGAGTGGCTGACCAGTAATGGGAAACAACTCAACCGAAACGCCAATGTTAATCAGTGCTTGAAAAACTATCGGAATACCAAGACCAATTACTAACAATGAGCCAAACACACTATCTGCTTTATTTGAAATGATTATCACCCTGAGAAGAAATAAAGCGTAAGCTAATAAAAGTGATAAACCTCCAATTAAGCCATACTCCTCAACAATAATTGCAAAAATAAAATCTGATGATGATTGTGGCAGGAAATTCTTTTGAACACTTTTTCCGGGACCTAAGCCTCTAACACCGCCTGTTGCAATTGCTATTTTAGCCTTTTCAATTTGATAGTTTTCTGTGGTATTTTCTTTATTTACAAAATTTTCAATCCTGCTTTTCCATGTATCAACTCGATTTGGAAAAATTCCAGGATATGCTTTTATGGTTAAAATAAAAATTGATAAAACCAAAATTCCAGACATAATGATGCCTAGTAGGTGTTTTATCGGATAGCCTCCTACAAAACATAATAAAATCACCATACAAAATATTATTGCAGTAGTTGAAAAATTAGCTGGAAGAATTAGTAATAAGATCAATAATGTTGGAAACCAAAGCGGTAAAATAGTCTTACTAAAACGGATTTTAATGTCTTTGATTTTAGCTAAATACCTTGCAACATAAATCATTAAAATGACGCCTGCTAATGTTGATGGTTGAAAAGTAAATCCTACAAAAGGGATTTTAATCCATCTATTGGTATTAGTTAATGAGTCTGTGATACTTGGTTGAAAAAGTGTATATAGAAGCAGAACAATTACTACAGGAATCATAAGAATTGATATTCCTCTGAAATAATGATATGGAATCTTTTGCATAAAGTACATGAAGGTAAATCCTAGGGACAAGTGAATAAAATGCTTAAATAAAAAATTAAAAGTATTTCCTGATGCTGAAACATATGCAAGATTACTTGCCGCACTGTAGACAGGTAAGAATGAAAAACCAGCAAGCAATATTAATACTGCCCACAATGTTTTATCACCTTTTATATTTTCAAAAATATTATTCATTATAATTTTCTTACTGATGCTTTAAATTGTCTACCCCTATCCTCAAAATCATCAAATAGATCAAAACTTGCACATGCCGGAGATAGTAATACACAATCCCCTGATGATGAAATTTTATAAGCTGCACTAACCGCTTCGTCCATTGATTTTGTGTCAATTATATATTCAACCATATTTTCAAATTGGTCCATTATTTTCATATTATTTAAGCCAAGACAAATAATCGCCTTTACTCTCTTGCCTACAACCTTTTTTAACTCTGAGTAATCGTTGCCTTTATCTACACCTCCAACAATCCAAACGGTCGGTGCTTCCATTGACTCCAGAGCATAATATGTGGCATTTACATTTGTAGCTTTTGAGTCGTTTATGTATTTAACCTTGTTAATGGTTAAAACATTTTCTAAACGATGTTCTACTCCTTGAAAATGTTCAAGACTTTTTCTGATTGTCTCTTTTCTAATCTTCAATAGGTTTGCAACGGTTGCAGCAGCCATTGCATTCTTAATGTTATGATTTCCTTTGACTAAAAAGTTTTCTGTTGGCATATTAATTTTATTTTTATCAGTTATAATATTTATTTCGTTGTTGAAAAAGTAAGCTCCTTGTTCGACTTTTTTTTTTATTGAAAAAGGGAGCAACTTTGACTTAATTTTATTTGATTTTACATAGCTATCCACTATCCCACAATCGGAGTCATATATTAGATAATCCTTCTCAGATTGATTTTTAATTATTTTAAATTTTGATTCAACATATGCTTCAAAATTTTTATACCGATCAAGATGATCTGGCGTAATTGCATTTAATATTACAATGTGTGGCTTAAAACTTTCTGTTCCATCTAATTGAAAACTACTTACTTCTACAATGCTGAAATCAGTATCATTTTCACAGACGCTTGAAAAACTGTTACCAATATTTCCTGAAATTGTACAATTATACCCACCCTCTGAAATTAACTTATAAGCTAATGTTGTAGTTGTTGTCTTTCCGTTACTTCCTGTAACCCCAATAATCTTCGAATTGCAGTGGAGTGATGCAAATTCAATTTCAGAAATTATTTTAACCGAATTGGATACAAAAAATTCAACAACATCACTTGTGTCAGAAATTCCTGGGCTTTTTACTATAAAATCAGGTTTTAAAGTCATGGCTTTTTGATGTGAATTTTGCTCAAAATCAATACCTGCCTGAACTAACTTATTTTTTACCCGATCGGGAATTTTTGAGGTGTCAGAAACAAATACATCATATTTATTTCTCTTAGCCAGCAATGCGCTACCTAATCCACTTTCTCCTGCTCCAAGTATTATAATATTATTCAATTATCTAATTTTAAGAGTTATGATTGATAGAATTGCTAGAGCAATTCCTACAATCCAAAACCTTGTTACTATTTTACTTTCGTGATATCCCTTTTTTTGAAAATGATGGTGTAGCGGGGACATTAAAAAAATTCTTTTTCCTACACCAAATTTTTTTCTGGTATACTTGAAATAAAAAACCTGGATGATAACAGAGATGTTTTCTACAAGAAAAATTCCACAGATTAAAGGAATTAACCATTCCTTTCTAACAGCGATTGATATAACTGCTATTATCCCTCCAATTGTTAAACTTCCGGTATCACCCATAAAAACTTGAGCTGGATAAGTATTATACCATAGGAACCCTACTAAAGCACCAACAAATGCACCAATAAATATTGTTATCTCACCAACTCTGGGGATATACATTATATTTAAATAATCTGAAAAAATAATATTTCCTGAAACCCATGTAAATACACCCAGTGTTAGAATAATTATTGCAGATGAACCGGCTGCGAGCCCGTCTAAACCGTCAGTTAAGTTGGCTCCATTTGAAACAGCTGCAATAATTAGTACAACAAAAAATATAAACACAATCCATGTATATGATTCCAAACCTGGATCAATCCATGTTATTAAATCTGAATAATTAAAAACATTGTCCTTAACAAAAGGAATTGTAGTCTCTGTGGATTTATATTCAGTCAAATTATCCGCTGACTGTAATTCGACCCCAAACGGGCTCTGATCTTTGACTGTAACCTCGGGATGAAAAAACAAAGTAAAACCAACGAACAAACCTAAAATTATTTGACCAATAATTTTATACTTACCTCTTAAACCATCTTTGTCTTTTTTGTAAAGTTTAATATAATCATCAACAAAACCTATGATTCCCATCCACACCAAAGTCACAATTAATAAAATGATATATATATTCTTGAGATTAGCAAAAAGGAATACTGGAATAATAGTTGAGATAATGATTATCAATCCTCCCATTGTAGGAGTACCATTTTTTTCAATTTGACCATCTAAGCCAAGATCTCTAATTGATTCACCAATTTGTTTTTTTCTTAGAAAATCAATTATTCTTTTACCAAAAATTGTTGAAATAAGTAATGAAGTAATAATTGCAGCTGCAGCTCTAAATGAAATATATGTGAATAATGATGCGCCTGGGATTTGATATTGATTTTCTAGAAATTCGAAAAAGTAGTAGAGCATAAATTAAATTTTTTGGTTTAATAATTCTTTAATAATCTTAAAGTCATCAAAATCGCTTTTAACTCCTTTAACCTCTTGATATGATTCATGACCTTTTCCAGCTACAAGAATAATATCATCAGACTGAGCAAATTGACATGCAGTTTTTATAGCTTCCTTTCTATTTGTTATTGAAATAGTCTTGTTAGTATTGGTAGACTTTACACCTTTTAACATCTCTTCAATTATTGAGTCAGGATCCTCATACCTTGGATTGTCACTAGTAAAAATTACCTTAGAACTAAGATTGCTAGCAATATCTCCCATCACAGGTCTTTTGGTTTTATCCCTATTACCTCCACAACCAACAACTGTTATTAAATTATTTTTAGTATTCTTGATTTCATTTATAGATTTCAAGATATTTTTAAGTGCATCTGGAGTATGAGCATAATCAACAATTGCTGTTATTTTGTTTTTCTTATAAAATTGAAATCTTCCTGAAACAGCATCTAATGAACTTAAGGCCTTGAGTAACTCATCTTTTGGTATTCCTAAAATTGAAGCAATTGCGTAAACGGATAAAATATTGTATGCGTTAAACCTTCCAACTAGCTTTGACCAAAATTCCGAGTTATCAGTTTTTAACAACATTCCATCAAAGGAAGATTCTAAAATTTTTGCTTTGAAATCTGAAATGGAATTTAAAGAGTATGTGTATGTGTCTGCCAGAGTATTTTGAGTCATTATCAACCCATTTCTATCATCACTATTGGTCAAAGCAAATGAATCTGAACTGAGGGAGTCAAAAAATTGTTTTTTTGTATCTCTATAATTCTCAAAACTTTCGTGGTAATCTAAGTGATCATGGGTTAAATTTGTAAAAACTCCACCCTTAAAAACCAGTCCTTCAATTCTACATTGATCAATCCCATGCGAACTAACCTCCATAAAACAATAGCGCACATCTGATTTTACCATTTCAGACAAGTAGCGATTTATTGAAAGTGAATCAGGCGTAGTCTGACTGGCTTCAAAAGTTTTATCATCATATGAAATCTTCACTGTTGAAATTAAACCTGACTTAACGCCCAAAGTCATATATAAGTTGAATAGTAAAGTTGTGATAGTCGTTTTCCCGTTTGTACCTGTTACGCCAATCAAATTCAATCTTGAAGAAGGATTATCATAAAAATTAGATGATATTAAAGCAAGGGCACTTCTGGATGAAGAAACGTTAACATATACTATATCATCAACTTTTTCTTCTGGTATTTTTTCGCAGATAATACAATTTGCACCATTTTGGATTGCCTGTGTAATAAAATCATGACCGTCAACATTAACTCCTTTTATCGCAACATACATATCTCCTTCGTTTATTAATCTTGAATCAAATTCAACTCTATTTATGATTAGGGATGTATTTCCTATCACAGAATTAATTTCAACTTTATATAATATTTCCCTTATCGGCTTCAAATCAAATTTATTTTTATTGTTTGACCCTTTTTTAATCTTGTTCCTGACTTTGTTATCTGTTTAACTGTATTTCCATTTCCCTCAATTGATAACTTAAATCCGTTGTTTTCAATCATCGGAATGATATCCATTAACTCATATTTAGAAATATCAGGCATTATCATATTATCTAGCTTTGAAATAAATTCATGATTACTAGTTGCTTCAATAGACTCAAATTTTATTTCATCATAGCTTTCTATTTCTGGAATATTTGAATATATCTTTTGTGCAATTTCTTTAAAGACAGGAGCCGCAACTATATTTCCGTAATAGCCTTTTTTCTTATCTGGTTTGTGAATTACGACAATACATGAATATTTAGGATTTTCGGCTGGAAAGTAACCGGCAAATGATGAAATATATAAGCCTGCTGACTTCCAATATTCAGTTTGACAAGTACCAGTTTTTCCTGCCATTGAAAAATCTTCAGAATAAATATTATGTGCAGTGCCATGTTCTTTTTCTACAACATTTTTCATCATATTTTTAACCTTGTCAATGGTTTCTTTACTGCAAATTGAATTCGATATAATTTCAGTATCAAATTTTTCAACTACTCGGTCAAATTGCTTTACTTCTTTTATGAATCTTGGCTTAACCATAACCCCATCATTGGCAATTGCATTATAAAAAGTAAGGGTTTGTAAAGGGGTCAATGATACTCCATATCCGAAAGCCATCCATGGCAGGTCAAGTCCATCCCAATTAAGTTTATCACTGGGATGTGTAAATATTGGTTGACCTTCTCCAAGTATTGGAAGACCAAGGGGTTCATTGATTTTCATATCAAATAAACCATTCACAAATTTTTCAGGCTTTTCATTATAGTTATCATTAATGATTTGGACTATGGCGGTATTTGAGGAGACTTCAAATGCTCTTGCGGCTGATATTTTTCCGTAACCACCTTTTTTAGAATCTCTAACCTTCCTCCCATAAAAACTTAATATTCCGTTTTTGGTATCAACAATATCCGAGGTGTCAATTACCTTATCTTCAAGAGCTCTAACCATTGCCATAAGCTTGAATGTTGATCCGGGCTCATGAGATTCACCAACTGCATAATTCAACTTTTCATAATATGTACCTTCTGAGGTTCTTCCTAAATTTGAAATTGCTTTAATTTCGCCAGTTTTAGTTTCCATAACCACTACACTACCGTGTTCTGCTTCATAAAATTCTAATTGACGTAATAATGCATGATGAGCTAAATCTTGAATTTCTATATTTAGTGTAGTGTGTAAATCGTAACCATCTCTTGGTTCTTTTTCATTATAGTCTAAAACGGGTTTCCACTGACCAAGTCCTATTTTCTGAGAGAACCTAATTCCGTTTTCACCTTTTAGATATTTTGGCCCAAATGCACCATCTAGCCCTGGTCTCATAGCATTTCCAAAATCATCATACCTTTCATAACCTACAGTTCTTTGAGCTATACCCCCGATTGGATAATCTCTTTTGGTATATTGCTCAGTTATAAATCCACCCCTGAATCCACCAAGCTTAAATAATGGGAAATTTTTAAATTTCTTAAAATCTAGATAACCCAAATTTCTGGCAATTAATAAGTATCTGTTTTTATCTTTTCTTGCTTGCCTTAGTTTGTTAGAATACATCTCTGATGATTCTCCAAAATATGAGGCGAGTTCTAATGCTAATTCATCGATATATTTATTAAAGTTCGAATCGCTTGGCGCTAGGGCATCAAATCTAATATCATATTTAGGCACTGAGCTTGCCAGAAGTTTTCCAGAATCAGAATAAATATTTCCTCTGTTCGCAGGGATTTCTATATTTTTAAATTCTCTTTTTTCAGAAATATCAATGTAATAGTCACCTTTAAAAAACTGTAAGTCAATAATTTTAAAAACAATAGAAAAAATAATAACAATCAGCAGCAAGCTGATAACATAAAGTCTGTTCGTTATTTTTTTCTTAGTTATTGACATTTATCACGATTTTAACTGGAGGTGTTTTTGAGGATTTTATTCCCTGCTGGAATAATCTATTTTTTACAGACGATTCCATTTTATAAGTCATCAATCTTGTTCTTGTGTCCACGAATTCAGATCTCAGAGATTTAATTTCTTCATTTAATGAAGCTATTTTATAGACCTTTTTGTCTACAGAATGGGAGGATGATATCATAACCAAGGAAAGAATCAGAAAAAGGAAAATATAAATCCAATTTGAAGTTGATTTTTCATCAACTAAAAAAGATCCTCTAATAATACTAAATAACTTATTCTTCATTCAATTAAATTTTCTCGGCTATTCTCAGTTTTGCACTTCTAGACCTTATATTTTCTTTTTGCTCTATAGCTGATGGCTGAATCATCTTTCCAATTTTTTTAAAGGGTACCGAAAAGTTTCCGTAAATGTCTTTATCAGCAATAGTCGAAAAATTTCCGTTGGTGATATATCTTTTTACCATTCTGTCTTCTAGTGAGTGATAAGAAATAACGCATAATCTACCACCGGGTAATAACAATTCGCTTGTCTGCTCTAAAAATGACTTTAACGCATCTAATTCTTTATTAACCTCAATTCTAATGGCTTGATAAATTTTAGAAAGATTTTTATTTAAATACCTCTCAGGGTAAAGTGGCTTGAGTATTTTATTAAAATCAAATGTTGTATTTATTTTATTTGCCGTTCTAGCTTTGATAATTTCTTCTGATATTTTTTTTGAGTTTTTTATGTCAGCGTATTCAAATAAAATTTTACTTAGATTTTCATGGCTATAACTGTTTATAACTTCCATCGCATCAAGTGAGTTATTTTTATTCATCCTCATATCGAGAGCTGCATCGTACCGGTAAGAAAATCCTCTAGAAGGAGTATTTATTTGAAAAGAAGAAATTCCAAGGTCAGCTAAGATTCCATTAACTTTTGAAAAACCTAAATTTTTTAAAAACCTTTTCATGTGTTTAAAATTTTCATTAACGAAATAAAAATTACTTTCATCATAAGAATTACTTAACGAATCCGGATCTTGATCAAAAGAAACTAATCTACCTTTTTTGGACAGACTCCTTAATATTTCTAAACTATGACCTCCTCCTCCAAAAGTTGCATCAACATATATTCCTTCATCATCTATTTTTAAACCATTAATCGACTCTTTTAGCAATACAGGTAAATGATAATCACTCTTCATCGCCACCCATTACTTCTTCAGCTAGCTGAGCAAAACCATCTCTAGAATCTGCAATTGCTTTTTCATAACTTGATTTATCCCATATTTCGATTATGTTAACAGAAGTAGAGAGAGTAACCTGTCTTTTAATATTTGAAAACTCTATCAAATCTCTAGGGATTAATAACCTTCCGTTACCGTCTAGTTCAATAAATTTTACACCTGCGGTAAATCTTCTTATAAAATCATTGTTCTTCTTCTTAAACCTATTGAGAGAATTAACCTTTTTTATTAACTCTTCCCATTGTTCCAAAGGATACAACTCTAAACAATTTTGAAATACGGCTCTTTTTAAAACAAAACCTTTTGGAATAACAGGCGCAAGCTGTTTCTTAAATGCAGAGGGAATTAAAAGCCTTCCTTTAACATCTATTTTACACTCGTATGTTCCAATTAAATAATTCAAAATCCTTCTCAGTTATGTAATCTCAAATTTAATAAAAAAATTACCACATTTTACCACATTTTACCACATTGTTAATAAAATTAAAGATTAAGCAATTTTTAAGTTTTAAAAACCGGTAAATAAGTATTTAAGTATTTGATATTCAAGTGGTTATAAATAGGCTATAATTAATCAACACTTATTGTTCATTAATTGTTAATCAATGGACTTAATTGGGTGTTTCTGAATAAATTTGATTAATTTTGATTTAAAATCTGGATATGGATTTCAATCTTATAGAAGAAAGCGGCTATAAATACATTGAAGAAGGTGAAGGCTTCCCAATTATTATTCTTCACGGACTAATGGGCAACCTAAGTAATTTTAATCACGTTACAGATTTTTTTAAACAAAGGGATTTTAAAGTTATAATGCCTGTACTACCGATTTACGATTTACCCATTCTTAAGACCTCCGTAAAAGAATTAGCAAAGTTTTTAGACAGGTTTATAATGCATAAAAAACTTAAAGAATTTGTTTTAATGGGTAATTCTTTAGGTGGTCATATTGGGCTTTATTACACCAAGCTTTTTAATAAAGCGAAGGGATTAATTTTAACGGGTAGCTCAGGGCTTTATGAAAAAGGTATGGGAAGCGGATACACTAAAAGAGGTGATTATAATGTGATTAAGAAAAAAGTTGAGGAAGTATTTTACAGTCCAAAAACTGCAACCAAAGAACTTGTTGACGAAGTTTTTGAGACTGTTAATGACAGGAATAAATTAATTAAAATATTAGCAATGGCTAAAAGTGCAATTAGACATAATATGGCTGATGATTTACCTAAAATGAAGCTTCCGACATGTATTATTTGGGGGAAAAATGATAATGTAACACCGCCTGAAGTTGCTGACGAATTTCATAAACTGCTTCCCGACTCAGATCTTTTTTGGATTGACAAATGTGGCCATGCACCAATGATGGAGCACCCGGATCAATTTAATGCATTACTTATAGATTGGCTTTCCTCAAAAATTGTCACAAAATAATGAATATCAAAAGTGCGAAATTTGTCATAAGCAATCAAAATGCAAAAGATTGCCCAAAAAGTAATTTACCAGAATATGCATTTATTGGCAGAAGTAATGTAGGTAAGTCATCATTGATTAATATGTTGACCAATAATAAAAAACTGGCTAAAACTTCTTCAAAACCAGGAAAAACAAGATTAATTAATCACTTCTTAATCGATTCATCTTGGCACCTTGTAGATCTTCCTGGCTATGGATATGCTAAAGCTTCAAAAGCAGAAAAGAAAATTTTTCAAAAACTAATAACAGATTATTTTTTAAATAGAAACCAACTAATTTCTGCTTTCATTTTAGTTGATGTAAGACACGAGGCACAAAAGATCGATATTGAATTTATGAGATGGTTGACATTAAACAATATTGCTTTCTCTATTGTTTTTACTAAAATCGATAAATTAAAACAGGATGGCAACCCAAAAGATGGTGTTGAAAACAAGGTAAATAATTACAAGAAAATAATTCTTGATAATTGGGAGTTTCTTCCTGAAATATTTCTGACCTCAAGCACCAAACACATCGGAAAAGAGAACATATTATATCACATAACAAAACTTAACAGTGATGTTATTCAAAAATAAAATCTAAAGACTCTCCCGTCGAGTTTTTCATTTTTTGCCCAAGTAATTTTGAAATAGTAGGTGCAATATCTGGAATTTCTGTAATCCTCATCGTTTCGCCATGCTTAATTCCATTACCATAAAAAATAAGAGGGACATGTGTGTCGTAATTATAGCCAGAACCATGCGTTGTACCTTTACCATCATAAAAAATTACATTTTGCTTTAAAATAATTGCCAAATCTCCACTTCTTTCAGGGTGGAAACCATTTTGAATTAGCCTTTCATACCCGTCTAAATTTTTTGACTTTAAAATAAAATTAGCAGAATATGCATTTGAAATAAAATCAAATGATTCCAAGATTTTTATAAGTTCGTAAATAATGCTTTTTTTATTCAAGCCTAATTTATTGATTGAATCATCATTCAAATATATTTGATTATTGTCTACATCATTAATTAAATTTTTCACCTCAACCCCAAAATAATCATCTAATTGTTTCAAAACTTGATTAATTAAATCATTTTCACTCACAGCCAATGCATCTACTCCGTTACTTGACAAAAATGCAGGTATCTCTAGAACGCCGTGATCACCTGTTAAAAATAATGTATACTTATTTTCACCAACTTCATAATCCAAAAAATTAAGAAGTTTTTCAATTTCTTTGTCTAAACGCATATATACGTCTTGTGTTTCAACTGATGCAACCCCAAAATTATGACCAACATAATCAGTAGAGGAATAACCTATAGTTATAACATCAGTTACATCTCTTTTTCCCAGCCCTTCGTTTATTATTGCCTCAATCGCAAAATCAGTAGTCATTTGATTTCCATAAGGAGTTTCTTTAATCATATCAAAGCAGTCATTATGCTTCATCAATGATTTTGTGTCATACGGAAATGCTGAATTGTCTTTTCCTTTAAATAACTTTTCAAAGCTGTTATTATCAATTTCGTGGTTATCATAAGTGGATATATCTTCTAAGGTAACCCATTCCTCAAGATATTTTTCCAAATTATTCTCAGAATTAAATGCCTCGACCCAATGAGGTAATTCACTCATGTAATATGTGCTAGTTATCCATTGTGCTCTCTCTTTTCCATAATACCAGTAGGCTGCATCCGCATCTTTACCACCCATTAATATTGACCCTCTATCTTTTATGGCAATAGAAATTGTTTTTGCCTGATCATTATTTAATTTGTTAATGTCAGCAAATGTCTCAACTAGTAAGTTATTTGGAGATTTATTTCCTGAATAATCATCACCTCCAATATTATCGTATTTGGGGTCATCGGTGCAATAAACTGATTTGTTTTTTTCTCTGTCATACCAATTATTTCCTACAATTCCGTGAGTCATTGGAGTTGAACCAGTAGATATCGAAGAATGTCCTGGGCCAGTTACTGTTGGTACGTAATTGAAAAAATTATTTTTACAATTATATCCATCTCTTATTAATCTGTTAAAACCATTTTTGGAAAATCTATTTGATAAATTTTCTAAAAAATCGTAGCGCATCTGATCAACAACAATGGCAACAACCAATTTTGGCTTTTCTTTTTCAATTTGATTAGCTTTAATTGAAAAAGAGAATAAAAAATAAAATATTAGTAAATACCTCATACCGTTTAATAATTAGCAAAAATAACTAATACCTATCGACTTTAGTATTAAATTTTGTAAATTAAATTTAACAATTACTAATTACTTAATGACCTTTTTATATAATATTGGCCTATATATTTTAATGCTACAAAAAATGTTTCAAAAACCTACGAAATGGAGGGTTATGAAAGATTTAATTTTAAAAGACACTGAAGATACAGTTGTAAACTCACTGGGTATTATTTCATTTGTTTCATTTTTTATTGGGGGTGTAATAACTATACAACTTGCACTTAGTACTACCGGTTCTTTCTATCCCGACTACTTGGTTGGATATGCGACGAGAGAAACTATAATTCTTGAATTTGCACCAACAATTATTTCTATCATCATGGCAGGGAAAGTAGGTTCATTCATAACCTCTAGTATTGGTTCAATGAGGGTTACAGAGCAGATCGATGCCCTGGAAGTTATGGGTATAAATTCAATTAATTACCTGGTTTTTCCAAAAGTTGTTGCTCTACTTCTTTATCCATTTTTAATTTCAATTGCAATGTTTTTGGGGATGTTAGGTGGTATGGTCGCCTGTGTATATGGTGGGTATAGCACAATGAGTGCATTTATCGAGGGTATCCAGACTGATTTCATTCCATTTCATATGACATATGCGTTCATTAAAAGTTTTGTTTTTGCTTTTATTTTAGCAACAGTTCCATCATTTCATGGTTATTACATGAAAGGAGGCGCTCTAGAAGTTGGTAAAGCAAGTACCAAATCATTTATTTGGACAAGCGTTTCTATTGTTGTATTTAATTTTATAATAACTCAAATGTTACTTGGATAATGATAAAAGTTAAAAACCTAAAAAAGTCATTTGACAATAAACCAATTCTAAAAGGAATTTCATGTGAGTTCGAAAAAGGTAAAACAAGCCTAATTATTGGACAAACTGGCTCTGGAAAAACAGTTTTTTTGAAGTGTCTACTTGGCTTACACAAACATGATGAAGGCCAAATTATTTTTAGCAGTGATAATATTGAAGAGATGAATGAAAATCAAAAAATGGATTTAAAATCCAGCATAGGTACTGTTTTTCAAGGAAGCGCCCTATTCGATTCGATGACCATTGAAGAAAATGTAATGTTTCCTCTTAGGATGTTCAAAAATATGCCTCATGATGAAATGCTGGATAGAGTTAATCAAGTACTTAAGAGAGTCGAATTGGAAAACACTAATAAAAAAATGCCAAGTGAAGCATCAGGTGGAATGCAAAAAAGAGTTGCAATCGCAAGAGCTATAGTAAATAGCCCCAATTATTTATTCTGTGATGAACCAAACTCTGGGCTGGATCCAAAAACTGCTATTGTCATAGACAACTTGATAAAGGAAATTACAGAGGAATTGAATATAACTACAATAATAAACTCCCATGACATGAACTCTGTAATGGAAATTGGAGAAAAAATTATATTTCTGAAAAACGGAGTGCTTGAATGGGACGGTAATAAAAATAATATTTTTAAGACGAACAATAAAGCAGTTACTGACTTTGTTTATTCATCTAATTTGTATAAGAAAGTGAGAAAAATGTATTTAGAACAATAAATCAGTCGATTTCATTTAATCCTGTAAGAGATGATGAACTTCTAATCTTTTCCCCTAGACCATCTATCATTTTTATATTGAATTTTTTGCATATCGGGGTTTCTGGAACTTCACTAGTTGCCCTATCCCCTCCATTTGCAAAAATATCAGGCTTAACTTTTTCAAGAGATTTACAAACAGTTCTATCTTGATCAACGGATAAAAACACCTCATCAACAAATCTCAATGCTTTAACTATTTCTATTCTATCATTCTCGTCCATGAAATGCTTTCCCTTTTTTAGTTTACACTGATAATTATTATTAACGATTACAACCAGAGAATCACCCAATTCTTTTGCCATTCTTAGATACTCTAAATGACCAACATGAATGGGATCAAAATAACCACTTACTGCAACTCTAATTTTATTTTTACTACTCATTAATGATTTGCCTTATGCTTACATTAGGACTAAACAAATATAATTTTTTTGTTAATACATCCATACACTCATATCTTTTTCTCAACTTCTTAATCATTATATAGGATCTATCGTTTGAGGCTTTAAAAACAGTTCCGTTTGATAGGCTTGATATATATTCAGATTGATTATTATTATATTTATTTAAAGTTAAAGATAGATTTAAATCAGTATCAGTTGATGCTTTTGGATTTTTTGTATAAGCAGCTAGTGTTTTCAAAACATCATCTGGAAAAACATCACTGTTTATTACAGGAAGCAATAAATTCCTAAACGTTTTTTTCCACTCTACACCATGAGGCTTAATGTATATTCCATAGTTTTTAAATGTGAAATAGTGAGATATTTCGTGAATTAAAGTGATTAAAAATCTATATTTATTTAGGCTTTCATTAATGGTAATTAATCTTAATCCATTTTTGTTTACAGAAAAATCGCCATGCTTGGTTTTTCTAGTTTTTTTTAGCTTTATTACAATATTTTCAGAGTTAATCAGACTTTTTACGTAGTCGACTGATGCCAATGGAATCTTTTCAAAAATTTTATGCATCTAAGGAGTTGTTGAAGATATAGATATAACTTTTCCGTTAATTAATTTATATCCCTCAGTTGCAAAATTACATATGAATTTTGCCATATCTTTAGCGGATGTAGAAGCCTGGAATCCAGGAAAAGCTTTTTCTAGCATTTTTGTTTGAACAGAACCAAGTGCCAATGAGTTAAAATGTATCTTTTTGTCTTTGTACTCTTCTGCTAACATTTCGGTTAAAATATTAAGAGCTCCCTTGCTAGAACTGTATGCAGAAAGGCCAGGAAATTTTACACTACCCTGTACACCACCAATTGAACTAATATTTACTACATTAGAACCTTCACGCATATGACTAATCGTACTTTTGATTAGCATAGCAACAGAAAAGACATTAGTTAAATAAGTATTTTTAAAATCTGAAAGGGTGGTTTCTTCAAAGGGCTTGTTAACTAAGTAGCCAGCATTATTTATTAACACGTCAATTCCTTGAAAAGAACCTATAAATTTAGTTAGCTTTTTTTCATCAGGATTATTTATATCGAAATCTATAGCATCAACACCATCTAAATTTAAACCTCTTAATTTTGAGTTGTCTCTAGAAAGAGCCAACACTCTATTCTTTTCTTGTGCAAAAATCTTTACAAGCTCAAATCCAATCCCCGAACTTGTACCAGTAATTATAATATTCTTCGACATTTTGATATAATTAAATAAGCATTGATAAAGGATTCTCAATTAGAGGCTTTAATGCTTGTAAAAACTTTGATCCAGTTAATCCATCAACCACTCTGTGATCACATGCTAAAGTTAATTTCATAGTATTACCTACAACAATCTCACCTTCTTTTACAACGGGTTTCTGGACAATTGCACCAACAGAAAGAATCACGGAATTTGGAGGATTGATAATTGATGTAAAGCTTTCAATTCCAAACATTCCTAAATTTGAAATGGTAAATGTACTTCCCTGCATCATTTCGGGTGTTAATTTCTTATCTCGGCCTAATCCTGCCAACTCTTTTACTGAACTACTAATTTCTGCAATACTCATTTTGTCAGCATTTTTTAAAACAGGTACAATTAAACCATCATCAACTCCTACAGCCACTCCTATATTAACAAAATTATTATACCTAATCCTATCGTCGAACCATTGCGAATTTACACTTGGGTTGCTTCTTAATGCAACAGCACAAGCTTTTATAATAATATCATTGAATGAGATTTTCGTATCAGGAATGGTATTACATTGTTTTCTAAATGCAATAGTTTCTGACATATCTAACTCAACATTTAAATAATAATGCGGTGCTGAAAATTTTGACTCAGCTAGTCTTTTAGCAATAACCTTTCTCATCTGAGAATGACCAACCTCTTTGAAATCATGAACATCCTCAGTAGCTAAAGTTGTTTGGGTAGCTGCTTGAACAGCAGGCTCTTTGTAGTTTTCAATATCAGATTTAATTATTCTACCATTTTCGCCTGTGCCTTTAATGGATGAAATATCAATATTTTTATCCTTGGCTAATTTCTTGGCTAATGGAGAAATAAAAATTCTGTCAGAAACTGGGTTTTCTGAAATTTTAGAAGAGACCTCTTTCACTGCAACTTCTTTAATTTCGGGATTTTCATCTGAAATGATATCTGATTTTTGATTGTCATCAACCTTTATTTTATCAAAATTACCGCTTAAATGTTGTGAAATATCGGTACCTCTCCGACCTATTATCGCTAATAGCGAATCAACTTTAGCTGAATCACCCTCAGAAAGACCGATGTGAAGAAGTGTACCAGAGTAAAAGGACTCAAATTCCATAGTAGCTTTGTCTGTTTCGATCTCAGCTAATATTTCACCTTCCTCAACATCATCTCCAACCTTTTTAAACCAGGAAGCAACAGTACCCTCTTCCATTGTATCACTTAATCGGGGCATTGAAATTACATGAACATCATCATTGATTAGATTTTCATCTTTTGTTACAGAATTTTCTGAAGGTTCTTCTTTTATTAACTCAGAATTATCAACCTCATCTAATTTTTGCGATTTTACTGTTTGATTTCCTAAAATAGAATCAATATCATCACCAGGACTACCAATTATGGCGAGAGGTTCATCAACCTTAGCTGTCTCGTTTTCCTTGATACCAATGTATAAAAGGGTACCTTCATAAAATGACTCGAATTCCATTGTTGCCTTGTCGGTTTCAATTTCAGCTAAAATCTCCCCTTCCTGAACTTTATCACCTACCTTCTTAAACCAGGTAGCAACAGTTCCCTCCTCCATGGTATCACTTAATCGGGGCATTTTAATCAATTCAGCCATATTAAATTTTATGTTTTAAAAATGGATAATTGTCTTGTTCGTAAACAGAGTCATACATTACATTCTTTTCCGGATAAGAGGATTCTTCGGCAAATTTTTCACATTCTCGAACCAAACCTTTAACTCTTGAGTCTATCTCATCAATTTGTTTTTGGGTAGCATATTTCTTTTTGAGAATTATCTCCTTGACCTTTGTGATTGGATCAATCTTCTTATACTCTGCAACCTCATCCTTTGTTCTGTAGTGCTGGGCATCACTCATAGAGTGACCTCTATACCTGTAGGTCTTCATTTCTAAAAAAGTTGGACCATCACCATTTCTTGCCCTTACAATAGCTTCATCAACAGCTTTTGCAACCTTGACCGGATCCATACCATCGACAGGCCCACAGGGCATTTCATAGCCTAAACCTAGTTTCCAAATATCTGTAGTATTAGAGGTTCTTTCAACAGATGTACCCATGGCATATCCGTTATTCTCACAGATAAATACTACAGGAAGCTTCCAAAGCATTGCCAGGTTAAATGTTTCATGCAATGAACCTTGTCTTGCGGCTCCATCCCCAAAATAACAAAGTGTAGCAGCATCACTTCCATGATATTTGTCGCCAAATGCAATTCCAGCTCCTAAGGGAATTTGTCCTCCAACTATTCCATGCCCTCCGTAAAATCTATGTTCTTTCGAAAAAATATGCATTGAACCTCCAAGCCCTTGTGAAGTTCCAGTGGCTTTGCCATAAAGCTCAGCCATAACTTTCTTTGGGTCAACACCCATACCAATCGGCTGAACATGATTTCTGTAAGCTGTAATCATCTTATCCTTGGAAAGATCCATTGCGTGTAATGAACCTGCAAGTACAGCCTCCTGACCGTTGTATAAATGCAAAAAACCTCTGACTTTTTGCTGGATATAAACAGCGGCAAGTTTATCCTCAAACTTTCTCCAAAATAACATATCCTCATACCAGGATAAATATGTGTCTTTAGTGATTTTTTTCATAGGCTAAGATTGAATCCACAAAAATAAGACATACTATGTCTATTGCAAAAGGCAAAATAATATATTTTTAAGAGAAAAACTAGTATTCTAAGTAGCTATTAGAACCAAAGTCAAACGTCAAGGAAAATCTAAGTGTATTTTCAAGTGGACTTGGAACTCTAGATGCCGAAAAAAGATAAGATAGATCCACCCTAGTTCCAGAAAATTTAAAACCTGCACCCAGAGCTAAAAACTTTCTTGCCCCTTTTTCTTCACTTTCGTTAAAATAACCAGCTCTCAGGGCAAAAGAATCATCATAAACATATTCAGCCCCAATTGCCCAAGTAAATTCCTTCAATTCCTCGCTGAAACCACCCGGAGCATCTGAGAATGATTGAAACACACCAGAAAGGAAATCAACATCAGTTGACTGACCGTCAATTATACCCGTATAAGAACTTCCTATTTGTTCGTCACCATCATCAAATATTCCATTTTCATTATTGTCATTGTAATCGATAAATGTACCATATATAGGTGGGGTTGGAACCAATAATTTAGTTGCCTCCGCTGTAACAGAAACTTTGTTGTACTGATCGAGAAGAAAATCAAAGCCGGCGCCGAATTTAAGATTGGTGGGTAAAAAGGTTTCTGAGCCAGATTCATCGTACTTAATTTTTGGACCAAGATTCTGAATAATCATACCAGCTCTCCATCTTCCGTCAACATCACCATAATTTTGCTCTTCCCCTTGATAAAAAGCCGATATATCTACCGCATATGAACTAGCAGCTTTAGCAGTTTCGTCAACAGCTTGAATTCTCAGATCAGATCTCAGGTATCTAAGTGCAACACCCATTGAAAATTGATCAGCCAATCTCAAGGAGTATGAAATATCCATAGTCATCTCATTTGGCTTCTCAATAAGAGCTTGTGAAAATTCATCCTGAATAATTTCTATTTCACCAAGTGAAAAGTAACGTAAACTCACCGCAAAAGCACTTCTTTCATTAATTCGGTTAAAATAGGTTAGATTTCCAAGTGATATATCATTTACAAGCTTACTCAAATATGGTGTGTAGCTGAGACCAAATCCTGACCTTGTTTCTGAAAATACATATTTTGAAGGATTCCAAAACTGTGAGTAAGTGTCAACTGATGTTGCTACGCCCATATCACCCATACTTGCGGCTCTAGCATCAGATGCAATTAATAAAAAAGGAACACCAGTTGTAATCACCCTGCTATCATTGGGGTTCGGAATAATTTCAGTGGATGTTTGAGAATTAATTTCGAAAGCAACTAAGGCTAATATTAATAATATATTTTTTTTCATCTTCATACTAGTTTGCAAATATACTGTTTTAAAGAATTACAAGTTTTTCAGTTTTTGAAACACTTTTATTTAAGGTTTCTGATTTTACATTCAATTTATAAATATAAACACCCTTTGCAAGTTTATCACCAAAATCATCTCTGGCATTCCAGTGAAAATCTCTTGAAAAGCTGTTGTTACCAAACGAATCGGTTGTTCCAACAATTGTTTTTACTAATTTTCCAGTAACTGTGAATATTTGTATTGTAACGTTTAAAGGAGATGAACTATTGTGGTTGAACCAAAATTCTGTATAATTTATAAATGGGTTTGGATAATTTAGAACATTTTCAATGACTAAATCTTGATCCTCATCAAAAACTGTAAATTCAATTTCTGATTCAGATGAATTGTTATAAACATCCCAAGCCTTTAGTGTCAAAGTATGACTTCCTGGGCTTATATCCCTTAGAGGAAAATTTATAGTGCCATTTTGATAATCATCAATATTCGCTTGATAATACTCATTCAAAATATAGGAGTCCTCTTGATTAGAATCAATAGTCGCAATAATATCATGACCAACTCCACTGGAAGTGTTAATTCCATTTTCGTCAAATAACTTTACAATTAGATTTGGATTTTCATTTGTTATACCTCCGTTAATGAATGATTCATCATTCATAAAAAGTTCAATTTCTGGACCAGCATTATCCTCCTCAGCATTTTCATTAATCCCTCCAATTAAAACAGAAAGATTATATCCGTTTTTATCATTTAAGCTATTATTATCTTTGGCATAAAAACTAAATTTCCCAAAATCTATTTGCATTCCAACATCCTTTGGAACAACAAAATTAAAATTAAACTCACCGTTATTTATTGATGACTTGCCACTAAAAAGAATTTCTCCAAGAGTTTTAAAATCTAGTAAAATCGGGGTTCCTAAATTATCAGTGGTTCCATCATTTCCAAGAGTAGACCTATTAATTTCTTTATCATAGACAGTGGCTGTTAATTCCCCTTGAAAATTATCAATTAATTGACCACCTGAATCTAGCACATTTCCTTTAATATTTACTAAATCAAGACCTCGAATATTTGTATCAAATTCATCTACTGGTATATCATTAATCTTTGTAATGATTATTTGTGGCTCGGGTATTGATAATTTCATTGCTGGGTCTCCTATAAAAAAAACAAGCCTTCTTTGATCAGAATTTGATATAGATGGATCAATTTTAGTCAACCTTAAAGCCTCAGCCATTGTGGTGTAAGAATTAGAGCCCAAGGCAAACAAATAGTTTTCAAGTGTTAAATTAAAGTTCACGCCAACAGAAACAAAAATTTGGCGAGTTGTTGTTATCAAAGCAATCGAACCACCATTTTTATTCCAGTACAGGTACTCCCCTGCTGTTTCACGATTTGGATTATCAAACTTTGTAAACTCACATGTGACAGAAACAAAACAATTAAATTTATCGTTTACTATTTCAGCAGCATCGATTTTATCAAAAATCCTTTCTCTTGCCAAACCATCTTCTCCACCATGACCAAAATAGTTAACAACCAGTGCTCCCTGCTTAATTCCATTAATTATTTGACTTTTTACTTCTGGATATCTTTCTCCACCAGATGATGTTTCTTGATCGAATGCATCGGATAATATTTTTTTTGCATTAAAAAAAGGCTTGCTTTCGGTTATCAAATCAGCAATATCATTTGATGTTGATTGAATAATATTTTCCCATGGTTCATCAACGTCGTCAGAAACTACTATAATTTTATTTCTCCAGTTACTAAATGAATTTTGGTTGTAATAAACCTCTATTTTATCAACCAAATCCTTAGCTCTATCATTTGAGTCAGCTAAAATTCTCCCAACCGCGATATCAAGTTTATTGAAGTTGGCCATTAGCCCCTCTCCCAAATCCATCATACCATAAAAATCATCGGAAACATAGGAACTGGAAAGACTAAAGCTGTTCAGAGAGTTCCAGGATGGAATTATGTTAGTGTTATTTGAAATTCTTTCCTTGTAATCATACGAGGCATCTCCAAAAAGACACAAATATTTTAACGAATTATCGTTGTTAGAATTGGTGTAAACATATCTGATAAAGTTTCTGATAGCTGATATATCCTGGCTTCCTGAGCTGAACTCATTATAAATTTTTTCTAACTCAACAACCTTTACATTTAGTCCGTTTACATTTCTGTTAATATTTGCCAATCTTTCAGCTTGAAATAACATATCCGTTCTAGCAATAATTATATAGTCAACTGGCTCTATCTCATTTAAAGAATTTAAAAAAATAGTTTCTTTAATATTTTGATTTGGAATTTGTGAGTTTTCCTCTATAGTTGGGATATGATATTCCGTCCCGTCAAATGCTATAAACCTGTTGTTGGGTGAATAAATTGATTTAAACTCTAAATTATTTGTTTGATTTGTTGAAATTTCTGAAATACCTGAAATATTTGAAACATCCCATACACTTAATACATTACTAGTGTTTGAAATTTGATAACTAACAATTTCCGATTCATAATCTAATTCATTGTTGTAAAAAGTTAATTGTCCTGCATTAAAGGTTAGGCTGGAGACAGCTTCTATCGAAATGTAGTCAAGGTAGGCAGATGATGCAGGATTACCATTATTATTGTATGTTAAAGTAAGATTTACCTGAGAAGAACTTAAGTTAATATTTGATGAATAGCTGTCACCCGTTGCCAAGATAGGGTCACCAATTGAACCAAAAACCATTGTCGCCAATTGATTTCCGTTTAAATCTACATTCATTGTTGTAGTGATTTCAGATGTTGCTGCTGCACTGATTCTGATATTTACAGGCTGATCAACGATTAAATTGTCAAAATCAAAACTAAATGTTTTCATATTTTCAAAATCAAATCTATCACCAAACCATCTCCTACCAATTTTGGCAAGATTATAATCATCATTTTCATGGAACTGGTAATTTGTGTAATAATCAATTAAATAAGATGATTCTCCAACTGGCTCCTCAAAATCACTAACCCTCAAGCCGTACTCAGACCCCACTGATAAAAAATATGAAATTTTATCTTCATATAAATTGAGATTAGTATTGTTTTCGGCGTTGTATCCATTTGGCCCTCTTGCATAAAAAAGAATGTAATCATCAGAATCAAAACTTCCGTCAGTTTCCCCTATAATTTTGATTGAATTTTCAATGGGGTCAATCATAAAATCTTCATTGTTCTGCATGGTCAACATTTCACCACCATGACCATAAATTTTGATTTTTCTTGGATCAATTGATTCGGTATTTATACCCAAATTTTGTAAGAAATTTTTATCAATCCGATGAATTCCTGATTCCTCTATGAAAAATTGATACCAATTTCCATTTCTCATCACAGATGATTGTATAGATTTTGAGCTGTTATTAGGGGTGTCTGAAAATCTGTAATTAATATCAAAACTCTCAATTTTTTTATAAACACCATCAATTAAAATTATCGGGTTTACTTCTAAAAAAGTAAATATTTTAGATTTTGAAACAGACGAGTTAAAACTAATTTCTGGTTCATTTTTAAAATTTATTTTATCTAATCCTGAAAACTTTTCAATGTCAATATTTGAATAACTTAAGTTTGTAATTTGAACCGAAGATTCATTAATAATTTTATCACTTTCCCATTGCTTTACAATTCTGAAATATTCGCCATAACTATAATTATTTTGGAAATTTTTGGTTTTAGGAACGATCACAGAGTTTTGACCAATATTATACCTGTCGTTGCCTATCCAATCTATCTCAATTTGCGAAGTTTGACAGATGAGATTTATCGGTATTAAAATGAGACTAAGAAAAGTAATAATTCTCATAATTTGCTAAACGCTTTAGTGTCTGAAATATTATTAATGTGTTAGAAAAAGCAAAAATAAAATAATATAATGATTGATTTTTCGTTAAATTAATGATATCAATATGATTAAAATATATTGTGAAATGAGTATTAATTATTATATTTGGACGCTCTATAAGAGTAAAAAAATCTACTATGAATAGAAAATTTAAATTTTACGCTGCAATTTTATTCAGCTTTGTTATGCTTTTATCATTTGAAAGCTGTAACAAATCTCAATTTTCGAATAATAGAAATGTCTCATCCGCAACAGGTTGGGCAATTAATAACAAAAAAGGGGGATTCCAGTACAATACAAATTACAAAGGTCAACAAACTCCACCAAATATGGTTCTTGTTGAAGGGGGAACATATACTAAAGGTCGCGTTCAGGACGATCCAATGAGAGATTGGAATAATTCTCCCAACCAACAACACGTTCAGTCTTTTTACATGGATCAAACAGAGGTCACTAATGTGATGTACTTAGAATATCTTGATTGGTTAAAAAGAAACGAAAATTATGAAGTTTATTTAGGCGCGTTGCCTGACACCCTTGTCTGGAGAAATAAACTTGGCTATGCAGAGGAAATGGTCAATAGCTACCTGAGGCACCCTGCATTTTCGGATTATCCGGTTGTTGGTGTAAGTTGGGTACAAGCTTACGAGTATACTGAGTGGAGGACTGACAGATATCAGGAATTAATTTTAGAAAATAGTGGTTGGCTTACTAAAGGGGCAACTCTAACCGATAAAGGTGGAAAGATTGCTAATAATGATAGTTTAATCAAATCTGGTAATTTTAATCAGGATGCTTATGTTCAAATTCCAAATAAAAGTTTTGGTGGGGATGATAACATTGAGGGCTGGTCAGAATTACTTAGAGGAAATTCAAGTAGGAAAGAGTCAGGTAGAATTGCAAATATCAAAGGTGTTTCAGCAGACTCTATGGCTCCTGCATCTGCAAATAGAGAAACTGGCTTAATTACGCCGAAGTTTAGATTACCTACCGAATCAGAGTGGGAGTACGCAGCACTTGGGCTCAAAGAAGTTAGAGAATTTAATGTCTATCAGGCAAGAAAAAAATATCCCTGGCAAGGTCAATACACCAGAACGGGTCAAAGAAGAAATTTAGGTGATCAGCTAGCCAATTTTAAAAATAGTGATGGTGATTATGGTGGAATTGCTGGTTGGTCTGATGATGGTGCTGATATCACTAATAGAGTAGCCTCTTACAATGCTAATGCTTTTGGATTGTTTGATATGGCAGGCAATGTTGCAGAGTGGGTTGCTGATGTATATAGACCAATTGTTGACGATGAATTTAACGACTTCAATTACTATAGAGGAAATGACTACAAGAAATTTGTTATTAGTGGACAAGGTGAAGTTGAATTAGCGGATGAAACACAGTACAAAACACTTTCAAATGGCAAAAGAGTTGCTGTTTTAAGAGAAGGCGAGATCATGACAATGGATTTAGAAGATTCTGATCTTCGAAACCGAACCCAATTTGATAAAAGCTACAATATAAACTACAGAGACGGTGATGTTAGATCATCCAGAAACTTCAATACTGATGAAATGAGAGGGGATAGAGCTGATGCTGAAGATGGTGAAACGCAAACTATGTATAAGTCTCCAGATTTAAATAATATTTCTGACTCTGGTGAAACTACTTTGATTAGTGATCAGGTAAGAGTGTACAAAGGCGGATCTTGGAAAGATAGAGCATACTGGCTAGACCCTGCACAAAGAAGATTTTATCATCAAGATCAAGCCACTGACTTTATTGGCTTTAGATGTGTAATGTCTAGGATTGGCGGAAAATCTCTTGAAACAAAAAAGAGATCAAGAAATTAAATTAAATTTTTTAATTTGAAAAAAGCCCTCAATTATTGTTTAGGGCTTTTTTTATACATTTATTAAATGTCTGTCAAGGAACTATATGAAATTTTTCTAAAATCAAATGGAGTTGCAACTGACTCTAGACAAATAAATAATAACTGCCTTTTTTTCGCCTTAAAAGGAGTGAATTTTAATGGGAATGAATTTGCAAAATCTGCTATTGATAAAGGAGCAATGTATGCAGTAGTTGATGAAAAAAAATATTCCTTGGATGATGAAAAGTTCATATTTGTTAATGACTCACTTAAAACGTTGCAAGAACTGGCTAATTTTCATAGAAAAAAGCTGAGTGCCAAAATAATCGGAATCACAGGAAGTAATGGAAAAACTACAAGTAAAGAGCTGATTCATTCTGTGCTTGAAACAGAATTTAATACATACTGCACAAAAGGAAATCTCAACAATCATATTGGAGTACCACTTTCAATTCTAGAGATTTCACATGAAACCGAAATTGCCATAATTGAAATGGGAGCTAATCATCTCGGTGAAATCAAATTACTATCCAGTATTGCGGAGCCTGACTATGGATACATAACTAATTTTGGAAAGGCGCATCTTGAGGGTTTTGGAAGCGAAGAAGGAGTAATCAAAGGAAAAAGTGAATTATTTGACTTTTTGAAAGAAAACTCTGGTTACATTTTTTGCAACTCAGATGATCAAAAACAAAAAGAGATTTTAGGAGATTACGATAACAAATTTACATTTGGTCAAAAGGATGCTGACCTAATTTATACAACAATTACTGATGAACCGAACATAGTTGTCGATGTGAATGGAGCTACCATTGAAAGCACCCTTTTTGGAAACTATAATGTGCAAAATATTATTTCAGCTGTAACAATAGGAAAATATTTCGGAGTAAAAATGCAAAATATTCAAGAAGGTATTTCAAAATATATTTCTGAAAATAACAGATCTCAACTGATTAAAAAGAATGGTAATAGAATACGCCTAGATGCTTACAATGCTAATCCAACCAGTATGCTTCTAGCAATTAAATCATTTGATAATATTAATTCAAAAAATAAGATTTTAATTCTTGGTGATATGTATGAGCTTGGGGAGGATGAAAATAAATTCCATCAGGAAATCGTAGACTACTGTGAAAACTTAAAAATCGATAAAGTTTTTTTGGTTGGAAAAATTTTTGCTAAAACAAATTTTAGCAAAAAATTTTTCAGCTATGAAAATTATTTAAAATTGTCACAATCAAAAGAGTTTAAAGGTGTTATTGATTCAAATTTATTAATTAAAGGTTCTCGAGGAATGCAACTGGAAAAAATTTTAGAATTCATTAACTAATTAATTACCAATTAAAGTGATAACTATCTTTCTCTTGGAAGCATTATTTCTGTGCTCGCAAAGATATATACCCTGCCAGGTTCCTAACTGAGGTATACCGTTTTTTACAGGAAAATTAACAGATGAACCAAGTAAACTGCTTTTTATATGAGAGGTCATATCATCTGGTCCTTCAAAGGTATGTTTAAAATAATCTCCATCCTCTGATACCATCAAATTGAAGTGAGTTTCAAAATCTTCTCTGACAGAGGGATCTGCATTTTCATTTATAGTGAGACTCGCAGAAGTATGTTTAATAAAAACATTTACAATTCCAGACATCACTGGCAACTCATTAAAAATCTGATTTGTAATAATATGAAAACCTCTTTTATAAGGACCAAGTGTTATTTCTTTTTGAAAGGTCATAATGCTAAATAAAGCAAAATTTAAGTAATAATTAACAATAAGAAAAAGGAAATACTTCCGATTGGTATTAAATTTGCAAAACCTTTATCATGAGAAAATCTGCAGTTTCAGTTGGACTAGGCTTACTTTTATTAATAATTGGTGTTTTCATTTCAGACTTTATTATTGATTTAAATAAGTCTGAACCAACCTACAATAACAATAGCCTTACGTCCGTGTATGTTGATGAGGTAAATAATAGTTCTAACAAAATTGAAATTGAAAGGAACGGTAAGTTAAAATCCACTAACAGAGTAAATATTATTAGTGAAGTTCAAGGAACTAAGAAAAGAAGCACAAAAAAAAGTTTCAAGGAAGGTCAAGTTTTTAATAAGGGCGAAATTTTAATTGAAATTAATTCGGATGAATTTAGTTCAATTGTAAAACAGGCAAGAAGTGAACTAAAAAACTTAATTGCATCAGTTTTACCTGATATTAAGATTGATTATAGCGATAACTTTGGAAAATGGAAAAACTATTTTGACAACTTTTCAGTTGAATTTCCAATAAATAAAATGCCCAAATCAACCAGCGAAAAAGAAAATTTATTTCTTGTTGGTAGGGGAATTGAATCATCCTACTATAAAGTAAAAAATTTAGAGGAAAGACTTTCTAAATATACCATAAGAGCGCCTTTTGATGGGGTTCTCGTAAATGGTAATATTTCTGATGGTGCATATATTATCCCAAATCAGACGTTAGGTGAATTTATAGATCCAAACAATTTTGAACTTAGTGTCAATATTCCTGTCAATCATTTAGCTAAAATAAAATTAAACCAGAATATTTCGATTATCTCTGAAAATTCAAAAAAAGACATTACAGGAAGAATTAAAAGGGTAAATAGAAAAGTTGATGAATCTACACAGACTGTTAAGATATTTCTGGAATTCAATAATAAAGATTTATTTGAGGGGAAATTTGTTGAAGTGAAAATTCCCTTGGGAACTATACCTAACAGTCATTTAATTCCAAGGTCGCTGCTAATTAATGACAACTATGTCTTTGCAGCTACTCCAGAGAATGATATTTCAAAAATTAATGTCAAGCCTGTATTTTATAACAAGGAAAATGTTGTAGTTACTGGACTTGAAGACGGTACGAGACTAATCACTTCTAATGTTAGTAACATTTATGAAGGGATGAAAATTAAAGTGGTTCAAAGGTGAGAGAAATAATCAAATATTTTGTTAATCACAAAATCCCCGTTAATATCCTAATCATTTTCTTTGTTGTCTTTGGTATAGCCGGTACACTTGCATTAAAATCTTCATTTTTTCCGCTGATAAAACCAAAATATATTTCAATAAATTTTGCCCTACCTGGTGGTTCTCCTAATGAAATAGAAGAAGGAGTAGTTTTAAAGATTGAAGATAACTTAGAAGGAATTGCAGGCATTGAAAGGGTTACATCAACTTCAAGGGAAAACTCAGGGAGTATTTTAATCGAAACAAATACAGACTACGAAATTGATGCAATAATTCTAGAAGTGAAAAATGCAGTTGATAAGGTTTCATCTTTTCCTATTGGGCTAGAACCTGTTATTGTTTCTAAAATAGAAGAGCAAGAAGCCACTGTAATATTTTCACTTACAGGCGATAATATTGATTTACTCTCACTTAAAAATATTTCAAAAAAAATTGAAAGTGATTTAAGAGATATTGACGGAATTTCACAAATTAAAGTTTCGGGTTTTCCAGAGGAGGAAATCGAAATTTCAATTAATGATAAAAAGTTGATTGAATATGAACTGACATTTTCAGATATTTCAAAAGCTATAAATGATTCAAATATTCTTGTCAGTGGCGGAAACATTAAAACAAGTGATGAGGAATACTTAATAAGATCTAATAACAAAAACTATTATGCTAATCAACTTAGCGAAATTGTAATTAGAAATAATGACGAAGGTGCGGTTATAAGATTAGGTGATGTAGCAGTTATTCGTGATCAATTCTCGGAGACTCCTAATTCTAGTTTTGTCGATTTGAAATCTGCAGTGATCATTTCCGTTTCTAGCACAAGCAGTGAAGATCTTATTGATTCTGCAAAAAAAATAAATACATATATTGATGATTTTAACGAAAAAAATAGTCAACTTAAAATAACCCTTTTAAGGGACTATTCAATTGTATTAAAACAAAGAACCGATCTTCTTTTGGAGAATGGAGGAATTGGAATTTTACTTGTCCTAATACTTCTCTCAATTTTCTTAAACATAAGACTTGCATTTTGGGTGGCATTTAGCATACCGATTTCATTTTTAGGAATGTTAATCTTTGCTGAACAATTTGATATCACCATCAACCTTATGTCACTATTCGGAATGATAGTGGTTATTGGAATTTTGGTTGATGACGGTATTGTTATCGCAGAGAATATATATAGACATTATGAAAAGGGGAAAACACCAAAACAAGCTGCCGTAGACGGTACTTTAGAGGTATTACCTGCAATTGTATCAGCAATTGTAACCACGATAATAGCATTTTCCACATTACTTTTACTAGATGGCGATGTAGGGAACTATTTTGGCGAGGTTGCGATGATTGTGATATTAACTCTTCTCATTTCTCTAATTGAAGCTTTATTATTACTACCTGCCCATTTAGCCAATTCTAAAGCTCTAAAGGAAAGTAATAAAAGTAATAATATTGCCAGGTTTGATTTCTTTTCAACCATGAGAGGAATAAACCAAAAGGGATATAAAATTATGAATTGGCTTAGAGATATTATCTATACACCTTTATTGAAATTTTCATTAAAGTATAGATTTTTTAGCTTGTCCGGATTCATAGTCGCACTCATGCTAACAATAAGCTCAGTACAAGGTGGAATTATTGGTCTTGATTTTTTTCCGACAATAGCTAGTGATATTGTTACCGTTGATTTAAAAATGCCCTATGGAACAAATGAAAAGAAGACCGACTCGTTAATTTCATTTGTGGAAAGTAAAGTTATTGAAGCAGGTAAAGAACTTGAGGAAATTTACATGAAAAACGACGAAAGAAATCTTATTGAATATATAAATAAGAATATTGGTTTGTCTGCAGATAACATGTCTATGATTGTAGGTTTTGGAGACGTCGGTGGTTCTTCAACTGCATCACTTGAAGTTTATATGTTAGATAGCGAGAAAAGACCTCAATCTTTAAGAGCATCAATGCTAGCGAAATTAATCAGAGAAAAAACAGGTGAAATTGTGGGTGCTGAAAAGTTCATAGTTAATGACGCTGCTAATTTTGGGGGAAGTCCAGTCTCAATTTCGATAATGAGTAATAATGTAAATGAGCTTAAAAGTGCTAAATCTGAACTTGTTGAAAACTTAAGAAGTAACCCAAGCTTAACAGATGTATCTCACAATGATCCTGAGGGAACCCAGGAAATTAATATCAAATTAAAAGAAGATGCAAATTTAGTTGGACTTAAACTGAGTAATGTAATGAGTCAGGTCAGATCTGCATTTTTTGGAAATGAAGTTCAGAGATTACAAAGAGGTGAGGATGAGGTTAAAATCTGGATCAGGTATGATAAAGCATCCCGATCTTCAATTCAAACCCTTGATGACATGAAGATAATTACTCCGTTGGGAGATAGAGTTCCACTGAGAGAAATTGCTAGTTATGAGATTAAAAGGGGTGATATAGCAATTAATCATCTAGACGGCAAGAGGGAGATTCAAATTAATGCAAATTTAAGTGACCCTAATATAAGTGCGGCTGATATTGTTTTTGAACTTCAAGCTAATTTGATTCCTGAAATCAAAAATAAATTTTCTTCAATAGATGTATCATTTGAAGGCCAATACAGAGAGGCTAACAAAACTATTAAGTCGGCTTATACGGTATTTCCTTTGGCATTATTTTTAATTTTTACGGTAATTGGATTTACTTTCAGAACTTACAGCCAGCCATTTTTACTATTAATGCTGATACCATTTAGCTTGACAACAGTTGCTTGGGGGCACTTGTTTCATAATTTCCCTGTTAATGTAATTTCTCTACTGGGAATAATCGCTTTAATTGGAATATTAGTTAATGATGGGCTTGTTTTTATATCAAAATTTAATTCAAATTTAAGAGAAGGAATGGGCTTTGATGAGTCACTATTTATAGCCGGAAGAGAAAGATTTAGAGCTATATTTTTAACTTCAGTAACTACAATCGCTGGTCTAGCACCTATTATTCTAGAAAAAAGTTTTCAGGCACAATTACTAAAACCAATGGCAATATCAATTGCCTATGGAATTGGTTATGCTACTCTTTTAACGTTGATATTATTACCTATACTTCTTTCTATAACCAATTCTGTTAAATTAGGGCTACATTGGATGTATTATGGTGAAAAAATAGCTAAAAGAGATATTGAAGCCCCAGTGATTGAGCAAAATATAGAGCAATGAAATATAAAATTTTAATTACAGTAATATCTCTAATTAGTTTAAATACTAATTCACAAGAAGTATTGGACCTTAAAAAAGCCACCGCTATAACACTAGAGAATAATTTGAATATTAAAATTTCTGAAAATTTTGAAAAAATAAGTGATAATAATACTAGTTTTCTCAACAGTGGTTATTTACCTACGATTAGTGCAGGATCTAACTTTATAAAATCAAATCAAAATGTCGAAATTAAGACACCCTCAGGCCTTGAAGGCACACTTGAAAACATAGAAAGTGATTCAAATTCTGCTAATATTTCTATGAACTTTACTATAGTGGACGGAGCGGGTAGAAAATTTAATTATAGGAAATCAAAAGAGTTATTTAATAAATCCAAACTTGAGGTCGTTGAAGTTATCGAGAATACAATTTTCCAGCTTTACACTGTATATTTTGAAGCATGTAGATTAATTGAAGAACAAACTATCTACAAAAATAATCTCGATATATCCCAAAGCAGACTTGACAGAAAAAGATTAGAGCTGGAATATGGCCAATCTACAAGTCTCGAGGTTTTAAATGCAGAAGTTGATTTTAAAAATGACAGCATAAACTATCTTAACACAATTAGTAATTTATCAAATGTGAAAAGAGATCTAAATCTAATTATGAATGTTGATTCAGAAGAAATATTTGAGCTTATCACGGAGGTCAATTTTTTAGAATTTAAGGAATTAAATGATGCCTACTCTGGAGCAAAAGAAAATAATACATCATTAAAAATAGATAACAAAAATGTATCTATTTCTAAAAATGAGGTGATGGCGACAAAGTCAACATATCTACCAACTATAGGGTTAATTGGTTCTTACGGATGGAATGAAAGTATAAACGATAACCCATACGCTTTTTTTAATAAAAATATTAATGATGGATTTTCTGCAGGTGTAAGTTTATCATGGGATATTTTTAATTCCGGACGAAAAATAATTGCAAATAAAAATGCAAAAATAAAATATGAGAACTCAAAAATTGAGAAAGAAAGAAAAATGAATTTATTTTTTAATGAATTAAATAGTATATATCAAACGCATACTAATAATTTATATATTTTTGAAGTTCAGGAAAAGAACCTAGAAACAAATAAGCTCAATTTTGATAGAAATCTAGAGCAATATAAGCTTGGGCGTTTGAGCTCAATTCAATTCAGAGATGCACAGCTTAAATTACAAAGAGCTGAATTACAAAAAAATACATCAAAATATAACACCAAAATTTCAGAATTAGCCTTAATGAAAATTAGCGGACAAATCCTTACAAAATCCTATAAATAAGAGCAGCTTAATTATCCAAAAAGTAGTTCGTAAACCATTGTATTTAATCAGTTTTTGATTAAGATCTTTGTTATAATTAACGGAAAGTTTATTATGTAGTGGGACAATAATATAAAAGGTCAAAACCCAAATTAGCATTAGAACTCCTAATAGAATGATATCTATATAGCTGTAGTTTATATCAAAAATCACAATTAATAATGTACTTATCAACTCAATAGTCATTATCGGAGCAACAATAAATAGCATTTTCTTAGTGTAACTTTTGTGAAATTCGTTAAAAATAGTTGGATTGATTAACCTAAATGAAGGGTAGGTAATAAAATGGGTAATGAGTGAAACACCTACCATTATAAGATTTGTAAATAATGAAATGAAAATAATAATATTCATGAACTACTTTAAACAAAAAAAGCGCCAAAAGGCGCTTTTTTTAATAATTTGAGAGTATTAATATTTACTCCGTCATTGCTGGCTTAGTTGATTCTTGAATAAAACCTGTCAAATCAAACCAATCACCTCCTCCAACAATCTTTCCGTCTTGGAATGCCATTGTATGATAAGAACTGAGATTAAATTCATTTCCAGTTTCAGTGTGAACGCCAGTCCATGAACCATAAACTCTGATGCTACCATCATTCTGTAGAGAAAGAGTATCAACACCAGGTAGCCAATAATTTGCTTCAAAATTTATATTATCATATAAATCTTGATACATTTTAATATAACCTAATTGGGTTTCTTTATTTACCATACCCTCTCCATACTTTGGGCTAGTCCATTGAAGATCATCGTGAAGCATGTCTACCATTGCATCAAAATTTTCCTCTCCGTGAAGCTGGAAGAATTGTTGTCCAAGTTTAACGTTATTTTCAAACTCCGGATGTTGAACGCTACCAGCACAAGACGCTAGCATTATAGCTAGAATCATTAAAACAAAATTTTTCATATCTAATTATTTTTTATTTAAATCTACAATTTTTAATAATAAGAACAACAAAACAGTGATTATTATATTGTGGGTCATACTGGATTCGAACCAGTGACTTCTACCCTGTCAAGGTAACACTCTGAACCAACTGAGTTAATGACCCATTTCATTAAGTTTCTAAAATAAATAATATCTTTATTAAAATATAATTTATTTAAAAATTAATGATTCAAATTTTAATAACAGGGGGAACGTTTGATAAAAGCTATGATCACATCAGTGGGGATTTGTTTTTTGAAAAAACACATATTCCTGAAATGCTTGAAAGAAGTAAGTGTCGATTAAATGTTAATGTTAAAACACTTATGATGATTGACAGCCTTGAAATGACTCAAAAAGATATTGAAAAAATAATTGTGGAATGTAAAAAAACTAATTCTAAAAAGATTGTAATCACTCACGGTACAGATACAATGGTCAATACCGCAGAAAAAATTGCAAAAACAATTAAAAATAAAACTATTGTTTTAACAGGTGCAATGATTCCCTACGCTTTTGGAAGCTCATCTGATGGTTTTTTTAATTTGGGTAGCGCACTATCTTTTGTCCAGACTTTAGAAAATGGTGTTTATATAGCTATCAATGGTCAATATTTTGATTACGATAAGGTTAAGAAAAATAAGTTAAAAGGATACTTTGAAAAAAAATAATTTATATATTATAATATACTAACCAAATTTTATATAAAATGAAAAAAATTCTATTAGCAATAATGATATTTCCGCTATTGTTTACTTCATGTGAAGAATGTGATTGTGGAGTTAACGGAGTAAATGTTATTGATTATTCACCACTTGAGGAAAAGGCTCAGATTATGAAAACTGCATTTGAAAATAAAGATACTGATACAATGTTAGAACTATTTACAGATGATATGGAATGGGTTTTTCCAAATGGAGAAAAATTTGAAGGAAAAGAGGAAGCTAGACAAGGCTTTAATTATGTTTTCAGTTTATGGGATAAAATGAAAATGGACTCAGGTGGGGATGAAGAACCTCCAATTATTCTAGCAACTTCAAGTGAGCAAGGTCAATTTTTAATGAGATGGTCTCCATATTCTTACACGTCATTTTCAGGCGAAGAGTTTACAATTAGAAACCACACAGTATTATGGTTTAATGATGAGGGAATGATAAAAGGAGCTTATAATTATTATGATCGGAAAGATATTTCTAAAGCTTATGAAGAAGATCCAATTGACCAAATTGAAGATTAATCAACGAAATTAAAACCTCACGAAAGTGGGGTTTTTTTATTCAGCTCATTTAACCTTTGCATTAGTGGGGGATGTGAATAATGAATAAAAACGTATAGTGGGTGTGGGTAAAGATTTGACAAAGAATCAACCGAAAGTTTTTTTAAAGCCAAGCTTAAAGCATTTCCATCATAAGTCTCCTTCGCATATTCATCGGCCTCAAATTCATTTTTTCTACTTAAAATATTCATAAAAATACCTGTAATTAAGCCAACAGGAGAATACAAAAAACTAAATGCAATAATACCAATGTGAAAATTCATTGTTAAAGACCCTAACGAATTTGCAATTAAATCATATTGCATACAGATTTCAAATAAATAACACATGACACCCAATTGAAAAATTGTGATAATCATTGAATAAAAAATATGTTTTTTCTTGTAATGTCCAACCTCGTGTGCAAGTACAGAAACTAATTCCTCATCAGTATGTTTTTCGATTAAAGTATCATATAAAGCAATTGTCTTTCTTGGACCAAGTCCGCTAAAAAAAGCATTTGCCTTAGATGAACGCTTTGAACCGTCAATAACAAAAATATTTTTTAAAGAATAACCTACTTTTTTAGAGTAAGCTTCAATTTTTTTTCTAAGATCCCCATCTTCTAAGGGAGTTAATTTATTAAAAATAGGAACAATTAAATCTGCATAGAACATGTTTAAAAAAAGCATAAATAGTGATAAACCAATCCATAGCCACAGCCAAAAGCCTTTGCTAAAAAATCCAATAATTAAAACTGCTATTGATGTCAAGCCAATTATAAGAATGACAGTCATAATTAAACTTTTTATTTTATCAGTAATAAACGTTTTTAAATCAGTTTTATTAAATCCAAATTTTTCTTCAATAACAAATGTTGAGTAATAACTAAAAGGTATTCCAATAATAAATGTGAAAAGATAAAAAATCATAAAAAAAACAGATGATTGTATTATAACAGAATCTGAGAGTGATGTAGCATAATCGCTTATGAATCCATAACCAAAAAAATATAGCATTAGAAGAGTAAAAACAAGATTAAATAATCCACTGATTGAAGATAATCTACCTCTTTCAATTTTATACTTTTTTGCTTTTATATATGAATCGGCATCGTAAAAATCTTTAAGATCATCAGGGATTTCATCTTTCCAATTTTTATCATTTATATAGTCAATTACAGTTGTAAATACAAAATTAAATATAACAAGGCCTATAAAAATATTTAGTATAATTTCTGAATTCAAAACGCTTTAATTTAGGTAAACAAAAATAGTTAAAATGGAGCTTATTTTTATAAATTAGTTAAATGATTAAGCAAATAATTTTGTTGATTACCTCTATATGCATTGCCGCATATATGGTTGTATATTCCAAGATATTTGATTTTGAATTTTCAGCCATTCAGTTGCAATCTTTTTACAATATGCTTTATTTATATATTGGTTCTGCAACATATTGTTTCATTGCTGGTGAGTTAACCAAAAACTTTAGTCAAGTAGACAGGTTATGGAGTACGATTCCGCTTGTATATTGCTGGTACTTTACCTTTGTATCTGATATGGAACCAAGACTAGTTTTAATGTCTTGCCTTGTGACAATATGGGGTCTTAGACTTTCATTTAATTTTGCAAGGAAAGGAGGATACAGTTTAATTCCATGGAGAGGAGCTGAGGATTACAGATGGGAGGTTCTTCAAAGAGATATTCCTGTTTTTAAAAAAAAAATAAACTGGTCATTATTTAATTTCTTCTTTATTTGCTTTTATCAAATGGGCTTGATATTTCTTTTTTCACTTCCGATATTAGCTGCATGGCAAGCTAACAGTGATATTTCATACGCTGACTTAATGATTGGACTTTTTATGTTGATTTTAATTATCATTCAAACAATTGCAGATGAGCAACAACACAAATATCAAACAAAGAAATATGAGTTTATAAAAGCTAAAAAAGAAGTTAAAGGTGTCTATAAAAAAGGATTTATTGATACTGGTTTATGGAAATACTCAAGACATCCTAACTACACTTGTGAACAGCTAATCTGGATCACATTTTATCTTTTTAGTGTTTCAGCAAGTGGAGAAATTTTAAATTGGTCAATCATAGGATGTGTACTTTTAGTATTACTTTTTTACTTTAGTGCTAAATTCAGTGAGGGAATTAGTTCAAAAAAATATCCTGAGTACAAAAATTATCAAAAAAATACACCAATGTTTATTGGTTTTTAAATCATTAATTATGAATAAATACCTAATACTAATTATAATAATATTACATTCTTGCAACATGAAAAAAAATGAACTTATAGAGCCAATGGCAAAAAAAGTTGATAAAACCTTAAAAATGCATGACCATGAAAGAAATGATGAGTTTTATTGGCTTAATGAAAGAGGTAATCAAGAAGTTGTTGACTACTTAAATGCTGAAAATGATTACCGTGATGCATATATGAAAGATTACAAGGATCTAGAAAATGAATTATTTGAAGAAATAAAATCTAGAATAAAAGAGGATGATTCCAGTGTACCCTACTTGGATAATGGATATTATTATTATACTCGATTTGAGAAGGGTAAACAATACCCTATCTATTGTAGAAAAAAAGATAATTTGAATAATCCTGAGGAGATTCTAATCGATGCTAATAAGATGTCCGAAGGACATGAATATTTTAGAATTGGTGGGATTGATGTAAGCCCAAATAATAAAATTATGGCTTATTCGGTAGACACAGTTAGCAGGAGATTGTACACTATTAACTTTAAAAATTTAGAAACCGGAGTGAAAAGTAGTCACACTATTTCAAACACTTCAGGTGGTGTAACATGGGCAAATGATAATAAGACAATTTTTTACAACCAAAAAAACATAAATACGTTAAGAACCGATAGGGTTATGAGACATGTTATAGGCTCAGATAAAAATGATGAGGAAGTGTTTTTTGAAGGGGATGATGAATTTAATTTATATTCTTACAAGTCAAAATCAGGAAAATATATCATGGTTGCTAGTGGTAAGACAATCTCTGATGAAATCAGCTTTTTGTCTGCTGATAGTCCTTATGAAGATTTAAAAGTATTTCAAAAAAGAGTTGATGGTCTTGAATATTCTGTTGATCACCTTGGTGATAAGTGGTATATAAGAACCAATATGAATGGTGCCCAGAATTTCAAATTAATGCAATGTGGTGAAGAATACACCTCATCAAAATACTGGAAAGAATTCATAGAACATAGAGAAAATGTTCTTCTTGAAGGTGTTGAAGTGTTTGATCAATTCATGGTGATTACAGAAAGAGAAAATGGTCAGAGAAGATTTAATGTATTTTCAAACAGTAGTGGTAAAAGTCATTATATTGATTTTGAAGAGGAGGTGTTCTCAGCCTATTCAAGCACAAATTTGGAAATTAGTTCAAATAAATTTAGGTATGGATATTCATCTATGACCACACCTAATTCTACCATAGAATACGATATGAATTCTAGAGAAAAAAAGATTTTGAAAGAATCAGAAGTAATGGGTGGAAATTTTGATAAAAAAAATTATGAATCCAAACTTGTATGGGCAGATGCAAGAGACGGGAAAAAGGTACCCATTTCAATGGTTTACAGAAAAGACACATACATTGAGGGTGAAAATCCACTATTACTTTATGGATATGGCTCGTATGGTTCAACAAATAGTGGAGGGTTTAGTTCAGTCAGGTTAAGTTTATTGGATAGAGGGTTTGTATATGCCATTGCACATATCAGAGGTAGTCAATATTTAGGTAGACAATGGTATGAGGATGGGAAAATGTTCAATAAAAAAAATACATTCTGGGATTTTATTGATAGTGCTAAATTTTTATCAAAAAATAATTTTGTTGATGAGGATCAAATATTTGCAATGGGTGGTAGTGCAGGAGGTCTTTTAATGGGTGCAGTGGCGAATATGGAACCTGAAGTTTTTAAAGGAATCATTGCAGGTGTTCCCTTTGTTGATGTAGTTACTACTATGCTAGATGAAACCATTCCCTTGACGACATTTGAATTTGACGAATGGGGAGATCCAAAGGATAAAGATTCATATTTTTATATGTTATCATATTCTCCTTATGACCAAGTAGAAGAAAAAGATTATCCAGCAATTTTTATAACCACTGGTTATCATGACTCACAGGTTCAATATTTTGAACCAGCAAAATGGATTGCTCGATTAAGGGATCGAAGAACTAATAAAGAGCCTTTACTTATGTATTGTAACATGGATGCAGGACATGGTGGAGCGTCTGGTAGATTTGAAGCATATAAAGAAACTGCAATGGAATATGCTTTTTTAATCTCACTAACCGATAACTAGCTTAACAATGTATAACAAATAAAAAAGGCGCTCTAAGAGCGCCTTTTTTTGTAGTTAATAGTAATTTATTTAATAATTAACTTAGATGTATTAGACTGGTTATCAATGGTTACTCTAACCATATAGATACCAGGATTTAATTCACTTACATCCATTGTGTCTGAAATTAAACTAGTACTAATGACAGTTTTTCCAATAACGTCAAACACTTCAACTTCTTTAAGTCCACTTACTGGTGTTTGGATAGTCACATAACCTACATCAGTTGGATTTGGATAAAGGCTCATTTGTAAAGAATTTGTATCAGTAATTCCTAACGTACCCTCAACAACAAAGGCATCCATTTGTAAGACGAAAGAATCATTACTAACACAGTGTATTCCAACTCTCACAGTTTGACCTTCATATGCACTTAAATCATACTCATATTGAGTCCATTCAGTTGGAGCCTCCTCATAATTTCCAGATGAAATAATTGTAAAATCATCAGGATTTGTTGATGAACCAATTCCGATTTGGAATCTATCTAGACCATATTGATCAGTGATGGATTTGGCCCAGAATGATAATGTTGGCGATGTGACACCACTAATTGTAAACTCAGGTCCAATCATCCAATCATCATTTGGAAAAGTCGTTGAATTCGCACCAGAAGCAAAGAAATATAATCCTTGATTTCCTTCATAAGGTGCGTAGCCATCAATATTCCCTCCGGCATTTGCAGGAACTGCCCCAATTTGATTCCATACAATTCCAGAGCCCACATAACCTTCATTTGTAAAATCAACATCAGATGCTCCCCATGTTTGTCCACCTTCACCATCGATTGCTGTCCACCCTTCGATATTATCAATGGCAAATGGAGCGTGACATTCAAAATTATCCCTCCACACAATTGGTAACTCATATTCATCTGGACAATTGGACTCGAATGAAGTTTGTCCAGTGTAAAATCTTGTAAATTGAACGGGGTCAAATGAACATGCACCTGTAGTTTCTTGTGTAAAGGTTTCAACTAAAGGGATACCTAAATCAGGTGCCCACCAAAAATGAGATGTTCTACTTGTAACACAAGGACTTGAACCAGTTTGAGCATCAGAAAATACAGCTGTATGCTCAACTAAAACCACATTATCAAATACTTCTCCATCTGGCATAGTTACTGTACCATAGCCCAATGCTTCAGTGGTTATCTCGTGATCTCTGAACATATATGGAGGACAAGCAGCACATGTAAACTCGATATCATAAACGGCATCAGAATGGTTATCACCAACGCTAAAAGGATATGGCATTATAGTTAACGGTGTTGAATAGTTATTAATTATGATACTCTCCTCACCATTGTAAGTATAACCAGTTGAAGTAAAACCTGGAAATTGAACCACAGGTTGATTTCCAGACATGAAGGTTTTCACATGGGTTGTATTTGGATACTGTGATGTAGGATACGGAGAATTTTCTATCGGTATTAGATAAACTTCGAATTGATCAACAGGATTGAGAGCAGAAAAATCCCAAGGACCGGTAGAGGGTGCTGAGACGGCTGCATTTAATGTTTTTGTTTCGTAAACAACTCCATCTTCAGGAATATTAGGCATCTCAATTGTCTGCGAAAAAATTCCTGAGGAAAATAATAAAATATAAAATGTAATTTTTTTCATAAGCAATATTTTTAGTTATTTATAAATTTAAAAAAGAAGTCTTGAAATTTATAAAAAATTTATTGACATTATAGTTTCTAATGTTTTTCTTTGGTAAAACACATTAAAATAATTGTATGATTATTAGGAAAATAGCATTATTATTCATGTCTCTAGCCTCATTTTCACAAAGCCCCGTGGGTGCATGGGAAAGATTTTACGAAAATGAAAATGGAACAGAAATAAGAAGTGTTGTCATATTCTCAGAAAAGTTTCAATCAATTGCAATGTTTAATGCAAAGTCCGGTGAATTTATATATTCAAACGGTGGAACATGGGAATTAGATGGTAATATGATGACTGAAGTTGTTGAGTTTGATACCGCTAACTCAGAAAGAGTTGGAAATGTTGTAACATTTGAGGTAAATATTACAAACGACAAATTATCCATCCCGGAATCAGATTGGCATTTTTCAAGAGTTGATGATGGAGAACCAGGCAAACTAAATGGAGCGTGGTTAATGTCTGGAAGGTTTAGAAATGGAGAAAAACAAATCAGAAATACTGACAGACCCCGAAAAACAATGAAAATTCTATCCGGCACAAGATTTCAATGGATTGCTTTTGATACTGAAAAGAAAGAATTTAAGGGTACTAGTGGTGGAACTTATACAACGATTGATGGAAAATACTCAGAAAAAATTGAATTTTTTTCTAGAGATAATTCGAGGGTTGGTATGAACTTAGAATTTGATTTTAATATTGATAAAGGAAATTGGATTCATAAAGGAAAGACTAGTAAAGGGGACCCATTACACGAAATTTGGGAAAAAAGAAAAAAATAATTTAATCTTAATCATTGGTTTAATTATTGATGTTGGTACACAACTAATTATAATTAATTGTGGATAAACCATCAATAAATATTGTTTGGATAAAACGGGATATTAGGACTATTGATCACGAGGCATTTCATGTTGCAGAATCAATGGAATTACCATACATCCCAATTTATATTTTTGACTCTGAACTTATAAAACATCCTGATACAAGTGACAGACACTTACAATTTATATTCGATTCGATTATTGATATTAATAGTAAGTTGTCTGAATTTAATAAGGAGGTAGAGATGTTTTATGGCTCAAGTTTTAAAATTTTTGAAGACTTACTCTCACAATTTAAAATAGAAAATATATATAGTTATCAGGAGTCGGGAATTAAATCCTCTTGGGAAATAGATTTAAAAATTAAAAGCTTGTGTAAGGATAAATCAATCAATTGGACTGAATTCCAAAGAGACGGAATAATAAGGGGCATTAAAAACAGAAAAAACTGGAATAAAAACTGGCATATATTTATGCACGGAGAGATCATAAATAACAGTTTCGATAAACAAGAAAAAATAGATTTTAAAAATAATTTTACTCTGCCCGCATCTTTTTTGACTAAAATCAATAAAAATAAAAACAAATTTCAACCTGCCGGTGAAACAATGGCTTGGAAATATTTGATATCATTTAGTAAAGAAAGGGTCAAAAATTATGCATACAATATTTCAAAACCAGAAAAAAGTAGAATGTCATGTAGCAGGATTTCACCCTATATTTCATGGGGAAATTTGAATATTAGATTGGTATATCAACATTTGTTGGAGTTAAAGAAAAAAAAGAAAAATTTAAGATCGATTAATGCAATAATTTCAAGATTACATTGGCATTGTCACTTTATTCAAAAATTTGAAGTTGATTGCACATACGAAACCGAATTTATAAATAAAGGTTTTGAAACATTAAAGAGGGACAAAAAGCCCAAATACATAAAAGCTTGGGAGAATGGACTTACGGGCTACCCTTTGGTAGATGCGAGTATTAGAGCGGTCAAGGAAACTGGCTGGATTAACTTCAGAATGAGAGCTATGCTTGTATCATTCTTTGTACATAATTTGGATCAAGATTGGAGAAATGGAGTATACTTTCTTGCGAAACAATTTTTGGATTATGAACCTGGAATACACTACACCCAATTTCAAATGCAGGCTGGTACAACTGGTGTTAATACAATTAGAATTTATAATCCGATTAAAAATTCCAAAGAACACGATTCAGAAGGAATATTTATAAAAAAATGGGTGCCTGAATTAAAAAATATTCCGGTTGAATTTATTCATGAGCCATGGTTAATGAGTGAAATGGAATCCAAATTCTATAAATTTAAAATTGGGATAGACTACCCAAATAAAATTATTGACCTTGATATGACATCAAAAAAAGCAAAAAGTAAAATATGGGGTCATCTAAAAAACAAAAAGGTTAAAGAAGAAAAGAAAAGAATTTTAAAAACTCATGTTAATCAAAGATGATAATTTAAATTCGTTATATTGTAAATACTAACTATTTAAAAATTTAAAAAAATGAGAAAATTATTAATAATAACTGTTCTTTCTATTGTTATGCTTTCTTGCGAAAATAATTCAGCAGATTTAGTAATTGGAAGTACGATTGGTTCAAATGGAGAGTCAAGTGAAATAGTTGTTGGCGATCTTTCAAACCAGGAAGTATGGGTTGATTATATAGATGCACACAATGATCGTGATTTAGAAAAAATAGCAGAAATTAATTCTGACAATTGGACAGGATATGCTCCTAACGGAAATGTTGTAAGAGGAAATGATGCTCATATTGAGTTTCTTGACGAGTGGTTTAAATCAACCGCCAATCCCAAATGGAAGGTTAAGTGGATGATTGCTAATAGAGGTGAAGATGTTGATGGAAATATAGTTGAGTTTTTGACTACGGGAAATGACATTATGTTCATGGATGATGACGGAAATGAAGTAGTTGAAAACCATGTACATGATATCATGTTTGAAAACGGAAAAATTACTAATGTTTTTGTTTACTCTAGACCTGCACCGGTACAGGAAAGTGTAGAAGAATAAAAAAACATTTTTAAATAAATTGAAAAAACCTCAACAATTGTTGAGGTTTTTTTGTGGGCGCGAAGGGATTCGAACCCCTGACCCCTTGGGTGTAAACCAAGTGCTCTGAACCAACTGAGCTACGCGCCCTCAAGGGTTGGTGTGCAAATATAATTTAGTTAAAAGAACTGACAAAAAAAAGAAAGTAAATTTTTGAAGGAGAGTTAATTACATAATCTCAGAAACAATAAAGGTGCTACCGCCGATAAATATTATATCATTTTTATTACAATTCTTTTTGATTAAACCTATTACCTCTTTGACTGAGCCATATATTTCTCCTACTCTATTGTTGGATTTAAATATTTGTTGGACTTCTTGATTATCTCTTCCTCTTGCAACTTTTGGTCTTATAAAATAGTACTTCGCCTTTTTAGGAAATATTTTTGAAATTTTTTGTAGTTCCTTATCATCACTAAAACCGATGACAAAGTGAAGTTCTTTATACTCTAACCCAGTTAATTGAGATACCACTTCTTTTAATGCGGCCTCGTTGTGAGCCGTATCACATATTATCAATGGGTTATTATGAATCACCTGCCATCTTCCTTTAAATCCGGTATTTCTGGAAACATTCCGCAGACCAACTTCAATTTTAGAATTGTCAATTTCAAAAGATTTATTTTTTAGTATTTTTATACACTTTAGAACTGTTTTAATGTTTTTTTTCTGATAATTTCCCTTTAAATCACAATCATATTTTTGAAAAATAAAATTATCAGAAAATACTATTTCAGAATTTTTCAATTTGGCATCATTAATAAAAATATGCTTTATTTCTGATTGAGTTTCTCCGATTACAACTGGAGTATTTATTTTTATAATTCCCGCTTTTTCCTTAGCTATCTTAGAAATATTTGAACCTAAAAATTTAGTATGATCAAGACTAATATTAGTAATAATTGAAACTATTGGATTTATGATGTTTGTTGAATCTAATCTACCCCCCATTCCAACTTCAATAATAGCAACATCAACTTTTTTATGACTAAAATAATTGAAAGCCAACCCTACTGTCATCTCAAAAAAAGAACAATTATTTGATTCAAAAAAATCAAAATTCTGATGCATGAATTTAGAAACTGAATCTTTAGATATCATTTTACCATTTATTCTGATTCTTTCTCTAAAATCAACTAGGTGAGGTGAAGTATAAAGTCCTACTTTGTATCCAGCTTCTTGTAGGATTGAACTTAACATATGCGAACAGGAACCTTTTCCGTTTGTACCCCCAATATGGATGGATTTAAAATCATCCTGCGGATGATTTAGATGATTACATATTAATTTGATATTTGATAAATCTTTTTTGTAAGCAGAGTTTCCAATGTTTTGATACATTGGTAGTTTATTGAACATCCAATCAATAAGTGAGTTATAATCCAACTATCAGATTAAATTTCTCATCAGCATAAATACGGCTATTCCTGCAAAATATCCAACTAATGCAATCCAAAGAATTTTTTTAAGGTACCAACCGAAAGTAATTTTCTCCATACCCATTGCAACAACACCTGCAGCAGAACCAATAATTAACATACTTCCACCGGTACCAGCACAATATGCAAGGAAGTGCCATAATTGATCATCAGGGGCAAACTCGGTAAACATTCCTAAGCTGGCAGCGACAAGCGGAACATTATCAATTACAGCAGAGGCAAAACCGAATAATACCATTAGTAAGTCTAATGAGATGGTTTCTTTTAATATAGTAGCAAAAACAAATAAAAGACCTAAAGACTCAAGTGCAGCTACAGCCAATAAAATACCTAAGAAGAATAAAATACTTGGTAGCTCAATTTTTGTTAGAGCATTATGAACAGGACTTTCATGATGACTTGATTCATTAGCATTACCATCAGGGTCAGGGCCAGTTGCTTGAGATAAAGCAAATTCTCTGTTACTATATATTTCAGCAAAAACAGAAACAACTCCAAGGGCAAGCATCATACCAACGTAAGGAGGTAAATGGGTAATAATTTTAAAAACAGGAACACATATTATAGATCCCAAACCTAATAACAACATTCTGAAAGAATATTTGTTACCCTCGTCCTTTACCGGGTTTAATTTAATATTTCCTTTAAATGCAGGTAAAAGAGAGGCAATGCCAGTAGCAGCAACAGCACAGGCAATAGATGGAATTAATAAATACTGGATTAACATAGGGGTAGATACTTTATCACCAATCCATAGCATAGTAGTTGTTACATCTCCAATTGGTGACCAAGCGCCTCCTGCATTGGCAGCAATAACAATAAGGGCTGCATACCAAATTCTTAATTTATTGTCTGAAACAACTTTTTGTAATATTGAAATCAAAACAATAGTCGCTGTTAAGTTATCTATAATAGCAGATAAAACGAATGCTAAAGCACTAAAAACCCACAAAATAGCCTTCTTAGTTTTGAAGTTTATAACTCTTTGAAATACACTAAATCCATTGAAGTAGTCAACTATCTCCACAATGGTCATTGCACCAATAAGAAACACCAATATTTCAGCTGTTTTTCCAAGATGATGCAGAAGAGTTTCTTCCATTAAATGGGTTTTTTCATCTAGAGGAAGTTCCCCAAATCCATCTACAAGAGAATGAGTGGCGGGATTAAACCAAGTGTCAAAACTATTGATACTAAGTGCAATAATGGCCCAAGAAAAAGCCATAGCTCCAAGAGCAGGGATTAATTTATCTATTTTAATTGTATGCTCAATAGTAATAGCAAAATACCCTATTACGAAAACGGCTAAAACATATATTTCCATCTGATAGATTTAATTTACAAGATAAAAAAAAAGTCAAATTTTATGCCATGAATTATAAATTATTCGAAAATGACTCCCGAACAATGGTCATGAGATGCACCTGTGACAGATTTTAAACAATTATTTTCGTTTCTAATTTTTAAAACTCCTAGGAAACCAAAAATTATGGCCTCTTTATAATCAATAATATTTTCAGAGACCAATTCAAAATCAATTCCTGAAATACGCTTTATACGACTCATCAAAAAGTCATTTTTAGCGCCTCCACCTGTAATTAATAATTTAGGTTTACTTTTATGTAAATTGTTATTAATCTGAATGGCAATATGCTCAACAAAAGTTCTTAAAATATCTTTTACCTGAATATTAAAAGAATTAATTATTGGAAATATTTTGTTTTCAACCCATTCTATACTCAATGATTTCGGGTATTGCATATTATAATATGTAATACTATTTAGTGATTGTAGTAAATCATTGTTAATTTGTCCTGATTTTGAAATTCTACCATTTAAATCATAACTAAATCCCATTAACCTGGAATAATTATTTAAAACAATATTAACAGGACAAATATCGTAAGCAATAATTTTATTTTCATACTTGACCGAAATATTTGAAAAGCCTCCAAGGTTTAAACAGTGGCTATAATCTTTAAATAATAGTAAATCACCAATTGGAACCAATGGAGCTCCTTGGCCACCCAATTGAACATCCTGTATTCTAAAATCACAAATTACCGGAAGACCAATATTTTTACTAAGTTCAGATCTATTTCCAATCTGATAAGTAATTTTTTCTTCAGGGTCGTGAAAAACTGTATGACCATGGCTAGATATAAAGTCAATTTCTTGGATTTGATTTTTGTCAATAAAATCTGAAATTGACTTTGCCAAGTATATCGTGTAATCAAAATCCAATTTTGATAAATCTCCCTTGTTTAATTTATGGGCTTTTTTTAGTTTATTTATCCAACCTTGATCATATTTAACTGTTTGCGAGTAGTGAATAGTAAAATCCCAATCACATGAATTAAAAAAATATGTAACAAAGCAAATGTCTATACCGTCCAAAGATGTACCTGACATTACCCCAATAACTTTGTATGAGTTTTTGCTTTTAACCATTTGGCTTAAAGATAAAAAAAAGCCCCTACAATAAATTGTAGGGGCCATAAAGAAAGGCGGTGACCTACTCTTCCACAATAGTAGTACCATCGGCGCTAACGGACTTAACTTCTCTGTTCGGAATGGTAAGAGGTGATCCCCGTTGCTATAACCGCCCTAAATTTTTAATATTTTAACATACTGAAAAAAATACATGCACAAAAATACTTGCTAAATAAGCCTATGGGTAATTAGTACTACTCGGCTATGACATTACTGCCTTTACACCTGTAGCCTATCAACGTGGTCATCTTCCACGACCCTTTAAAGAAATCTCATCTTGTGGTAGGTTTCGCGCTTATATGCTTTCAGCGCTTATCCTTTCCCAACATAGCTACTCTGCAATGCTCCTGGCGGAACAACAGATACACCAGAGGTTAGTCCAACTCGGTCCTCTCGTACTAGAGTCAGATCCACTCAAATTTCTAACGCCCACAGTAGATAGAGACCGAACTGTCTCACGACGTTCTGAACCCAGCTCGCGTGCCACTTTAATGGGCGAACAGCCCAACCCTTGGGACCTTCTCCAGCCCCAGGATGTGACGAGCCGACATCGAGGTGCCAAACCCCCCCGTCGATATGAGCTCTTGGGGGAGATCAGCCTGTTATCCCCGGAGTACCTTTTATCCTTTGAGCGATGGCCCTTCCATGCGGAACCACCGGATCACTATGCTCTACTTTCGTACCTGATCGACTTGTCAGTCTCTCAGTCAAGCTCCCTTATGCCATTGCACTCTACGCACGGTTACCAAGCGTGCTGAGGGAACCTTTAGAAGCCTCCGTTACTCTTTTGGAGGCGACCACCCCAGTCAAACTACCCACCAAGCACTGTCCCTCGTAAGAGGTTAGACTTCAGATAAGCAAAGGGTGGTATTTCACAGGTTGACTCCACAACACCTAGCGACGTCGCTTCAAAGTCTTCCACCTATTCTACACATTACTTATCCAAAGCCAATACTAAGCTATAGTAAAGGTTCACGGGGTCTTTTCGTCCCACTGCGGGTAATCGGCATCTTCACCGATACTACAATTTCACCGAGCTCATGGCCGAGACAGTGTCCAGATCGTTGCACCATTCGTGCAGGTCGGAACTTACCCGACAAGGAATTTCGCTACCTTAGGACCGTTATAGTTACGGCCGCCGTTTACTGGGGCTTCATTTCAGATCTTCGCCGAAGCTAAACCCTCCACTTAACCTTCCAGCACCGGGCAGGTGTCAGGCCATATACATCATCTTTCGATTTAGCATAGCCCTGTGTTTTTGATAAACAGTCGCCTGGACCTTTTCACTGCGGCCCATCCGAAGATGGGCGACCCTTCTCCCGAAGTTACGGGTCTATTTTGCCTAGTTCCTTAGCCATGAATCACTCGAGCACCTTAGAATTCTCATCCCGACTACCTGTGTCGGTTTAGGGTACGGGCTGCTTCACTTGTTTTTCTTGGAAGTCGCTACTCTGGATTATCACATCCACCGAAGTTTCAGTGTACTATTGCCGTGTTACCACTGGCTTCAACGTACTATTCCGTCAGTACGCACCAAATCCACGCCTCCGTCACGTTTAATGTGAGCAGGTACAGGAATATTAACCTGTTGTCCATCCACTACCCCTTTCGGGTTCGCGTTAGGTCCCGACTAACCCTCAGCTGATTAGCATAGCTGAGGAAACCTTAGTCTTTCGGTGTGCGGGTTTCTCGCCCGCATTATCGTTACTTATGCCTACATTTTCTTTTGTAGTTTCTCCAGGGAAGCTTACGCTTCCCCTTCGGCGACACTACAATGCTCCCCTACCACTTTTACAAGTCCATAGCTTCGGTAGTATGTTTATGCCCGATTATTATCCATGCCGAACCGCTCGACTAGTGAGCTGTTACGCACTCTTTAAATGAATGGCTGCTTCCAAGCCAACATCCTAGCTGTCTGGGCAGTTCAACCTCGTTTATTCAACTTAACATACATTTTGGGACCTTAGCTGATGGTCTGGGTTCTTTCCCTCTCGGACATGGACCTTAGCACCCATGCCCTCACTGCTGATCATCATTTTATAGCATTCGGAGTTTGTCAAGAATTGGTAGGTGGTGAAACCCCCGCATCCAATCAGTAGCTCTACCTCTATAAAACTAAATCAACGCTGCACCTAAATGCATTTCGGGGAGTACGAGCTATTTCCGAGTTTGATTGGCCTTTCACCCCTACCCACAGGTCATCCCAAGACTTTTCAACGTCAACGGGTTCGGGCCTCCACTATATGTTACTATAGCTTCACCCTGCCCATGGGTAGATCACACGGTTTCGCGTCTACCGCCACTAACTAAGTCGCCCTATTCAGACTCGCTTTCGCTACGGATCCATACCTGAAGTACTTAACCTTGCTAGAGACGGTAACTCGTAGGCTCATTATGCAAAAGGCACGCCGTCACCACGAATGGCTCCGACCGCTTGTAAGCGTATGGTTTCAGGGTCTATTTCACTCCTTTATTCAAGGTTCTTTTCACCTTTCCCTCACGGTACTAGTTCACTATCGGTCTCTCAGGAGTATTTAGCCTTAGCGGATGGTCCCGCCAGATTCACACAGGATTACACGTGTCCCGCGCTACTCAGGATACCACTATGAATAATTCTCTTTACTTGTACGGGACTATCACCCTCTATGGTTTCTTTTTCCAAAGAATTCTAATTCATTAAACATTCAATGTCGTGGTCCTACAACCCCAAAATTGCCGAAACAATTTTGGTTTGGGCTGTTCCGCGTTCGCTCGCCACTACTAGCGGAATCACTTTTGTTTTCTATTCCTACAGGTACTTAGATGTTTCAGTTCCCTGGGTTTGCTTCCTTAACGGATACTATATCTTCAATATAGTGGGTTTCCCCATTCGGAAATCTACGGATCAAATTGTGTGTGCCAATCCCCGTAGCTTATCGCAGCTTATCACGTCCTTCATCGCCTCTGAGAGCCTAGGCATCCACCGTACGCTCTTAAATAGCTTATTGTAACTTTTGTATTTTTATGAGTTATAAATTATTTGCTCGTAAACTTAATTACTTAAATTTAATTTGTTTAGAAATTTTCTAATTTCATGTATTTTTTTCAGAATGTCAAAGAACATTTTCAGCAAAAATGCTGATTGTGGAGAATGTGGGAGTCGAACCCACGACCTCTAGAATGCAAATCTAGCGCTCTAGCCAGCTGAGCTAATCCCCCATATATAAATGAGTTCTCAGAATCATAAACTCAGCTACTAAAATCCTCATTTTATTTAGTAATAAAAACTAAACGTAGTAGTCTCAGGCAGACTTGAACTGCCGACCTCTACATTATCAGTGTAGCGCTCTAACCAGCTGAGCTATGAGACTCCACTTATATGATTATAATTAACAGCGTTGAGAATAAACTATATGATTAGATAGTTTAAGAAACTTTAGTCGTCTTTCTCTAGAAAGGAGGTGTTCCAGCCGCACCTTCCGGTACGGCTACCTTGTTACGACTTAGCCCTAGTTATCGATTTTACCCTAGGCCGATCCTTGCGGAAACGGACTTCAGGCACTCCCAACTTCCATGGCTTGACGGGCGGTGTGTACAAGGCCCGGGAACGTATTCACCGGATCATGGCTGATATCCGATTACTAGCGATTCCAGCTTCACGGAGTCGAGTTGCAGACTCCGATCCGAACTGAGATAGGTTTTATAGATTTGCTCATGCTCGCGCATTGGCTGCTCTCTGTACCTACCATTGTAGCACGTGTGTAGCCCAGGACGTAAGGGCCGTGATGATTTGACGTCATCCCCACCTTCCTCACAGTTTGCACTGGCAGTCTTGCTAGAGTTCCCGACATTACTCGCTGGCAACTAACAACAGGGGTTGCGCTCGTTATAGGACTTAACCTGACACCTCACGGCACGAGCTGACGACAACCATGCAGCACCTTGTTAAGTGTCCGAAGAAAAATCTATTTCTAGATCTGTCACCTAACATTTAAGCCCTGGTAAGGTTCCTCGCGTATCATCGAATTAAACCACATGCTCCACCGCTTGTGCGGGCCCCCGTCAATTCCTTTGAGTTTCATTCTTGCGAACGTACTCCCCAGGTGGGTCACTTATCACTTTCGCTTAGCCACTCAGACCGAAGTCCAAACAGCTAGTGACCATCGTTTACGGCGTGGACTACCAGGGTATCTAATCCTGTTCGCTACCCACGCTTTCGTCCCTCAGTGTCAGTTAATTATTAGTGATCTGCCTTCGCAATCGGTATTCTGTGTAATATCTATGCATTTCACCGCTACACTACACATTCTAACCACTTCATAATAACTCAAGACAAACAGTATCAAAGGCAGTTCTACAGTTGAGCTGCAGGATTTCACCTCTGACTTATTTGTCCACCTACGGACCCTTTAAACCCAATGATTCCGGATAACGCTTGGATCCTCCGTATTACCGCGGCTGCTGGCACGGAGTTAGCCGATCCTTATTCTTATAGTACCGTCAAGCTTTCTCACGAGAAAGTTTTTCTTCCTATATAAAAGCAGTTTACAACCCATAGGGCAGTCATCCTGCACGCGGCATGGCTGGATCAGGCTTTCGCCCATTGTCCAATATTCCTTACTGCTGCCTCCCGTAGGAGTCTGGTCCGTGTCTCAGTACCAGTGTGGGGGATCCCCCTCTCAGGGCCCCTATCTATCGTAGCCTAGGTGTGCCGTTACCACACCTACTAGCTAATAGAACGCATACTCATCTCATACCGTAACCTTTAATCTTAATAAGATGCCTTAAAAAGATACTATAGGGTATTAATCCAAATTTCTTCGGGCTATCCCCTAGTATGAGGCAGATTGTATACGCGGTACTCACCCGTGCGCCGGTCGTCAGCGAAGTGCAAGCACTTCCTGTTACCCCTCGACTTGCATGTATTAGGCCTGCCGCTAGCGTTCATCCTGAGCCAGGATCAAACTCTTCATTGTTAAATTTTAAATACTATTTAACAACTAAAGAAATTAAATTCTATCTGCTCATGATGGTTTATTCTCTGAAATTAAAATAAATTTTAATTTACGCTGTCAATCAATTTCAATATTTTAATGAACATAAATTTTTCTCTGCTTCACTCGAAGCAGGGGTGCAAATATAAAACCCTTTTTGGTGCTAGCAAAGCAATTTAACCTGAAATAAACATCAATTTATCAACAGATTTAACCATATACAATGATATTTTACTCTGAAGCGCCTGCAAATATAGTATCTTTTTGAGATGTACAAAACATTTTACACATATTTTTCAGAGAATATTCAGATATAGTTTATTATCAGATACTTAACTACATGAAAAAGTTCCAAACCAAACCAAATCTGAATGTAAAATCTCTGTAAGGATAGTTTGGTGCAGAATAATAGTTATATCCGGTAAATGAAGAGTTAAAATGCTCAAATTTAAAATAGAGCCTGGTTTGTTGAATTTTGGCATTTATAAAAAAATCAATAATCGGAAATTCACCAATCTCTTTTTCACTCTGAACATACAATTCCGATAATAGAGGATCGTATCCATTCATGTAAAATTTTGAAAAGTATTTTACTCCGAATCCTGTTTGTAGAAACAAGGCTTTTTTGAACATATCAGTACTGTAATAAAAAGTGTTTCTGGATACTATCTTAGGAATATTAATTATATCATCAGAAAGCGACTTTTGTAAAAGAAGTTTTGAGTCAATTGAAAATTTACCAAAATTAACTTTTCTGGCTAATCGAATCTTTAAAACATCAAGATTACCATCGTGCTGGACTGGAATAATCGAATATTGGTTTAAATCTGTGGAATTTCCAACTGTCAATTTTTCAAATTGAATTTGATTTTTGACAGAAATTAAGCCTAAATGCACATCAAAAATTTTGTCCAACTCTAAGTCAACTGAAATTGAGTTTGAGATCGAATTTTTAAAATCATTGTCCCAATTATAATTTTGATAATTACTTCTATACAGAAGAAAATTATAGTTAGGGGCAGCTGAGTAAAATTTATAAGCAATATTTAAAGAATTATTATTAAACTTTAATCTAAGGTTTGAAGAAAACATATTTGAATTATTATCTCCAAAAATAAAATTCTCAGTTCTAGCACTTAATTCAATTTTTGAAAATATTTTTTTATAATCAGCTGTAAAAAATGTGGTTTTAGAATTAATTGTTTCACTATTATCAATGTATTCAGAAATTTGATAATTTTCCATTGAATAGTTGTCACCAACATAGCGAAGCCCAAGACCAATTTCACCAAGAATTTGAGAGTTGTAATTCAGACCTGCATGAACATTCAAAGAATTGAGAAATATTTTATCATTAATTTCTTGTGCAACAAATGAATCACCAAAAAATTCATCAGAAGATGTTTGTTGAAATTTATATTTCTTTTCTTCCAAGTAAATTGTATTAAAAATTTCTAGGCGGCTGCTGCTGATTGAGTCAGTTTCTGTTAAGGCATAGTTGTGATCTAAATAAAACCTTTTGCCTAAAAATTCATTGTGTGCATTTTCGAAATTTGGATCAAATACACCTCTATCCAAAAATTGAGTGTTACCGTTTTCAAAATTTAAAATATCTGAATTACTAATTCCTCCATTTTGCTCTGAAAATAATTTTTGATTGGAGTAGTGGGTTCTTAACTTATATTTATTACTTTTTGATGTGTAGTTAGTGGTAAAATTAAAATTTGAGCTGCTACTTATGAAATTTTGATAATTACCAAGCGATCTCAATCCTTTTCTTGAAATTGAAAAATTAAATTGACGAGAAGTATTCACGGAGTACACTGCATCAAGCAGCTGTCCTTGCTCAAAGACCGACCTGTACATCAGCTCAGTAAAGGGAGTGGGTAAGTCGTAATATACAATATCATCAACAGAATCATAAGCGTAATACTTATTTGAAGCTCCCATTTTAGGGTTAATTGAATTTGTGGTGGAAAAAGTAAGTGTGTTATATGCAAACCCCGTATTAGAAAAAGGAATCAAATCAAAATTATCCTTTCTCAAAAAATTAACTTTGTGATATTTTTCAATCGTAAGTGATGTATCGACAACAACTGTGTCATTTTGTCTAGAAATAATTAAATAATCTTCGATTTTAGCATCAGGGTTCTTGTTAAGTTTGGTACTTCTATCTCCAAATTTACTCATCAGAGAGTCCCTAATTGTGGAATTTTGTAAATTACCACCACGGTCAAGATCTTGCGATGGAGCCTTCGGCATCTGAAAATCCTGTCCAAAGTTTGGTAAAACGCAAAAAATCACTGAAATTAAAAAGATGTAATTTTTCATTTTGCCGAATATCGTCACAAAATTAGTCAGAAACCAATTAACAAATGATAATTAACAAATATTTATGCTGAAATCTAGATACAGTAATTTCTTGCTTGAGTGTGGAGTTGATGAAGCAGGAAGAGGATGTCTTGCTGGCCCAGTAACAGCTGCAGCTGTAATTTTGAAACCTGATTTCAAACATAAACTGATAGATGATTCAAAAAAACTATCAATGTCGGAAAGACAAAAACTATCAGGGATTATAATTGAAAATTCGATTTCTTATAGTATACAAAATATATATCCAGGAAAAATAGATGAAATTAATATTCTAAATGCATCGATATTAGCAATGCATGAGTGTATAGAAGATCTTGAAGTAAGTCCTGAATTTCTGATTGTTGATGGTAATAAGTTTAAGAAATATGGCAATATTCCGCACGAAACAATCGTGAAGGGTGATGGTAAGTACTTGAGTATCGCAGCTGCTTCTATATTAGCTAAACATTCAAGAGATGTTTTTATGAAAAAAATCTCAAAGGAATTTCCAAACTATTTTTGGTTTAAAAATAAAGGCTATCCAACGAAACAACACAAAGAAGCTATAAGAAAATACGGGATTACAAACCACCACAGAAAAAGTTTCAAACTTTTTGATGAACAATTGACAATTGATTTTTAATTTAGTGAATAACAAATTGTCTATGAGATTCAAGATATTAATTATTTCAATAGTTTTTATTTTTTTGTCATGTGAAAATATTGTGAGAGACAACCTTAATTCTTACGATTTGATCCCAAAGAATGCACAGGTTGTAATTTCTGTAAAAAATCTTGGTAAACTTAAAAATAGTATTGAAAACAACAATTATCTTAAATCTGTTGTAAATTCAAATTTGACTATTAAAGATTTAGTTACAGAACTTTCAAAAATAAATGACGACAAAGAAATTTTGATTGCATTATTTCAATCATCACAAAATTTACATTATAAAATAATCGGGGTTAATATTTTAAATGACAGTCTTAAAAGCAAAAAATTAAGCTATGAAAATTTTGATATGATCTCTAGTGATTCATCATATGAGCCCCTAATTAATAAGAATCATTTTAGTCAAAAATTTCAAAAGATAAACCAAACAAATACAAACTTTAGTATCGCGCTCGACAGCTCGTTTACAAATATTTTTTTAAATAAAATTTTTAATAACAAATTTGATAATTCAAGTGGAAACTTGGTTTTAAATATCGATGCCTCAAGTAAGCTGATTACGTTAAATGGTCTCGCAGACAATTATTCTGTAAACAATAAAGAAAACGAAATTAAATTGGATATTCAAGAAATAGAAAGTTCTGAAAGGGAAGTTTATTTCAATTTTGAAAATGATTTAGTCGATGATTATGATTTAATAAGTTCTAGTCAGGAAAAAAAAATCAATATTTTTAGTTTTGAAAGTTTAGACTCAAGTGTTGAAAATTATAAAATATTCCAACTTATTGAAGGGGATAAAGTAATAAATTTGAATGGTTATATTTCAAACTTTAAGAATGAAAAAGCTGGTTTGGCATTTAACACAAAATTTGATACTAGTGTTTCAGACGAAATTATTCTAGGCCCAATAATCGTAAAAAATCATATCAATAACACCAACGAAGTTCTTATCCAAGACTCTAAAAATATTTTATATCTAATAAATAACTTAGGGCAAGTAGAGTGGAGCAAAAAAATAGAGGGAAAAATAATCAAGCAAATTGATCAAATTGACAGTTATAAAAACGGCAAACTGCAATATGTTTTTGTCACAAATGAGTCAATGCATCTGATAGATAGAAAGGGCAGAGATGTTGGGAAATTTCCCCTAAAGTTTAAAGATTTAATTACAAAACCCCTCGCTGTATTTGATTATGATAAAAATAAAAACTACAGGCTGTTAATTACACAAAATAATGAATTATTCATGTTTGATTCAAAAGGAAATAGGGTCAGAGGTTTTGATTACAAGAAAAGAGGTAAAATAGTGACTCAGCCAAAACACTTTAGAATAGGTAATAAAGATGTTATTGTATTCAAAACAACTGATAAACTTACTATTTTAAATCGTAGAGGTGCAGTTAGAATTAATATGAAAAAAGAATATGATTACTCATCAGAGGATATATATCAACATGAAAACTCCCTAATTACCACTACAGTAAAAAATGAAATTATTAGAATTGACATGAAGGGAAATACGAAATTAGAAGATGCAATGCCGATTAACAGTAAACTACTTAGTGATAAATCATCAATTTTTACCTTACAAAAGAATATTTTATCAAATTCAATAAATGATGTTGAAATTCCATTTGGAAAGTATGAGGGTTTCAAAATTTACACTGGAAATGATAAATCATATTTAAATCTATTTGATTCCCAAAACAATAAGATTTACCTATTCGACGAAAATTTAAAGTCAATTAAGGGATTTCCAATTTCATCAGAAGAAAATGCAGATTTTATTTTTGATAAAAAAAGAATAGGATTTTCGCTAAAAATCGATAGTAAAAAAATAATATACCAATCTATCAAATAAACTTTGAATCAAATGTGCTAGAAAAAGAGTTTTTCAAAACTACTTTAACCTCATCAATATTAATCTCTGATTTATTTAGTTCATTGTTCATTGATGTTACAATATTATCGGTTAAACCACATGGTATGATATTATTAAAATAATCTAGTTCTACATTTACATTCAAAGCAAAACCATGCATTGTAACCCATCTGCTAGCACGAACACCCATTGCACATATTTTTTTGGGAAATGGTGTGTTTACATCCAACCATACGCCTGTTTTTCCATCATTTCTTTCAGCCTGAATTCCGAAATTATCAAGTGTCATTATAACCGATTCCTCCAAAAAACGTAAATACTTGTGGATGTCTGTGAAAAAATTTTCTAAATCCAGTATTGGATAACCAACAATTTGACCGGGTCCATGATAGGTAATATCTCCTCCCCTGTTAATTTTGTAAAAACTGGCTTTTTTATTTTTTAGCTGGGATTTATTAATTAATAAGTTTGATTGATCACCACTTTTGCCTAAAGTGTATACATGCGGATGCTCAACAAATAAAAAGTAATTTGGAGTTTTTAGATCTGTATTATTTTTCCGGTTTTGTTTTTTTATTTCAACTATTTCATCGAATAAATTTTGTTGATAATCCCAAGCTTCTTTATAGTCCATGAGCCCCAAATCAATAAATATAATTTCTCTGTTCATAATTAATTTTTTGGGTTATTTAATATTACCAGAGCTGCGATTACACCAGGAACCCATCCACAAACCCACAAAATAAATACAATTAGTATTGATCCACAACCCTTATCGATTACGGCTAATGGAGGACATAAAATGGATAAAAAAACTCTGAATAAGCTCATAAAAAAGAATTGATGTAAATATAGTTATCTTTTAAAAATTAATTCGTTATTCATTTTTATTTCAATTAAAAGTATATTTGTAAAATAACAACTTTCAATTGATGGATTTAAGCGAACAGGAATTAGTAAGGAGAGATAAATTAAAAAAAATTCGAGATTTAGGCATAGACCCATATCCTGCAGAATTATTTCCAGTTTCTGACTACTCTTCTGACATTAAAAACAACTTTACTATTGATAAAACCGTTGTTATTTCTGGTCGACTAATGTCAAGAAGAATCCAAGGAAATGCAAGTTTTGCAGAACTTCAAGACAGTAAAGGTAAAATTCAACTTTATTTTAACAGAGATGAAATTTGTCCAGGTGATGACAAGTTAATGTATAATGAATTATACAAAAAATTACTTGACATTGGTGATATTATTGGTATCGAAGGAAAATTATTCAAAACCAAAGTTGGCGAAAAAACCGTCTTGGTTAAAAAATTTAAATTGCTTTCAAAATCTCTAAAACCATTACCGTTACCAAAGGAGGACAGTGATGGGAATTTATATGATGAATTTAACGACCCTGAGCTTAGATACCGTCAGAGATATGTTGATTTAATTGTTAATTCAGACGTTAAAGAAACATTTAAAAAAAGAACACTTATTACAAACAGCATTCGAGAGTTCTTAAATAATCAAGAGTACCTTGAAGTTGAAACTCCAATACTACAACCTATTGCTGGTGGAGCTACAGCTAGGCCTTTTTTAACCCACCATAACGCTCTAAACATACCGCTATACCTTAGAATAGCTAATGAATTGTACTTAAAACGTCTAATTGTTGGTGGTTTTGATGGGGTATATGAATTTGCTAAAGATTTTAGAAATGAAGGAATGGATAGAACTCATAATCCAGAATTTACCATTCTCGAACTTTACGTTTCGTACAAAGATTATAACTGGATGATGGAGATGACTGAAAAACTTCTTGAAAAAGTTTCTGTTGACTCAACAGGGAATACCAAAGTTAAAGTTGGTGATAACACAATTGATTTTAAGGCTCCCTATGAAAGAATTACAATTTATGACGCCATCAAAAAATTTACCGGTATTGATATTTCTAAAATGGACGAATCAATGTTGAGGAAAACAGCTAAGGATTTAAATGTTAACATTGATGATACTATGGGTAAAGGAAAAATAATTGATTCAATTTTTGGTGACAAGTGTGAACCTAATTTTATACAACCTACTTTTGTAATGGATTATCCAAAGGAAATGAGTCCACTTACCAAAGTACACAGAGAGAATAAGGACTTAACCGAAAGGTTTGAGTTGATTGTTAATGGTAAGGAGATAGCAAATGCATACAGTGAGTTAAATGATCCCATTGACCAAAAAGAAAGATTTGAAAAGCAACTTGAATTGTCTAAAAAAGGTGATTTAGAAGCCGGGGAATTTATCGATTATGATTTTTTAAGAGCTCTTGAATATGGAATGCCCCCAACTTCAGGAATTGGAATCGGTATTGACAGGTTAGTTATGCTTATGACAAATAATTCATCTATCCAAGAGGTATTGTTTTTCCCACAGATGAGACCTGAGAAAAAGAAAATTTCAATGAGTGAAAATGAGAAATTAGTATTTGAAAATCTTTCTGCAGAAAATCAATTAATTAATGAAATTAAAAGCAAAACCGATCTTAGCAATAAGGCTTGGGATAAAGCAATTAAGTCGCTAAGAAAACAAGAACTAATCAAAGTCGAAAAAATTGAAAACGATATTTATATTTCAAAAATAAATTAGCTATATTTAAAAAAATTCCCAACCATGAAAAAATCTTTTCTAAGCCTATTATTATTTCTCTTTATTTCTAATGCTGTTTTCAGTTCAAATGATTACAAATCTATAGAGGAAGTAAAATCTTTAAACTATGAGTTATTTGAGGAGATTGGCCTAGATGAGAACAAAATAAATTTTGTTAGTCGAGTTATTTATTCAACGTATAAGAAAACTCAAAATATGACTTCCAATGGAGTTTCACCACAAAAAGCTTTCATTTTAGATAAAGAAGCTGAGGAAATGCTTTTAAGAGTTTTAACTCCAAGTGAACTAAAGACATTTAATTCTGTAAAACATAAACTAAAATAAAGAGTTTTTGTTAAAAATTGATCTCCACGGATTTACTTATTCTAAAGTAAAAGACATTCTCCCAAACTGGCTAATAACAAATTATAATAACGGGGTTGATGACTTCGAAATAATCACTGGAAACAGTCAACAAATGAAGCAGGTCGTAAAATTAATATGTTTAGAGAATGGTTTTAGAGCTGAGGATAATTGGAATGGGAATTCAGGCTCTTTACTGGTTACAATTAACAGAGTTTGAATATACTTTATTAACAAAGCAATGTTAATTTGTTATGTTAACCTTAAGTTTTTTCGAATAAATTTTAAATTAATTTTGGATACGATATTTAATATTCAAGATCATCAACATAGTTTTGGTTCAGGCTATAATCAAACAATCCTCACTGGTCCACTACATTGATTACACCAAAACGTTGATGACTTGAGTATTATTTTTTTATCATCAATGTTTGACCAACCTCAAGATTGTCCCCCTCTAAATTATTAAGTTTTATTATTGCTTTAACCGGCATATTGAATTTTTCAGAAATAGAGTACAACGTGTCTCCCCTTTTAACCTTGTAGGATTTATTTTTTTTCTTGAGAACTACACTATCATATTTATAAAGTTCATATCTCTCAACTAAATCAATTAATTTTTGAGGATATTTTGGATCAGTTGCATATCCTGCTTTTTTAAGACCTCTTGCCCATTGCTTGTAATCATCTTTTTTTAAGTCAAATAAAAAAGAGTATCTTCCTCTGTTAGATAGAAATAGTGAATGGTCTCTATAAGAGTACTCAGGGTTATCATATTTTCTAAAACACTCTTGCTTCTCATCATCATCATGAAATATTTTTTTTCCATTCCAATCGTGACACTTAATCCCAAAGTGATTATTAGCTTCAACCGCTAGCCTTCCCTTTCCTGCTCCAGATTCTAAAATTCCTTGTGCTAAAGTGATACTTGCTGGAATACCAAACTGAATCATCTCATCCATAGCAATATCCGAGTAATATTTAACATAATCCTCAGTGTTTAAAATTTTGGGGACTCTTACAACTTTTTTTGATTTTTTCTTTTTTGGCTTTTCTTTTTTTGCTTTAACCTCTTTTTTAGGTTCCTCTGATTTGTTGTTGTAGATGACTCTCTTAGTTCCACAACTAAAGGTTAGAAACAAAATTGCTAGAATTAGAGAGACTTTTTTCATTATAATAACCTATTGTAAAGATAATCGAAATTATTGTGTTTTAATTTATCTTTGGTATTACAATTGTTAGATGATAATGCATAACCGATATTTTAAATGAACTTCAAAAAACAAATTTTATTAGGTATTCCTCAAGAACTTCCTTTTAAAAAGGAGTATGACAGAAGTGTAAATCATGCACCTGTCAGAGAAAATGTTCTAACGTCTGAAGAAAAAAAGCTTGCTTTAAGAAATGCGCTTAGATACTTTGATAAAAAATTTCATCGCGAATTGATTCCTGAGTTTACATCTGAACTTGAAGAATATGGTAGAATTTATATGTATCGATTCAGACCTGATTATGAAATGTATGCCAGACCGATTGAAGATTATCCATACAAATCAAAACAAGCAGCTTCAATCATGTTAATGATTCAAAATAATCTTGATAAAAGAGTGGCACAACACCCACATGAGCTTATAACTTATGGAGGAAACGGAGCTGTCTTTCAAAATTGGGCACAATATCTTTTAACCATGAGGTATTTAGCAGAGATGACTGATAATCAAACACTCGTGATGTATTCTGGTCACCCCATGGGCTTATTTCCATCAAATATTAATGCACCCCGAGTCGTTGTTACAAATGGTATGGTAATTCCGAATTACTCAAAAAAATTAGACCTTGAAAAATTCAATGCATTGGGTGTTAGTCAATATGGTCAAATGACTGCGGGAAGTTACATGTATATTGGACCTCAAGGAATTGTTCACGGAACAACAATCACGGTTCTTAACGCATTTAGAAAAATCAAAAAAGAGCCTAGGGGAAGAATATTTGTAACATCAGGGTTGGGCGGTATGAGTGGAGCTCAACCAAAAGCTGGAAATATTTCTGAATGCATCACGGTTTGCGCAGAGGTTAATATAAAAGCTATCGAAACGAGACATACGCAAAATTGGGTAGATGAAATCATTAATGATACCTCAGAATTAGTTGAAAGAGTAAAAACCGCACAAGAAAATAAGGAAATAGTTTCGATTGCATATCATGGTAATATTGTTGATGTTTGGGAATCATTCTATGAGAATAACATTATGGTTGATATCGGTAGTGATCAAACCTCCCTTCATAATCCGTGGTCTGGAGGCTATTACCCTATCGGTTATTCTTTTGAAGAAGCCAATAAATTGATTTATGAAAATCCAGAAAAATTCAAAAGTGAAGTCAAATCGACACTAAAAAAACACGTTGAAATTATAAATAAACATGTAAAAAAAGGAACGTATTTCTTTGATTATGGCAATGCATTTTTACTTGAGGCATCCAAAGCTGATGCAGATATTGTTAAAGAAGATGGAAGTTTTAAATATCCAAGCTATGTACAGGATATTATGGGTCCAATGTGTTTTGATTATGGTTTTGGACCATTCAGATGGGTATGCTCGTCTGGAAAACAAGAAGATTTAGATATAACTGATGCAATTGCATGTGAAGTCTTAGAAAAATTAGTAAAAAATGCACCTGATGACACTAAACAACAAATGATGGATAACATTCAGTGGATCAAAGCGGCTAAAGATAATGATTTGGTAGTAGGTTCGAAAGCAAGAATCCTTTACGCAGATTCAACTGGAAGAATAGAAATTGCTAAGGCATTCAACCATGCAATCAAAGATGGTAAAATTGGTCCAATTATTTTAGGTAGAGACCATCATGATGTTTCCGGAACCGATTCGCCATACAGAGAAACTTCAAATATTTATGATGGTTCACAATTTACAGCTGACATGGCAATTCAAAATGTTATTGGAGATAGCTTTAGAGGTGCCACATGGGTTAGTATTCATAATGGCGGAGGTGTTGGTTGGGGTGAAGTGATAAACGGTGGATTTGGTATGCTTGTTGACGGAACGAAAAAAAGCGAAAGAGATATAGAATCAATGTTATTTTGGGATGTTAATAATGGTATAGCAAGAAGAAATTGGGCTAGAAATCAGGGTGCAATTGATCAAATTTCAAGAGCTATGAAAAAAAACCCAAATCTTAAAGTAACTTTACCTAACTTAGTGGATGATAACTTATTAGAAAACCTATAATTATGAAAAAATTAGCGACTTTAATCTTAATTTTAACTGTTTTTCTTTCATGTGATATTATCAGAGTTAGTTCTGATTTTAATAAGGATGTAGATTTTTCAAAACTTAAAACATATGCTTTTTCAAAACAAGGAATCGATAAGGTAAAGATTAATGACATTGACAAAAAAAGAATTTTAAAAGCTATTGATGTTGAATTATATAATAAGGGGTTCAGAAAAAGTTCAATTGACCCAGACTTCACTATCAATTTCTTTACTAAAACAAATCAAAAAGTCGATTATTATCCATCTAATAACTATTATGGTGCAATGGATGTAAGTCCTTATCTTGGATCATACCATTATGCAAATAGTTGGTACCTCAATTCATATAAATACAATGAAGGTGTTTTATTTATTGACGTAGTTGACAACAAAAAAAATGAATTAGTTTGGCAAGGAATCGGTAAAGGATATATTTATTCTAATAATGCCGAAAAAAAGAGTGAAAAAATTAATGCTATGGTTGGAAAGATTTTACTCCAGTTTCCTCCTTCAGAAAATTAATTTTTTACATCTAAAATATCTCTTAAGGAATTTCCTAATATCATAAAGGAGCATACTAAAAGCATTATACACAATCCTGGAATAATTGCTAAAAACGGCTCGCCGAGGATAATGTAGTTGTAATGGTCCTTAATCATCAGGCCCCAACTCGTCATAGGAGGTTGAGCTCCAAGACCTAAGAAACTAAGTCCACTTTCAATTAATATTGAGGCAGCAAAATTTGCTGCTGATATTACAATTAATGGAGAAATTATATTTGGTAGAATGTGCTTTGTGATTATTCTAAAATCATTAAAACCCAAAACCTTTGCGGCAATCACAAATTGTCGCTCTTTGTACTGTTTAACCTGACCTCTTACAACTCTGGCAACCTCTACCCACATGGTTAATCCAACAGCAATGAAAACTTGCCAAAAACCTTTTCCTAGTGCAAGTGTTATGGCAATTACCAATAATAAAGTTGGTATGGACCATGTGACATTAATTAACCACATTATTATTTTATCTATAGTACCCGAATAATATCCTGAAATGGAACCTAAAATCACCCCGATGAATAAAGAAATAAAAACGGAAACAAAACCGATATAAAAAGATATTCTTGAGCCTATAATTATTCTACTAAGAACATCTCTTCCAAACTTGTCAGTTCCAAAATAGTATTTTTTTTCAAAAATTTCAGCTTTTCCTAATTCAATTGTTTGGAACTCTGAATCATTAGAAGAATGAGGTAGATAATGAATTAGATCGCCCTTAATTTCATATTTGATAATTGGAATTTGATTAGTTTGGACTGCATATCCAAAAAAAATGGACTCAAAAGAAAACTTTTGTTTTTCCTCACCTTTCAAATTAACTATTAAAGTTTCAAAACCTGGTTTTTTAGAGTGAATCGAAAGATTCATGCTATTTGCATTTTTGGTATTATCTGGTGCAATTACATAAGCAAAAAGAGAAATAAAAAAGATGAAAAGTATAAAACAAAAAGAAATTATCCCTAAAAAGTTCTTCTTTAGATCAAAAAACTTTTTGAACATAGAATGAGTGATTTAATTATTAGTTGTCAAGATACGAAAATCTTAAATCTGAAAGAACATTTAAAGCTTCATCGATGTAAAAATCCTTATTCAAGCTTTTATGCCATCTTTCCCTTTTAATTCCGAGTACAGAATCTTTTTCTATTAAATCAAGTTCATAAGGGAGAGATCTGAAATTATAGTTCATTGAAAAATCATTTAAGGCCTTAAATTTTTCTGTTTCAGATGAATTCTTTTCTAACTCGATTTTAAACTTATCATAATTTAAATTAATTAACTTATCATCTCTAACCTTTTTTATCCATCTAGCATTTTCGTCTACTAATTTTAGATACTCATTATTAGACATCCTCTCTTTACTTTTACTTATGGCCAAATCAAAATCAAAATTACTTTCCCATGTTGTATAATTGACTTTATCAATCTCATCCCATCTTAAGGGGTTTTCTGAGTCTTTTTCACCATAGTCTAAGTATTTGTATCTATAGGGGACATTTATATCACTTTTAACACCTTCTAACTGAACAGATCCACCATTAATGCGGTAATATTTTTGTGTAGTGTATCTTAATGCCCCTAAATCCCCGTTGGTATTACCTCTAACCATTCTGTTAAGTGGAAATACGTTTTGAACAGTTCCTTTACCCCATGTTTGATTACCACCAATTATAATTGCTCTCTTATAATCTTGCATAGCAGCAGCTAAAATTTCAGAGGCAGAAGCAGAACCTTCATTTACCAAAATAACTAAAGGACCTGTCCATAAAATAGATCTGTCCCTATCACTTAGTACTTGCTTTTCTTTATCATAATATTTTACCTGAACCACAGGTCCATTTTTGATAAACATTCCAGCCATATCTACAACTGTTTTTAGTGCACCACCCCCATTATTTCTTAAATCAATCACCAAACCTTTCATTCCTTGCTCCTTGAGTCGAATAATTTCAGTTCTCAAATCTTTTGCGGCATCTCTGTTGTTCTGGTTGTCAAAATCAATATAAAATTTTGGAATATTGATTACCCCATAATTATTATTTCCCTTTTCAACAATTGAGGATTTAATGTATGTTTCTTCTAACTGGACTATATCTCTTTTTACCGTAACCTCAGAAATTGAACCATCAACTTTTTTTACAGTTAGATGAACTTTAGTTCCTTTTTTACCTTTGATTAGTTTTACAGCTTCACTAAGCCTCATGTTTAGAATACTTACGGATTCTTCCTGCTTATCCTGTCTTACTTTTAATATTGCATCACCTTTTTCTAAAATATTATCTCTCCAAGCAGGACCGCCAGAAATTACCTCGGTTATCTCGACTTTATCAATTTTCTTTTGTAAACGGGCACCAATACCTGCATAGTTTCCTGACATATCGACATCAAATCTGTCCTTGGACTCTGGATCTAGATATGAGGTATTTGGGTCATACTGTGAAACGAAAGAATTTATATACACTGAAAACCAATCTGATCTTTGCATTTCCTCTGTTACAAACTTAAAATTCTGAATCAATGTTTCGGCTAATGATTCTCTGGTTTCTTTTTCAATTAATTTAAAATCTCTGACTTTAAAATTGGCATCCTCTTCTTGCTTTCTCAAATCATCTTCAATTTCATTATGGTAATTTTCAATAACATATATTTTGAGGAGTTTTCTCCATCTGTCATATAACTCTTCTTTGGATTGAACATATTCAAGAACTTCAAAATCTAACTCAAATACCTCATTTTTTGAAAAATCAAAAGGTTTTGATAAAATACTATTGAATATTTTCTCAGATTCAGAAATTCTCTTATTATATCTTTTATAAACCAATTCAAAAAAATCTAAGTTTGGATTTTTAAAAGCATCATCGACAGAATATTTATATTTTGAAAACTCCTCAAAATCAGATGCATAAAAGTATCTTTTATAGGGATCCAAATTTTCTAGAAATGTGTCGAACACCTTTTCAGAAAATTCATCATTAATTTCTTTATCTAAGTAATGAGCTTCATCAAGAACATAAGTGATTAATTGAATGACAAGATTATCTTTGTCACTTGTATCAAAATTCTTGGATATAAAGCTACATGATGCTAAGCACATTATGAATGCTATAAGAAGGGTAAATACATTTTTTCGCATAGGTCTTAAAATTAATCAAATTCTAAGCCAAAAAATATGAGCTCATTTATAATTTTTTGTTAAACTAGCTAAATATTTATTTGTGTAATTTTGTGTTCATATATTTAGATATGAAAAAACCTCTTATACTAGTAACGAACGACGATGGTATAACAGCTCCAGGTCTCAGAACACTCATTCATGTTATGAATAAAATAGGTGAAGTTGTGGTCGTTGCCCCTGACAGCCCACAAAGCGGTATGGGTCATGCAATTACAATTAGTGATACATTATACTCAAAAAAGGAAAAAATTGATGATGGACCCCAGACTGAATATAGTATTTCTGGTACTCCAGCTGATTGCGTAAAGTTTGCGATTAGAGAAATTTTAAACAGAAAACCTGACTTATGTGTTTCTGGAATTAATCACGGAGCTAATTCATCAATTAATGTCATCTACTCAGGTACTATGAGTGCTGCTATTGAGGCTGGAATTGAGGGAATTAAATCAATCGGTTTTTCACTTTTAGATTATAGCTGGGATGCTGACTTTGAACCATGCAAAGACTATATTGAGAAAATTACTCGAAGTGTTCTAATTCAAAATAAATCAAAACTGATTTTAAATGTGAACTTTCCATCAAAAATAAAAAAGTTTAATGGTGTTAAAATTTGCAGACAAGCTAAGGGATATTGGAAAGATACATATGATAAAAGAACGAGTCCTTTGGGTAAGGAATATTATTGGTTAACAGGAAGTTTTATCAATCAAGATAACAGTGAAGACACTGATGAATGGGCTCTTGAAAAAGGGTTTGTTTCTGTAGTTCCAATAAGCTTTGATATGACTTCATATGATGATTTGGATGAACTAAAAAAGTTGAAATTAAATTGAATAAAAAAGAAATTTTTATCGGGTTATTTGGTGGTTTTTTAGCAAACTTTTTTGGAGTAATAGTATCAGTAATAGTTTTATTTCAGGAAATTAATATCTCAAAAATTTTTAACACAATTAATGATTCTATTACAGATAATTTCATCACCAAATTGATAAGCCTAGGAGCCATATTCAACTTAATCGTTTTTTTTATTTTTCTAAAATATGATTATGAGGAAAAGGCAAAAGGCGTTCTTTTGGCTACATTTATCATAGCAATACTAACCATTTATATAAATAATTTTTAGTGAGATATTATATAATTGCTGGTGAAGCCTCAGGCGATTTACACGGCTCAAATTTGATAAAAGAAATTAAAAAACTAGATTCTAACTCTGAATTTAGATGCTGGGGGGGTGATCTGTTAAAAGAACAAAGTAATAACCTTGTGAGGCATTATAAAGACTATTCATATATGGGATTTTATGAAGTCTTTATGAATTTAAAGACAATAGTAAATAATATTTCGTTCTGTAAAAAGGATATATTAAAATACAACCCGGATGCGATAATATATGTTGATTTTCCTGGTTTTAATATGAGGATTGCAAAGTGGGCAAAATCTAAAAATTTTACAAATCACTTTTATATCTCTCCTCAACTTTGGGCATGGAAAGAAAACAGAATAAAAACTATAAAAAAAGTTATTGATCAAATGTTCGTAATACTTCCATTTGAGAAAGAATACTATAATAAATTGAAATACAATGTTTTTTATGTTGGACATCCACTATTAGATGTTCTAAAAAAAAATATGAAACTTAATCAATCCAGAAAGAAATTAATTGCACTATTACCTGGGAGTAGAGATCAGGAGATTAGTAAGATATTACCCGTAATGCTTAGTGTCACGAAATATTTCAAAACCTACAAATTTATAATATGTGCTGCTCCTTCAAAAACTAAGTCATTTTATGAAAAATTTTTCATAAAGGGCCAATATGAAAATATTGATATTAAAGAAAATCAAACATATGAAGTTCTTGAAAAATCTTCTGCCGCTCTGGTCACATCTGGAACAGCAACACTTGAAGCTGCACTAATAAAAACACCTCAGGTCGTCTGTTACAAGTCTAGCTGGATATCGATTTTAATCGGAAAGGTATTGCTAAGAAATTTAAAATTTATCTCATTGGTTAACTTGATTCTAAATAAAGCTGCTGTAAAGGAACTAATTCAAGGAGATTTAAATACTAAAAATATCAAAAAAAATCTTGAGTATATTTTAAGTGATAAGGGTAGGAAAAAGGTTATTGATTCCTACAATAAACTAGAGAATTTATTAAATAAAAAAGGAGCTAGCAGGGAAACAGCTAAAAAGATAATTGCATATCACTTAGAGTCAAATTCATAAACAAAAGACTCAAAGAACTTATTAAACTCTTCTTGAGAATTATAGTTTTTATAATTATCATCTGTAAAAAGCTTTAAATAGACCTCAAGCTGTTTAGGTGTTTTATATCCCCTTAACTTGTGTAATAGGTTGGATGATTTATCTAAGAATACTATTGTAGGAAAGGCTTGAATTCTGAATGCTTGACTTAACTGATGGCTGCTGTTTCTTCGATTTGCTCTTGCAGGGTCATAATTAGGATTCTCAAAAGTATAACCTTTAAAATTTACAACTTCATTACCTTCAGCATTGAATTTTACAGCGTAAAAATTATCGTTAATATATTTTGCAACGTCTTTGTTTGCAAATGTATTTCTATCAAGTAGTCTACACGGTCCACACCACTTGGTATACATATCAATAATTATGTTTCTGGGCGCTGCCTCTTGTAGATAAACAGCATCTTCTAACGATATCCACTTAATTTCTTCCTGAGAATATGAAACTGTGGAAAAGAAACAGAATACAATAACTTTTATATATAATGTTAATCGCATATTATTATGATATTAGACAAAAATAAGAAAAGATATTTATCTTATTCCGTGCATTGATCTTTTAATAAGAGGATGTAACACCAGTGAAATAACTCCAAGAGCAATTGGAACTATCGTGAAAATTAAAAAAAAGCCAGATAGACTATACTCTTGCGTAATTTTATCGATATCGCCACCAATATAGTGTGCAAGCTTATTCCCAATTGCAACTGCAAGGTAGTATACGCCAAACATAAAGGCTATCATCCTTGCCGGGATAAGTTTACTTAAATATGAAAGCCCCATAGGAGATAAGCACAATTCACCTAGTGTATGAAATAAATATGCAAATACTAGCCATATCATACTTAAACTTGCGCTTTCGGCGCCTGACGGAACATTCCTTGCCCCAAATGCAAGAAATCCAAAACCAATACCCAAAAGAGCCAAACCAAGGAAATATTTAACAGATGCTGGAGGATTGTAACTACTATCCCACCACTTTGCAAATAGTGGTGCAAACACAATTATGAATAGTGAATTTAGGATTGCAAACCAAGTTATTGGAACCTCAGTAGAGGTAGCCTGTGACTCTGTATATATTTTAAATATTATAATTCCCCAGACAATAATAAAACTCAATCCAAGAATTACGTTTGAAAATAGAATTTCGGTAAAAGTTTTTTTGAATAAGCTTAATAAAACATATGTTATGATCAGAAGTGGTACTACAGTTACTGAAATGTCCACAATTTTAAAAATTGTTGCAGAATTACCTTCTAGAAAACGATCAGTAAAATCTCTTGTATATAATGGTAATGAACCTGCTCCCTGTTCAAATGCAGCCCAAAAGAAAACTGTAAAAATGCAAAAGATTGTAAAAACAATCATTCTATCTCGAACAATTGGGGTGTATCTGGGGATTCGCACTAGTAATAAAGCTATAAAAGCTACAAATGCAACAAGTGCAAAAAACAATGAATTTTCCATCCCAAAATAACTAAAATTTAAAGTGTCAATACCACCAATTTTACTGAGTGGATCATTTATTATGAATATGAGGGCACTAATAACAAATGTTACAATTAATAAAATATCGATAGATGAGAAAGGGTTTAGTTGCTCATCCATATCTCGCTCTAGAACTATTTTTTTATCAGATTTTTTTGGGACATCGCCAATCTTTCCGAATAATGGTTGAGCATAATAAAACTGTACCATACCCAGAAACATAAATATTCCGGCCAATCCAAATCCGAATGACCAACCTACTTTCTCGCCTACCCATCCACATAGCATAATTCCAAGAAAAGCTCCTGCGTTAACACCCATGTAAAATATGTTGAATGCTCCATCTTTTTTATCATCTCTTCCCTCATACATTTTTGAAATTATCGAGGTTATGTTTGGTTTAAAAAAACCGGTTCCCACAACAAGTAATGATATTCCAATATATAAAAAGGTCGGGGTTTCAAATGCCATTGATGCATGACCTAATGTCATTAGAAATGCACCTATAACAACAGCACTTCGATATCCGATTTTTTTATCTCCTAACCATCCACCTGCAAGAGGAGCTAAATACGCAAACATAGCATATGTTCCAAGCAATGATAGTGCAGCAGATGAGCTCCAACCCCAACCAGGGTTATCCCCTAAAATTGCACCAGTTAAAAAAATAACCAATATGGCTCTCATACCGTAGTATGAAAACCTTTCCCACATTTCAGTGAAAAATAAAACGAATAATGCTGCAGGGTGCCCTATTACTGTTTTACTAAAAAATTGATCATTATTATTCATAACTAACTATCCATTTCTTCTGCCCCATGTGTAAGTCTTTTTAGAGGCTTTAACAGTAGTATAACCAGGATTCCAAATAAAGTACAGAATATAGCGATACCTGTAAATACCTGAAATTCTCCCGCACCTTCTGAAAGCTGTCCAACAGCCCCTGCGACTTTATTTCCTAGACCTGTAGCTGCAAAATAGGCTCCCATCATAAAAGCAGCATATTTTACCGGTGCTAATTTTGTAATAAATGATAAAGCAACTGGAGAGGCACATAATTCGCCAATTGTATGGAACAAATATGCTAATACTAACCATATCATAGCAGATTTTTGAACAACTTCGTCACCTTCCATAATAACCTCTGTTGAAGCCTTAGTCATAAAGAAAAAACCAAAAGCCATTATAATTAATCCAATAGCCATTTTAAATAGTGATGAGGATTCCTTACCCTTTTTTGCCCAATCACTCCAAAACTTTGCAACTATTGTTGCAAATATTATTATAAAAAAGGCATTAATCGATTGAAATATTGCTGCAGGCACCTCATTTCCAATAAGAGGTAATGAAAAAGAAAGAGTTCTGTCTGTTTTTTGTTCAGTGTAAAGACTCATTAGTCCACCTGCTTGTTCAAATGCTCCCCAGAAAACAATTATGATTAAGAATGATAACAACAGTACAATCATTCTATCCTTTTCAACTCTAGATAATGGTTTATTCATTAGCTCTTTGTCTGGAGATTTTTCACTTCCAATGAATTCACCTACACCTTCTAAATACTGAAGGCCATAAAAATATACTAATTGACCAATTGCCATTCCAATTCCAGCTAATCCAAATCCATAGTGCCAACCATATTTTGCAGCAACTGCACCAACAGTTAAGGCACCTAAAAAAGCGCCAATATTTATACCCATATAGAAAATGTAAAAACCGGTATCCCTTTTATTATCGCCTTTCTTGTATAAACCACCAACCATTGTTGAGATGTTAGGCTTTAAAAATCCAACTCCGACTACAATCAGTATGAGACCAGTAAAAAATGCCCATTCAGTGTCTATAGCTAAAACTCCGTGACCGAAGCAAAGTAAAATTCCTCCCAGCATAACTGCCTTCTTTTGTCCGATATATTTATCGGCTACCCAACCCCCAGGAATTGACATCAGATAGACAAACATTGTGTAAGTACCATAAAATGAAAGTGTTTCTGCGTTTGTCCATCCAAAACCCGATTGAGGATCACCCATAATTATGGGGGCAGCTAGATATAGAGTTAAAATTGCTCGCATACCATAGTAAGAAAATCTTTCCCACATTTCTACAAAGAATAAAATATATAATCCTGCTGGATGTCCAAAAATTGTTTTTTCCTGTTTTAATGAATTGGTTGTCATAATTTATTTTTTAGATTACACTAAAATATTATATTTTACCTAATTATATTAATTTAATCATTAATAAATTATTGATAATAATTTAAAGTCAAGTGTATTATCTTTGATTAGTAAATAATTCCAAAATGTCTGAAGAAATAAAAGGTTTTTCAAAACTATCAAAAGACGAAAAAATTGAATGGTTAACCAAAACCTGCTTTCAAAAAAGTAACTCGGCAAAAAAAATACTAAAGCAATATTGGAATTCCGACAGTAAACTTCAAAAGTTACATGATGAGTTTTCTGAAAACACAATTTCAAATTATTATCTACCTTTTGCGATTGCCCCCAACTTCTTGATTAATGATAAAATTTATTCTGTGCCAATGACTATTGAAGAAAGCTCAGTAGTCGCAGCAGCTAGTAAAGCCGCAAAATTCTGGATGAAACACGGGGGCTTTAAAGCAGAGGTTATCAAAATGGAAAAAATTGGTCAAGTCCATTTTTTATTTCATGGTGAAAATGAAATAATATCTAAATACTTTGATTTTGTGAAACCATTACTACTAGAAAATACTAAGGAACTTACGAAGAATATGAAATCTAGAGGTGGTGGGATTATTGATATCGAATTAATTAATAAAACTGCTGACTTAGAGGGATACTATCAACTTTTTG
>CACOGA010000004.1 GCA_902626585.1 uncultured Bacteroidota bacterium
GTGATTTAAGTTATACTTTTGCATTAGATGAAAAACTACAATAGAAAAAAGAGTAGTAAGAAATTATTTCAAGGAATAATTAACTTTTCTAATAAAAGAGATCCAATAGTTGAATGTGATAAAATCAATCATGTAATTAAATTAAGTAATAATATAGTTAATTTTCTACACGGAGATTTAGTAGAATTTGAAATACTTAACAGAAAAAGAAAAGGTTTTTATACAGCCAATATTATTTCGTTAGTTAAAAGAAATAAAGAAGAATATGTAGGAATTATTCAAATAAATAAAAACTTTGCCTTTACTATTATTGATGATAGAAAAATTCACTCTGATATTTTTATTCCAAGTAATAATATTGGTGACGCACAGGATGGAGATAAGGTTCTTATAAAAATATTAGAATGGAAAAAACAGGATCTCTCACCGATTGGAAAAGTTGAGAAGGTTTTAGGTAAACCTGGCGAACACGAAACAGAAATGGACTCCATTTTAAGCCAAAACAATATTAATTTATCATTTCCGATAGATGTTTTGGAACAAACAAAAAAAATAAGCGAAGAAATTTCTGATGAAGAAATAAAAAAAAGAAGAGATTTTAGAAATGAACTTACTTTTACTATTGATCCTGTTGATGCAAAAGATTTTGATGATGCATTATCATTTAAAAAAATCGATGAAGATAACTATGAAATAGGAATTCATATTGCGGATGTCTCTCACTATGTTAAATCAGGAACAATACTTGATAAAGAAGCATATACTAGAGCAACGTCAATTTATTTAGTTGATAGAGTTATACCTATGCTCCCCGAAAAACTTTCCAATAAGGTGTGTTCACTTAGACCACAAGAAGAAAAATTAACATTTTCTACTTGCATAACAATTAACAAAAATGGAGATATCAAAGAACATTGGTTTGGGAGAACTGTAATAAAAAGCAACTATAGGTTTTCTTATTCAGAAGCTCAAGAAATTATTGAAACAAAAAAAAATAAAATAAGCAAAGAAAACTCCCTTACAGGTAAACAATATGCAGTTGGTGATGAGGTAGTCGAAGCTATTTTGGTAATGGATGAAATAGCAAAAAAATCAAGAAAAAATAGAGAAAAGATAGGATCAATAAATTTCAATAAAAAAGAAGTATACTTTAAGCTTGATGAAAAAAATAATCCGGTTGGAGTATTTATAAAAGAATCTAAAGATGCTAATAAACTTATTGAAGAATTTATGTTGATTGCTAACAGAAAAGTTGCCGAACTTTTTACTGAGATAAAAAAACAAAAATATATTTATAGAATACATGATCTTCCTGATAATGAAAAATTAAAATCATTAAAGCATATAGTTAAAAGCTTTGGTTATACACTAGATTTAACAAGTTCAAAAGGAATTTCAAAATCCATAAATAAACTATTAAATCAAATTCATGGAAAAGAGGAGCAAAACCTAATTGAATCCTTAGCCCTAAGAAGTATGAGTAAAGCAGAATACTCAACAAATAACATAGGCCACTACGGTTTGGCTTTTGTAAATTACACCCATTTTACCTCACCCATTAGAAGATACCCTGATATTTTGGTCCACAGATTATTACAAGATATACTCGACAAAATCTATGGAAAGATGGATAAAAACTTACAAAAAAAAGCGATACACTGCTCTGAGCAGGAAAACAATGCTGTAAAAGCAGAAAGAGAATCCATAAAGTTTATGCAAATAAAGTTTATGCAAAATAAAATTGGGGAAACCTTTAGCGGAATAATTTCAGGGGTTTCAGATTGGGGAATATATGTTGAACTAGAGAAAAATAAATGTGAAGGGATGGTTTATGTAAAGGATATCAAAGATGATAAATACTATTACAGTAATGAAGATGCCTCTCTAATCGGAAAGAAAACCAAAAAGAAATACCAACTAGGGGATACTATTACAGTCGAAGTAAAAAATGCAGATTTAATTAAAAAGCACCTGGATTTTATAATTATTTAATAATTTTAAGACATGAAAAACATTACTTACATATTATTACTTTTTACAATATCAATCTTTTCTCAAGTAAAGATTGATAGAGAACTAGGCGACTTTTCAAAAGTTGCTGTATACGATGGAATAAATTTAGAGTTGATAAAATCTGAAGAAAATAAAGTAGAAATTTCAGGTAAAAATACAAGCTTCGTAGTTGTCAAAAACAAAAATGGAGATTTAAAAATCAGACTAAATTTAGAACGTAGATTTTCCGGAGACCGAACAAAGGTTAAACTCTACTATAAAACCCTTTATAATATAATTTCTCATGAAGGTTCTAATGTTTTTTCGAAAGACACATTGAATCAAGCCGACTTAAATGTCAAAGCTAATTCAGGCTCAACACAAAACTTTTTAATTAACCTTAATACATTAAACACAGTTGCAGCTACAGGAGCTAACATAAATCTGTCAGGAAATGCTGAATATCATGACACTACGGTTTCAACAGGAGCAGAAATTAATGCAGAAAAACTAAGGACAACAGAAACATATGCGACTTCAACAACTGGAGGAGTACTTAATGTGTCTGCAACTAAAGAGCTTGAAGCTAACAGCAAATTAGGCGGAGTCATCAACGTTCACGAAAAAACTGACAAAATAACTGAAAGTATATCTGTTGGAGGCGTTGTTAATTATATTTACGATCAATAGTGGATTTCAATGTTTTAACCCCAATTACGGTAGGTTTTTTTACTGCGTTTATTATGGGTCCCGTATTTTGGGTCCTTCTAGAAACGAGTATAACCAAAGGGTTTAAAGCAGCAGTAGCATTTGACTTGGGAGTTATGTTTGCTGATGTGTGTTTTATAGGTGTATGTTATTTAGGAAGTTTTCAGCTCTTAGAGGACGAACAAAATAAGCAAGGCCTCTTTGTCTTAGGTGGAACAATACTGCTTTTATATGGCCTATTTTCATGGATTAATAGAAATAAAAAAAGTAAGGATCAGCCAGAAATTCAGGAATCCAAAGAAAATTATTTTGGGCTTGCAGCAAAGGGGTTTGCCATAAATATCTTAAATGTCGGGGTGTTCATCTTTTGGGGAGGGGTTACCATTGTCTCATCGCCAGCAAGCGGTAAATCATTTACAAGCTTTGTTTTGTTTTTTTCAATAGTACTTCTTTCATACTTTATTACTGACCTATTAAAAATTTCTGTTGCAAACAGGTTTAAATCTCTTTTAACAGGAAAAGGAATAGTAATTGTGAATTCTATAGTGTCTTTAATACTTATAGTTTCTGGAGCAGTTTTAATATTAAAAGGGGTTTAGTAACTTAATTATAACAAAAACCCCATTTTCATATATGGGGCTTTTCAGTTGAGGCGCCTGGCGGATTCGAACCGCCGTACAAGGTTTTGCAGACCTCTGCCTAGCCACTCGGCCAAGGCGCCATTTAATTAGAGAGGGCAAAAGTAAAATAAATTTTTTATTTATTAAGAACCTCTTACAGCCTCCATAGTTACCGATACAGACTCCACATCAGCGTTGATGGGCGGGTTAAGTTTAGAAACTGTAACAGAAATCCTTTCTAAAACAGAAATTTCATCGAAACAAGAGTCTATAATTCTTTTTACTACGACTTCAAGAAGTTTTGATCTCTTTGACATTTCCTTTTTTGCTATTCTTGCTAAATCCACATAATCTACTGTTCCTTCAATATTGTCTTCCAGGGCGCCAGCCCCTACATTACATAATGCGCGCATGTTAATGACATAGTCACCCCCAATCACTTCTTCTTCTTTCATGCAACCATGAAAAGCATATATTTTAAGATTTTCAACTTTAACCGTAGCTTTCATTTAGTATTCTTTTGATAACTTTGTAAACTTATTAAAAACAAATTATTGTGGAAAGTAAACCCGAAAATTTTATAGAGCAAATAATTAAAGAAGACATAAGTTCTGGGTTCGCACCTCAAAAATTAAAGTTCAGGTTTCCTCCAGAGCCAAATGGTTACCTGCATATTGGCCACGCCAAAGCAATAGGATTAAATTTTGGGCTTGGGGATAAATACAATGCCCCCGTCAACCTTAGGTTTGATGACACAAATCCCGAGAAAGAAGAAGTTGAGTACGTAAGGGCAATCAAAGAGGACATTTCTTGGCTTGGCTATAAATGGTCAGAGGAAACATACTCATCTGACAACTTTCAGCAACTATACGAATGGGCCCTGCTTCTAATTGACAGCGGAAAAGCTTATGTTGATTCACAAACCTCAGAACTCATGGCTGAGCAAAAGGGAACCCCCACTTCTGAAGGTAAAAACAGCCCATATAGAAACCGAAGCATTGAGGAAAATCATGAAATTTTCCAGCAAATGAAAAGCGGAAACTGTAAAGAAGGTGTCCACGTACTTAGAGCCAAAATAGACATGGCTCACCCCAACATGCTAATGAGAGACCCGATAATATACAGGGTATTAGACAAGTCACATCATAGAACAGGGCAAGAATGGAAAATATATCCAATGTATGATTGGGCCCATGGGCAATGTGATTATATAGAACAGGTTTCACACTCATTATGCTCGTTGGAATTTAAGCCACACAGGGACCTTTATGAATGGTTTATTGACGCCTTAAGACAAAATAGTAATAATCTCCCTGTATTTCCAAAGCAAAGAGAGTTTGCCAGGCTAAACTTAAGCTATACCATTATGAGTAAGAGGAAACTAGCCGTGCTAGTTGAGAAAAAATTAGTGGATGGCTGGGATGATCCACGAATGCCAACAATTTCTGGCCTAAGGAGAAGAGGCTATACGCCAAAGTCAATTAGAGAGTTTATTAATAAGGTTGGGGTTGCCAAGAGAGACAATGTTATTGACGTTTCCTTGCTAGAGTTTTGTGCAAGGGAGGATCTTAATAAAGAAACAGACAGAAAAATGGTTGTTCTCGATCCTATCAAATTGACTGTTGTTAATTATCCAGACGGACACACAGAGATGTTAGAATCTGAAGATAACCCAGAAAAGGACGTAAACAAAAAAAGAAAAATACCTTTTTCAAAACACTTGTATATTGAAAGAGAAGATTTTAAAGAAGAAGCAAACAGAAAGTTTTTTAGGCTTACCATTGGCAAAGAGGTTAGATTAAAAAGCGCGTTTATTATAAAAGGAGCAGGGGCTATAAAAGACAATAATGGGAACATCACAGAGGTGTTATGTGAATATGATCCAAAAAGTAGAAGTGGATCAGGCTCTGAAGAAAGTTTAAGAAAGGTTAAGGGCACTCTTCACTGGGTAACACAAAATGACAGTATCGATATTACTATTAATAGCTACGATAGGTTGTTTAAAGAGGAGTCTCCGGGGACAAATGAAGACGGAGATTTTCTTAAAGACATCAACCCAACTTCCTTACAAATTATTAAAGCAAAAGCAGAGCCTTCATTAGCCTTGGCTAACCCTGGTGAAGCCTTTCAGTTTCAAAGAAAAGGCTATTTTATAGTTGATAAAAAAAGCAAGGCCAACGATATTATATTTAATAAAACCGTTGGCCTTAGAGACTCTTGGAAAAAATAAAAAACTAACCTATTCTTTTCCCTTTTTATTCATTCTAGCTTTTTTCATTTCCTCTCCTATTTGGTTGCTTGCAGTAAATGAAGCCACCATGTTATTTAGCATCTCAGACCCTGCTTGGGGAGAGTTAGGCATTAATATTAAATTGCTGTTTGCCTCAGCTCCGACAGACTGAAGGGTGTCATAGTGCTGTGTAACAACAATAAGCGCGGAAGCCTCTTGAGAGTTTATGTCCACACCATTTAATACTTTTACAGAATCCTCAAGACCCCTTGCAATTTCACGCCTCTGATCAGCAATACCCTGCCCTTGAAGCCTCTTGCTCTCGGCTTCAGCCTTGGCTTTTTCAACAATTAAAATTTTCTGAGCCTCACCCTCAAACTGAGCAGCAACCTTTTCTCTTTCTGAGGCATTAATCCTGTTCATCGACTCTTTTACCTGTGCATCAGGGTCAATATCGGTCACAAGGGTTTTAATTATTTGAAAGCCATATTCAGTCATAGCGTCTTGAAGTTCCGACTTGACAGCAATAGCAATATCATCTTTTTTCAGAAACACATCATCCAGTATAAGCTTTGGCACTTCTGCTCGAACAACATCGAAAATAAAACTGGTTATCTGATCAGCAGGATTGTCAAGCTTATAAAAAGCATCATAAACTTTTTCTTTGATGACTTTAAACTGGACAGAAACTTTAAGCTTAACAAAAACATCATCTTTTGTTTTCGTCTCAACAACCACATCAAGCTGTTGGATTCTCAGGCTGAGCCTTCCGGCTACATTGTCAATAATTGGAATTTTCAGTTGAAGACCAGATTGTCTTACACTGACAAATTTTCCAAACCTTTCAACAACTGCCGCAGACTGTTGTTTAACAATAAAGAAGGTAAAGAAAAGTAACAATAGCCCTAGGGGCAATACAATAGTATAAAATAGCATTTTAAATAGTTTTTAGTTCGTAACTAACAATATAAAGAAAAGGACAGCTTTTAAAAAAATTATTATTTTAAAATAATGTTAAATGTTTTTTTTAATAAAACACTCTACTCGTTGTTGTACATCTTTTAATCCAATAAAAGAAACTATATTTTGAAGATCAACACCGCTTAAGTTTCCCACTAAAACCACTCTAGCGGTCATCATTATTTGTCCTGCTCCAAATCCGTTCTCATCACCCCACTGCTTTAAAGCCTCTAAAAAACCAGAAGTTTCCGTTCGTTCTTTAGCTAACGAAATTATTTTAGAGCAAATTCTATCCAAACCGTCTTTTTTTATTTTTTTCAAATCCTTTTCACCATACTCTCTTGGACTATAAAACAAGTAGCTCATTAGGCCCCAAAGATCAGTTGTGGTATTTGCTCGCTCCTTAACTAGACTAACAGCAGCTTCCAGGTCTTCTGTTCTTATTTCTTTTGCGTCTTTACACAACAATTTAACCTCTTCAGCAAGCACGGCATCTTCCTGTCTTTGAATGTGTTTGTGGTTATACCATTTCATTTTTTCAAGATCGAAGTTTGCACCTGCCGAAACAACATTTTCCAGCTGAAACATTTTGGTGAGCTCGTCAAGGGATAAGATCTCCACGTTTTCTTCGGGCGTCCACCCAAGCGTTGATAAATAATTAATTAACCCCGAAGGGGTGAATCCATTTTCTTTGAACCCCTTAAGCCCATTAGGCCCACCCCATTCTATCGGAATCACCGGAAACCCGCCTTTTTCTCCACTTCTTTTACTAAGCTTGCCTTTGCCGTTAGGATTAAGTATTAGTGGCAGGTGTGCAAATTTGGGTTTTTGCCATTCAAATGCATCATATAAGAGAAAGTGTAAAGCAAGCGACGGCAACCACTCTTCTCCCCTTATCACATGTGTAATTTTCATCAGGTGATCGTCAACGACATTTGCAAAATGATATGTTGGTGTTCCGTCTGCTTTCATAAGGATTTTGTCGTCTAAAATTCTGCAGTCAATAGAAGATCTGCCCCTTATAATATCGATTGTTTGTACAGACCCTTCGCTTGGCGATAAAAACCTTACAACATGCCTTGCCCCCTTTTCTAGCAATTCACTGACAGCTTCTTTATCTAAGGAAAGTGAGTTTTTTAGTTTCATTCTATTTCGCCAATTGTATACAAAAGTTTGCCCATTTTTCTCATGCTCATTTCTAAGATTACTAAGCTCATCTTCGGAGTCAAAGGCATAGTAAGCGCGGCCCATCTTGATAAGTTTTAATATTTTTGACTTGTATATCTCATTCCTTTCACTTTGTTTGTATGGGCCATATAGGCCCTTTTTCCATGGGCTTTCATCAGGCTCAATACCGCACCAACTTAAAGATTCTCGGATGTGCTTATCTGCACCTTTAACCTCTCTTTTTTTGTCTGTATCTTCAATCCTCAAAATAAAACTACCACCAGAGTTTTTTGTAAAGAAGTAATTAAAGAGCGCTGTTCTTAAGCCCCCTATATGTAGAGGCCCCGTGGGGCTTGGCGCAAATCTTACTCTTCTCACAACTTGGCAAATTTATTTTTATCAAATATAAAACATTAATTTTTCAATTGATTGCGTAGTTTTGCCTCAATGATTGAGTTTATATACAACACAAATTATACGCTTCGGTATGAGAAAAAGGTTTTAGAATGGCTAATCTTTTTGGCGGATAACGAAGGTGTCTCTATCAAAAACCTTCAATATAATTATGTTTCCAAAAAGGAAATGCTGCGCATTAACAAGAAGTTTCTTGATCACAATTTTCTTACAGATGTAATCACTTTTGATTATTCCGAAAATGACCAGCTCTCAGGCGAAGTGTTTATTTGTCAAGACCAAGTAGAAAGCAACGCGAGAGAGTATGGTGAAACCGCTGATAATGAGACAGTTAGGGTTATTTCCCACGCTTTCTTTCACCTCTGTGGATATAATGATAGAACTCCAGATCAGAAATTAACAATGAGATTAAAGGAAGATGAAGCCATAGCTGCTTTCCACACATTCCCTAAATAATATATCTTTGCACAAATGTTCCACGTGAAACCCGCATATGTTTAATCAAGAATATGACGTAATTGTAGTTGGTGGCGGCCATGCTGGTAGCGAGGCGGCAGCAGCATCAGCAAACCTTGGCGCCAAAACTCTTTTGGTTACTATGAATCTGCAAACAATTGGCCAAATGTCATGCAACCCCGCTATGGGGGGTATTGCTAAAGGGCAAATTGTTAGGGAGATTGATGCCATTGGCGGGTATAGTGGAATTGTCACAGACAAGTCTTCTGTTCAATTCAAGATGCTTAACTTGTCTAAAGGGCCCGCAATGTGGAGTCCCCGAGCCCAAAATGATCGTGCTCTTTTTGCACAATACTGGAGAGAAATGCTCGAAGCCACCCCTAATCTTGATTTTTATCAAGAAATGGTTAAGGGTTTGTGGATTAAAAAAGACAAGTTATGTGGAGTTGTAACAGGTCTTGGTCAAAAGATTAAATCCAAAACAGTTGTTCTCACAAATGGCACCTTTCTTAATGGGCTAATTCATGTAGGCGACAAAAATTTTGGTGGAGGAAGAGCTGGTGAAAAGGCTGCTACGGGAATTACCGAGCAATTGGTTTCATTGGGATTTGATTCAGGTAGAATGAAAACAGGCACGCCTCCAAGGGTAGACGGAAGGTCTCTAGACTATTCAAAAATGATTGAACAGCCTGGTGACACAAACCCGCAAAAATTCTCATTCCTAACTTCAACAACTAGCGTTACTAAACAGTTGTCGTGTCACATGACTTACACCAGCGATAAAGTACACGACCTCTTAAGGGAGGGTTTTGATAGGTCTCCAATGTTTAATGGAAGAATAAAAAGTGTAGGCCCGAGATATTGCCCTTCAATCGAAGATAAGATTCATAGGTTTTCTGAACGTGAGAGGCACCAGCTTTTTGTCGAGCCTGAAGGCTGGAATACTGTCGAAGTTTATGTAAACGGTTTTTCCACCTCCCTCCCTGAGGAAGTTCAATTTAACGCCTTAAGGGCCGTTCCTGGTTTTGAACAGGTAAAGTTTTTTAGACCAGGTTATGCAATCGAGTATGACTATTTTTTTCCGACACAACTTAAATATTCTTTGGAAACCAAAACGATTGACAACCTGTTTTTTGCAGGCCAAATTAACGGCACAACAGGGTATGAAGAAGCTGGCTCTCAAGGCCTAATGGCTGGAATTAATGCCGTTTTGAAAATAAGAGAAAAAGAGCCGTTTGTTTTAAAAAGAGATGAAGCCTATATCGGGGTTTTAATAGATGACCTAATAACAAAAGGAACCGACGAACCCTACAGAATGTTTACCTCGCGAGCAGAATACAGAATGCTTTTAAGACAAGATAATGCAGATCAGCGCCTAACCGCTGTAAGCCACAAATTAGGCTTAGCAAGTGACGAGCGACTTGCTATTTGTGACCATAAGTATAAGCAATCTCAAGGTCTAATTAAATTCTTAAAAAGCCAGAGCATTTTACCAAACGAAATAAACCCCATCCTATCAAATAAAGACTCAGCTCCTGTGAAACAGTCTGGAAAAGCGGACAAAATTTTATCAAGACCAAATATACGCCTGGAGGATTTAAAAGAATGCTCTAGTGTAGACTCCTATATTTCAGGCAACAACCTTCCTTTAGAGGTTCAGGATCAGGCTGAAATTCAAATAAAGTATAGCGGATATATTCAAAAAGAAAAGAACAATGCCGACAAATTAAATAGGCTTGAATCGGTTAGAATACCAAAAGACTTTGATTACAAAAAGTTGAAATCAATCAGCGCCGAGGCTTTAGAAAAATTAAATAAAATCAAACCTGAAACCATATCCCAAGCATCAAGAATCAGCGGGGTTTCCCCAAACGATATCTCTGTTCTACTTGTTTATATGGGGCGCTAAATGTTTCACGTGGAACAAAACCAAATACATATTAGTGTTGTTGATCATTTCTTTTCGAAAGAAAAGTTTGACATAGTTAAAACTAAAACTACAGGTCTACTTCAAACACATCCTGCTCCAACCAAAAAAGAAATGTATAAATACTACAATTCAAAAAAATACATTTCACATAATTCAAAAAAAACAGGTGTTTTTTATTTTTTATATAGGATATTCAGAGATTTCAATTTTTGGTTTAAATATAGAGCTATAAGCGATAAAGAAAACTGTAGCGACATACTAGACTTTGGTTCAGGAGAGGAATACTTTAAAGAAAGATTGGAACAAAGAAACCACAAAGTTTGTGGTGTTGATCCATTTAAAACTAATAGATCAAAAGAAATTTTCGAATCCATTTTTAGTAAAGAGTTGGATGGCAAGATATTTAATTGTATTACAGCTTGGCACTCACTTGAGCATGTTCATGATTTAGATTTAGTGATTTCTCGTTTTTACCAACTATTGGATGAAAAAGGCACTGTAGTTGTTGCCGTCCCAAATTATCGTTCACTAGATGCAAAATACTACAAAGGTTTCTGGGCAGCTTACGATGCCCCAAGACACCTTTGGCATTTTGACAGACAATCTATAAAGCAAGTTTTTTACAAAAATGGCTTTAACCTTGTTAAATCTAAACCTTTGTTTTTTGATGCCTACTATGTTTCTTTGCTTTCAGAAAAATATAGAAAATCTAAACTTTGGCTTTTTAATTCCTTGTTGCTTGGAACCCTATCAAACATTAATGCTGTTTTCACAAAACAATACTCATCCAACATTTTCATTTTCAAAAAAACTAAGACAAGTACCTAAACCCTTTTTTAATTACAGAATAATCAATTTTACCTGCGCCAAAAATTTCACCATCGCCCTGACACAATAAAAGACCCCTTTTAGAGCTTATTTTTGCAGAAGAGTCTAGCAGTGTCAAAACTTTGCGTTCCTTAAAAATAGACCCATTAAAAAGATTAAAAAAATTTTTAACAACATCAAATTTGCTAAATTCCTGCGCTATCGTAATGTTTAGCAAGCCATCATTGCCAGCTGGACTTTTAATTAATTGCATGCCCCCGCCGGTAAATTTGCAAATTCCCACACCAAGTAAAAATATTTTTGTTTCAATTTCATTCATGGAAGTTTTTATTTTTATCTCAATATTTTGATACCGTGCAAAATTCATAATTGCGCAAACCAAGTACGCTAGTTTTCCAAGCCATTTATAATTATGAATTCTTTTTAGCATGAAAGAGTCAAAACCAACACCGGAGTATGTAACAAAGTATCTCGTTTTCATTTCATTTCCGTTAATAATTTTAGCCACACCAACATCTTGATCATTAATTGTTCCGTTAACCAACAAATCAATACTTTTTGAAATGTTTACTGGAATTTGTTTTGATCTTGCCCAGTCATTCCCAGTGCCTGATGGAATTAAACCAAAAAGTATTTCTTCTTTAGGAATGTTTTTCTGCAAAACTATTCCCGCTACAACCTTTTGAACAGTGCCATCACCACCAATAGCCAACATCTTTTTATAGTTTGATCTTGTGGCTAGCTCCACTAAGCCGATCTCATCTCCAGATTTTCTTGTCAAGTTAAGCTTGTATTTTATCGACCTGCTATCAAGCATTTTCAAGACTAAGTCAATCAAGTCTTTTCCTTTGCCTGAGTTCGAAGCGGGGTTGGCTATAATAAACCAGCCATCAAACATTTTGAAATGGTTTTACATGAAGTAGTCTAGTAAGCTTTATAGAAATATCAAGAAAAATAATTTTTGGATTCCCGTTTCTTTCAATATCGTTAAAGCCTCCTTGAATTACATCGTAAAACTCCTCTATGTTTTCCTCATGTACATAGGGCGAAAACTTATCTAGCACTAAGCCGTTTGAGTAGTTTCCCGAGTTGTTACGCGCCTTATAGCCGTAGAGTATAGAGTCCCTAAAAACAGTTGAGCAATAGCTTAAAAAGTCTTTTTGCTCTTCACGCGTTCTTTTGCTTATTTTTTCTGAAAAACTAATAAGTTCACTAATTGCAGATTTACTGCTTTTTACCTTAAAAGCAGCTCTTACCCACTCTAAGAATAATGTTTCATTTTCAGAATTAAAGCCTTGATTATCAATACTTTGGGGCTTGATATAAATTTTTTGACACCTTGAGGTTATTGTTGGCAAAAGCTTTCCCTCATCCTCACAAACCAGTATAAATACCGTGCTCTTTGGGGGCTCCTCCAAGAGCTTTAAGAGCTTATTTGATGCGCTTATATTCATTTTTTCGACCATCCAAATTAGAAATATTTTTAAACCACCTTCGTATGATTTTAACGACGCAAGTCTAGAGATTTCTTCTGCTTCATCTTTATTTATTGCTGCCTGTTTATTACCAAGCTCTATTTTATCGTACCAGCTAGTAAGGCTTATCTCTTTGTTGCTTATTACAAAATCTCTCCACTTCTCGACAAAGTCTTTTGAGCTTGCTTTTGTTCTAACGCCGCTAGTAGTGTTAACTGGATAAAAGTAGTGCACATCTGGGTTTGTTAGCGTTTTTAATCTCTCAAGTGAAGCCTGTTGTTGGTGTATTTCCAAATTTGAATAGGGGCTTTTTATAATTGACCTAATCAGATCTAACCCGGCCCCCAATACATTCGAACTGCTTTTACCGACCAGCAAATAGGTATTCGCAACCCTTCCGTTTTTAACCGATTGTTTTACTGAATTTAACTGAATTTGCCCCATTTAATTTGATTGAAAACAAAGATAAAGAATTATATTTGACACGTATCTTATGTTCATGAAATCAATAAGTGAAATTTCTTTTTCTGGAAAAAAAGTCTTGATTAGGACTGACTTTAATGTACCGATTAATGAATTAGGCGAAATCAGTGATAACTCAAGAATAGTAGCCTCATTACCAACAATCAAGCACGTATTATCATCTGGCGGGTCGTGTATTCTGGCGTCACATATGGGCAGGCCTAAGGGAAATAATGAAGAACTTTCATTAGCAAGATTAATTCCCGAGCTAAATAGACTGATTGATGCTGATGTGGTTTTCTTAGCAGATTGTATTGGACCCCACACTAAAGAGGTGTGTTTAAATTTAACCCCAGGGAAGGTTGTACTTTTAGAAAACCTGCGGTTCTACAAAGAGGAAATCTTAGCAGACTTCAATTTCGCTAAAGAACTCGCTAGCCTTGCAGATGTATATATTAATGATGCGTATGGAACAACTCATAGAGAGCATGCCTCAACAGTAACAATTGCTCAATTTTTTAACGAGAAGTGCGCTGGAATGCTCTTGGAAAAGGAAATAAATAGTTTAAAAAAATTGATGGACAAACCAAAAAAACCAGTTACTGCTATAATTGGTGGAGCCAAGGTTTCATCCAAAATAAGTGTCATTATAAATATTTTAGACTTTGTGGATAACCTAATTATTGGAGGCGGTATGGCTTATACATTTGTTAAACACAATGGTGGTAGAATCGGGGATTCAATATTTGAAAAAGACAGACTTAAAGATTGTAGCAATATTTTATTTCACGCAAACAAAAAAAATGTAAAGCTCTTTTTGCCAGACGACACAGTTGTGTCCGATCAATTCTCGGAAAAAAGCATTAAAAAAATAGTTGATATAAACGAGGTTCCAGATGGTTGGCTGGGCCTAGATATTGGCCCTAGAACTATTGAAAAATTTGAAAGAGTAATCAAAAATAGCAGAACTGTTTTGTGGAATGGGCCTATGGGTGTTTTCGAAATGTCATCCTATGAGAAAGGAACCTCATCGATTGCAAAATCAGTTGCTCAAGCAACGATTAATGGAGCTTTTTCATTAGTTGGAGGAGGAGATTCTGTTGCAGCAATTAAGAAGTTCAATCTTGAAAACGATGTCAGCTTTATCAGTACTGGAGGAGGAGCCATGCTTGAAAGCCTTGAGGGGAAAGCCCTTCCAGGAATTAAAGCACTAATGTAAAATAAACATGAAAATCGCTCAACTTGCTTTAATTATATTTTTGCTTTTTATTTCCTCTGCATTCTCTCAGACAGACAATAACATAGAATTAGTTTTACAGTCAAATTTTAATTCTGATACAATCAAAAACAGGCTTGAAAGATTAAATGCTAAAACTCCAATTGAACTGTTCTTTACCCCCAGTGTTGAAAAAACCATAAAGAGATATTTAAAAACGCGAATAGAGTTTTACAGGAATAATATTGATAAGATCAGCTTTTATTTACCTCTGTTTGAAGAGCATTTGCAGAACAAACAAATTCCGAAGGAAATTAAATATTTGCCGATTATTGAATCACGACTTGATCCCTCCGCTATTTCTAGGGTAGGCGCCACAGGCTTGTGGCAATTTATGTTTTACACAGCGCTTGAAAATGGCTTGACTATGAACAGCTATATTGATGAAAGGATGGACCCACAGAAGTCAACAGTTGCAGCAGCATTATATCTGAGCAAACTTTATGAAATACATAATGATTGGAATCTTGTTTTAGCCTCCTACAATGCAGGACCGAGAACAATTTCTAGAGCCAAAACAAAATCAGGTGGCTATACTAATTACTGGAATATGAGGCCTTTTCTTCCTTCCGAAACAGCAAACTACATCCCATCATTTATTGCAACGATGTATATACTTGAGTATTCAAAGGAACATGGGATAGATTTGGACAAGAGCGAAAAACCAATACTTAAAACAGAGAAAATTATTGTAAAAGAGAAAATAGCCTTTGAGCATATTTCATATTTTTTTAATTATTCCAAAGATTCAATAAAAAGCTTAAACCCATCATATATCCACAATATTATCCCCGCTGACGGCAAAAATAAATTAAGGCTTCCAATTGATCTTGTTGATAGGTTTGTTATGCAAGAAGAAGATTTTTACAGTTTTGCAAAAGCTGAATTCGAAAAAAGAGAAAAGCCTTTACCAGACTTATACTCCATTGACTCAAAGCTAATATATAAGGTTAAGTACGGGGAGTTCCTCGGGAAGATTGCCAGAAAATTTGGTATAAAAGTCTCAGATTTAAAGCGATGGAACAACTTAAAAAGCGACAATATTAGGGAAAATCAAAAGCTTATAATTTTTCCTAAACGAATACCCAAAAATTAAAACTATTTATCTCTTTTCATGAGTTTTTGAACCATTGCCTTTAGCTCAATTACTTCTTTTTGGTAATTATCTATTTTCCCTTGTTGTTCTTTCATCGCATTGATAAGTACAGGAATTAGCCCCTGATAGTTCACCGCTAAAATTTCACTTTCATTTTTACTTACAAGTTCAGGAAAAACCCCCTGAATTTCTTGTGCAAGTAAACCTATCTTTTGCTTTCCTTTAAGCTCATATGACTTACCGTCTAGTTGTAATAGTTTAGTCAGTGTAGAACCGAGAGATTCGATGTTTGACTTTAGTCTCTCATCAGATTGAACCTCAACATCTCCTGCTACAGTTAAGTCATTACTAATTGTAGCATCTCCGTTAAACATCACTTTGAAAGCATCTGATAAATTTCCTGACGTTCCATTTCCGATTACAAATGCTGTATTTGATGTACTAAACGATGTGGCACTATTTGTAACTGATGAGCCTGAAGAATTGTACTGTCCTATCACTGTGGAGCCATAATCACTTGCTGTTGTGCTTCTCCCTGTTGCTGTAGAAACGCTACCGCTTGCCGTTGTACTTATTCCCATTGCCGTGGAATTATTTCCGTTCGCCGTTGTGCTTAATCCCATAGCGATAGAACTACTTCCACTTGCTGTTGTGGCATATCCCATAGCTGTAGAAACCTCACCACTTGCTAAAGTATTTGCTCCCATTGCAGTTGAGTTGTTTCCACCCGCTATTGTTTGATTCCCCATAGCTGTAGAACCGTCTCCACTTGCAGTTGTGTTTACCCCCATTGATGTGGAGGTGCTTCCGCTTGCTGTAGTTACATACCCCATAGCTGTACAATAACTTTCACTCGCTGTTGTTTGATATCCCAAAGCTGTTGAATAATTTCCACTGGCCGTTGTTTGATATCCCAAAGCTGAAGAATATGTGCCCGAATTATTTGTCTCGTTTGTGCTTATTTGCGCATTCATAGTAAATGTGCTGATTAATGTTAAAAGCGTAAATAGTTTATTCATCTCGAATTATTTTTAAGTTAAGATAGTAAGTTGTTTAGTATTCATCACAAAACAAATTGACAAAAATTCTTGTAAATTGTATGCATGAAAAAAATTACAATTATATACTTTGTTTTAGTATTTACATTGTCTTGCTCTGAAAGTCAACAAGGACTTCTGCCCTCGTCAAATGGAAACATTAACAATGTGTCTGTAGTCATAAATGAAGAACTTTGGGATGGAAAAGTAGGTGAGGTTATCAGAGAAAATTTTGGCAGGCCAATTTATGGGCTTCCTCAAATAGAGCCAGTTTTCTCTCTTAGCCATATTCCAAGTAGAATATTTACTGGCTTTGCTACAAAATCAAGAACAATTTTAAAGATTGATATTTCAGAAACAGAAGGTGTTTTTAATTTCAAAAACACATATGCAACACCCCAAAGAATCATTCAGATTACAGGAAAAACCCCAGAGAATATTATTTCGAATATTAACAAAAACATTAATTCAATTTACTCAGCATTATATTTGAACGAAATTCAGGAAAAGCAGAGAAGAATTTCAAAAAACTTAAATCAAACAGAATCTGTTAAAAAAAGCACTGGCTTGACACTACGGTTTCCTTCTGCCTACCGAGTTGCAAAAGTTGACAGTAACTTTGTTTGGATAAGAAAGGATATAGAAACGGGTTCCGTTAATCTTTTTGTGTCCAGATATAATGATGAATACAGAAGAAAAGTTATTCAAATAAGAGATTCACTTTCCAAGAGGTATATTCCTGGACCAATAGAAGGCTCCTTTATGTCAACAGACTTAATTTATGAACCAAACATAGAGGAGATTAATATTCGTGGCAAGCAATTATTGGAAACAAGAGGGCTTTGGGAAATACCAGGGCAATTCATGGCTGGCCCTTTCTTAAACTATCTTTTAAAAATAGACAATGAAAAGGACGAGTACATAATGTTGGATGGCTTTGTATATTCGCCAGGATCTAATAAAAGAGATTATGTGTTTGAGCTTGAGGCTATAATGAGGAGCTTGAAGTATTAGTTTTCTTCTTTTTCTTCATTTTCATCGCCTTCCTCCAAAGCTTTTTTAAATTCCTTTACCCCCTTACCCGTTCCTTTAACTAGGTTCCCTAACTTTTTACCTAAACCAACAGGCCCGAACACTATTAGAGCAACAACTACAATGACCACAATTTGAAAAGGTCCAATTGTAAACAGAGGCGCTATAAATAAATACATAGATTGATATTTTTAAGCTAAGTTAATAATAATACATGTAATAGTCGCTATATCAACTGTTAGTATTAAAGAGTAAGTTAATTTTGAGTATTTTTGAATATTGTGAAAAATAAAGATCAAAACAAAGGATTTCTAAGAAGACTTTTAAATGATTACAAAGTCGTTATTTCAAGTGAAGATACTTTTGAGGAGAAGGCTTCATTTAGGATGAGTAAAATAAGTGCATTTTTATTGGCGCTAGCTTATTCCGCAATACTGATTTTATTTACAATTAGCGTTGTTTTCTTTACCCAACTTAGAGAGTTAGTTCCAGGCTATTCTTCATCAGAATTGTTAAATAGAGCCATTTATCTTACAAAAAAGACAGACTCATTGGAAAAGCAAATTGCCCTAAATAATAAGTTTTACAAATCCATAGAAGATGTTCTTTCTGGAAATACCGAAGACTTAATTCCTAGAGAAAACCTCTCTATTGACAGCAATTTGGTTGACAACGGAAGCATTGATATTTATCCCAACTCTGAGGACTCAATATTAAGGCTATATGTTGAAAATCAGGATAAATTTAATCTAACTAAAAATGAGTTAGTAATAGAAAATAAAATGTTCTATTCTCCAATTAAAGGAGAAATAACACAGAATTTTAATTTTAAAGAAAACCATTTTGCAATTGATATAGCAGCAGATGTCGGTACGCCAGTGAAAGCAGTTCTTGAGGGAAAAATAATTTTTTCTGAATGGTCATTGGAAACAGGTTATGTTATGATAATTGATCACGGAGAAAATATCATTTCAGTATATAAGCACAACTCAAAAAATTTAAAAGAGCAAAATGAGTTTGTACAGGCTGGAGAAATTATTGCCTACTCTGGAAATCAGGGAAATCTAAGTACAGGCCCACACTTACATTTTGAACTTTGGAAAAATGGTACTCCGATAAACCCAGAGCCATTATTAAATTTTAACTAAGAATGCTAAAGCATGCACTATTAAAAGTAATAGCGAAGTTTGCTCAAAAGCAAATTTATGGTTGGGCAAATAAACCGATTCAAACACAAGAAAAACAGCTTAGTTTTTTGATTAAGCACGCACAAAAAACACAGTTTGGGAAAGATCACAGTTTTTCTGAAATATCAAATTATGAAGAGTTTAGAAACAAGGTTCCCATTAGAGATTATGAGGGGCTCCGGCAATACTTTGAGAAAATAAAATCTGGTAAGGAAAACATATTATGGCCAGGAAAACCTCTTTATCTAGCGCTAACCTCAGGAACAACCTCAGGATCGAAATATATTCCTATTACCAAGGAAAGTTTACCAAATCATTTAAATGGAGCAAAGAATGCTCTTTTGATGTACGTAGCAGAAACAGGCAAAACAGACTTTATTGACGGAAAGTTCATTTTTATTCAAGGTAGCCCAAACCTAACTAAAATTTCTGGGATTCTTAGTGGTAGACTTTCAGGAATTTCAGCTCATCACGTGCCTTCATATATGAAAAAAAACATGCTTCCAACATGGGAAACTAATACAATTGAGGATTGGGAAAACAAGGTAAAAAGTATTGTTCGTGAAACTGAAAATGAAAACATGACTATTATCAGTGGTATTCCATCATGGCTACAAATGTATTTTGAAAAAATAGTGGAGAAAACAAAAATGCAAGTTTCAGATGTTTTCCCCAATTTTGAACTTCTAATTCATGGGGGAGTAAATTTTGATCCATACAAGAAAAAATTTGAATCCCTGATTGGAAAGGTAGTTGATAGCATCGAGCTTTTTCCAGCTAGTGAAGGTTTTTTTGCTTTTCAAGACAGGCAAGAACAGAAAGATCTTCTTTTAATTCTCAACGCAGGAATCTTTTACGAGTTTATTGACGCAGAGGATTTTAGAAATAATAATTTTGACAGAGTATCACTCAAAAGTGTCCAAAAAGATAAAAATTATGTTATGATTATTTCTAGCTCTGCAGGACTATGGGGATATAATACCGGGGATACGGTAAGGTTTACATGTTTAAAACCATATAAAATTAACGTAACCGGTAGAATCAAGCAAAGCTTGTCTGCATTTGGCGAACATGTAATAGTCAAGGAGGTTGAACAAGCAATGGAGCGGGCAATTTCTCATACCAATACTTTGGTTATGGAATTTACTGTAGCCCCAAGATTTAAATCAGAATTATTACATGCTTGTCATGAGTGGTTCATAGAATTTGACAGCACTTTAGCAGATATTAGTAGTTTTGGAAACTTACTAGACAGAGAGCTGCAAAATCAAAACAAGTACTATAGAGATTTAATCGAAGGAAATATTATCGGAAAACCAGTGATAACAAAAGTTAAAAAAGGAGGCTTCAAAAAATATATGACAAGTATAGGTAAATTAGGAGGACAAAATAAAATTCCAAAAATAGCAAACGATAGAAAAATAGCAAACGGGTTAAAAAAACTTAATCTTATCTATAGTGACTAAAATAATTTATTAAATAATCCGTTTAAAAATAACCAAAACAAACAAATGAAAAACAATTTAAAAGAAAATGATGAGCTAGACATAATAGTCCTGATTGAAAAAATAAAGCTTGCCCTGTTAAGCATTTTACTACAAATATTTAGGAGTACAAAAACATTCTTAATGGGCTGGAAGCAACTTCTGTTAATCGTACTGGCGGGAGTTTTATTGGGGTATTTTCAAACCGATAATGATCAGCCAAATGCCAAAGAAGCCACCTTGCTTGTTAAAATTAATTTTGATGCTGGAAATTATGTTTATGACGCAGTAGATTTAATTAATCTAAAAATCCTCAGTGAAGATACTGAGTTTTTCACTCAAGAATTTAAGCTAAACGCGGACGAACAGTTGGATGAAGTTTCGATTTCACCCGTTATTGATATTAAAGATATCATGGCTAAAGAAATAAATGCGAATGAGATAAGAGCTTTATTCGAAAATCTAGAGTATGAAGACGGCTTTTCTGTTACTGAAGGTTTCAAATCAGATTATGATTATCATTTTATTAATGTAGTTGTTTCAGGAAATTCAACAATCAGCACGGTCAATAAAATTGTTGATTATTTTAATAACAATCCGTTGTTTACTGAGCTGAAAGAAAGAAATATACAAAGAATTTCAAGTATAATTTCTGACAATGAGCAAACAATAAAGCAAATCGATAAATTACTGGATTATTATACCAATGAGAATAAAACAAAAACGACACAACTTTACATTGACAACAAGGATTTACGCCCTAATGAATTAATCAAAACAAAAGTTTCCTTGCAAAATGAAAATCAAGAATTAAAAAAAGAAAATCTAACAACAAAAGAGACAGTAATGGCCATAAATGAGGCAAATATATTAATCGAAAATACATCTCTATTATCAAATAAAATGGTTTACTACCCATTACTGTTTTTATTTATTTATATTGTTTTTTCTGTATTGATTGGCCTTTACTCATATCTAGATAAATTAGACAGAGCTAGCTAAATGTCAATTAAAGATCTTACACAAAAGAGTTTTTCTGTTTTAATCATCAGGTCTTTTGGGGTTTTACTTTTATTTGGTTTTACTCTATTCATTACCAATTTCTTTACACCTGAAAATGTTGGTAGGTATGATTTTGTGAGATCCACAATAATGGTGCTCGGTGGGCTTGCCTTGATGGGCACAAACCAATCTATTATTTATTACTCAGGTCTTTTAAAGGCAAGAAAAAGTGTTGAGTCAATAAGAATAATATATTTCAAAATGTTACGTATAATTTTTGCTTTAAGTTTAATCATTTTGGGACTTTTTGTTGGCATATTTAATGAGGCAACCATATTACAAATCTTTAAAAGCGAAGAGTCTTTTTCTCTGATTCTGAAATCAATATTTACTTTGATTTTTTTTTCCACCACTATGCTTAATATTGATACTATGCGCGCACTAGAAAAGACAATTCTTTCGGAAATGTATAGAAGCTTATTTAGATATCTTCCAGTGTTTGTGTTTGCAATTATTTTATTAAAAACTAACCGTCAATCTCTACTAGTCGAAGCATATCTGTTAGGTTTTATCTTGCTTTCAATTTTTTCTTTTGTAAGGGTTTTCGCTTTGCTTTCAAAACTTGAAACACCCAGAGATGACTCGGAAAATTTTTCTGTAAAAGAAATATTCAAAACATCGGCACCAATGGCTCTTAGCGCCATAGCGTATTTCATTATGCAAAGCATAGATATTATTATCCTTTCTATATATGAAGGCTTTGATCAAATAGCATATTATTCCGTTTCTGTAAAACTAGCAATGGTTACAACCTTAGCCCTTATGTCGGTAAATATTGTCATTGCCCCACGAATTGCAGAAATATTTGAAAAGAAAAATATGCGTGAAATGCAACATCTAATTAAGCACTCAACTAGGATTATATTCCTTATTAGTACGTGTGTTTTAAGTGTTATGTTTCTATTTTCAGAAGAGATTTTAGGTATGTTTGGGCAAGCATATATACAGTCCAAAAAGGCCTTAATTTTTTTACTTATTGCTCAGTTTTTTAATTCTGTTTCGGGCCCTGGAGCAATATATTTAAATATGACTGGACGGCAAACAACACTTAATAAAATATTGGTTTTAGGACTTGTTATAAATATTTCACTCAACTTTTATTTTATCCCTATTGAAGGCATTAATGGAGCTGCAAAAGCCACTCTTTTTAGCCTTATAATTTGGAATTCAATAACTACAGTATTTGTTTACTCGAGAGATAAAATAAAAATCTTTCTAACCTGAAATGAAAAAACCTAATTTTATAATCGCAGGCTTTCCAAAATGTGGCACAACTTCTTTATACCACTATCTTAATGAGCACCCTGAAATATATATGCCTCAGAAAAAGGAGCTTCATTTTTTCACGCATAAAATTATCTCAAAACTTAGAAGTGGCCCCAAGGACAGTGTAGTAAAGGAGACGCAAATTAATAGTTCAGAAAAATACTTAGGCTATTTTAATAGTGTAACCAAAGAATTAGCAATAGGTGATGCATCACCATCGTATATTAATTATCCGAGTGAATTTCCTCAAATAAAAAAGTACTTAAATGATCCTAAAGTAATTATTATTATTAGAGACCCAATAAATCGTGCATATTCAAATTATCTACACCTTAAAAGGGAGTACAGGGAAACCTTGACATTCAAAGATGCAATAAATAGTGAAGAAGATAGGATAAAAAATAAGTATTCAGATTTTTGGTACTATAAATTTAACTCAACTTATTATGACAAGATAGTAGAAGCCAAGCGGGTATTTAGCAAAGTACTTGTATTAACCGCTGAAGAATTAAATAATGACCCATCTGCCACATTAAATAAGGTATATAAATTTTTAGCAGTAGACGACAGCTTTAGCTTTGAAAAAATTTCCACCAGGTTTAATGTGGGCGGTATTTATAAAAAAAACCTTTTTACAAAATTTCTTTTTCAGCCCTCTAGGTTTAAAAATACCCTAAAGAAATTTATTAAACCAACTGCTTTTGTGAAAATAATTTTTATGCGACTGTCGTCAATATTTAGATCTGAGCCAGAACAAATTGAAGAGGAGGTCATAGAACAGTTAAAGGGACACTTTAAAAACGATGTTGAAAATTTAAAAAATCTTAACATCAATGTGTCAAAATGGAATGACTATTAAATGGAAAGCTTAAAAGTTCATAATATAATTATTTGGGTATTGCTTTTAGGAGTGTTTTTCATACCCTTTAATTCTTGGTCTGGGATTGGCTTTTTAGGGGAATATTACAGAGACTCTTGTTTTTTATTCTTTTCTTTTGCCTTTTTCCTTACACTATTTAAAAAAAGGATAAACATTCCTGTAAACAGCTTGATTTTTCAATTTTTAATCCTTTTTATTTTGTGGTCTGTCTTCGCCACACTTTTAAACTTAAACAATGTTTTGGAATACTATTTCAAACAAACTTCTGGAATTTCAAGATTTATTAATCAATTCGGCTCATTGATTATTGCTTCTGTTATTATACCTGTAACTTTCTATAACGGTTTTAAAAAAATTAATATTGATAAAATATTTCGTTTAATTAGAGGAGTGATTTTAGCATCACTTTTAATAGCATTTATATATTCCATATTTGAGATTCTAATCGTTAAATTAAACATGGTCTATTTAAAAAAATCAATTCTAAATCTTTTTGACTATTTTCCTTTTACCGAAGCTAAAACCGACATGAGACTTCGTAGAATCTCTTCTGTAACTTTCGAACCTCCAGCTTTAGGAACATATTTATTATCAATTGCTGGCTGGATGTTTAGTTATGTGTTTACAGAAAAGAATCGATTAAAATACTTACCATCGTTAATAGTTATATTTCTTGGCTTTATGTCAGGGTCAAGGGCCGCTTTTTTCATAATCCTAATACAGCTTCTAGTTGCAATAATATTCTTTATAAAACAAAGAAGTCGATCAAATAATATATATAAAATCTTTTTTGGCGTTTTCATATTTTCAGTGCTAACATTAGTATATTTTAATAAACCAATATTTGAGTATGTAAAAAAGGAAATCAATTCTTTTAAATTAGATGATTCAACGCACGCTCTTTCAAATAAATCTAGATTTGGAATTCAGCAAGCTATGCTTAGGGTTTTTAAAGAACATCCGATATCAGGGACAGGATACGGCCTTCAAGCCTTCGAATCAAGAAAAAAATATCCTGTATGGGCAAAGAAAAATAATTGGGAATTCAGGTTAAAATATCTAAATCAAAACGACAAAAGATTTCCCCCAGGATATAATATGTATTTAAGAATTCTTAGTGAAACCGGCCTAGTAGGACTTCTGTTTTTTGGACTAATAATCTTACAGATTTTTTTATGGTGTTATAATAACTTAAAGGCTAAAAACTCAATAGTTGCTTTTATAATTTTTATTTCAATGATAGGTTTTTCACTTAATTGGCTTAAAATGGATTCATTTAGAATTTACTTTTTTTGGTTATGTTTAGCTTTAATTTGGATTGTTGAATCTAGAAAAAAAATGCAAAATGAATAAAAGATTGATCATAACAATACCACATTATAACAATCCTGACGGCTTGAAAAGAACAATTAAGTCTATCAATGAAGAATTTAAAATTGACATAGTAATAACAGATGATGGAAGCTCAAACAAGTTTAACGAAAAAGATATTAGATCATCTTACAAAAACAACGGTGATATATTCTTTCAATACCTAGATAAAAACTGTGGTGTTGGGATTGCTGCAAATAAGTGTTTGGACTTTGTAAAAAAGGATAGCTATAAATATGTGGCAAGACTTGATGCGGGTGATATTTGTCATAAAAATAAGTTTATAAAGCAATTAAATTTTTTAGAAAATAACAAAGAAATTAAATTAGTTGGAACATGGGCAAGAGTTATAGATACAAGCGGAGTGTTTTTATTTGATATTAAACACCCAACAACCCACAATCAGATTAAAAAATATATGTATTTGAATAGCATGTTTGTTAACCCCACAGTTGTTTTTGAAACATCTGTTTTAAAAGCTGTGACCCAGTACCCAATTCAATATAAACATGCAGCGCAGGATTACGCATTTTTTTTTAAAGTTATTCGGCAATTCAAATCTGCTAATCTGCCAGAGATTCTTTTAGATTACATAATAGATCAAGACTCTATTTCGACAAAAAAAAGAAAATTACAGGTAAAAAATAGAATTAAAATCATCATTGAAAATTTTAAGCCTGGATTTTATCCGGTTTATGGATTAATTAGAAGTTTGGTTTTATATTTTTTCTCCAGAAGCTCAACAACTTCGATCAAAAAAAGACTAAACTGATATGCGAATAAACTTAGTTAAAACATACAACTATTTAGCAGCTCTTATTTGTATAGCGATTCCATTTATGACATATGCCAAAGCTTTTGTTAACATATGTATGATATGTCTGTTTTTAATCTTTGTAATATCATTTAATAAACAAAAAGTTTATGAAATTGTCAGGCAGAAATACATCATAGCTTTTGCTGTTTTTCTTTTTTTCGTAGTCTCTTACTCCTTGCTAAACGGTTCTTTTTTTGTAGACTTTTCAGAGACTCGCAAACTGGCTCAAATAATTTTCTTGACTATTTTGTTCTCACTTGTAGAGGATAAGCGGTTTTTAATATATGGGTTTATTTTAGGGGTTTTTATAAGCACTCTAATTACAGATTTCAATATTATAAACTACTATATAAATTCATTTGACTTTTTAATTTCCAAGTCATCAGTTGAGGAATTATTTATTACTCAAAGATTATACCTGGGTATACTTGTTGTTATTTCAATTGTCTTATTATCGTTTTTATTTAACACCTTTAATACTAAAGAACAAAGAATTTTATACGCCATCCTCATTTTATACTTTGTTTTTACACTCTTTTTAATTTCATCCAGAAGTGCACTGCTAATTGCTTTTCTTCTTTTCATAACTGCAATTATATATAAATCAAAATCAATTTACACTCCAATCATAATGGCTGCTTCTTTGGCAATTTTCTCAATAATAATCATAACAAATAAAAATCTGTCAAATAGGTTTCTATATTCTGAAGATTCGGTCAGGAAATCCTTTGTGGAAAAAATAAAAACTCATGAGCCCAGGTATGATATATGGAAGTTTTCTTTTGAAATATTCAATGAGCAAAATATAGCTTTATTGGGTATAGGAACATATAGAACACAAGAATTATTAGTAGCAAAGTATAGGTTAATGCCCATTGAGAAAAGAAGAAACTGGTTTATCGAAAGAAATTTTAACACCCACAATCAGTATGTTGATATTGTTTTATCCTTTGGATTCATTGGGCTGATTTTGTTCGTGATATTTCTCAAAGAAATCATTATGTTAAGCTTTAAGAATATATATTCTTTAAGCCTAATTTTAAGTTTAATACTTTTTTTAACCATTGAAAATTTATTTCACAGGCAGCTTGGTTCATTTATTTTTGCATTAATTCTAATCTTGGCGACACACATAACTAATTTAAAAGATGAAAAAGATATTAGTAGTTGATTGGCTTGAAAAATATGGAGGTGCTGAAAGGGTTTTAACAGCCTTAAATAGGCAATTTGATTTTGAAAAATGTTATACGCTTATTAACATAATGTCTAATAATGATCTAACAAAAGTTTTTCTAAACAAAAATGTTCAAATTATTGAGTCTAACCTAAAATTTTTAAAGTCTAATTTTAGATACCTATTTTTTTTATTCCCTTATTTCATTTCAAAATTTGAAAATGATAAAGAAAATAAGTTGATTATATCTTCTTCATTTTCAGTTGCTAAAGGTTTTAAAAAGAAAACAGGTCAACTACATATTTGTTATTATCAGGCAAGAAACCAAAGGTATATTTGGGATAATGAAAAAATTTATTTTTTCAATTGGCAAAGGTTAATTTTGGCTCCCATTTTAAACATACTGCGCCGCATAGATATTAAACATTCAAAAAGACCAGACTATATAATTGCCAATTCTCATTTTGTAAAAAATTGGATAAAAAAAACATATAATCTTGACTCCACAGTTATATATCCACCAGTCGACACATCATTATTTAAGCTCGAAAAAAACAAGAAGGACTATTTTATAACTACAGCAAGATTAGAGCCCTATAAAAGAGTTGATTTATTGGTTAAGGCTTTTAATCAGTCAAAAGACACCTTATATATTGTCGGTGATGGATCAATGAAGAGTAGATTAGAAAGTACATCTGATTCAAACATCAAGTTTTTTGATTTTCTCGAACCGGATGAGGTAAAGCAATTAGTTAGTAAGGCAAAAGCATTTGTTCACGCGGGTATTGAAGATTTTGGAATAGCCCCTGTAGAGGCTCAATCAACAGGAACCCCGGTTATAGCCTATAACAAGGGTGGTCTTTCTGAAACAGTAGTTGAAGGAAAAACGGGGGTATTTTTTAATTCTCAGTCAGTTGAGGCAATTTTAGAAGCATTAACACGTTTTAAAAAAATTGAATTTGATTATGAGTTTATAAGTATGCATGCTGCTCAATTCTCAGAGAAAAATTTTGCAACGAATATTCGGAACTATATCGATTCAAAAATAAAAGAAAAAGTTTCCTAATGGTAAAAAAGTATGCGGGTAGATATTCAAAATATCTAAGACCAATTTCAATAATGTTTGATTTGTTGGTGGTTACTTCTTTTGTCTATTTGTTTTTGGATAAAAGTCTGCTTAAGGTCACCCCAATGCTTGTTTTTTCTTTTTCATGGATAATTTCAGCGTTTATAACAAAATTTTATGAAGTATACAGATTTACCAAATTAATCAAAATCATTTCATATATTTTTTATCAGCTGTTATTATTCTCAATTTTGGTTTTTGCTTTTTTTGGAGTTGTGCAAAACCCTAGCCCCGGACTATCTCAGACCTTGGTGTTTTTGTTGTATACATTTATTATAATTTCTCTCTTTAAGTTTACGCTATTTTATGCTTTACAAAGCTATAGATTAGGGTTTGGCGGAAACTTTAGAAAGACTATAATAATAGGAAATGATGAGTCTGTAGCAGAATTGAAAGAGTTTTTTATTAATCAGAAGGAATTAGGTTATGAAAATAGAATGACATTTAAATTTAATAAGCCGTCAGATTTAAATCTGCAAGAGTGTTTTGATTTTATTATTTCTAGAAATATCGACGAAGTTTACTGCTCAGCAAGTGAATTAGATGAAAGTCAAATTAGCAGTTTAATTACATTTTGTGAAAATAATTTTAAAATTTTAAAATTTATTTCAAAAAGGGGTGGCTTATTGTCAAAAAAATTAAAAACTGACACATACGGTCTTTCAACAGTTCAATCATTAAGAGAAATGCCACTCTCTAACGACCTTAATACAATTTTAAAACGAACCTTTGATGTTATTTTCTCACTATTCGTAATTGTTTTTTTACTGTCTTGGATTACTCCGATTATAGCTTTAATAATAAAAATTGAGAGCCGAGGCCCAGTGTTCTTTAAACAAACCAGAAATGGAATAAAGTTTAGAGAGTTTATTTGTTATAAATTTAGATCAATGATTGAAAACAACGACGCAGATATTCAGCAAGCAACAAAAAATGACAAGAGAGTAACCAAAATTGGAAAAATTTTAAGAAAAACAAGTCTTGACGAGCTTCCGCAGTTTTTTAATGTACTAATTGGTAATATGTCTGTTGTTGGGCCAAGGCCTCACATGATTAAAGAAAATGAGAGATATTCAAAGTCGGTTGATAAGTTTATGGTTCGCCATTTTGTAAAACCTGGTATTACAGGATTGGCTCAGGTAAAAGGATTTAGAGGAGAAGTTGAAACAGATGAAGATATAATAAACAGGGTAAAATATGACATCTATTATTTAGAAAACTGGTCTTTAATCTTGGATTTAAATATTGTATTTTTGACAACAATTAATTTTTTAACCGGCCAAAAGAAGGCATATTAAATTTTAAGACTTAATGAATGTATTAATACTGGGCTCGGGAGGTAGGGAGCATGCCTTTGCTTACAAGATCAAACAAAGTTCATTGTGTAAAAATTTATATGTAGCACCTGGGAATTCTGGAACAGGTGAAATAGCATCCAATTTAGAAATCAACGTTAATCAATTCGAACAAATAGTAGAGGCTATTAAAAATTTAAATATTTCATTAGTGGTAGTTGGTCCTGAAGTTCCTTTAGTAAATGGCTTAACAGATTTTATAAAAGGCTCTAGCGATTTGAAGGATATAATCGTAATTGGCCCAAACAAGCATGCTGCTCAGCTTGAGGGAAGTAAAGATTTTGCCAAGGATTTTTTAAATAGACATAATATTCCGACAGCTTCACACAAGACCTTTACCAATGAAAATATTAAAGATGCTTTCTCATATATTGATGAAATGAAATCCCCGTATGTTTTAAAGGCTGATGGGTTAGCAGCAGGCAAAGGGGTATTAATAATTAAAGATCCTAATGAAGCTAAAAAAGAGCTTGAAGAAATGCTGATAAATTCGAAATTTGGAGATGCGAGTAAAAGTGTTGTTATTGAAGAATTCTTAGATGGCATCGAAGTAAGCTGCTTTGTTATTACTGACGGTAAAAATTACAAGTTGTTACCAAGTGCCAAGGATTATAAAAGGATAGGTGAAGGTGATACAGGCCTAAACACTGGGGGTATGGGTGCTGTTTCACCTCCAACTTTTTTGACAAAAGAGTTTATGGAAAAAGTTGAAAATCAGGTTATTAAGCCTACCGTTGAGGGGCTAAAAAAAGATAATATAAATTATCAAGGGTTTATATTTTTTGGGCTCATCAAGGTAAATGAAGAACCTTATGTTATCGAATATAATGTAAGAATGGGTGATCCTGAATCAGAGGTGGTATTACCAAGAATAAAATCTGATATTATGGAGATGTTTTTTTCAGTAGGTAAAGGAACTTTAAAAGACCACAAAATTATAATTGACAATAATAAGGCGGCAACTGTTTTTTTAGTTTCTGGCGGATACCCTGAGAAATATGAGAAAAATAAGGAAATTTTTGGCCTAGATTTAGTTCAAGACTCGATGGTTTTTCATGCTGGAGCCAAGTATGAAGATGGTAAACTCAAAACAAACGGAGGAAGAGTTGTCGCTGTTACTTCAAAAGCTAATACAATCGAAGAGGCATTAGAAATGTCTTATGATTCAATCAAAAAAATCAGCTTTGAAAAAATGAATTATCGAAAAGACATAGGATTTGACTTATAAATAGTCGTGAGCAGTAATGCTTGTGTCTTCTTCGTTATTGTCATCAAATTTTTTTAACTGAACCATCCAATAGCAAAAAGCGATAGTTCCAATCGCGGTAAATATCCATGCCATAATATTTGCTAGCCACCAGTTATAGTCGCCAACTTCTCTAAGCACGTCAAAGGGGATAAAAAAATAATTAACAAAAAGATTTTCAATTCCGTAAAATATCTCTTTCATTTCACATAATATATTTACTTTGCAAATATACAAATCTTTAAATGATAATAAGGTTTTTCAAATTCACAAAATTAGCTCAGGTAATAGTTGCAATGATTGTGTCATTCGTAATTATGCTAGCTTTAAAAAACCAATATTTTTTAATTACTGATTTAAGTTCTCAGCTAGGCATATATTTAATATTTTTTTTATCGCTCTTTATTATTTCAAAAAACACAATTTTAAAAACCAATCAATACCTAACTATTGGGCTAATACTATTTTCAGGAGTATATTTTAAAATGCCATTTGATTTAAAATTAACAGCGTCATACTTTTTTTTGTTGCTTTCCATTAGAAGAATTTACAGTCTAAAATCAAAAAAAAATATAAACAAGAAGTTATTCGACATCGGATTTTGGTTTTCTATTTCAACATTTTTACACGAAATAAATATTCTGTTTCTTATTACCATTTTGTCAGGATCTTATATGTTTTACAAATTAAACTTTGCAGGCTTTTTTAAAATATTAATTGGTTACATCGGAGCATCTTTAATCATTTTTGTATTTCTAAACCCTATAGTTGATTTTGAATTTTCCGTCAATTCCTTGGTCAAATTTTTAGATTTGATTTGGATTAAACTTGAACCAATTAAAATTTTATCTGAGTTAAATCTTATACACTCGTCTTTTGCTATAATATGCTCATTAATATTTGCTTTTTATGCCTTAAATTATTTTGGAAGTAATCTTTCCGAAAGAATAAAAAGTTTATTTCTTTTGGTCTTTTTTATCAACTCTATCCTTTTGGTATTCTTAATAAAAGAGTATTCTATTTTCTTATTTTTTCCATTTCTGGTAACTTTGATAAAAATAATTTCAGAATTTAGAGATGATTTGTTTTTTGAAATAACACTTTTAACTATTATTTTAATTAACTCTTATCCCTTCTAATACTAATAAAACCAACCTATATGAAAGTGGAAGTCTCCAACGGCGAGCTATTAGATAAACTAACAATTTTAGAACTAAAATTGTCTAATATAACAGATAAACAAAAATTGATTAATGTTAACAAGGAACACAGCGAATTAAACCCCCTTGCTCTTCGGCTATTTGAAGAGTACGGTAATGATTTAAAAAGGCTTTATTTAGAATTAACAGCAATTAATACTGAGCTATGGAAAATAGAAGATGATATCAGAGAGTGTGAAAGAAATAAAGATTTTGGAGATCAATTTATAAGTTTAGCCAGGTCAGTATATTTTACAAACGACAAAAGAAGCGATGTTAAGAAAGCTATTAACTTACTTACAGACTCAGGATTTATTGAAGAAAAGTCCTATGAAGATTACAAATAATTGATTTAGTTTGAGCAAACACATATTAATAATTAGATTATCAGCTTTTGGAGATGTTGCAATGACAGTTCCCGTTATTAGTGTATTAAGAACTCAAAACCCTGAAATAAAAATTACAATTTTAACAAAAAAGTTTTTTTCAGCATTATACAATCAAATTCCAGATATTAATTTTCTTTTTTTTAACCCTAAGCATAAAAGTGTTCTGGGATTATTTCAGCTTTCTAGAGAGATTTGTAAAATAAAACCTGATCAAATTATTGATTTGCATGATGTTCTAAGAACAAAAACTTTAAGACTCTTTTTGTCATTTAGATTCAAAAATATTTTTGTGATAAATAAAGGTAGAAGAGAAAAAGAATCTCTGATTAATGGGTTAAATTTTAGTAGACTAAAATCAATGCATCAAAGATATGCTGATATTTTTTCTTACCTAGAAATTGATATTAATTTAGACTCTTTTACCCCTTACAGAAAGATTAAAATCGATGAAAAAAATCATGAATTTAATTTAAACAATAAGCTAGTTGGAATTGCACCTTTTGCCCGTCACTCATGTAAAGAATATTCAATAACCAATATTCTAAAGCTAATTGATTTAATTGACCCTAGTTATCAAATACTTATTTTTGGCGCTCCGATTGAGGAAGATAAGATGAAAAATATTGTCGCTAAAAAAAGAAACGTTTTCATAATTTCTTCAAATTATTCACTAGATGAACAGATGGCTATCATTTCAAATCTTGACATTATGATTTCAATGGATTCTGCAAATGGTCATGTTGCTGCTTTATTTGGTCTAAATGTAATTACTATTTGGGGCGCAACCCATCCTTATTCTGGCTATGGTCCAATTAATCAGCCAGATGAAAACTCCATAATTCCTGATTTAAATTTATTTCCAAAGATTCCAGTAACAATTTACGGATCAAATTGCCCAGAGGACTATGTAAATGCAATAAACAGCATAAGTCCAAAAAAAATATTAGAGAGAATTAGCGTATTGATCTAAATATCATCTGAATCAAAGTATATTTCTTCTGATGTTGGGTAGGCCTGACAAGTGAGAATTAAGCCTTCATCAATTTCACTATCAGTGAGAATGTAATTCTGCTCTAATTCTACAGTACCAGATTTTAGTCTACCGATGCAAGAGGCGCAGGCACCACCTCTGCACGAATATGGGGCATCAATATCATTCTCGATTGCTGTGTCAAGGAGTGTTTTGTTTTTGTCACCCTCTACAGTAGTTTCAACACCGTCAACCTTAAAAGTTATTTTAACTGACCCCATAACTATAATTATATGCGAATTTATATATTTTAGATTTCATAATGAAAAGATGAGTATTTTTGTCATACACACAATATCCTCATTTATATTAAGTTTTAATCTAACAACTGAGCTAAAAAATTGAAAAAATCGTTTACAAATATTTTACTAATTTTTTTACTTTCTGTCATCGTTATAGGATGCTCGAGAAAAAAAGATAAATTTTTAAATAAAAATTTCCACTCTTTAACCACAAAATATAATTTCTTGTTTAATGGGAACAATTTATATGCCGAAGGCTTGATTGACTTAGAGAATGAAGTCAAAGAAAACTTCTGGGGATTATTACCGATTGAAAAATTTAAATACTATGATATTGATGATGAAGATCGTGAAACAAATTTTACTAGATCTGAGGAGAAAGCTACATTAGCCATACAAAAACATTCCATGAATGTAGACGGAAAAGAAAGAAATCCAATTATGGATCAGGCTTATTTCCTATTAGGAAAATCCAGATATTTTGATAATAGATTTATACCTGCACTTGAGGCATTTAATTATATTTTGTACAAGTACCCCACAAGTCAATATATAAATATGGTAAAAATATGGAAGGAAAAAATAAATATTAGACTAGAACAAAATAAGTATGCAATTGATAATTTAAAAGAACTATTAGATGAAAATAATCTTCAAATAGAAGAACGTTCGCTGGCGAACTCCTACATAGCACAAGCATTTATCAATATTGAACAAATTGATAGTGCCGCTTATTATTTAAAGAGGTCAAATCAACAATTTAAAAACCTAAAGAATGATCCGAGAAAGACCTTTTTGTTAGCCCAACTATATCAAGATATGTCTATTAATGATACCGCATATGACACATATACTGAAGTGATTAATCTAAATAGAAAGATTCCAAGAAAATTTTATATTCAGTCTTTTATCAATAGGTCAAATGTTTCCGATTCGATTGACAATTCAATCTCAGAGTTAAAAGAATTAACCGAAAATTTTGAGAATAATAACTTCTTTGATATTATATACCATCAAATTGCTGTACTGAATCTTAAAAAAAATGATGATGACCCTGATTCAACAGATTCTTTGAGAATTTTAAATGACTCTTTGGCAGTTCTAAATTTTAATAAATCCTTACGATCTGATTCTGATGATGAAATATTAATCGCAAAAAACTACAATGAATTAGCCGAGCTAAATTTTAGAAATAAAGACTATTTACAAGCAGGATTATATTACGATAGTACGCTTAGCGAATTGAATAGTAGATCACGTGATTTTAAGAAAATTAAAAGAAAAAGAGATAACCTAAATGATCTCATTTTCTACGAATCAATAGCAATGGAACTTGATAGCATCATCAATTTAATTAATATGCCTGACGAAAATAGAAGAGTTTTCTTCAGTGATTATGTAGAACAATTAAAAGCAAGAGAGAATAAGGCTAAGAGGAATAATGATAATTTTGGATCTTCAAATTCGATTGCCAACAGTATGGATTCGGAATCAGCCCTATTTTATTTTTACAATTCTACCGCGGTTGCCTTCGGAAAAAATGATTTCAAAAATAGATGGGGGAATAGGAGGCTTAAGGATAATTGGAGATGGTCTATTTCTAGTGCTAGTATTGCTAATAAAAATGCTGAAGCTCAATCGAAAAATCTAAACAAGGATAGTATTTTTTCTGTTGAATATTACATAGGTCTTATTCCAGATGAACCAATTACTGTAGACAGTATAAACAACAGGCGCAATGATGCCTATTTTAGACTTGGTTCAATTTATAAAGATCAGTTTGATGAATATCAAATTTCAAATGAAAGATTGTTTGGACTTCTGAGCAATGAACCACTTAAAGATTTAATACCTCCTTCTAAGTATTTTATTTACAAGAATTATATTTCCCTAGACTCTTTAAATAAAGCTGAAGAATTTAAACAAGATATTATTTCTGATTACAGAGATTCAAAATATGCAGAAATATTGCTTGATCCGAGTGCAATTTCAAAGCAAACACTGAATTCAAATGAAGTTTATGAAAAATTATATCTTGAGTTTACAAACCAAATGTATAACAAAGTAATTGATGAATGTGACAAATATATTTTAGATTTTAATGGAGAACCAATTGTTGCCAAATTTGAACTCCTTAAAGCTTTGGCAATTGCACGGGTTTATGGGTTTAAAGAGTATAGAAAAGCTTTAACATTTATTAAGTTAAATTATTCAAGTACAGCTGAAGGAAAAGAGGCAGAATTAATTTTAGATAATGTAATGCCCTTAGTTGAAAATGATAAGTTTATAAACAACAATATGTCAGATAATTATAAAATTATATACCAGTTTGAAAAAGGATCTAAAGATAAAATTGTAAATCAGATTGAGAAATTGAGTGAATACATTGATAATGTTGATTACTTAGACTTGAAAGTATCTGAAGATTTTTATAATAATATTGTTACATTTGTTGTAGTACATGGGCTTAAGAGTTATGATGGAAGTCTAGGACTCGCTGAAAGACTTGAAAAATCCATTGACATTCAGGCAGATTCGTTTTTTGTAGTATCCTCTGATAACTATAAAACGATTCAAATTCATAAAAATTTAGATAAGTTTGAAAATAAATAGTTTATTATGAGCAATACAAATCAACAAAATATGATAACCCAGGGAACAACTTTAGTCGGCGATATTTTTAGTGAGGGCGACTTCAGAATAGAGGGTAATATTAAAGGGAATATTAAAACTTCAGGAAAAATTGTTGTAGGTAAAACCGGGGTGATTAATGGAAGTCTTGAGGGAGAAAATGCTGATTTTGAGGGAGGGTTTTCTGGAAAGCTTAAGCTTTCGGGAATGCTGACTTTAAGGTCGTCTGCTTACATAGAAGGTGAAGTCGAAATTGCTAAACTTTCAGTGGAACCAGGAGCAACTTTCAATGCTACATGCTCTATGAAGGGTGGAGTAAAAGAATTAAATAATAGTGAAGAGAAAAACACCCCTGAAAAGAAAGAAAAATCGGCATAGTTTTGTAATTTATTCTCAGTTAGCTTTTCATATGTTAGCTGTGATTGTAATTGGTGTATTTATAGGGCTTAAGCTTGATGAAATATATCCAAACCAGTATTCTGCATTTACACTTATATTTGCTTTAATCTCAATCTCGTTGTCGATATACTATACAATAAGTCAGGTATCTAAGGATGAATAATTTTTTTATAAAAACCAGATATTTTTTTCTTCTATCTATTTTTACAGTAATCCTTTTTTTTATTCATGAATTTTTAATTTCAGAATATTTTGGGGTAAAAAATATACCATTAATACCCATATATACTTTTAATTATGTTGCGGTTATAATTCTTGTATATGCATCTAAGTTTAATTTGCGTCACCATTTTACAAATCCGTTAACTTTTTTTGTGATACTAACATTTATAAAAATGCTTTCTGTAGTTGCTTTTTTTCTATACTTCAAGCAATATTTTAATTATGATATTATAGCTCTTGTTTATCATTTTTTTCCGGTATATTTTGTGTTGTTAACTTTGGAAATATGGGGTCTAAAAAAATCGTTGAACAATATTTAAAACTTCTTGATTTATTTTGTTTGAAATTTCCTTTAATGTGCTTACATTTGCAACCATATTAATAGGATGAAATTTTAGCAAAAATGCTTATTAGATTTTCACGTATTTGCACCATAGCTTTATTCATGCTTTTTTCCGCAAATATTTTTGCTAATCCTGCCGGAAAATCTGATGAATCCAAAGAGTTTGATGTGAATGAAATGATTATGCATCATATTAAAGATGCTCATGAATTTCACATTATGGATATCAATGGCCACGCCGTTTCTTTTCCTCTTCCAATTATACTATGGACTGAAAACGGTCTTGTTACTTTCCTTTCTTCGGAATTTAATCATGATGATTCTGGCAAAACAATTGTAAAGAGAAAAGGTCAAGCATTCATTAAGTACCACGAAAAAATATTCTATGCTGAACAGACAGGTTATTTGGGAAAATATGTTGTTTATGACGATAATGGATTAGTATTAAACAAAAAACCTTTAGACATTTCAATTACCAAGATGGTCTTTTCAATGTTTATTTCAATGATCCTCCTAGTAATGATTTTTGTAGCTACAGCAAAGACATATACAAGATCAATAAATGGAGAACCTACAGGACTTGGAAAATTTACAGAGCCCCTTATATTGTTTATTAAAGATGAAGTAGCACTACCAATGATAGGTGAAAAAAATTACCAGAAATATATGCCATTTCTACTGACTTTATTTTTCTTTATATGGATTAATAATGTCATGGGTCTAATCCCTTTTTTCCCATTTAGTGCAAACCTAAGTGGAAACATTGCGTTTACATTTGTTTTGGCGGTTATTACATTTATGATTACCACATTGGTTGCAAATAAAGATTATTGGAAACATATTTTTTGGATGCCTGGTCTACCTGTCCCGATGAAGTTATTTCTTGCTCCAATTGAGTTTTTAGGAATTTTTATAAAACCGATTTCATTAATGATAAGATTATTTGCAAATATTTCAGCAGGTCATATCATAATATTAAGCTTAATATCACTGATTTTTATTTTTAAGAGTATATTGTTGGCTCCCGTATCATTATTCTTTTCAGTATTTATAAGTCTTATTGAGGTTTTAGTTGTTGCCATACAGGCATACATATTTACGATTTTGTCTGCCATGTATATTGGTAGTGCAATAGAAGAACACGAACATTAATTTTAAATTTTAAAAACATGAGTTTAATTATTTTTTTACAAGAAACATTAGTTGATTACGGAGCATTTGCTGCAATTGGTGCCGGCTTAGCTGCAATTGGTGCTGGAATAGGCATCGGACAAATTGGTGGGTCTGCTATGGAGGCCATGGCAAGACAACCAGAAATGCAAGCAAAGCTGCAAACCTCTGCAATCGTATTAATTGCTTTCGTTGAGGCGGTTGCACTATTTGCGGTAGTAGTTTCCCTAATCAAGTAGTATATAAATTATTTTAATTAATTAATATGGATTTAGTTACACCAGACATTGGTCTTATCTTTTGGACAACTATCTCGTTTGCTATTCTCTATTTCATACTTGCAAAATTTGCATGGAAGCCTATTTTAGGCGCTGTAACTGATAGGGAAAAGTCTATTAAAGATGCCCTTTCTGCTGCTGAAAAAGCTAAGGAAGAGATGGCAAATTTAAAAGCCGATAACGAAAAGATTTTAAACGAAGCAAAGCTTCAGAGAGAGTCTTTATTAAAGGAGGCAAGAGAAATTAAGTCAAAAATTATCGCCGACGCTGAAAGTGAGGCTACAGAAAAGGCCAATAAACTAGTTGAATCTGCAAAAATTGCTATTGAAAACGAAAAATCAGCCGCAATGAAAGAGTTGCAAAATACTGTTGTTGATTTGTCACTCAATATTGCCGAAAAACTTCTTTCCAAAGAACTTGATAATAAAGAAAAACAGGTGCAAAACATACAAGACATCTTAGACAAAACTAAACTTAACTGATGCATTCAAGAGCAGCCATAAGATATGCTAAAGCAGTTTATGAAATTGCGGATGAAGAAAATTTTATAAATGAAGTACACTCTGACATGAACTGTATTAATGAATTAAATAGTGCCTCACTTGACTTTAGAAATTTATTATCTAATTCTCAGATAGATTATTCAGAAAAGAAAAAAGCAATCCTATCTTTAATCGATAATAGTAATTTTCTAACTGAAAAATTGATTGATTTATTAATACTTAATAAAAGAATTACAATTATTAGTGATATCGCAAATAGCTTTACCCAACTATATAATAGACGTAATAATATCAAAGAAGCTACAATAATAACTGCTTTACCAATTGATGATGAAATGGAATCAAAAATTTTGTCAATCATTAATACTGATGATTTAAAATCGGTCAGCCTTACTAATATTGTAGACCCTGATATTATTGGTGGTTTTATAATTAGGTTTGACGGCAAAGAATATAATGCGAGCGTAAAACAGAACTTAAATAACTTAAAAACAGAACTTACAAATTAAAAACTATGGCCGAAGTAAACCCAGCTGAGATTTCAGCTATATTAAAAAAACAACTTAAAGACTTCAACTCTACATCAAAATTAGATGAAATTGGAAGTGTATTGACCGTCGGGGATGGAATTGCCAGAGCATATGGGCTTTCAAATGCTCAGTATGGGGAATTAGTTGAATTTTCTAATGGAACCCAGGGAATTGTACTAAATCTTGAGGAAGACAATGTCGGTATTGTATTACTTGGATCTTCTACAGATATTAAAGAAGGTGATACGGTTAAACGAACTTCTAGAATTGCATCTGTAAAAGTAGGAGAAGGAATTGTCGGAAGAGTTGTTGATACGCTTGGTAATCCAATTGATGGTAAAGGAGAATTAAAGGGAGAATTATTTGAAATGCCACTAGAGAGAAAAGCTCCTGGAGTTATTTTTAGACAGCCAGTTAACGAGCCTTTGCAGACTGGTATAAAATCTGTTGATGCCATGATCCCCATTGGTCGTGGCCAAAGAGAGCTGGTTATTGGTGACAGACAAACGGGAAAGACTACAGTATGTATTGATACAATTTTAAATCAAAAAGAATTTTATGATGCTGGAGAGCCTGTTTATTGTATTTATGTTGCAGTAGGACAGAAAGCCTCAACAGTTGCTGGTATAGCAAAAATATTAGAAGATAAGGGTGCTTTGGCTTATACGACTATCGTTGCCGCTAATGCTTCCGATCCTGCCGCAATGCAGGTGTATGCTCCTTTTACTGGGGCTTCAATCGGGGAATACTTTAGAGATACTGGCAGGCCAGCTTTAATCATATATGATGACCTTTCAAAGCAAGCGGTGGCATACCGAGAAATATCTTTATTATTAAGAAGACCACCAGGAAGAGAAGCTTATCCTGGTGATGTATTTTATCTTCATTCTAGATTACTAGAAAGGGCAGCAAAAGTTATAAACGATGATGCTATTGCAAAAGGAATGAATGATTTACCTGAATCATTAAAAGAAATTGTTAAAGGAGGCGGCTCGCTTACTGCACTTCCTATAATTGAAACACAAGCTGGTGATGTTTCAGCATATATTCCGACTAACGTAATTTCAATTACAGATGGTCAAATATTTTTAGAGTCAGATTTATTTAATTCTGGAGTCAGACCAGCGATTAATGTAGGTATTTCTGTTTCTAGGGTTGGAGGATCAGCTCAGATTAAATCAATGAAAAAGGTCTCAGGAACATTAAAGTTGGATCAAGCCCAATTTAGGGAATTAGAAGCTTTTGCTAAATTCGGTTCAGACTTGGACGCAGCAACATTAAATGTAATCGAAAAAGGAAAAAGAAATGTTGAAATTTTAAAACAAGCCCAAAATGATCCTTTTAAGGTAGAAGACCAAGTTGCTATTATATACCTAGGCTCTAAGAACTTGTTGAGAGATATTCCTGTTGACAGAATCAAGGAGTTCGAATCAGAATATATCAGGTTTCTTAATGATAAACATTCAAAAATTTTATCAACTATTAAGCAGGGGAAATTAACAGATGAAGTTACTGCTACGCTTGAAAAAGTTTGTTCTGAATTGGTTACAAAGTTTTAAAAAATGCCAAACTTAAAAGAAATTAGAAATAGAATTTCATCAGTGTCTTCTACGATGCAGATTACAAGTGCTATGAAAATGGTTTCTGCTGCAAAGTTAAAAAAAGCACAAGATGCTATTACAGCTATGCGCCCTTATTCTGATAAGCTTACACAAATGTTGGTTGATCTTTCATCTTCTGTAGACTTTGAAAATGTTTATTTAAAGCCACGAAAAGTCAAAAATAAATTAGTTGTTTGTATTACTTCAAATAGAGGTTTATGTGGTGCATTTAACTCAAATATTATTAAGAAATGCAATGAAATAGCTGAATTATCTGAAGAAAAGGTATCATTCTTTTGTATTGGGAAAAAGGGTGGTGACATATTATCAAAAAGTCATAATGTAGTTGATTCTAATAATGAAATATTTGATGAGTTAACATTTGAAAATGTTTCTTTAGTCGGGGAGTTTTTAATGAATAAATTTCTTGAAAAAGATTATGATAAAATAGAAATAGTATACAACAAGTTTAAAAACGCTGCTACTCAGATTGTGACTACAGAACAATATCTACCTATTGAAAATAACAGTAATAAAGAAGAAGAGCAAGATTCTGCAGACTATATATTTGAGCCATCACAAATTGAAATTATTTCTGAGCTAATCCCTAAGTCTTTGAAAACCCAACTATATAAATCTGTAAGAGATTCATATGCATCAGAGCATGGCGCCAGAATGACTGCTATGCATAAAGCAACAGATAATGCAACGGAGTTAAGAGATCAGCTTAAATTGACATATAATAAGGCTAGACAAGCTGCGATCACCAATGAAATTCTTGAGATTGTTGGAGGAGCTGAGGCCCTAAACGGGTAGTTGCTTTCTTCTCTTTTTGTTTTCCAAGTATTATTACTTTATTTTTAGCATATAAACTTACAAAGTTTGGGAAATTTTCTACAACTATTTAGGCAAACCTTTGTGTATGGAATAGCTACTGTTTTTCCAAGACTAGTAAGTGTTATTTTAGTCAGAGTTCATACAGATAAAAGCGTTTTAAGTGAGGTTTCTGAATTTGGCACATTATCACTGGTTTTCTCTTATATTATACTTTTTAATGTTATTCTTTCATACGGTTTAGAAACATCATTTTTTAGATTTTATAATACTGAGAAAAATAAAAAAGATGTATTAAATACCGCAACAATTTCTATTATCATTTCATCACTAATTTTCGCATCTGTTTTTAGTATTTTCAAATTAAATATTTCAGATTTTACTGGAATTAATGTTAGCTATCTTAGTATTATAGTGTGGATATTAGTAGCTGATGCTCTTGCTGTTATTCCTTTTGCATATCTAAGATTAAAGGGTTCTGCCCTTAAATATTCTGTAGTCAAAATTATAAACGTATTAGTTTATTTTTCGTTAAATATTTTTCTTTTAATCTTGTTAAAAGATCTTTCGGCTTCTTATGAGATCTTTGAAAAAATATATTTTGATAATTTTGAAGTTGCTTATATTTTTATCGCAAATCTTATTGCTAGTATTGTTTCTCTACTATTACTCCTTCCTTTTTATTTTAAATTAAATTATCGGGCAAACTTTAAATTATTAAGAAAAATGTTACTTTATGCTTTTCCTATACTCATTTCGGGTTTAGCATTTACTATAAACGAAACATTTGACAAAATTTTATTAGATTTTTTACTGCCTGCCTCAATTGCAAAAACTGAAATAGGAATGTATGCTGCATGTTATAAATTAGCAATTTTTATGACATTATTTTCTGCTGCGTATAAATTAGCGATTGAGCCGTTTTTCTTTAGCGAGGCCGATAAACAAACCTCTAAACGTAGTTATGCGCTTGTTTTGGAGACCTTTGTTATAATTGGTTCTTCAATAATGGTCTTAATTGTTGTTGCTCTCGATATTTTAAAAGTTATATTCATTGGCGACCCTGAATATTGGCAAGCTATGTATATAGTTCCGATAATTTTATTCGCTAACTTCTGTCTTGGGATATATCAAAATTTGTCAGTTTGGTATAAGGTTACTAACCGGACTAGGTTTGCCGCTTACATTTCATGTATTGGTGCTTTTATTACTTTGGCATTAAACCTGACTCTAATTCCTGACTATAGTTACTTGGGATCTGCTTTGGCCACACTAATTGCATATTTTACTATGGCTTTATTATCATACATAATCGGAAAACGATATTATCCTATACCTTACAATACCTCTAAAATATTATTTTACATAGTACTTTCTGTTACTCTTTCATATATTTCATTTTATGGTTTTAGAGATAATTTATTAATTGGAATCATATGCATATTCGTTATGAATCTTGTAATTTTAATTAAAGAAAAGGCTCGAATTTTAAAACTGATTAATTTAATAAGATGATTGTAGATATAGTTAACCTTTCTAAAAATGAACTGCCAAAATATGAGACTTTACTGTCTGCTGGAATGGACATAAGGGCTAATTTAGATGAACCAATTACAATAAAGCCAAATCAAAGATCGCTAATAAAAACAGGTTTATATATTTCATTGCATGATGGATATGAAGCTCAAATTAGACCGCGCAGTGGATTGGCTCTTAAAAAGGGGATAACAGTTCTTAATTCACCTGGAACAATTGATGCAGATTATCGAGGTGAAATTGGAGTAATAATTGCTAATTTATCGGATTCAGATTTTACCATTAAGTCTGGAGATAGAATAGCTCAGATGGTTATTGCTAAGTTCGAGAAGATTTCTTGGAAAGCGGTAGATAAATTAGACGATTCATTAAGAGGTAATAAGGGTTTTGGAAGTACCGGTATATAGAAAGTGATTATGAAAAAACTTATCCTTTTATTGACAATTGTTTTTTTTAGTTCATGCTCTTTATTTTACAACACTTCAAAATATACAACGGATGACAGAAAAAAACTTACAATAAAAAAATCTATACGTTTAGCCAACAAAGCAATTAATAGTATAGATTTTATCCAGGCTAAAGCAAAAGTATCCTTTAGAGATAATAATAAAATTAAATCCAATACTATAACTCTTAGAATTGATTCAGACGACAAACTATGGATTAATTCCTCCCTTGGTGCGGCCAGAGTTCTAATTGATACAGATTCTATAAGATTTTATAACAAAATTGAAAAAAACTATTTTGTTTCAGATTATGCTTACATAAATAGTAAACTTGGTTTTGATGTAAATTTTTCAATATTACAAGACCTTATTCTTGGCATTTTAATTAATGAATTCAAGCCCTCCGATTTTTTGATAGTTAGCGATAAAAATTATGTTTTCATAGATGATAATTTTGTTTTTAATTCCAAAACTGTTAAGTATTCTGTTTTTATTGATCCTTATACTTCCGCAGTCAAAAAGCAAATATTTACCTTTCAAGACAACCTATTTGAGGTATTATATAATGACCATACTAAAGTAAATGGCCAATTAATTCCAACTAAAATCCAATTCCTAAACAATGGTACCGAAAGTTTACTTATTGATTTCAAATCTGTATCCTCTTTAGAAAAGATTAATATACCCTTCAGAATTCCTTCAAATTATAAGCGTATTAAACTGTAATGAATCCTTTAAGAATACTTATAATTTTTCTTTTGCTTTTCTCCATGCAAATTAATTCGCAAACAAAAGATCAGTTAGAAAATCAAAAAAGGCAAATACTAAAGGAAATTAAAGACATAGAGTTAAAATTATCAAATAGCAGTAAGAAAAAAGAATCAATCATTTCTAATGCGGAGGACATTAATTATAAAATTACTCTTCAACAAAATCTAATTAGTAATATTAACAATCAATTAAATAATATTTTAAATGAAATTGATTATAATGAAATAAGGTTATCAAACTTAAGAGAAAAAGAGATATCATTAAAAGAAGAACTCTCCAAAATGCTTGTAACGGGTTACAAGAAAAAATCTAATTTAAACAAACTGATGTTTATTTTTTCATCATCATCTTTCCAACAGGCATATAAACGAATCCAATACTTTAAACAGTATACCAATTTTCAAAACAAAACCTTAAAAAAGATAAAATTAACTTCCGCAGAAATTGAAAATATTATAATAGCTCTAGATACACAGAAGAGTAATAAGGAATTATTAATAGATGAAAATGAGATTATAAAAAAACAATTGAATATTGAATATAGTGGACTTAACAAATTAATAGCTGAAGTTAATAAAAACCAAAAAAGATATAATTCGCAAATCAGACAAAAACAAAAGCTATCAAAAGATATTGACAAAAAAATCCAAAAGATAATAAACGAAGCTTTAGCAAAAGCAAAAAGAAAAGACGGAGGCTTTAAACTTAGTGAGGAGGCTCAGCTAATTTCAAAAAATTTTAATGCAAATAAAGGAAGATTGCCTTCACCCGTTTTAAGGGGTAATGTAGTATTAGGCTTTGGTAAACAGCCTCATCCAATTGTAAAAACAACGACCATTCAAAGTAATGGTGTTAGAATAAGGACTTCAAGTGATGTTGAAGCTAGGACTATTTTTGACGGAGAAGTTTATTCAATAATCATTTCAAAAAGCAATACTAAGACCGTTCTGATCCAACACGGAAATTTCTTTACAGTATATAAAAACCTGTCAGAGATAAATGTTTCAAAAGGGGATAAGTTAAAGACTAAGCAGGTAATCGGTAAAATCGCAACAGATCCATTAAATGGTCAGACAATTTTAAGCTTCAGCATATTTTATAATGGTATTCCACAAAATCCAAGATCATGGATTTATAAACTATAGCTTATGAAAACAGGGCTTTTAGTTCAGTTGCATCATTTGCATTCATTTTACCTGCCAATACAAGACTGAGCTGCTTTCTTCTAAGGGCCGCTTCATATCTTTCTTTTTCTTCTTGAGTTTCTGGGTGAATTTTATCAATTTTTGTTGGCTTTCCAAATTTATCCACAGCTACAAAGGTGTATATAGCCTCATTAGCTTTTATTTTTTTACCACTTTTGTCATCAACCCAAACATCGATAAAAACCTCCATTGAAGTTGTGAAGGCTCTTGAAACTTTTGCTTCAATTGTGACGGTGGTGCCAATAGAAATTGCTTTTCCAAAAGACACATTATTTACTGAAGATGTAACAACAATTTCTTCAGCGTGACGACTCGCTGAGATACTAGCTGCCCGATCCATTCTTGCCAATAATTCCCCTCCAAACAGATTATTTAGTGCATTTGTTTCTCCTGGTAAAACAGAATCGGTAAGTATTGTAAGTGAGTCTTTAGGAGTTTTTATATCTAAAAGTTTTAGTTTTTTATCAAAAGCCAAGCACTTGTGTCTTCATTAATCCTAATGTTAGAAAGAGCCAACCTAGCCTCTTCAACAGTATCATAGCTGTTGTAAGCAACTTGTAATAATCCAAATTTATTTACTCCTACTTGTCTAGCTTCTATGAATCCTTTTTCCTTGAGCTGAGATATTAGTTTTAATGAATTCTCTTGTAGTCTAAAAGAGCCTGCTATTATGTGAAAATTTCCATACTGTTTTCTAACAGGAAGCTTCACAGTAGGAAGTGAAGTATTAATATTGAATGTAGCTTTTTGTATTTTTCTCTCAATTTCTAGATTTGCTTGAGCGTATGAAGCCTCATTAAATTCACTGACATTGTCAAAATAGTTTTTTGTAAATAATCCCGCAAGCGATAAACATATTATAAATATTGCAGCATACTTTAAATAAGGATTATTGACATTCTTTTGGGTTCTGATAATTTCAGATGAATCCATTGAACCAAAGCCGTAAGAACTTTTTAGTAAAATTATATTTTGGTTAGGAACAAAAATATATTTATTACTTTCCAAAGAAATAGAGCCAATATTTTTTATTTCGATATATTGTTGCTTTTGAATTTTTTTATTTGTCCTACGAACCCAATTTGTTACTTTTTCTTCTGCAAGCTCATAGCTAACTTGTTCCTTCGATGAAATATTATTTATAAGCAATCCATCGTTTTTAACGAGGTTTTTATTGAACGAGACTTCTTTTTTTGGAGGGAATATTTTAGAACCATCTGAACTAATTTTTGCAGAAACATTTCTTGTAACAAAAGCTCCAAAATCTGGGATAATTACACAATCATGCTCGCGTAATAAATCAAAAATATGCGTACTAATTTTCATGTGAAAGGCTATTGAAATCTAAGATATAAAATTATATGAAATTTCTGTTTTAATATCCTAACTTTTTGCGTACTCTATTTAAAACTTTTTCTGCTGTAATCATTGCTTTTGATGCACCCATCTTTAGAATTGCCTCAACTTCATTTGGGTTTGAAATATAATGATTAAACGTATTTCTTTCTGCTGAATATTTTTTAAGAATTAATTCTAGAAAATCTTTTTTCGCATGTCCATATCCATAACCTCCTGCTTCGTAATTTGCTTTCATTGTTTCTATTTGGTCTTCATCTGCTATTAGTTTGTATAAGTTAAAAAGATTACATTTTTTCCAATCTTTTGGGCTCTCCAATGATGATGAATCAGTTTCTATGGATTGAATTTGTTTTTTTAATTCGCTTTCTGATCCAAAAATATTAATAACATTGTTCTTACTTTTACTCATTTTTTCTCCATCAGTTCCGGTTATTAATTGCGATTCTTGCTGTAAATATTCTTTTGGTAGAACGAAGGTTTCTCCGAAGGTATTATGGAATCTATTTGCAACACTTCTTGTTATTTCTAAGTGCTGCAGTTGATCTTTTCCAACAGGAACAACATCCGCATCATAAAGTAAAATATCAGCAGCCATTAACATTGGATAGTTAAAGAGCCCACAGTTTACATCATCTAACCTGTCTTTTTTATCTTTAAAACTATGAGCAAGTGTTAGCCTATTATATGGAAAAAAGCAACTCAGATACCAGGATAGCTCTGTAACCTGTGGCACATCGCTTTGTCTGTAAAAAATTGCTTTGGATGGATCCAAACCACATGCTAACCAAGCTGATGCAGTATATAAGGTATTTTGTTTTAGTAATTCAGAATCTTTTATTTGGGTAAGAGAATGGAAATCAGCAATAAATAGATATGTTTCAACATCATTATTATTTGAAAAATTTATGGCTGGAATTATAGCTCCCAGAATATTTCCCAAATGAGGGATTCCTGTACTTTGAACACCAGTCAATATTCTCTTCGATTTTTTACTCATTATAACAAAGTTAAATTTTTTATTAAAATAAATTAATTAGTTTTGAAACTTGTGAAAGTAGCAAAATACATTTTCTGGACATTTTACAATATATGGTTTTACTTGTTAGTATTTGTATTTACTATTATAATTATTTTACCATCCTTTCTTATTATTCTTTTAAATAAAAACTGGTACAAAAGTTTTTATGTCATGGGTGTATTATGGTCTGATCTAATTTTATTTGGTATGGGTATGTTCCCATCAAGAATTGGTAGTTTAAAAACTAAAAAAGGAAGTTCATATATTTTTGTTGCAAATCATGTCTCTATGATTGATGTAATGTTATTGGTTTCTACTGTTAGAAAAAACCCTTTGGTTTTTATAGGAAAAAAAGAATTGGACAGGATTCCAATTTTTGGTTCTATTTATAAAAGAACCATGATTTTAGTTGATAGATCAAGTAACGATAGTAAGAAACAAGTATTTGAACAAACAAAGAAAAAATTAAATACAGGAATTAGTTTAGGGATTTTTCCAGAAGGAACAGTTCCTGATTTAGACATTGAACTAGCCCCCTTTAAGCATGGTGCATTTACAATGGCAATAGAGCATCAGGTTCCGATTGTTCCGATGACTTTTTTGGATAATAAAAAACTTTTTCCATGGAGTTTCGGTGGACTAATTGGCGGATCAAAAGGCAAGCCAGGTAAATTGAGAGTGAAGATTCATGAACCAATTGAAACCAAAGGAATGGTAAAAGATGATAGGACAGAGCTTAGCAATACAGTTAGAAAATTAATGCTAGATGATTTGAGAAATTCTTAAATGACTTCTTTAAGTTTTGTCTCAAGCGTTTCCATCAAATCTGGATTATCTTTTAACAGAGTTTTTACAGCATCCCTACCTTGCCCCAGTTTTGTGCCCTCATAACTAAACCAGGACCCACTCTTGTTGATTATTTCAGATTCGACCGCCAAGTCAATCACCTCTCCAACTTTAGAAATACCCTCTCCATACATAATATCAAATTCAGCTAATTTAAAAGGGGGAGCAACTTTATTTTTGACAATTTTGACTCTTGTTTTATTACCCATAACCACTCCGTCACTACTTTTGATTTGTGTTGATCTTCTTATGTCAAGACGAATTGAGGCATAAAATTTCAGAGCATTACCACCAGTTGTTGTTTCTGGATTTCCAAACATAATCCCAATTTTCTCCCTCAACTGATTAATGAAAATTACAGTGCAGTTTGTCTTACTAATTGAAGCGGTTAGTTTTCTTAGAGCTTGTGACATTAGTCTGGCATGAAGTCCCATTTTTGAATCTCCCATTTCACCTTCAATTTCACTTTTGGGAGTAAGTGCTGCAACCGAGTCAATTATCACCATATCAATTGCTCCAGACCTGATCAAATTATCAGCAATTTCCAAAGCTTGCTCACCATGATCAGGCTGCGATATTATAAGGTTCTCAATATCGACGCCTAAATTTTCAGCGTAGAACCTATCGAAGGCGTGTTCAGCATCGATGAATGCAGCTATACCACCTTTTTTTTGACATTCAGCGATGGCATGTAAAGTTAAAGTTGTTTTTCCAGATGACTCAGGCCCATATATTTCTATAACTCTGCCTTTTGGGTAACCACCGACGCCTAAAGCTATATCTAAGCCTAAAGAACCTGATGAAATTGCCTCAACATTTTCGTCTGGTGAATCCCCCATTTTCATAACTGTGCCTTTTCCATATGTCTTGTCCAGTTTATCGAGGGTTAATTTTAGTGCTTTTAATTTGTCTGCTTTGTCGTTGGCCATAATACAATTTTTTACATTACAAATTTAGGACATCTTTTTACACAATACAATATAGTTATAGATGATTTTTATCTTTTTTTCTACTTTTGTTACTAAATAAAAAAGTATAGCATGCAACTGTACAATAAATTAAGCTCAGACCAGCGATCTAAAATTTTAGACGCATCTGGTCAAAAAAGAATTAATCTTTCATTTTATCAATACGCAAAGATTCATGATCCAAAAAGCCTTAGAGATGAATTATACATTTTTTGGGACTCAATAGATGTCCTAGGAAGAATATATATTGCAAAAGAGGGTATAAATGCTCAACTATCACTTCCAGAAAAATTCATAAATACTTTTTCTAAACATCTTAAATCAATTTCATTTTTAAAAAATGTTAGAATTAACATTGCTTTAAAACATGAGACCAAGTCTTTTCTTAAATTAAAAATCAAAGTAAGGGATAAAATTGTTGCGGATGGCTTGAATGATGATACCTTTGATGTCACGAAAAAGGGAATTCATTTAAACGCTGAAGAGTTTAATAAATTGATGGATGAAAAAGATACAATTGTTCTAGATATGAGAAATCACTATGAAAGTGAGATTGGACATTTTAAAAATGCAATCTGCCCTGATGTCGATACTTTTAGAGATTCACTTGATGTAATTGAAAATGAGCTTAAAAGTCATAAAGAAGATAAAAACTTGCTTATGTATTGTACGGGCGGAATAAGATGTGAAAAAGCCAGTGCTTATTTTAAACATAAGGGTTTTAAAAAAGTTTATCAGCTTGAAGGCGGAATCATTGAATATGTTCGTCAAGTGAGAAATAATAAATTAGAAAATAATTTTATAGGCAAGAATTTTGTTTTTGACAACAGACGAGTAGAGAAAGTTAGTGATGATATTATTGCAAATTGTCATCAATGTGGAGCCCCCTTTGACGTACATACAAATTGCGCGAATGATGCGTGCCACTTATTATTTATTCAGTGTAATAAATGTAAAATAAAAATGAAGAATTGCTGTTCTCAAAGATGTCTTGAAATTAGTGAAATGCCATTTGAGGCTCAAAAAAAAATGAGGAAAGGTTATAAAAATATTAATGACATTTTTAAAAAAGGTAGAACAAATAATATAACAACTTTTAAATAACATGTTCCCTAAAATATTTCTAATTTTTGTTTTTTTATTAGCATCTTGTAATCCAAATATTGAGTACATTCAATATAATTCTGTTAATGGCATTTGGCACAAGGATTCTATTCAAAATTTTAGTTTTGAAATTGAATCTGCGGGGAGTAAATCATATAAATCTTTTATTAATCTTAGAATTAATGAAAAATACCAATTCAATAATATCTTTTTAATTGTATCAATTAGGGACTCTCTAAACTTGATTTCCAAAGATACTCTAGAATATAAACTTGCGGACAAGTATGGAAATTTTATAGGGAAAAAGAAAATTAATATTGTAGAGAATACACTATTACACAAAGAAAACCTTAGTTTAGATGAGCAAAATAAATATTTTATTTCAATTGAACACGCCATGCGAATTATTAATAAAGTTGGCGGTCTGGAGTCTTTAAGTGGGGTTATTGATGTTGGATATAAAGTCGAAAAAATAAATTAGAATTGGAGAACAGGCATAAATTTTATTCATATTTAATGTGGTTGTTTTTTTTAACCCCAATTATACTCATTGCATCAATATTTTATTTTGCATCGGTTGGTGGTTTTGGTGATATGCCTGATTTAGAGGTTTTAGAAAATCCAAAAACTAACTTAGCGAGTGAAGTAATTAGTTCAGACGGTAAGACACTTGGAAAATATTATTTCAATGATAACAGGACTCCAGTAACTTTTGATGAGCTTCCTCGACACCTTGTAGATGCTCTAATAGCAACTGAGGATATTAGGTTTTACTCTCATTCTGGAATAGATTTTAAGAGGACATTTGGAGCTGCATTAAAGTTAGGAAAAGATGGTGGTGGAAGTACTATTACTCAGCAATTAGCAAAGTTGCTTTTTACTGGTGAAGGCTCAAGAGATATAATTGAAAGACTAGCCCAGAAATTTAAAGAATATATTATTGCTGTTAGATTAGAAAGGCACTACACCAAGGATGAAATCATCACTCAATACTTAAACTTATATGATTTTGGTAATAACGGAGATGGTATTAGAAGTGCTGCGAGAATATACTTTGGTAAAGAGCCAATTGATTTAGACATAAATGAATCAGCAATTTTAGTAGGAATGCTAAAAAACTCTTCATTGTATAATCCTAGACCTCACAGAAACCCTGTTGGGGTTAAAAACAGAAGAAATGTTGTTTTAGGTCAAATGAAAAAGTATGATTATCTAAATGAATCTTTAGTTGACTCTCTCAGAGTGCAACCTTTGAACCTAAATTATACTCCCGAATCACATCGTGAAGGTTTGGCAACTTACTTTAGAGAATACTTAAGGGCCCACATGAAAATGTGGATCAATGATGAAAAAAATAGAAAGCCTGACGGCTCTAAGTATAATTTAAATACTGACGGGCTAAAAATTTATACAACGATAAATTATTCAATGCAGGAAATGGCTGAAAATGCTGTATTACAACACATGCCTAGGCTTCAGAAAGAGTTTTTTGAACAAAATGAAACCCTGGATGACTCAATCGCTCCCTTCCGCGATCTGACTAGTGGGGCCGTTGACACACTACTTAGAATATCAATGAGAAGGTCAGAAAGGTGGAGGAAAATGAAATATGATTTGAAAAAAAATGATGAAGAAATCGAAGAGTCATTTTACATACCCAAGGAAATGACTGTCTTTTCTTGGAAAGGTGAAATTGATACTACGATGAGTCCTTTGGATTCTATGAAATATTACAAGTCTTTTTTCAGGCCTGGAATGATGTCAATGGATCCAACAAACGGCTATATCAAAGCCTGGGTTGGGGGTATGAATTACAGACATTTTCAATATGATATGGTAAAAAAAGGCAAGCGTCAAATTGGCTCAACCTTTAAGCCATTTGTTTATGCAGCTGCAATAGATCAGTTAAAATTATCTCCTTGTGATACATTTCCTGACAGCCAGTTTTGTATTGAAAAAAATAAGTTTGGTAATGTTGAACAATGGTGTCCAAAAAACTCGGGAGATAAGTACGGAAGAACAAGAACTTTAAAAAATGCTTTAGCAAATTCAGTTAATACTGTTACTGCCAGATTAATAGACAGAATTGGCCCGCGTACCGTTGTCAAATTAGCTAAAGATTTGGGTATCGAACAAAGAATACTTCCTGTTCCATCGATTGCTTTGGGAACACCAGATCTTAGCGTTTATGAAATGGTAGCAGCGTATTCAACTTTTGCGAACAAAGGAGTATATACACAACCAGTTTTTATTGAGAAGATTGAAGATAAAAATGGTACAACCTTATATGAAAATCAACCTATAACTAGAGATGTGCTAAGCGAAGAAGCTGCTTATGTTACAGTCAATTTATTAGAGGGTGTTACCAAAGCAGGCTCTGGAACAAGACTGAGAACAACAGGTGCTGATGAATTTAACAAGGCATATCAAAATGTGGTAACGGGTTATCCATATGAGTTTACTAATCCCATTGCCGGAAAGACTGGTACGACACAAAACCAAAGTGATGGTTGGTTTATTGGAATGGTGCCAAATTTAGTTACAGGTGTTTGGGTTGGAGCAGAGGATAGAGCAATTCACTTTGAGGATATAGCATATGGCCAAGGGGCTTCAATGGCTCTGCCAATTTGGGGAGTTTATATGAAAAGTGTTTATCAAGATTCAACCTTACTAATTTCTAGTGGACCTTTTGACCAACCTAAAAGATTGAGTATTGGTTTAGATTGTAATAAAATCATGACAGACAGCTTACAATCTGGAAAGACGGTTGAGCAGGAGATTTTAGATATTGACTTTTAGTTTTAAAAAGTCATCTATACATTCAGGATTCCTCATTGCACCTTTGGAAACTACATCATCTATATTTTGCCCCAGTAAAATTTTCTTTATTGGAATTTCCATTTTTTTCCCACTAATCGTGTACGGTACCTGAGAAATTGAAAATATTAGGTTTGGTGTATGACGTGGAGAACATTTATTTTTAATTACTTCATTAATTTTATTTTTGAGATTTTGGTTTAATTTATTTTCAGATTCAACAAATAAAATTAGTTTACTACTAGTATCAGTATTTAAATCAATTATCAGTGAATCTTTGATTTCACTAACACTGTCTAAAGCAGAATAAATCTCAGATGTACCAATTCTAATCCCGTTTCTATTTAATGTTGCATCTGATCTTCCTTGCATTAAGACTCCCTTTAAATCATCGATGTATATCCAATCTCCGTGAGTCCAAACTCCAGGATTTTTTACGAAATAAGAATTATGATATTTTTTAAAATTATGATCTCCCCAAAAGTATATCGGCATTGATGGCATTGGTTCCGTAATAACTAATTCACCTGTCTCTCCTTTAATATTTTTACCATTTTCGTCCCAAGCTTGAATTGATGCACCAAGCATATTACATTGTAAAAAACCAGCGTAAACGGGTAATTTACTACAACCGCCAATAAAAGCTGAACATACATCGGTACCTCCACTTAATGAAATTATTTGGGCTTTTGGCAGTTTTTTTTGTAACCATTTAAAAGCCTCAACTGATAAAGGAGAGCCAGTTGCTCCAATGGTCTTAATAAATTTTAAATCTTTATCATTAACATCATCAATGTCTTGCTTCATGCTTGCAATAAACAGCGGAGATCCATTTCCAAAATGATTAATTTTAGACTCCTTAGCAAATCGCCATTGCACTCCAATATCTGGGAAATTTGCTGAACCATCGTAAAGGCAAAGGACTGCTCCACAAAGAAAAGATCCTATTGCATAGTTCCACATCATCCATCCCGTTGTGGTATTCCAAAAGAATCTATCACCACTCACTATATTCTGGTGTAACGAAAGAGATTTGTACTGTTCTAATAATATACCCCCTGTGCTGTGGGTTATTGCTTTTGGTTTCCCAGTTGTTCCAGACGAAAAAAGAACCCATAAGGGGTGGTCGAAGTTCACCGATTCAAATTCATAATCTATCCAATAATTAGAATTTAGATTCCAATTGTCAAAGCTAGAGTCAAATAGTATGGTTTTTTTTAATGATGGGAGAAAACGTTGAAGCTGATTAATTTTATCTTCTTGATCAAATTTTTTTCCATTATATGAATATTTTTGATGTGCCAAAAGAAGAGAAGGTTTTAATTGACCAAATCTATTTACTATGCTTTCTACGCCAAAATCTGGGGAACAACATGACCATACTGCACCCAAAGAATTAACCGCAATAAAAGAGGCTATTGTATCGGGATGATTTAATAAATAACCCACAACAACATCGCCTTTTTTAATATTATATTCTAGTAGGTTATCCCTTATTTCTTTGACTTTTTCTAATAAGCTATTCCATGAAATTTCAACTATATTTTTTGATTCGCTTTTATATACTATAGCAGTTTCATTATTTTTTGCATGACGTAAAATGTGAGCCGCATAGCTAAGTTTGGATTTTTCAAACCATTTGGTTTTATAAAAAGGAGTTTTTTTATTTATAATAAACTGATAAGGTTTATCAAATTTAATTTTATAAAATTCACTTATTGATTTCCAAAAACTATCTAGATTCATAATTGACCACTCATGTAGTTCATTATAATTTAAAAAAGACAAATTATATTTTTCCTTTAAAAATATTTCAAATTGAAATAAATTTGAAGAGTTATAATTTTTTGGATCCCAAATTTTTTCCATACTTAGATAGATGCTTTAATTAGTTTTTTGGTGTAACTATCTTTTGGCTTTTCAAACAATGAATCAGCATCTTCGTATTCAACTATTTTTCCATTGTATAATACTACAACTTTGTCAGACATGTGTTTAACCACAGAGAGATCATGAGAAATAAATATATATGTAAAATTATATTTTTCTTTTAACATATTTAATAGGTTTAGTACCATAGCTTGAACTGAAACATCAAGTGCAGAAACAGATTCGTCGCATACCAATACCTCAGGATTAACACTAATTGATCTAGCAATACAAACTCTTTGTCTTTGACCCCCCGACAGCTCGTGTGGATATCGATTTAAAAATGTTTCGTCAAGACCAACATCGTATAATAGCTCTTTGCATTTTTCATAAACTTTTTCTTTGCTACAAATTCTGTGAAATTTTATGGGCTCTGAAATAATTTCAAGAATATTTTGTAGTGGGTTAAGAGAAGCATAAGGATCTTGAAAAACAATTTGAATACTTTTTCTAAATTCTAATAATTCTTTCTTTTTAATTTTTGAAATATCTTTTCCGTGAAAAAATATTTCTCCTTTATCAAATTCATGAATTTTAAGAATTGAATTTGACAATGTTGTTTTTCCAGATCCAGACTCCCCAATTAAACCTAAGGTTTCTCCTCTGTATAATTGAATACTAATATTTGACAAAGCTTTAAACCCTTTATTTTTTACAAATAATTGTTTTGAAGTATTGTAGAATTTTGATAAGTTTTTGATTTCCAAAATAGGCTTAGATGAATATATGCTTTTTAGTCTCTTTTTTCTTTGACTTTTAGTTTCAACTTGTTGTTTGATATTATTGTCAAAACTATCGATGGTTGGTAATTTTTTTAACCTCCTTTTATCGTTAATAATCAGTGATAAAAGTGCTTTTGTATAATTTTCCTTAGGGGATTTAAGAATTTTATTTTTCTGACCTTGCTCAATTATTTTACCCCTTCTCATAATTAAAATTCTGTCAGAAATTTCAGACACAAGTTTTAAATCATGAGAGATGAATAAAATTGATAAGTTCTCGCTTTTTTGTAAATCTTTTAAAATTTCTATTATTTCCTTTTGAATTGTAACATCTAATGCGGTTGTAGGCTCATCTGCTATGAGTAGTTTAGGCCCACATGAAAGAGCCATAGCAATCATTACTCTTTGTTTTTGACCCCCTGAGATCTGATGAGGGTATTTTTCCAGTAAATCTTCAACACTATCTAGTCTAACTTTTTTAATTAATTTTTTTATTTTTTTTGTAGCATCCTCAAAGGTTATTTTTTTATGTGCTTTGAAAATTTCGAAGAGTTGTTTTCCAATTTTCATGGTAGGATTTAAAGCACTCATTGGTTCTTGAAAAATCATTGAAATTTCAGAACCCCTAATCCTCATCATTTCATTTTCATCAAGACTTAGAATATTTTTTCCATTAAATAAAACTTGCCCTGAAACATTAAATTTATTCTTTTCGAGAAGACCAAGAATGCATAATGAGGTTAGAGATTTTCCACTACCTGATTCCCCTATTAGACCAACTATTTCATTTCTTTTTACTTTAAATGAAATTCGTTTAATTAAATTTTGAACTTTTTCTTTTTCTGTTGTACTAACAGCAAGATTATTTATTTCTAGCAGTATTTCTTTTTCTGAAATCAAAGCTATTCTATTGCAGTTGCTAGTTTATATCCTTCAGCTATGTAGTTGTATAAATCGCCTGACTGATTACTAACCCTTCCCTTCATATTATAGTCCCCCTGTCTTACAATAATTATATTATCATCAGGGAAAGAGATAACAAATTGTCCTCTATGGCCATTCATTGTAAAAACTCTTTTACCATTATATTCGTATAGCCACCAACCATATCCATAGAAAGGGCTATCGTCAAATACAGGTTTTAATGAAAGCTCGACAAATGATGAATCAAGAATTTCCTTTTCACCCCATTGCCCTTTATTTATATAGAGTTTACCAAATCTTGCAAAATCTCTGGCAGTAGCTGCAATACAACAGTATGCTTTTTCCATACCATACTCTTCACTGTCAATTTGCCAAAGTGCACTTCTTTCTGCACCCATCGGCTCCCAGAATTTTTCGGTTAAATAATCTGAAATATTTGTTCCAGTCGCTTTTTCTATTACCATAGCTAATAGTTGGGTATCTCCACTAGAATATCTAAAACTTTGCCCAGGTTTATTCTCAATTTCTTGCCTTAAGATAACGGACCTTAAATCGTTTGTAAAATAACTTTCGGATGTAATATTTATTACACTATAATATTTCTCATTCCATTTCATTCCAGATGACATTGAGGCTAAATCTCCAACAGTTAATTCAGCTGCAATCCCATCTTTATATTCTTCAAAAAAATCACTTACTGGTTGGTCTAAACCTTTGATTTTACCCTCCATAATTGCTTTTCCCATCATACTTGTAACAATACTTTTTGCAACAGAAAATGAGTTTGAAATATCATTTTGCGTATGACCATCATAATACTTTTCAAAAAGTATACTATCATTCTTTATGACCAAGAATGATTTTGTTTTTCTTTCTTCATTTAATTTTTTCAACTTTTCAGACTCTTTGACAGTATTGTATTGCTTATGAAGAGACCAAGGTTTAGGATTGCTAGTAATTATCTCCCTGTTGTCAAAATACTCGTAGTCTGAAATAAACGCCGTGTTATTTCCGGTAAAATAAATTGTTCTTACACCTTTAAATATATAATCAATATTAAATGTGTAAATCAATAAAACAATTGCCCCCAAAACAATTCCTGACCACTTAATAATCTTATTCATCTTCTGTTATTTTTGCCAAAGATATGAATTTAATATTCTAATTATTTGTATTTAGGTGTTATGAAAATTTCCAGGTTTTTAAATTATTACTAAATTTATTTTAAACTAACCGTTAAGCCATTCAAATAATATAATGTCTAAAAATAATATTTCGTTAAGCTCAAGAATTTTTTATTACATGATGGTTTTTATCGTAGTTGAGTCTATAATGATTGCTGGGGTTACGTTATATCAATTCAATAAAAAAAATTCTGAATATCATGAAGGGAGATTAGAAAGAAAAGAGAATAATATATTAATTGATATCAAATATGAGTTAGAAAAAAAAGGACTTAATTCGATCAGCTCCATAAACAATAGTATGATTTTGGAAATGGCAGATGTACACAATTTAGAATTTGAACTTTATAATTTGGATGGGGTACTATTAAAAAGCTCAACTGCACTAACAGGCATAAGAGGAATGACAGTTTTAGACGATGAAATATTAGATTATTTTAAAAATGAAAACCCCTCAAGATATGTGATTGATGATAAAAACTCAAGCTACTTTAAATCTTCATATAATTTAGTTACAAACTTTCAAAACAAACCCTTAGGAATTATATATATTCCATATTTTGCTGATGATTCTAGCAGCAAGGAAGAATTAAATGGATTTCTAATCAGTTTAGGTTTCGTCCACGGAAATATGATTTTAATAGCGTTTATTATTGCATATTTCATTTCAAACTTTGTCACTAAATCACTAGACTCAATAGGGGATACAATCAAAAAAACTAATCTTCAAAATAAAAATATAAAAATCAATGTAAAAAATACTCCAACAGAAGTGGTTGCACTAATTGAATCTTATAATACAATGATAGATGAGTTAAAAAGTAGTGCTGTTAAACTTGCAAAAAGCGAAAGAGAAACGGCATGGAGAGAAATGGCAAAACAAGTAGCACATGAAATTAAAAATCCTTTAACGCCTATGAGGCTAAGTATTCAAACTTTTGAAAGAGGATATAGCGAAGGGAAAGAGTTCAGCAAACAAAGAATTAAAGAATTTAGTGACTCTTTAATTCAGCAGATTGACACCATGAGTTCTATTGCAACAGCTTTTTCAGATTTTGCAGAAATGCCTGAGCCAAAAAAAGAAGAATTAAATGTTGTGGAGGTAGTTGAGTTAGCTATTGATATTTTTAATCGTGAGCATATTAGTTTTAGTTCTTCGTCAAAAAAAATTCTGGCTAATTTTGACAGAACTCAACTAATCAGAGTTGTTACCAACTTACTCAAAAATGCATTTCAAGCAATTCCGGAAGATAGAACACCCGAAATTGACGTAACAATTTCTGATAAAGATGATAATGTAAAAATTTCAATTTCTGACAATGGATACGGTATATCAAAGACAGATACTGAAAAAATATTTGAGCCTAGTTTTACGACAAAATCAAGTGGAATGGGATTGGGTCTATCGATGATAAAAAGCATTGTTACTGCATACAACGGTCAGATAACTTTTAAATCAAAGAGTAACGTCGGAACCACATTTGATATAACCTTCCCAAAAAAATAATTAATATGGAATACAAAAATTTGAAATACGAAATTGAAAATAGAGTTAATGTAATTTCTATTAATAGGCCAGAAAAGCTAAATGCTTTAAATATTGAAACTTTCGCAGAAATTGATCATGCGGTAAAATCATCAGTAGCTAATTCTGATGTTAGACTAATTATCATAACAGGAGTCGGAGACAAAGCTTTCGTAGCTGGTGCTGATATTAAAGAGTTTATAAATTTTTCCATGGAAGAAGGATATGAACTTTCCGAGTCAGGACATAAAGTATTAACTGAAACTATAGAAAGTTGCTCAAAACCAATAATAGCTGCCATAAATGGATATGCGCTTGGTGGTGGATTGGAGATAGCATTGGCATGTCATATTAGAGTTGCCTCAGAAAATTCAAAAATGGGTCTTCCCGAAGTTTCTTTAGGTGTAATACCTGGTTATGGTGGTACTCAAAGACTTCCCCAATTAATTGGTAAAGGAAGAGCTATGGATATGATTATGACAGGAAAAATGATAGATTCAAATGAAGCTCTAGCATTTGGTTTAATAAATTATAAAACCTCTCAAAATGAATTAATGAATTTTACGAAAGACCTAGCAAAAAAAATTCTGTCCAATTCTTCTAATGCTCTAAAAAATGCCATAAGATGTGTAAATGCTAATTTTCAGCAAGGAGTTAATGGTTTTGAAGTTGAGATTAACGAATTCAGTAGATGTTTTGAAACTAAAGAATTTATTGAAGGAACTTCAGCTTTTTTAAACAAAAGAAAGCCTGACTTTAACTAAAAATTATAGGTTTTTTAACACCCCTTTAAACTAATAATCAAGATATTCGAACAAAATATTTGTGTTGAAAAAAGCATTATTACTATTAACAATTCTTTCTGTAAATTTTTTAATTTCTCAAGATAATGACTTTATTGAAATTAATATCAATGCTACTGTATTGGACTATGATAGTCAGAATGAGATACCATTTTCTGAGGTAAAATTCTTAAATAAGAACATAGGTGCGATTTCTGACAATGATGGGAAATTCTCATTGAACTATTTGCAAAGAAGCATTAAAAAGAATGATATTTTTATGATTTCAGCCTATGGTTATGATACCATAAAAACAACAGCAGATAATCTATATAAATTTTTAAATAACACTAATAAATTCTATTTAAAGAAAACTAATAATTCATCTTCATGGTTTAATGAAGAAGACGAAAGTGATAATTTCATATTTGGAAAGGTTTTTAGTGTAAAAGGCCCTATTCAGGGAGCTTCAATAAAAGTTAAAAATTCTCTGATTGAAGCTAAATCAGATTTTGAAGGTTTTTTTAAAATCAAAGCAGATGTAAATGATGTCATTGTAATTAACTTTTTAGGAATGACAGAAAAACAAATGCTAATTGAGAATTTAGATGATAAGTATATTTTACTTAAAACTGATGCACAAATTTTAGATCAAGTAACTATTACCGGTACAACTGAATTGAGTGATGAGGTTGATACCGGCTATGGTAAGAGAAAGAAAAAATCTATTGGGTTCTCAACTTCAACCATTACATCAGACGATATCTCACCTGGTGCTGTTTCAATAGTAGATGCAATTCGTGGCAAATTCACCAATGTTCAAGTCGCATATAATCAAGACGGGGCAGCAACGGGAAATAAAACTCAAATTTATGTTAGGGGTGGCTCACTTTCTATTAATAATTCGGCTGCAGCTATTTTTGATATTGAGGGTCTGATATATAATGAAGTTCCTGATTTTATTGATCCACAACAGATTGAAAGTATTACACTACTAAGATCTCTTGCTGCTACAAACCGCTATGGAAGCCAAGGAAGAGGTGGAGTATTTTTGGTGAAAATGAAATCCCTATCGAGAAAAGCTCAAAGGCTATTAGACAACCTAAAAGTCAAAGGGAATGATTACAAAGAACAAACACCAAGTATCATTCTTGATTCGTTAAAGCCAAACTATATCAATGATTACAGCTCAACAAAATCTTTAGATGAAGCTAAAAACCAATTTTTAAGACTTAGTAATGAGATTTATAAATTGTCCGTGAAATTTCACATTGAATCGTTCAACTATTTTAAAAATATCGATACAGATTTTGCAATTAGCATATTAAAGTCTATTGCTAAAAAGGCAAAAGATAACCCGAAAGCTTTAAAAACTATTGCATACCATCTTGAGAAGATTGGGGACTTTCAAAATGCAAAAACTATATATCAAAGATTATTATTAATTAGACCACTAGATGAACAATCTTACAGAGATTTAGTGTTAATTTATAAAGAAAATCAAGACTATGAATTAGCAGCTAGTCTTTATAACTTAATGTTAAATAATAAAATCAAAAATGTTAATATGCTTGGCCTTCAAGAAACTGTGGTCAATGAAGCTGCACATTTATATTGGACTAAGTTTGACAAGCTGAGCCAAACTGATTTTCCCTTAAAAACACTAAAAACCTACATACCAAAAAATGATTGGAGAAAGTTTGGGTTTGATTATAGAATCATTTTTGACTGGAATGATCCTGCGGTTGAATTTAATGTACAATTTGTTGATCCAAAAAATAAATATTACAATTGGTCTCACACAATATTGGATGATAGAGATTTATTAGAAGATGAGCTAAATTATGGATACAACACCGAGGAGTTTATAATTGAGAAATCAGACCGTGGCAAGTGGATAATTAATATTGAAAATTATTCAATTCAAGATAATTCAAATCCAACTTACATAAAATATACAGTTTATAAAAATTATGGTAGACCTAACGAGATTAAAAAGGTTGAGGTTATCAATTTAGATAAGCTTAGTCAAAAGGTCAATCTTGATATTCTGAGGTACTATAACTAGCAATGCTCGTTATATGCTCCCATTAAGTTTTGAGAAATCATTTCAGCAGATCTTCCTTCAATATGATGTCTTTCCAGCATATGTACTAATTCACCATCTTTAAATAATGCTATTGCTGGTGAGCTAGGTGGGAAAGGGGCTAAATAATATCTTACTTTTTCAACAGCCTCTCTATCAACTCCGGCAAATGCTGTTGTTAGGTTATCGGGTTTTTTTTCGTTTAAAAGGCTTGTTAATGCACCGGGTCTTGCATTGGCTGCAGCACACCCACAAACTGAGTTGACAACAACTAGCGTTGTGCCTTTGTTAGCAATCATTTCGTCAACATCGCTAACTGATTTTAGCTCAGTAAAACCATGATCTGTAAGTTGTTTCCTCATCGGTAAAACTAGTTCCTCTGGGTACATATCTAGAATAATTATAAATTAATGCAAATATAAAACGTTTTCTGATAATATTTGATTTGTTTTATTATTTTCGTCAAAACATATTTATGGAAAATATAGCGACTACTTTGGAAGATTTTTTTGTTGGTTTAGGCAACCCTATATTACAAGCTTTTATTGCAGGATTATTTACCTGGATACTAACAGCACTTGGAGCTGGATTAGTTTTCTTTTTTAAGTCTGCTAACCGAAAGTTACTAGATGCTTCACTCGGCTTTACAGGTGGTGTAATGATAGCTGCAAGTTTTTGGTCACTTTTATCACCGGCTATTGATGCTGTAGAAAAGCAACATGAATTAGGGCTAACAAGTCTGCCTTCATTTTTACCTCCTGCAATAGGTTTTTTTCTGGGCGCATTTTTCATATATTTCCTGGACAAGAAAATCCCACACTTACATTTATTTAAAAAAATTGAGGAAGCAGAGGGTCCAAAGACTGACTTAAAAAAAACCGAATTATTAGTTCTTGCAATTGCAATTCATAATATACCTGAGGGGCTCGCTGTTGGAGTAGCTTTTGGAGCTATTGCATCTGGAATGGATATTGGATTTACACTTGGTGGTGCGATTGCACTTGCTATAGGAATGGGGTTACAAAATGCCCCAGAAGGATTTGCTGTTTCTATGCCAATGCGACGAGCTGGATTTAGCAGATTTAAATCTTGGCAATGGGGGCAATTATCAGCGATTGTTGAACCACTTTTTGCTGTTATTGGTGCTGCAATTGTGATTTTGGTATACCCAATCCTTCCTTATGCATTAGCTTTTGCAGCTGGAGCAATGATATTTATTGTTGTAGAGGAGGTAGTTCCAGAAAGTCAAAGCGGTGGAAATGCTGACATAGCTACAATGGGGCTGATTGCAGGGTTTATTGTTATGATGTGTTTAGACGTAGCACTTGGCTAGTTTATTGTCTTGAAGCATTAGCTATTTCCTCAAAATTTACATTTTTGTAAGAAAAATATTTTTTACTCATAAGTTTTTCTCCGTACATATCTAGCCAGTCTTTGTGTAGCGAAAGCTCAATATTTGTAGGAGGTATTATATTAAATTCAACTGTGTATAACTCATCTTTTTCCCCTGGCAAGGATATGTTTCTTGCATAATGATAGTTGTCAATGAGATTAATATGTGGGACCAAATCTATGAATGTGCTTAACCCAGTTTTCTGGTTAGTAACTTTTGAGGTAATATGTAAATATGCAACGAAACCGCCTTCAGGTGTTCCATCAGGTGTATTTTTATTATCCCAATTCACACGAGCCTCAATATGGATATTTGTCTCATTTTCTTTAAGATGCATACCTAGAGGCATAACATGATCTTTAATGGCTCCTTCAAAAATAAATACGATTCCAGGGTCAACAGTTTCCTCACCGATTACCAATTCTTGTGAGGTAAGAAAGTTAAATTTTAAAAGAAAAGTTGCAAGTAAGATATATTTCATTTTTTAATTTTTATAAGATTGTTTAAGAATTTCTATGTCTTTCAATAGCCGATTTATTTCTTCCGAATTTGTTCCATCATAAAAACCTCTGATTTGTTTTTCTTTATCAATAAGCATGAAATTTTCAGTATGAATCATATCAAATTCATTAAAGTTGCTGTCTTCAACAGCAAGATAGGATTTTCTTGCAAGTTCATAGATTTGTTTTTTATCTCCGGTCACAAGATTCCACTTCGAATCATCAACATTATTTTCAATGGCATATTCTTTAAGTCTTTTTACTGTGTCAACCTCAGGAATCACCGTGTGAGATAAAAGTAAAATTTCATTGTCATTTTTAAGTTCTTCTTGTAGTTCGAACATGTTTTTGGTCATCACAGGGCATATATCCTGACATGTTGTAAAGAAAAAGTCAGCAACATAAATTTTATCTTTGTAGTCGGCTTGTGTAATTTCTTTTCCGTTCTGATTAGTTAATATAAAATCTGAGATTTTATGATATTTTGAAACATGGATTATTGATGAATCAACTAATTTCTCATTCACTTCTGCTGGTTGGTATATAGGCAAGGTTTCTATGGGTTTCAAAATTGTATAAAACAGTGATATTGTAGCAGTAGAAAAAACTAAAATAAGCCCTATACTAATAAAATCTCTTTTTCTAAATAATTTCAAGTTCAATTAAATTTTGTGGTATGCAAAAATACAACAGTTTTATATTAAATAATCAAAATAGATATTTTTAATTTACTATTAATCAATTACTTTTGTCAGCTAATTAATCAAGTCTATGGAAATTTTAATTAAAGTTTCACAATTTATTTTAAGCCTTTCTCTAATTATTGTTTTGCATGAGTTTGGTCATTATTGGCCAGCAAGATATTTTAAAATAAAAGTTGAAAAGTTTTATTTGTTTTTCGATGTAAATTTTTCACTATTCAAGAAAAAAATAGGTGAAACTGAGTGGGGTATAGGTTGGCTACCTCTTGGTGGATATGTAAAGATTGCCGGAATGATTGATGAAAGTATGGACAAGGAGCAAATGGCCAAACCTCCACAATCATGGGAATTTAGATCTAAACCATCATGGCAAAGACTTATAATCATGTTGGGTGGGGTGACAATCAATTTTATTTTAGCAATTATTATTTATATAGGCTTAGCATATAGCTATGGTTCATCTTCAATTTCACTGGATTCGATAGATGATGGTTTTGTAATAACTAATCCAATTTTGACTGAAGCAGGTTTTGAGACTGGTGATAAAATAATCACTGTTGACGGACAAAAATTAGATACGTATTCTGACTTAAGAAAATCCATTATAGGTTCAACAAATTATCAAGTTGAGAGAAATGGTAATATTATTGAAATTCAATTACCGGTTGATTTTCTTGGGAAATTATCATCAAGTGATGACATGTCTTCGTTTGAATTTAGAATGCCATTCATAATTCAAAGTGTAGCAGATGAGTCTTTAAATAAAGATTATGATATTCGACAAGGAGATAGGATAGTTTCAATTAATGGCCAAGAAACAAAGTATGTTGATCAGCTAGTACCAATTCTTGAACAAAATAATAATCGAACTATTGAAGTAGAAATTTTAAGGGATTCATTTACTATTAAAAAAACTCTTAATGTTAATGAAGATGGCAAACTAGGTATTATGCATGGTGCAACTGTACAAAACATGGTTGACCTAGGCCTCATGGAAGTTTCGAATAACTCATATTCTTTTTTAGAAAGTATTTCTGTAGGAACAAATAATTTTGTTTCTTTTATGGGCTTTTATTTTGATCAACTAGTAGCTATTTTTAACCCAAACACCGGAGCATATAAAGGACTTGGAGGTTTTATTGCTATAGGTAATATTTTCCCATCTTCCTGGGATTGGCAATCATTTTGGAATACGACAGCTCTCCTTTCGGTAATGCTTGGAGTTTTAAATTTATTACCTATTCCTGCTTTGGATGGTGGACATGCAATGTTCTTAGTTTATGAAATGGTTTCGGGTAGAAAACCCTCAGATAAATTTATGGAAACAGTGCAAGTAATAGGTTTCATAATTTTATTGGCATTGGTCATATTTGCTAATGGTAATGACATTTATAAGCTATTTAATTTTATTGTTTGATATGGGATGGTTCTATATTTTACTATCCCTTTGGATTTTTATAGGACTATGTACTTTTATATATTTAATTTTCTCAAAAACTATTGCTCCATACGGTAGACACTCTAATTCAGAATGGGGAATTACTATTGATAATAAATGGGGGTGGTTTTGGATGGAACTACCTGCTCTGGTTTTAATGCCTGTAATAGTTTTAATTTCACCTGTTGAAAAAAATAAAATCATAATATTAATTCTTTCATTATGGATTTTACATTATTTCTACAGAGCGATATTATTCCCAATTAAATTAAAAACCAAAGGAAAGAAAATGCCTGTAGTAATTGTCATTAGTGCATTCATTTTTAATTTATTTAATGGTTTTTTTGTTGGTTATGAAATAGGATATATATCACAAACTGATTTTGGAATTAACACATTAATTGGACTAATTATCTTTTTTACTGGAATGTACATTAACAGGTCCTCAGATAATAAATTAATATCATTACGCAAAGAAAACAAAGAGTATCAAATTCCTCATGGGGGTATGTTTCAATATATTTCCTGTCCAAACCATTTTGGTGAAATTGTTGAGTGGACAGGTTTTGCAATAATTGTTTGTAGTCTGGGAACTTTAAGTTTTGCATTATGGACCGCATTTAACTTAATTCCAAGAGCCTTAAATCATCATAATTGGTATATTAAATCTTTTAAAGAATATCCTTCCAAAAGAAAAGCAGTAATTCCCTTTATTGCTTAAATTTTCAGATATTAAGATTTAATTAAAAAAAAATCAAATTTTAAAAATATTACATATATTTGCCCTCACTGAAAAGTAAATTCCTCCTTAGCTCAGTTGGTTAGAGCATCTGACTGTTAATCAGAGGGTCCTTGGTTCGAGCCCAAGAGGGGGAGCAAGCGAAACCGCTACACTACACAGAATAAAGCCTTCGAGAAATCGGAGGTTTCTTTTTTTAATAGTTACAAGTTAAAGGTACAATTTTTTGGCAGTTATATGGCAGTCCTTATAAAAAGTGGTAACTATATGGCACTCTTTAGCTTTTTCATATTATTTTTTATTGTTCATTTCTATGCCTGATATTGAAAACATTTGCCAAGAATTACCAACTTTCTTATACATATAAATTCCTCTTCCAGTGAAAATATTTTCATAATTATCATTAAACCTTGTATATGTAGCATCTAAAGCACAAATATTTTTAGATATCCAAATAACCCTTGATTTCTTTAGTTTACTGTATTTGTAATCATCTTGAACATTTGCTCTAATCTGCTTATAGAATTTAATTAATTCATCCTCATCATTAATTACAATTGGATTATCAAAAAGAGATAATGTAACTGGAAATGTAAAATAGGTTTTTATCTTATCAAAATCTGAATACTCAAAAGCCTTACTGTATTCTTCCCATCTTTCAATAATCTTCTTTTCGGTTTCTTTTTTCATTTTAAGAGAATTTGAACCACGCTTTTTCTTCATTTGTAACTCCATTTTTTTCTTCATCATTTGATTCATATTCATTTCCTTCTTTTGTATTTGAGAAAATGAGAAAATCGGAATAAATAGTAATAGTATTAGCTTTTTCATATCGTATGTTGGTTTTTTTAATCTGATTTATTCAGTTTTATCTTGTTTTGGAAAGTAGTCGTTTTTCCAAAGGTAAATAACAATAATAATACTTGCACTTAAAGAAATAAGAAATCCATATAAATGTGTATCGAGTCCGAAACGGATGTATTGAATTAAATTATATAAGAAAAACACATCAAAGATAACAGCGCAAAAAAAGATATAATGATTATAGTTTGGAGATTTTAGCTTTTTCATTTGTTCGTTTTTTCTTTAACAAACAACTTATTCCAAAATCCGCCACAATATAGAACTACAAAAAAAATTATCATAAATCTTGCTAATCTTCCATTCTCCCAATCCAATGGATTTAATCGCATTTCAAAAGGAAAAAAATCGATTGCAACAGCCAGGTAAACAATAAACGTATATATTAAAAATTCTTTATGAGTTTTTTTCATATCGTATGTTGGTTTAGTCTAATGTTTTAATTGGTTTAAATTTTTGAATAGTGTTATTTAGAATATCCCCAACATAAATATTTCCTTTATTATCAATTTGAATATCGTGGTACCTTGCTTTGGGACCATTATAATTTCCACTTCTACCAAACTTTGACTTTAAATTTAAATCAAGATCAAACTTGATAATATCTGAACCCACAGGAACTAAATTTTCGATTCCTTCATAATCAATTCCAAAAAGGTGGTTATCATAATTATTAACATTAACAGAGTATAATTGTCCAATTATCTCATTTTTCCATTCACCAATAAAGTTTCCTAATGAGTCAAATTTTTGAATTTTATTATTTTCTCTATCGGCTACATAAACATTTCCTTCTTTATCCAAGTCTAAGCCGTGAGGTATATTAAATTCATTTTTATTTTCTCCAAATACACCCCACTCAAGCAAATATTCTCCTGCAGATGAAAACTTAACTATTCTACTATTTCCATAACCATCACTTACATAAAAAGATCCATTTTCTGATACAGCTATGTCCGTAGGTAAATTAAAGTGTAGTGAATCATTGCCCGGGGTGTATTCTTCCCCAAGAACCATCAATTCGTTTCCGTTAGAATCATATTTAATAACCTGATGCAGACCTACATCTGTTATCCAAATATTATCCTCATTATCAATTTCTAATCCGTGAGGCATTATAAAAAGATTTGCTCCCCAAGATTTAATTATATCACCAGAAATTTTATCTATTTCGACAAAGGTGTCCTCGATTATTTTTTCTTTTGGCATAGGGACTTGCCAAGATCTTGACCCCCTATGAAAAACTACTAAATTCTGACTCGAATTTAATGCAAGACCTGTTGGATTTCCCAATACATAATCGTCAGGAATTTTCATCCAATTTTCAATCAGCTCATACTCATTACTATATTTAACCGATTCGTTGCAGCAAAACACAAGTGGAATAAATAGTAATAGTATTAGCTTTTTCATTAATTATGATTTAGAATCTTTTTTCTTTGAAATATCAGTAACACCTAACCACACCATTACTATTGCAGCTGCAAGGTTTATATATTCTCCATAAATCCAATCCTCTGTAAAAAACAAGAAATAGGCGTTAATAAATATTATTAAAATTGTAATTGCCCATAAATACTTTTTCATATCGTATGTTGGTCAGCCGATTAATTTATTTCTCTATCCGACATATCTCTCTGATACAGGTAAGCCTTTTTAATTTTCCCGTCAACAATTTGTGCGTCAAAAATTCTTTGAAAATTATTTTTATTTTCTCCTTCACCGAAACTTGTATTCAAACAGGTTGTAACCCAATTTTCAGTAGGCTTATTTTTAAAATTGATATTGGATGAGATAGACCACAATATTTCCCATTTCGCATTGGGAAACTGATCTAAAAATTGTTTAGACATTTCGATATGTTGCTTACTTCCTTCAACAACCTGACCTGTATGAGCAAAACCTAAAAAATCTTGGTGCTCTAAACTTTCAACAGTTTCAAGATCTTTATTATTATATCCTTCAAAATAGTTTACAATTACCTCAAGTGATGCTTGATCCCCTGTAGATATATCCACCTTATTTCCGTCCTCAGACTCATATCCAAATACATTTGGTTGCACTGCATTATTACAGCCAAGTAATACTAATGAAATGACTAATAGTGAGTAAAATTTAAAATATTTTTTCATAGCTTTTGTTGTTTAATTTTCTAAAAAATCTTAATCAAATATTACTAATTTCAATTTTAATCCCTTAAATGTTTCTGCAATTCCCTCCACAGAAGTTTCACTTTGCAAAGAAATTCTAACAAAACCTTCCCCATAACTTAAATAAGAAAATGTTGTGTCTCCAATTTCTTTCCATACAGGGTTGTATTGAGGAAATTGACTCCATCTTTGAGGTCTTTCTTCGGTTGCGGCTCTTTCAATATATGCGAGCACAGCACCCTCTTTCATTACATCATCATTAATTTCAGGAACTTTAATTTCAAAGTTTCCATATTGTTTGTCATCGCTTAGGCTTGTTAAATCTCCAAACTCAACAATTACAACTTCAAGTCCTTTTCCAACTTCAAATTCTTTTTCAACTTCAACTCCAACGCAAGAAAAAAAGAATAATGGAATAATAAATAAAAATAAATTTTTCATAATGTTTAAGTTTAATGTTTCTACAAGATAGTAAGTTGTTTAGGGTTTGTCAAGTAAGAAACGAGGATATTGATATGTCGTATGTTGGTTTAATAAAATAGACTTTCTAAATAGTCAACAATCATATCATCAAAACCATTAACGTTAATATAAAAAAGTATAAAAACTCCAATAATAATCCCCACTACAGCACCAATTCTTTCTCCTCTCTTAATGTTAATTTCTTTACTTTCAAGCATCATATATTTTGGAATGAATGGACGTATTATTAATACCAATAATGTAAAAATGCCTATTACACAGCAAATTATAAATATGTAATCAATGATTTCCATCTGTCAATAAGATTAATATAAATTCATCAGATTAATTAAATAGTAATAGTATTAGCTTTTTCATTTTTTTCTTTTAAAAAAATCATATTTAATTAAAACCAATATTATAATGAAGAAAAGTAACGAAAAAAAACATAAACCAATAAAATTAAAGAAGGTCTCTCCCATATCTTGAGTACTAAAGCTAGCTGAAGTTAAAATAGCTAAGGCTATCCATAATGAAGCAATTGATAAAAGAAATAAAAACCAAGAAAAATATTTATTCATAACTAAAGTCGTTAACTATTAAATGTGTAACTACAAGATAGTAAGTTGTTTAGGATTTGTCAAGTAAGAAACGAGGATATTGAAATGTCGTATGTTGCTCTATAAATTATATACTTGATATATACATTCCTTAAACAACTAAGTACGTTATAGATCTTAATAAAAACATGGCAGCCATCTGGCAATTCATTTAATAGGTTAGTAAAGGATGATAATACCAGCTATATTTCTGGTATATAATTTGTGTTAGTGATATCACAAAAAATATCATTGATGTATAGTTTATTAAATATTGGCAGATTATATTTAGTTCTGGGTTTTATTTCCATACTGGTTTATTTAAATATTCCAGAAGAAATGAATCAGTCAACAATGGCGGTATGGATTCTTGGACTTAGTTCTATTTATTTTGTTTTAGGTATAAGAAGACTTATAAGGCATTACAAGGAAAACAAATAACTCTCAAGGTTAATACAATCTATAGCCTCATAGTTTATATCCACCATATAACAATCATTTAAAATTATTGTAAATTGTATGTATGAGTAATATTTTAGAAACTATTGGTAAAACTCCCATTGTAAAACTTCAAAAAATTCTTCCAAAAGGTTGCGGTAATATATATGTTAAATTGGAAGCATATAACCCAACAGGTTCAAAAAAAGACAGAATGGCGCTTTCTATGATTGAAGGGGCTGAAAAGAGAGGTGTTTTGAAGCCTGGAATGACAGTTGTTGAATATTCAGGTGGAAGTACGGGAGCCGGATTAGCTTTTGTGTGTGGTATAAAAGGATATCGTTTTAAATTAATTACTGCAGATGTATTTGGAAAGGAGAAAATTGGCTTAATGAAGGCCTTAGGGGCAGATGTTGAAATCATTAAAAGCACTAATGGTAAAATCACAAAAGAATTAATAAAAAAAATGGTTGATAGGGCCTCAGAAATTGCAGATGAACCCAATACATTTTTTACCGATCAACTCAATAATAAAGATGTTATTGAAGGTTTTATAACCCTTGGGGATGAAATACTATATCAAATTGAAAGTAAGGTTGATGCTGTATGCGACACAGTAGGAACTGCCGGAACATTAATGGGCATTGCACAATCATTTAAAAACAATGGGATAAACTCAAAAATTGTTGCGTTAGAACCTGCAAGTTCTCCAATACTTTCGAAGGGGATTAAAGGTGCTCACAATGTTGAAGGAGTTGGACTTGGTTTTATCCCTGCCATTTATAATTCTGAATATGTTGATAGTATTCTAACAGTTGAAGAGTCAATAGCAAGACAAACTTGTAAAGACCTAGCCACTAAAGAAGGAATATTTTGTGGTACCTCGAGCGGTATGAATGTTGCAGGAGCAATACAACTTTCAATGAGCTTGGGACCAAAATCAACTGTTGTAACAGTGGCTTGTGACTCAGGACTTAAGTATCTTTCAGAAGGACTTTTTAATTAAATTTTTCATTTAAAAATGATAAAAATACCCCCCCCCTTTATTAGTTCTAATTTTAGTTATTTCTAATTATTTTTCGTCAAAAAAAATTGATTTAATTCTTTTGCCAAATCAAAGCTTAATTTCATTTATTATACTTTTAATCGGAGTGCTTATTTTAATTAATCCAATTCTTAAGTTTAGAAAATCAAAAACTACAATTGATCCAATAAAGTTTAAAAAAGTTAATAAACTTTTAACCTCGGGGATCTATAAATATTCAAGAAACCCAATGTATTTAGGCTTGTTAATGATTGTCATATCGACATCAATATTTTATTTGAATATTTTCTCAATGATAACACCCATCCTTTTTTATTATTGGATAAATAGGTTTCAAATTAAAAGAGAAGAGATTTTTCTTTCAGAAAAATTTGGTAAAGAATATTTATTTTATAAAACTAAAACAAGAAGATGGTTATAGTAATAATATCATCTCTCTCATTTTGATTTTTCATTTGTTCTTATAAAATGAATTGCAAATAAAATTAATGCGGTTATTAAAAAAAGTAGCTTAATAGATTTAGGGGCAAAGGGGCCGATATTAAAGAAAACATCAAGCCCTCTTTCAGTAATCAATAATATAGTTATCACAGACGCAATTGTATACAGAGGCTTTTTCATCATAGATCTTTTTAGTTTAGAAATATAGAAAGAGAGCAATAAAAATAATTAGCATAACAAGCCTCTCTTTAAAATGTCTTTTATTTTTCCAACCTAAATAAACATCATAAACAATTAATATTAGAGAAATAATATATAGAATTTCATAAACAAATGATGAAATAAAACCCCACTCATACATACTTGCTAAAAGATCAATAATAGCTGTTAACATATATAAAATATACCCTGATTCTCCTATGTATTCTTTTTTCATATCGTATGTTGGTTTTATTTTATTTTACCTTTCAATTCTAAAATACTCAGAACAAAAAACGTAGCAGATAAAATTATCACATCCCAGGATTCTTTTGTAATTCCATAAATTATCCCTCCTATTTGAACGGCCAAAGCAATTTCACGAAGGTGCTTAACTTTTTCATTTATTATTATCTAAGTTTTTATAATATAAATAAAATAATTACAAGCACTAAAGAAAAGAATGCTAACCACTGTTTCCAATAGGTCCTGTAACATAGTTTGACTTTAAGAAAGTTGTATATAGATTTCACAGTTTAGTTTATTTAGTCACAATCAGTAAATTTACAATTCCCATCCCCAGGGCATATACCCTCAACATATTCTGTTATTCCATTCCAATTAATAGCTTCACAACTATTTCCATAAGTACGCCCATCGCATCCACATACTGGCTGAACCTCCTCTGTACAAACAGCATTTATATCAATAAGGTTTTCATCAATACAATCATTTAAATTATCATCATTGTCACTGTGACAACTAGAAAGAATAATAATAAATGATAATAGAAGTAACCTTTTCATGACATTCTATTTCTTTTTTAGGTTTTTCACTCCTAAGTATGTCATATAAAAAAATATAACGCATAAAGGAGTTTCCAAATATCCGTTTAGAAATTCAGTGTCATTAATAAAATAACAATAAATATCGTACATAATTAGGCCAGCCGAACCGAAATATAGAAATGAGGGGAGGTACTTATAAGAATAAATTAGCTTTTCAAGCTTATCCATTTCGTTTAAATTTTAGATTCTTAAAAGAAATCATATTCTTATTGACCTAATAGTCCTAATTGTGTGTAGAAACTTAAATAGTCCATGTAATCTTGTTCAGCAGCTATTTTTCCGTCTCTCATTTTAATCAAAGTGGTACCTGATACATCTACAGATTTTCCTGTTGCAGGCACTCCAAAGAAATCCCCATCATGTGTCCCTTTAAAATTCCAATGTTTGACCATTTTATCTCCTTGACCAAAAATATCTACGATTGTAAATTCAGCATCTGAAAATCCTGTTAAATAATTATTATAATAGTTTCTAAAATTTTCTAATCCAACTACGTCACCTCCAGATGTAGCCACTGCTACAACATCCTTATCGAAGTAATTTTCGTTAATTAAATCTATTTCCCTATCATTAATAACTTTATCCCAAACGGTTTCATACATTGTGATATTTTTTTCCAGTGTTTCTTGGGCCGATTCCAATTCCATTTGTTTTTCTGAAGGATTGTTACAGCCAAAAATTAAAATAGATAAAAATAATGCGCCAAAACTTTTAATTATTGATGTGTAGTTTTTCATAATATTTTTTTAATGTTAGTAATTACAATATAGTAAGTTGCCGAAGTATTTACAAAAAGATCTTTTAGTCTCTTTTATCGGGCTTATTATGTCTTGAATAATAGCCAAGGTCGCTATCATTATTTTTATTTTTTAAATTATAAATATCCCATATTTGAAGAAATACATATATCACGAACACACAAGCACCAACAATATACATCGCTATTATCATAATTTTTTGTTTTTAGAATAAGCTGAAAGTATTTTTTTTAATTAAAGATAAGATTATTCCTTAGCTTTTACATATTCTATTTCAAGAACAAATTTTCCTTCTTGTTTATCTGAAATGTGAAGACTCAATGAGTTGACTGATTCAAGCTCTAAATCAGGATAGTTTGAAAAGTTATAACCTCTCCAAGTCGGTCTAAATTTTTCAATAGGGAGATTTACAACAATCCATTCGTCTTTTTTGGATTGAAAATCACAAGAATATGAAGCACGCCTGTTATTTTGTCTTAACCTAAGTTTATAGTTGTTACCATCACCCTTTAATTTAATTTCAAAGTATTTTACACCTTCAATATTTTCATCACTAATATCCAATCTTGACGATGCAAACCCTCCATTATTTTCTAAGGATAAATATCCTTGAAACACTAAGTTATCTTTATCATTGATTAAAATTTCAGAATTTGAAATACCACCCATAACATCGTCATTAACAATATTCCAATTGTTGGTACCAATATTTTCTGATGGATTAATTAAATATACATTTTGGCTTTTCATTATAAAAACAGAATATAACGAAATAAAAAGTAAGAGTATTATTTTTTTCATATTCATCAAAATTTAACTAAAAAAATTATATTAATTCAAGTTTATATATATATTTTTGCGCCCGAATTTTTAATATTATAAATAATGAAAAATCAAGACAACGGAAATTCACAGTTAAATTCAGCAAGAAATGATTTTAATGACAGAGTTGAAGCTAAATCATATCTCGGAAGAACTAAAAAAGTTGCTTGGACTGGCGCAAGAAGATTTAGGAGCATCTAAATATATTTATAATTTTATTGAGATGTTTTTCCAATAAAAACGTTGACCCCTTTTCTTAGGGGATTGCCACTAGCTCTTCTGTTCATCACAACCTGTCCACAATGCCATATCGCATCAGAGATTGGCCCATTAATCTGATTCCAAAAAGGGAACTCCATCTTTGTTCCACCTCTTTCAAATCTGATTGACAATTTAGAAAAGTCAGTTTCAGATTGAAGCATTTGATGAATATAATTTAAATTCATCAGTGTTTTTTCACGCAGGGTATTATAATCATCTTCAACTGATAAAAATTGATATTCTTTATTTTCAAATGACGATGAAATCATCATTGATAAACTGTAAATATGCTCAATTATTTGTAAAGTTGTTCTCGCATCTTCACTTGATTTATAGCTCAAATCATTTTGGTTAAGTGACTCTGTTGCCCAATAATACCTGTAGCCAAGTCCTTCAATCATTCTTGACACAATACTGGCTTGACTAAACTCAGTTGGGTATGATGATATATCACTAAAAGGTAAATTCTTTTCATTGTCCCCGACCTGACTAAAAGTAATAAAGGGAACGACTAATAATAGGATAAATTTTTTCATAATTCTTCATTTTAAATAATTACTAAGTTATTATTAAAATCATAATTATTGTAAATTGTTATGCATAACAATAAATTATGCAAAAGAAATTTGACATAAGCATTAAATACCCAGTAATATTAATTTCCGTTGTAATTAGTATTTCGGGTATTAGATGGATGATCAGCCCTGAACCATGGATATTAGATCAAGTTGCAAATGAAGAGCGCCTAGCAATGACCTTCAATGAATTATTTTTAATTGATGGTAATGACACACTTGCGGCATACCTTAAGCAGATTTATAGATTTTTAGGATTATATGTTTTTGGAACAGGCTTAATGCTTATTGTATTTGCTTGTAATAAGTTTTTTAGAGAAAAAAGCTTTAGAAATAAATATCTTTTTGTTTTGGGTTTTTTACTTTTTACAAATATCCTTCTGGCTTATTTTTGGATACCATCGTCACATTTTATTTATATTATGTGGGGGGCAATTTTGCTCTACTTAATAAGTTTGTATAATCACTACAGATTAGAATAAAAAAAGGCTTCGAAATTCGAAGCCTTTTTAAATTTTATTCAAGCGATGATATGGAAGCTGTCCAATCACAATACCATTGAACGTATATTGCTTTTCCTTCATCATCAAAATCAAATGATTCGTAAATCGGAATTACGACAGACTTTCCGTTACTTGAATTTGTGACCTGCATGTCATAATAGAACCTTACCGATCCATCGGATTCTCCTGTTTCAGGATTAACTCCCTGAAGAAAATTAAATGGCGCCATGTGCTTTACATCATATTTAGCAAAAAAGTCTTTATGAATTGCTTTTATCTGATCAAGTCTTAATGTGTCAGGAGCCCCTAACAGTGTTCCTTTAAAAACGGCTTCATCTGAGAAACGTGAATAATCAACATTTTCATTTGCGTAGCTGTCTAAAAGAGCTTGCATTGTTTCTGAATTTTTCTCAAATGACTGAGATACAGCTGAAACATTAGAGTTATTTCCAGAATCACATGAGAAAATAAAAACAGTTAGTAATACAGAATATAGAGTTTTTTTCATTTTATATTGTTTTGATTAAATTTAAATTTAAGTAAAAATTTTCAACCTGACCAATTATAAATTTTTTGAGTTGTATAGGATATATTAAATCTTCTAATCTCTCAAATTAAAAATTAATTTTTTTGTCTACAATTTCAACCTTAAACCTATCATCTTTGTATCTTTTATCAATTTTAGACCAAGGGGATTTCAGCCCAACTTGTGTTGCACACTCATGAAATATGATTGCATTAGTCATCCCAAATCCCACAGGAACTCCTAAATCTCTAAACGTTACCTTGAAAGTTACCTCTCCATTAAATTTTGCCATAGTTACAATTTTTAAATTTTAAAAAATAGCAACAAGAAAGAAATTGAATACTCGAATCTTTGGTTGAGTCACCCACATTCTGAACCACCGTGCAACGAGTTTGTCGGTTGGTACGCTAATGCGTTCTTGATGCTTAGTAAATATAGAAATTTTCTGGAACTTAAAATCTAATTATTATTAGAGCTGATTTTTTTTGCAAGTTTTTGCATGTCATCGACCATATCAGTCTCATCTACAATTTCATAACCAAGGATTGTTTCAATAATGTCCTCTAATGTGACTATTCCAATGGTATTTTTTGTATCATCAACAACAAGAGAAATGTGTTCACGCTTTTTAAGCAGCTTATCAAAAAGCTTAGGAATTTTTGTGCTTTCTTTCGAAATAATAATAGGACGCTTTATTTCCTTTAGTTTAAAGTCACCCTTGTTATTGATAATGCTTTCAAGCATGGTATCTTTCAGAACATAAGCCTCAATTTTATTGTCACCCAGAATTGGAATCCTTGAAAAAACCAGTTCAGGATTTTTCTTGTAAAATTCATTAATGGTTGAATTTTCATCTGCACTTACCATTACAGATTGAGGAGTCATAATTTCTTTAACACTAACATTTCTAAGCTTAACAATATTCTTAATAAAATTGGAGTCTTTTTTACCAATGATACCTTCCTCTTTAGCTATTTCTGCTATTGTAGAAATATCTTCTCTCTTAAAAAATAGCTCTTTTTTCGATGCTCCAATTGATTTTGTAAATGCTTGCAATATCCATAAAATACCTGTGTATTTGAATATTGGAATTATTGAGGATAGAAAAATAGTTGTAAATTTTGCCAGGCTATTCCAATATTTTGCACCGATAGTTTTAGGAATAATTTCAGAAAAAAGTAATATCATAATTGTCATTACAGCTGATACAAACCCCACCAATACCTCGTCTGAAACTCCACCAGCTAAAAACGTATTTTCAAGATTCAGTTCTGAATAAGCTACTTTAGCTTGTACACCTACCAAAATTGCTCCAACTGTGTGAGCTATCGTGTTCAGAGTTAAAATGATTATTAAAGGCTCGTCAATCGAATTTTTTAAACTTGATAAAGTCTTTGCATATTTTTTTCCTTCTTTAATTTCAATCTTAATAAAGGTGGTATTTATACTTAACAATACAGCCTCCAGAATGGAACATAAGAAAGATAGGCCAATGGTTAAAAAAACGTAAAGTATTAAAAGTTCCAATAGGAATAAATAATTATTTCAAATTTAATAAAACAAAAGCATACATCCAGTTCTTTTTAAATTATTGTAAATTGTATTTATGAAAAGATATGCTTTAGCACTTTTGGGTTTAATTTTATTTTCATCAGGCCTGTGTGTTTTTGGGGAAGCATTAATTTCAAAATATGAAAACACTAATTGGTTTTGGGTTGGAACAATCTCATTAATTTTAATCAATGCCGGTCTTGGGCTCATGATAAAAAATAAATGGGGTACTTTTTAATCTGTAATAATCGGAGCTGTAATTTCAGAATTACTTTTAACAATTATATAAGTTGATATAGCATAGAAAGCATTTCCTCCAGCCCCATCGCTTGTCCAATCTTCAAAATCATATTCAAAAGAAATTGTAGAACCACTAAAGCTTGGATCAAGATTATTCATTCTTACCGGAACAGCCATTCCTGGACACCAGCCAGCACGGTCAGGCATCCAATTTCCTGGATTTTGATTACTTACTGGATTAGCAGAACAGCCAATTGGCCCAAGATTATGCTGATAAGTATTCCCTCCGTTAATTTTGATATCATGTGTTCTGTAGCACCACTCAGCACAAGGCCTTCCGTCTGGGTCATAAGGCGTTGCATGCCCCCATCCAGAAATAATAGTTCTGAATTCTATACTGTCAGCATCATTTGGGATTTGAATTGATTTTTCTAAATCTAAGTCATGTGCAACCCCATAAGGGACACCGCTAATTGAGTTTGAGTGAAGATTTAAAACTTCGGAGATCGCATAGTTTTCATAATCGGGAGTGCCTACAATGTAATCAAAATCAATACTAACAATATCAGCTTTTGCTGTCCAATTTTCAATATAAATCCTTAACTCGGCACTATCTTTTAAAAAGGATTTAAAATCAGTCACATCAAATTCAAGTCCTCGCTGTAATTGTTGAGTACCTACCCAATAAGGTGTGATATATCTAGCTATTTCATACCAATTACCCGTACTTTGATCTTTAACTTTGACATTAGCAAAACGATCCCAATCATCACATCCACTTGATGGGCAATCTATTTGCAGATACATTTTTATTTCTTGAATATTTGATAAATCATTATGCAAGGAAAACACTTGACTGGCAGACTGACTAAATCCTCCACCATATCCTAAGGCCTGATTTTCAAAAGCTTGATAATTGTGAATCATCGCAGTACCAACACCAAATAAATTTATATTTATGTTATTACCAATATCATTAGATGATATTACAAGTGTTGAATAATAATTGGTTACATCAGATGGTCTAAAACGAACATATATTTCGTTTGAAAGTTCTGGTACAAAAGAAATATCCTCAGAGAACGAGTTATTATCAGTTGATATTTCATAACCATTAGGTGAACTGATATTTAATTCAGATGAGGTATTTTCGGCACTAATAATTATAACTTGAGAATCAGAAACCTGAGTTACCATTGTGTTTTCAAACGACAAAGAACTAACATTAGCTGAAATGCTAGCAGGTAAATTAATTACATTGTTATTCCCAGAATCTTCATCTGAACCACATGCCATTAAAAACGCACAAAATAGAAGTTTATATAAATTTTTCATAGTTGTTTTAAATTTATGATTTATTAGTTAAGTATTAAATTTTTATCCTTGATATTATTAATTCTGAGCATTTTATAGTCTAAAAAATAATTTTGATATAGTTTCCAGGGTAACTTGGACCCTTGCTTTGGAAATAGATGAGATGACCTATGAATGTATCCTGAATTAAGATTTAGTAAAGGTGAAATATTCATATTCTGATTCTCAACTTTAGGCATAAAGAAAGAATATTTTTCTTTATCCATTAACTTAAATAGCCTACTTGCATATTCACTTGTCAAATCACTTTTTAATGTCCAAGATGCATTAGTATATCCCGCAAAAAAAATACAATTTGGCAATCCACTTAGCATTAGTCCTTTATAAGTGATTGCATCTGCTGGATTGTACTCCGCATTATCGATAGTAATTTTTGACCCTCCGAAGGCCAATAGCTTTAAACCTGTTGCACTAATGATTATATCGGCTTCTAGATTTTTTCCTGAGGCAAGCTTTATACCAGTTTTATAAAATGAATCAATTTTATCAGTAATAACATTTGCTTTACCGCTTCTAACTACTTTGAATAAATCTCCATCTGGTGCCACACAAAATCTTTGATCCCATGGATTATAATTTGGTTCAAAATGTGGTTTAGCTGGAAAGTCACCTAATTTTTTTTGAGCAGCATTAATAAGTAATTTTTTCATATAGTTAGGCCAAATTTTACATGCTTGAAAAAATAAAATTTGAACAAAAATATTTTTAAACCTTATAAGCTTATGTGCTATTTTCTTAGGAAAATATTTTTTAAAAAGTTCGGCATATTTATCATTATTTGGAAAAGCACCCACATAGGTTGGTGACCTTTGTAGCATTGTTATTTTTGATGTTTCATCAGCCATTTCAGGAACTATAGTGACTGCTGTAGCCCCACTTCCAATTACAACAACTCGTTTATTTTTATAATCTAAATTTTCAGGCCAATGTTGCGGATGTATGATTTTTCCTTGAAAGTTTTCCATTCCGTTAAAGTCAGGGGTATAGCCTTCATCATAATTATAATATCCAGTGCAAGAAAAGAGAAAGCGAGAATGATATATTTCCTCATTTTCATTTTTATCCTTCGTAGTTATTGACCATAGTTTATTTTGAGTATCAAAGTTTGCACTTAAAACTTTTGTCTGGTACTTAATTTTATCCTTTATTTTATATTCACTTGCCGCTTCATTCAGATATTTTAAAATATTAGGGGCATCTGCAAAAGACTTTGGATTATCCCAAGTTTTGAATGAAAAGCCAAAAGTATACATATCAGAGTCTGACCTTATACCAGGATATTTAAAAAGACTCCAGGTACCGCCTAACTCATCTCTTGCCTCAAAAATTATATATGACTTATCCGAGTTTTTTCTTTCTAAATGACAAGCAGCTCCTACTCCTGAAAGTCCTGCTCCAACAATTATAATATCAGTATAATTCTTCACTTCAAAAATTTTCTTACAGTAGGCGAAGATACAAACCAAAGAGAAAATCCACTCATTACAGTTATAAGACCCAATAGTGAGAAGATTCTTAAAATTGTGTTATTAAAATCATCTCTTCCTTCATAGTCCATTGTATGGGTCATCCATAAGAAATCAAACCACCTCCAATCTCTATGTCTTACGGTTTGAAATTTTGCATTTTCAATCGAGACATATGCTTTTAAATTCTCATCTGATGAATAATTGATCACATAAGCTGGAAGTAATTTTTGTCTGTATTCATGATGTTTCCCAACCTCAAAAATTGTTTCGACACTGGAAATCTCTAATCCACTCCTCATGTGATTATTAGCTATGTAAATCGCATCCTCTTTGGAAATTGTTTTTTTATTTTTCCCATTTCTTGCATTGTATAGATAAGATTCATTGATTAAAAAGAAAGGTTCTTTTTGGATATCACGAATTTCAATTGTTTTAATTGTTTCATAATGATTTAGATCTGAGGGACTAATTAAATTTTCAAAAGCCATCGGTTTGTAGTCAAGATTTTTAAATTGATTTCCGTGAATTTCGTCCAGGTCCGTCCAGCTAAAATATAATCCACTTATTGTCCACATCAAAAATTGTAGCCCTAAAAAAAGCCCTAAATACCTATGTGCTCTTCTAATTTTGTGTGAAATTTTTCTATTCATTTTATTTGTAAGCGGTATTCTAGGGGTGCCAGTAGTTAGATCTATGTAATTATTTATTTATAAATTTTTTATAGAAAGTATAAAGAATTGCATAAATAATAAGTATAATCCATAGATATAAAAACACATCATTTTTATAGCCCATTATTTTTGGTAATTGAACAGTTAGTTAGGACAATTTAATAAAAAATAAATAATTGTTCTCTAATTTTAATCTCCACAGTATTGCTCGGATATTTCTTCGAGCATAACTTCGGATTGAATTGTCATCACAATCAAATCACCTTGTTCGTCTTCAAATTCCATTGTGATCGGAAAAACCAATTCAAAATCCACATTACACTCCATAGTATTACAATTATTTGAAGACCACTCTTCAATGAAAGTGATGATTTCTTCTTCACTGTTTCCAGTAAATTGATCGCCGTTTGGGGCTTCAACAGTTATTGGGTAAACTATTTCACCGCAGGAATCAAGTCCGTCTTCATCGGTATTATCATCATCGCTGTAGCAATGCTCATCTAAAAGCTCTTGTAATTCTTCTTCAGTATTTATCGTCAAAATCTGGTATTGATCATTTGTTTCGGAATAATATTCAACTGTAAGTGGGAATACTAATGAAAAATCTCCACAATTATCGCCATTACAATTTTGATAGTATTGATCTATATATTCATGTAAGTAGTATTCACTTTCCACATAAATAATATCTCCTTCTGGATTCTCAATTGAAATAGGGTAAACGAGATCAACACAATCAATCTCAAACCAACTTCCATCATCCAACCCATTATTAACCTCCTCAGCACATACATCAAAATACATCTCCAGTTCTTCATAGCTTCCAATTTCAATTACTTCTTGCGCCTCATTTCCATTTTCATTCTCAAAATAAAAAACAATATTTATCGGAAAGTTAATTTCAGGCAATCCATCGTACTCTTCACTCATCTCATAATATAAATCGACAGCTTCATACAATTCATTTTCATTACCCACTGATACTTGAGATCCGTCAGGCATAGTTACTGTAATAGGAAATTGTATATCAAAACACATATAATTTACCCACTCTTCAAAAGCATCGTAATCACCATCATTGTCCTCATCAAAATTTTCATCAAAAAGTAGCTCACCATTTTCGTCAAAGTATATGTAAAGTATATTTAATATAGACATCAAATTTCTGGACTGCCTTCTAAGTTTTACCTCATAGCCGATGCTTTCAGCGTATAATATCAATTCAGCTGTGATATTATTTTCTAGATTATTTATGTGATCTTGAGAAACTTCAGGCAACTCATCAAAACTAATTTCAATTTTACCTTCGTGGTTTTTGATTAATTGAATGTGCTCTTCTATCGTTAGGTTGTCAATAGAATTATCTGTTTCTGAGTCAGAGCAAGAAAAAATCAGTAAGCTTAACAAGAATAAATGAATATACCTTTTCATAAAATTGACTATTTTGTACAATATACAAAAATTGCAATTTGTGCATAATTTGTTATTTTACGTAATACCATGAGAGATATATCAACATTGAAATTAAATATTTTAGGGATGGGCGTTAACGGAATTATTTTATTTATGATGTTCAAACTTCATTATGAAGGCGATATCGAAATACTTGAAATAATCAAGGGTTATTATGAGTTCACAATTCCATTATTTTTTGTAGTAATTAATTCATTAGTTTATAGGGTTACAGTGAATTCTACTGGGATTTATAAATCCTTACTTTTTCCAAAAATCAGATATAGAAGTGGTACATGGAGTGAAATCAAGCATTTTATTCATGTTACTGAGTTAAGTAAAGACGACAAAGGGAAAGAGAAAAGACATGAAACTATATGGTTTGTAGATTTTAATGATAAGGTATGCTTTAGAATGTCAAAACAAAATCCTTTAAGTGAGGGGGAAAATATGCGTAAAATCCTTTCAGTTGTAAAACAAAGGGAGGTTGAATATCCAGAAAAATTAGTTTATAGAAGTCCATTTTGGTACAGGGTAGGTCTTTGGAAAGTAGATTATTCAAAAAAAGAAAACTCTGAATTGTAAATTATTTTTTATCTTTCAACATGCATCGTTTAGTAGCATTTTTATTATTATTTACTTTAACTTCATTTTCGAATAACAACCCTCAATTTGATGAATTTAAAAATATATCATTTGATGAATTTAAACTTCAGAACAGCTTTCAATCGCAGTTAAACAGTATTTTTATAAAGCCTGAAAAAAAGATTTTATTGCCAAGCGGGCCATTAAATGATTTAATAAATAAATTTGCAAATACTAACTACCTTTCACTTAAAATCAAGAGCTCCAGAGAAAGGCAAAATGAACTAAAGATTTCATTTTCTAAAAGTTCATTGGCAATCCGGTACATGCTGGACTAAATTAGTAAATCATCGCTGTAATCAATCTGTAAAGAAACCAACTGATAATTATTGCGTAAAAATACTTTCTATTTTTTTTATACCATTCCATATTTATTCACTTATAGATTTCAAATATTTATAATGAGAACCACCTCTTCTTTTAGCAAGTTTATGAATTTTGTATTTGGTATCTAATAAAGAACTTTTAATACTTGGATTTAATTTTTCTTCACCCATAAGCTCGTCAATTCTTTCAACAAAATTTATTTGTAATCTTTGCTCAGATAGATCAGGATTTTCAGGATTTTTCACAATTGTTTTAAATAAATTTTCGATTAATTCTTCAACCGAAAGAGGGTCACCTTCTAAAGATTCTCTTGCCGACAACATTCTATTTAATTTACTTACACTCAATATCCTGTTAAATGCACTTAGCTGTAAGCCCTGAAGCGAACCCAAAACTCCTTCAGCTTTTATTTGAGATATTAAGCTTTTATCCATTAGCCAGTTTTGAGTATTCCAAAGGTTTTTTTCCATGAATTTTAATGCTTGTAATTGTTTATCAATATCAACATTTACATACCTTACAACTCCTTTTTGATTTTCATTATGAGGGGTGTCATAAATACCACCCACAAGGTTTAGGACATGGTAGACATACCTTCTGTATACTCCGATTAATTCTCCGTAAAGCTCATTAAGTTCATTATAATTTTCTTTGGGTTCTATCGTCCATTCTTTTAAGTTTTTCGCAACAATTTTTAAATTACTGATGCCATACAGACTAGCTTTAACAGGGTCATCACCAATATTTTCTGTTTGAGAATTTGGATCGTTTCCGTATCCACCAAACATGTACATTGGACTTAATGATTTTTCATCAACAAAGTTTTTAAGAATTTCTTTTTCTTCCTCTGGGCTCTTACCAAAATATCTATAACCCCATTCTATTGAGTAATCGTCGTAGGGTCCTAGCTGTCTAACAAATCTGATGTTTTTATCATCTGGTTGCGCCACATAATTATATCTCGCATAATCCATAATAGTGGTTGCAATCCCATACTTTTGAGTAAAGGTTCCTGATCGGAGCGAGTCAACAGGGTAAGCACTACTTGCTTTCATATTATGTGGTAATCCCAAAGCATGTCCTATTTCATGTGCTATGACCTGCCTCATCATTTCACCAATTTCATTTTCCGGAGTGAATAACGTTCTTGCACTTGGATTCGCAGCTCCTGTTTCCAAAAGGTATCGGTTTCTGTAAGATCTCAAATGGTTGTGGTACCATACAATATCACTTTCAATAATCTCACCAGTTCTTGGGTCGGAAACACTTGGCCCCATAGCATTTCTGGTGGTAGATGCTACATATCTAACAGTCGAATATCTGATATCCTCAGGACTAAAGTCTGGGTCTTCTTCTTTACTAGGAGGGTCTTTAGCAATTATGGCATTTTTAAATCCTGCTTTTTCAAAAGCACTATTCCAATCCTCGATTCCCATTTTAAAATACTTCCTCCATTTTAGGGGAGTTCCCGGATCTAAGTAGTAAACAATTGGTTTAATAGGTTCAACTAATTCACCTCGATTGTAGGCCCCAACATCAGATGGTTCAAGTCTCCATCTTCTTATTATGTTATAACTATCCGACTTTAATTTATCTGAACTGTAATTTATTTTATTTACCGTGAACCATCCTACCCTTTCATCCTCATATCTAATAGGCATTGGATTTTCTGGCAGAGCAATTATGGAGTGGTTTACCTGAAAACTAAATGTTTTTGTATTATTTCCTCTTGGAGCTTTGTTAGCAGTAAATGTTAGTGTGTGGAGTATTTCGGTGTTTTGAGGAAAGCTTCTTGCAGAGTCAATAAAACTTCTTTTTTTATCAACTCCCCCAATTTTATAATTATCCTTTTCGTATGATCTTACAATATTGAAACCAGGTGAATCAGACATAAAATAGCTTGACATATCGATTAAATATTTATCACTTTCAGAATTGATAATATCAAATGCACCTAATATAGGTTTGAAATTATTTACGGAAACACTGTTGGAAATAGGGTCTTCTTCATCTGAAATATTTGTAAAACTAACCTCCTTTAGGAGAATTTTTTTTCCATGCTTTTCAAATTGAACGACATGTTCAGCCGTTTTTGAACCGGCATTTAAATATCCTGCATAATTTCCAGGAAGCTGAGCTAGTCTTGTTACTACCAAAAGCTCCATCCCTAATAAATTTTCAGAAATTTCAAAGTATAATTTATTTTCATCATTAGTGAATGTATTGATTAAACCTTCACTAATTTTCATGTCAACCGTTAATGAGTCAATTGTCTTTTGTTTATTTTCCTTTTGAGCATAAACATTAGAAAATAAGTTTATGCAAAAGACAAAAATTAATATTTTTCTCATATTTTATATTTTCTGACAAGTTACAAAACCCTTTGAAAAATTAAATTAGTATTAGGAATTCTTTCATTTTTTTTCTTAATTGCAGCAGCAAATAAATATATCAATTGAAAGTGGATTTAATTTTTGCCAACAATCAAGACATTTCAGAACTTATGACAATTTTATTGTTAAATATTTTTGTTGTCTTTTTTATTTCCAAGTTTATTTATCTAAAATTCAACAACAAGAGTAAAAAGTCCTTAAATGAATTTTTCTTTACTTACAACTCAGCAGGACTTATCACATTTTTACTTTGCTTTTTATTAAGTAACGTTAAATTAGATTTAGGTTTTGCCTTAGGTCTTTTTGCAATCTTTGCCATATTAAGATTTAGAACTGAAACCATTAAAGTAAAAGAAATGACATATTTCTTTGTCGTTATTGGTGTTTCTGCAATTAACGCGCTTTCGAATAACAATGCTAGTATTGTTGAGTTGGTCATAGCTAATGGCTCAATAATATTGCTATTACTTATTTTAGAGTTTACGATCCGTAGGTCCTCTTCTGAATAAATTGTCACATTAAGACAATATTTATTAATTTTTTATGTTATAATGTTTTAAATAAATATTAATAACATGAAAAAACTTATTTTTTTATTGTCAGTTTTTATTGGCTTTTCTTGCGCTAATCCAACAGACATGGTACCAGCTGTTGATGCTGATCAAGTTGTTGCAGACATAACATCTATGTCAAACGATTTTCAATCAGCATACATCACAAGGGACTGGAACACTGCAAGCAAATGGGTTTCGGAGGAATTAGGAACAACTATTTATAATTCAAATGGATCTTCTTTAACCGTTCAAAGTGAGGATGAGGTAAATGCAGAAAGAGGATGGGATTTTGGTACATTTGAGATGTCAAACCATCAGGTTTTCTTGTCATCTGACATGAATACAGCTGTTGTCACTTTTGATGCAGATGGTCTTATCAATTTTGTCGATGGAGATCAAAATGTCCCTTATGCGACTAGAGCTTCTCAAACTTGGGTAAATGAAAATGGAGCGTGGAAAGTTATGCATTCCCATTGGTCACCAAGAACAAACTCACAAGGAATTCCACAAGCAAATTAGATTTTTGTTTTTGTAGATTGAAAAAACCCCGATTTACGGGGTTTTTTTTATTTATTAACTTTACTAATATGAAAACAAAAAAAGAAATAGTAAAGGACTGGATAACAAGATATACTGGAGTAGAAATTTCAGATTTTGGAGAGTATATTTTATTGACAAATTTTCAAAAATATGTTGATGAATTTGCTTCTTTTAATAAAGTTGAGGTAAACGGACTAGACAAAAATATGCCGTCATCAACTCACAATAATATCACAATAATAAATTTCGGTATGGGAAGTCCAAATGCCGCTACGGTGATGGATTTATTAACCGCATTAATGCCTAAGGCTGTATTATTTTTAGGTAAATGTGGTGGATTAAAAAATAGAATTAAAATTGGAGACTATATTTTGCCAATCGGTGCAATAAGAGGAGAAGGAACTTCAAATGATTACTTCCCAATTGAAGTCCCAGCTATGCCTTCATTTTCCTTACAAAGAGCAATTTCTTCAGCTTTAAAATATAATAAAACTGACTATTGGACGGGTACAATTTTTACAACTAACAGAAGGGTTTGGGAGTTTGATATTAAATTTAAAAAGTACCTTAAGAAGGTGAGGGCTTATTCAATTGACATGGAAACGGCTACTTTATTTACTGTTGGTTTTCATAATAGAATTCCAACGGGAGCATTACTTTTGGTTACTGATCAACCCATGATACTTGATGGTATTAAGACTAAAGTTGAAGACGATAAAAACTCAAAGCTATATGATAAAAACCACCTTGAATTAGGGATTGCCTCTTTAAATGAAATCATTAAATATGACGGCACGAATACTGTTAGACATCTAAAATTTTAAATACTTAGATATGAGGATTTTTTGTTTCACTCTCCTAATTTTTTCAATTTCTTTTTCTCAAAATGAAGTTAAACACTCGGATATAATCGGAGAGTGGGAGATTAATGTTAAGGTCAAACAACTTTTAAAGAAAGAAACAAAGAAATTAGATATGCTTGAGAAATTAGCAGCAGAGTTAGCTATCGGTCTAGCTGAGGATATTATTGATTCAGCAGATATGTATATTCAATTTAAAAAAGACAATATCGCAATCTTGACGTTAGATTTTTTAGACTATCAGGAAGAAGAACAAATTAAGTGGATGCTAATTAATGATGAAATTTTAATAGATGATTCATTGAATAAAAAAATAAATATTGGTTCTGAAAATAATACATGGGTTCTAGAAAATGATTTAATCTATCTAAAAGATAAAAACGATGAACTAAACAGAGGTGTTTTCCTGAAAAAAATATCTTAAATATTTATCTCAAAAGTCAAGCCCGCATTTTCTTTAAGTCTAATTAAAAGAGGATCTCCTAGTGCAACCGATGGGGTTAGTATTCCAAAAGTTTTGGGCGTCTTATCTAGAGCCAAACAAACTGCACTTTCAGCCAACATTTTTGAAGTAGACCCGTATCCTGGATCCATATCTCCGATTACCTTGCTTAAATATATTTTGTCACCAACTGTTAAATAAAATCGGAGATTATAATATCCATTTGTTCTGGTTTTTTCGGAGGGACCTTCGCCAGCTTTAGGTAAAATATAGTCAACTAAATTCTTTAATAAGCTACCCTTTTTTCTTGTTGCCAAAAAAATTGGTATTAGACTAAAGTAGCCTTTTAATTTGCCTGAAATTCCTTTTCCTGTAAGGGTTGCTTCATCATAGGAAAAGCCAGAGCCGTACTTAAAATCAATTAATGCATGGCTCCTTCTTACAATTTTAGTATTGATTCCTGCCATAACAAATGGGGCAACCCATGAGTTTGAAATCTTGTCAAAAACCACTCTTTGTAAATCATACTTGTCAGGACCAGATTGTTTATCAATAGGGTTTAGACCATAGGGATTCATCAAAGTTTTTCTAACGTCTTTATCAACCCTAGCCTCCTCCAAAACGTTGGAGAGACTGTTGTAAGTTCCTCCGCTTATTCCGCCTTTGGCTCCAGCAACCCTCATATTAATCTTACTTGCATATTTTCCTGTCCTTTCAAAAATCTTTTTTTGAGAATAATAAACTCCCATATCCGACGGAATAGAATCAAAACCACAAGAATTAATTATTTTAATACTTTTTTCTTTAGCTTTTTTATGATACTTGTCAATAATTCTTCTTATCCACTGGGTCTCCCCAGTGATATCACAATAATTTGTACCAGTTTTGATACAAGCCTCTATAAGATTAGTACCATGTTTTGCATAGGGACCGACTGTTGTACAAATCACTTTTGTTTTAGAGCTTAGTTTAATTAGACTTTCAATATTATTGCTATCCGCAATAAAAATCATTTTTTCATTAAGATTCAATTTCTTGCAAATGGTTAATAATTTTTCTTTATTTCTTCCCGCTATTCCCCAGACAAGTTTGGTTTTCGAGTAGGTATTTTTAATATGCTGACAAACTAATTGACCGGTAAATCCTGTTGCTCCCCAAATTATTAAGTCAAGTTTATTTTCGTTTTGCATATTTAAATTTTATTGATCTATTTTTTCGGATTGAAACATAATAACCTCGTTGTTTTCTACTAAAATATCAAAATTGATTGGATTACAACAAACCTCACAATCTTCGATAAAATTTTGATTTTTCACAGACGGATCGACCATTTTTAGTTGATTTTCCCAGCAGTATGGACAATTGAAATATTCTTCCAACATAAAACTGAATTTATATTACAATATTATAATAAAGAATGAGATGATTCATTAAATTCACAAATAATTATTAATTAGATATTATGAAAAAATTATTTTTAATTCTCTGTATTCTTGGCGTGGTCTTGCCTTATTACCAATTGTATAATTTTTTACTAGAAAACGACTGGTCAATGAGTGGCTTCTGGAGTGATATATATTCAAATCACGCAATTTCAATGATTACTATGGATATTACGGTTGCAGCAACATCATATTTGGTTTTCATTATTTACCAGTTTTCTAATAAGAAAATTCATCTTAAATGTTTTATCAAATACATGCTTTCTCTATTTTTAGTAGGATTTTCATTGTCAATGCCATTGTATTTATATGATAACTATAAAAACTGAAAAATAATAACTGAAAATATAGATTGCTATAAGAATATAGACTACATTTGCTGAAATTTATTATTTAAATGAAAGGAACAGTAAAATTTTTCAATGAGTCCAAAGGATATGGATTCATCACAAACGACGAAACAGGAGAAGACCTATTCGTTCATTATTCTGCACTTGGAAACCTAACTATTAAAGAAGGTGATAAGGTTGAGTATGAAGAAGGTGAAGGTAGAAAAGGAAAAGCTGCTACAAAAGTATCTCTTTTATAGTTTAGTACCCCCCTATAAATTATTTTTAAAAAAGTAGAAGACAGGCTCTTTTACAAAATCACCGTGCTTTAACGTTATTCTGATTTACGTTTTTTTAAAGTATTTGAAAAGAGAGGATTTAGAATCTTTTTCCTATAGAAATTCCTCCTTTAAATGATGCTTCTGGTCTGTAATGACTTACACTACCTCCGTTAGGAACGTCATCATTTTCACTACCTGCAAAAATATACCTACCTAAACCTAGCATATATTCAAAAGTCCAACCCTTTTTATTCACCCATTTCCTACCAATTCCAACACCAGGTGCAATATCCCAAGCTTTTATTTCTTCGCTTGTCATGTATGGCTCACCAGAAGATGAATTATTAAAGTATGTGTTTTTGTTATATTCAATATTTGAAAATTTTATAAATACTTCGGCAAAATATCCCTCGCCACCAAAATCTGTTTTATTTAAAAAATAAAATCTGTAAAAGGGATTCAATGAAAATTTTTCAGACCAAGATCTAGATGCATTGTTCTCATTAAAGTTGAAGAATATGTCGGCTCCGTAAGATGAGTATGAATCATTTATTTTTTCATAACCAATATTTAAAGCAGGTTGGGTTAATAAATCAATAACATCCAATTTCATTTCAGAATCTCCAAGTTCATCAAGTAGTTCTTCGACTTGCTTATCATTTTTTATAACTTCAACCTGTTGTACATCCTGGCTAAAAGTTTGATTGAAAAAAAGTAAACATAGTAATGCTAAATAATATCTCATATAAATTTTTTTACAAATTTAATGTCTAATTTCTGTTTTTATAAATCATTATTGTTAATTAAATATTAAAGTTAATTTATATTAATTGTTAAATTTGCTGAACTAAAATATTGACCTTGAAGCCTAATCAAAAATCTAAAAGTTCAAAAAAAAATCAAGTTGAAAAAATGTTTGATTCCATTTCTTTTGAGTATGACTTACTAAACGGAATCATGACTTTTAACAGCCATAAAAGATGGAAGCAAAATATTTTAAATATTGCAAAAATACTCCAACCAAATAATGCTCTTGACATAGCTACTGGTACGGCTGATATTGCAATGAATCTTGGAAGTTTACCAAATTGCAGGGTAGTAGGTGTCGATATTTCTGAGAAAATGCTAAGTGTTGGGCGTCAAAAAATTATAAAAAATAATTTAGAAGAATCCGTCTTATTGGAAACCGGTGATGCAGAAAACTTAAAATATAAAGACAATTATTTTGACCTTGTTACTATCGGATTTGGAGTTAGAAATTTTCAAGATTTAAAAAAAGGACTAAAGGAAAGCTTAAGGGTTTTAAAAGAAAATGGCACTCTAATTATTCTAGAAACCTCAATTCCAGAAAATAGAGTTATTAGATTTTTTTATTCATTATTTACAAGAACATATATCCCTTTAATGGCTAAGATTTTTTCAAAAGATAAATCAGCTTATAGTTATTTACTTGATTCAGCAGAATTATTTCCTTGTGGAATTGAATTTAAAAATATCTTAAAATCTGTTGGTTTCAGTAAAGTTCAAATCAAACCAAAGTTTTTTGGTTCATCAACCATATATATTGCCACAAAATGATTTCTAAATTTAAGTTTTTTAGTGAGTTGAATTTTCTTTTAAAAAACGGTGAATCATTTGTTGTTTTCAAAAAACCGAGTCATAATAAAATAGTTTGTCAACAGGGGGATATTTTTAAAGGTAAAATTTCTGAACTGAGTGATAAAAGAGGTTTTTTATTTATGCCTTTCGATACAAGTGAAGATGGTTTTCTAATATCCCCAAAAACAACAATCGAAACAGAATTTCATTTAGACATAAGTAAAATTCAAAATGTTGATATTTCAGTTAAAGAACTCAACTCAAAAAAAAAATCTTACGTAAAGTATATTAACAACACAATTTCTGAAATAAGAAACTCAAGATTAGAAAAAGTAGTATGTTCATCATCGTTTAATTTCAAAATCAATTCAAAATTGATGATTGAATATTTTAAAAGTTTACTTCAATTAAATCATGATGCTTTTTGTTATTTGTTTTATCACTCTGAAATTGGGATTTGGCTTGGTGCAACACCCGAAAAACTGATAAGCTTAAATAATCACTTGGTAACAACATTTGCTTTGGCTGCAACAAAAAAAAAGGTAGATCAAAGTTGGACTGATAAAGAATTTACAGAGCATAAAATTGTAGAGGATCAAATTGCGTCTGATTTAAATCATGAATGTACAAATATTGAAATAGGAGCCTTGCAAACTATTAAGGCTGGGAATATTTTTCATCTTAAATCTGTCATAAAAGCAAAAACCAACAACTTTTCATCACAATTAATTAAAGCACTTCACCCGACCCCTGCTATTGCGGGAATGCCAAAAAATAAAGCAATTGAACATATAAATAAAACTGAGAATTACAAGAGATCATTTTACACTGGTTATTTAGGGCAGTATGAAAAAAAATCATGTGATATTTACGTAAATATCAGATGCGCTAAAATAGTTGGTGACAACCTAACTGTTTTTGTAGGAGGAGGGATTACTAAAGATAGTAATGCCATTGACGAGTGGCATGAAATATTAAATAAGTCACAAACCATGCTTACGGTTTTTCATCAAGGTTAAAATATATATTTAGTAAATTTGTTTAAGATGAAATATCCTGTAATACCTGTTGCTCAGTCCTTAATTTTATCATGTATAAATTTTAAATTTTTTGATATCGTTATTTCACCAGGTTCTAGGAACGTACCCTTAGCTATTGGGTTTTCATCTAATAATAAATTCAAATGTTATAGTATAGTTGACGAAAGATCAGCGGCTTTTTTTGCACTTGGCCTATCACAAAAATCAAAAAAACCTACAATACTAATATGTACATCTGGGTCAGCACTTCTAAACTATTATCCTGCTGTTGCTGAGGCTTACTTCAGTGAAATACCATTAATTATTTTATCAGCAGATAGACCAAAATATAAAATCAATATTGGCGATGGACAAACAATAAATCAATCAGATGTATTTGAAAAAAATATTCTTTATTCAAATTCCTTAAGTCAGGATTGTATTCACGCAACAGAGGAAATATTCAAAAGTAACTCTCAAAATATAATAGATATCAAAGATGATAACTTAAAGCTTGAAAAGCTCCAGAAATCAATACAAGCTAAAAATGAAAAAATGATTGAAAAAGCATTTAATCTTTCATTAAATAAAATGCAGCCTATTCATTTAAATGTTCCTATGGAAGAGCCTTTATATGACTTTATCAGCAAACCATCTGTAAAAGTTAAGATTTTGAAGAAACTGCAAAAAACCAAACTACACACAAATTTTAATAAATATTACGGTCAAATTTCAAAGGCAAGTAAAATACTAATTTTAATTGGTGTTTCAGACGAAGGATTACTATCAAAGAAATCGATTGATAAAATCAATTCATTTTCCTCAATGGCTGTTTTAATGGAGCATACATCAAATATTCATGAAGATTCATTCATTTCAAATATTGACAGATTAATCGGACCAATTGAGCTCAAATCAAATTCTGATTCTTTATTTGAGGATTTGAAACCTGAAATTATTATATCCCTTGGGGGCATGATCATATCAAAAAAGGTTAAAACATTTCTGAGAAATTATAAATCAAGAAGACATATTCATATTGGAAATAATATTTCAAAAGATTCATTTTATTCTGGGGTAGAACATGTTAAGGCTTCTCCAAATAAATTTTTTGAAAATATAGACATAAAAAAAACTGAATCTAATTATAATAAACTATGGCAAGATATTAACAGCACAAATTTAGAACTGCATAATAGATATTTAAAGATTATAAATTTTTCTGATTTAAAAGTGTTTGAGATATTAAGCAAATGGATTCCTAAAAAATATCAAATCCAGGTTGCAAATAGTACACCCATCAGATATTTCCAATTATTTGACTTAAAAAATAAAAATTTAATGTATGCTAATCGTGGTACAAGTGGAATTGACGGAAGTACTTCAACTGCAGTTGGAAGTTCAGTTAATAGTGATTCGCCTGTTACACTGATTACAGGTGATCTCAGTTTCTTTTATGATATTAATGCATTATGGAACAGGCATATTCCTTGCAGTTTCAGGATTATTATTATTAATAATGGTGGAGGTGGAATTTTTAAAATTTTACCTGGCTTTAAAGAAGATGATTTGTTTGCAGAATTTATCGAAACCAAGCATATTTTATCAGCTAGGTCTATTGCTAAAATGTTTAGTTTTAATTATACAAAAGTATCTTCAAAATTTGGACTTAATTTGGCCCTCAGAACATTTTTTAAAAACTCAAAAAAACCAAAGATTTTAGAAATAAAGACCTCAGGTATAAAAAGTACAAAAATATTAAAGGATTATTTTAGATATTTGTCAAAGTCTTAACAAATAAATATAACAATGAAAGTAGTTTGGAAAGAAATCAAGAAATACAATGATATAAATTTTGAAATCTATAATGGTATTGCAAAAGTGACAATCAATAGACCAAAAGTTTACAATGCTTTTAGACCGGAAACAAATACGGAAATGCTTGATGCATTTGAAATTTGTAGAGAAAGAAATGATATTGATATTGTTGTTATAACTGGCGTTGGTGAAAAAGCTTTTTGCAGCGGTGGTGATCAAAATGTTAAGGGAACAGGTGGTTATATTGGCGATGATGGAGTACCAAGGTTAAATGTTTTGGATCTACATAAAAAAATTAGAGAACTGCCTAAGCCAGTTATAGCCATGGTAAACGGATATGCGATAGGTGGTGGCCATGTATTACACGTTGTTTGTGATTTGACAATTGCCAGTGAAAATGCAATATTTGGTCAAACCGGACCTAAAGTAGGAAGTTTTGACGGTGGTTTTGGATCTTCCTATTTAGCCAGGCATGTAGGTCAAAAGAAAGCAAGAGAAATATGGTTTTTGTGTAAACAATATTCAGCTCAAGAGGCTTTGCAAATGGGAATGGTGAATAAAGTTGTGCCTTTTGACAAGTTAGAGGAAACGGTTTTAGAATGGTGTTCTTTAATGCAAAAAAGAAGTCCGCTTGCATTAAGAATGATTAAAAGGAGTTTAAATGCAGAGCTAGACGGACAGCATGGTTTAATGCAATTGGCCGGTGATGCCACATTACTATATTATTTGACTGAGGAAGCACAAGAAGGCAAGGAGGCTTTTTTAGAAAAGAGGGATCCCAACTTCAAAAAATATCCTAAATTTCCTTAAACAGTAAGTTCTATTTTTTGAAATTTAATTCTATGCAGAAAGTAAAATATTGGATTCAAGCAGCCAGAATTCAAACCCTTCCATTATCAATTTCTGGAATTTTAGTAGGGTCCTCTTTTGCATACAACATTAACAGTTTTGATAATATAATTTTCTTTCTGTCAATAATAACTGCAATCTCTTTTCAGGTTTTGTCAAATTTTGCGAACGATTACGGAGATGGGATACTAGGAACAGATAACCAAAGAATTGGTCCTGATAGAGTTATAGCATCGGGAAAACTTTCGCTCAAGGAACTCAAAAAGGGAATAGTAATTAATGTCTTTATTTCGATAACATTTTCATATTCACTTATTAAATATTCATTTAAAAGCGACTATTTTTTAATCCTTATTTTTCTAATTCTTTCAATTTCATCAATTGTTGCAGCAATAAAATATACAATGGGTAAAAGCCCATATGGATATCATGGCCTTGGTGATATTTTTGTTTTTATTTTCTTTGGTTATGTAAGTGTATTTGGTTCATTTTTTTTGCAGACAAAAATTATAAATTATGAATTATTTATTCTGGCAGCAATCATAGGGTTTTTATGTGTTGGTGTATTGAATCTAAATAATATTAGAGATATTGAAAATGATTCTGCGATGAACAAAAAAACTATTCCTACCAGAATCGGTTTCAGTAATGCTAAAATTTATCAAACCTTTTTAATACTATTTTCAATTGTTCTTACGGCTTTGCTCACTTTAAAATTTAAGCCTTCTTATAACTATATTTTTGTGGTAATAGGAATACTTCCTTTGGTATATCATTTATTTAAGGTTAGACAAGCAAAAAACCCAATTGAATTTAAACCCTTATTAAAACAACTAGCTGTTTCAAGTTTTTTCTACTCAATTTTTATGTCAATTTTTATGATCTATGAAAGCATATTTTTTTAAACATAATTTAGAATTTAATATTCCAGCTAAAACCTCAAGAGATGTGTTGTATGAAAAACCCAGTTGGTTTATAGTAATTCAAAATCAAAATAAAATTGGAATTGGTGAGTGTAGTATAATACCAGGACTTAGCTTAGACAATCTCTATGATATAGAGTCAAAGCTAGAATATGTTTGTAAAATTATTTCATCAGAAAAAGATTTAGACCCGAATGAATTAAGTGAATATCCGGCAATTAAATTTGCACTAGAAACTGCCCAAAAGGATTTGATTTTAGAAAAACCATTCAAATTATTTGATTCTCATTTTTCAAATTATAGTGATAGCATTAAGATCAATGGGCTAGTTTGGATGGGGGATATTAAATACATGCAATCACAAGTAATTCAAAAAATCAATAGCGGATTTTCTTGTATAAAAATTAAAGTGGGTGCTTTGGAATTTGAGTCAGAATTAGAATTAATAAAAAGAATTAGAGCTGATTTTTCTAACCATGATTTAGAAATCAGATTAGATGCAAATGGTGCGTTTGAAACGAAAGATGCTCTAGATAAATTAAATAGACTAAGTGAGTTTTCAATTCATTCGATTGAGCAACCTATCAAAATAAATCAGTGGCATGAAATGGCAAATTTATGTGAATCATCCCCTATTCCTATAGCTTTAGATGAAGAGCTAATTGGAATTAATTCTGACAGAAAAAATTTAATAGAAACTATTAATCCAGCATACTTAATATTAAAACCTAGTTTGATTGGTGGTTTTCAACAGTGTGATGAGTGGATTGAGGTTATCAAGCAAAAAAATATTAAGTGGTGGGCAACCAGTGCACTTGAAAGTAATGTCGGATTAAATGCAATAGCTCAATGGGTCTATTCTAAAAATAATGAACTTAGACAAGGTCTGGGAACCGGCATGCTATTTAAAAATAATATTAATTCACAGTTAGAAATAGCCGGTAATACTATTTTCTTAAATCAAAAAAAGAAATGGGATTTAAACTTTTTTTTAAGATAAATTGACAAAAGATCTTATACATAAAAAATTTAGGTTTTCAGGTAAATTATTTTCCTCAAATGACCTATTAGAGGCACTAAAAGATAATACAGATTATTATAATTTTTTGACTTCTTGGTTTAGTGAAAAAGATTATATTATAGCTAAAACCTCTGGTTCAACCGGGACCCCAAAAGAAATTAAATTAAAAAAAATTGACCTAATTTCTTCATCAAAATTAACTGCTGATTATTTCAAACTTAAAGAAGGTGATAAGGTGATAAACTGCCTGCCTGTAAAATATATTGCAGGTAAAATGATGCTAGTTCGTTCGTTAGTATTAGGGCTCGACCTATACTTATTTCCGGTTAATAGCTCACCAATAATACATATTGAAGAAAATTATGATTTCATAGCATTAACTCCTATGCAATTGGATAACTCAATTCCATATTTAAATAACATAAAAAATATAGTGGTCGGCGGGAGTGCTGTAGATGAGAACTTAAAACAGAAAATTTTAAATGTTAATTCAAATGTATTTGAAACCTACGGGATGACAGAAACTTTAACGCATATTGCTGTTCGAAATTTGTCAAAGCAAGAAAATGAATTTACTGTATTACCTGGGATATTGATAAGTGAAAGAGATAGTTGTTTATTTATTGAACCAGGCCATTTATCAATTGATTTTGTTCAGACCAATGATATTGTTAGGATTTCACAAAAAAATAAATTTATTCTCATTGGCAGAAAAGACTATATAATAAATTCTGGTGGAGTTAAAATTAATCCGGAGTCAGTAGAAAAAAAATTGCAAAAGTATTTAAATATTGATTTTGTGGTCAGCTCAATTGATGATGATAAGTTTGGAGAAATTGTGGTACTAGTTTTCAAAAAAAATATTCCTCATAATTATCAAAAAGCGTTTGTAGATTTAGACAAATATGAAGTTCCTAAGCTGAATTTGGTTCTTGAAAATTTTCCTGAAAACAACGGAAAAATTAATAGGGTTAAGATTAAACAATTAATCAATCAGCGATAACGTCTGATTTTTAAATATCAATTTAAATTTTTCAATTTTGGCATGGCATTTGAAAAGTCAAGTCTTTATTATAAAATTTAGATTATGAAAAATTATTTAAGAATTTCAACAATTATATTTTTATCATTCTTTGTCATTTCATGTGATAGTGATGATAATGATAATGATGGTCTTTGCTGTGCAGGCTCTTCAATTGTAGACCTTGCTTCCCAAACGGAAAGTTTAAGTACTCTTGTTTCTGCTCTAGAGGCGACAGGGTTAGACCAAACCTTAAGTGCGTCAGGCTCATATACAGTACTTGCACCAACTAATGATGCTTTTAATGCATTCCTTACAAGTATTAATGCTTCAGCTTTAGAAGATGTTCCTGTTGACGTATTAACCAATGTTTTATTAAACCATGTAATCTTAGGCGAGGTCCCATCAACTTCTCTAACAAATGGTTATGCCACAACTCTTGCAACAAGTTCTGCATCGTCAACTAATATGTCAATTTACGTTAACACTGATAATGGGGTTAGCTTCAATGGAGTATCATCTGTTTTGACGGCTGATGTAGTTGCCAGCAATGGTGTAGTTCATATTGTAGATGCTGTAATCGGACTACCAACAGTTGTAACATTTGCCCTGGCTGATCCAAATTTTGAAGTTTTAGTACAGGCCCTTACTAGAGAAGATCTTACAATGGACTTTGTAGGTTTATTAAACTCATCAAGCAGTCCGCCAACCCCTCTTACAGTTTTTGCACCTGTCAATAGCGCCTTTGTTAACTTGTTAGCTGAGCTAGGCCTTACTGGTTTAAATGATGTTGATGAGCCAACATTATCGGCTGTTTTAACATATCATGTCATTACTGGAGCAAACCAATTATCTATAAATTTATCTGATGGTATGGAGTTTACCACAGCCGGTGGAGGATCTTTATCTTTTAATTTTGGTGATAATGGAGAAGGCATATTAACAGATAATAATGGACGAACAAGTAATATTGTGGCCGTTGATGTTCAGGCTAATAATGGAATTATACACGCAATTGATACAGTTGTATTACCGTAAACTATTTAATATTTCCACTTTTAAAAACACCCCTTTTACAGGGGTGTTTTTTTTGACTTAAAATTTATTATATTGTTACTATAAATAAAATCAATGACTAATGAAAAATTTATTATTACTATTAATGATTGCTATTTTTATGGGGTGTAATCAGTCCGACCAAGTATCAGATCAAAAATTTGATGTTGACTATCCTTTTGAAAATGGCGTGTCAATGGAAGAAACTTCCGTTGATCCAATGGGCAATATTTTTTCTTACCCAGAGGGTGAAGCAGGAATTACAGGACAAACAGCTCAATGGGAAAAAGGGTTTGAATCGGGATGGCATTATCATCCATTCACTGGAGTAGCTTATGTAGTTCGTGGTGAACTAACGGTAAAGTTTGACGAAAATACTGAATTAGACGATTTGGATGGAGAAAAAACTGTAACCAAAGAACAAGTTTTTGGACCAGGTTCAGCTTTTTTAGGGGTTGCTAACACCTGGCATAAATCATCAAGTACAGGCGACGAGGATTTAATATTTCAGGTAACATGGCTTGGCGAAAAAGGTCAGCCGGTTAAGGTTTCAAGCAACTAATATATTTTAAATTCTAACTTAAATAATTAAAACTATGAGAAAACTATTTATTTTAATTTTTGCTGTAACATTTACAGCGTGTAATGCACCTGCTGAGCAAGTAGGCGCTGGGTTTTTTACCTATGATGAAGGGGAAAAATATGTTGTAGGATCCGATGATATCACTGATGTGTGGGTTAAGTATATTGATGCACATAATAACAGGGATATCGATGCTATTATGGAGATGAATTCTGATTCAATTTCTATAACTGGTCCAGATGGAGCCCGTATTAACGGAAAAGAAATGCACGAACAAGCACTAACTGCTTGGTTTGAAGCAGAAGATCCTAAATGGGAAATTTACTGGGCAATGCCCTACGAAGGTGTTAATGGTGGAGCTACTTGGGTAGTTGCTGGCCATGCAGTTACATTAAATGTTGAAGGCGAAGAGGTCAAGGTTAACTCTATGATTGACGGAGAAATTGTTGACGGAAAAGTTAACAGGTTTTTTGTTTATAATATGGCTGTACCAGCTGACACTGCTTCTGAATAAACTTTAATTATAAAAAAGCACCCTCGGGTGCTTTTTATTTTTATGAAATGAAAAAATATATTACTTTAATTTTTTTTGTATTTATTAGCTCATGTAAAATTGATTCTGAAATTACAATAACAAAAGTTAAAGGCTCTCCAGAATTCCCAAATGCAAAAATTAAATTAAATACTCCCATACTGGTTGATAATGGATATCAATTTTCATTTGATGTAAACCAATATGAATTAGGAATGCAGACTCTTAAGGATTTTGACTATCAACTTGCTAACTCTGCAAAAGGCCAGCATATTCATTTTATTGTAAATAACGGCCCTTATTCAGCTCACTATGAGGACACATTCACAAAACAATTTGAAGATAGTAGTAATGTGATTTTAGCATTTCTTTCAAGATCCTATCATGAATCTGTTAAGAACTCAAATGCATATATTTTAACTCAATTAGGTGAAGATGAAATTGACTTAAATAAAGAATTTTTATTTTACAGTAGACCCAAAGGAACCTATTCAGGTATAGACACTGAAAATTTATTACTTGATTTTTATTTGGTTAATACTGAAATTTCAAATACTGGAAATAAAGTTAGAGCAACTATAAATAACACTCAATTTATAATTGATGAGTGGGTCCCCTATAATATTAAAGGACTACCCAAAGGAGAAATAAAAATTAAACTTGAATTAATTGATACTTTTGGAAATTTAATCGAGACTCCATTTAATCCTTCAGAAAGAACTGTAATTTTAGAATAGTTTTTTACATTGATTTTAGCAGACCCCCATCAATTGGAATATTTACTCCATTAATATAATTTGCATATTCTGATGATAAAAAGGCTACTAAATATCCAAATTCTTCAGGCTCACCAATTCTTTTCATTGGTACCATATCTGACATTTTTTGAAAAACCTCATCAACCTCGATATTAAATTTTTTTGCCTTTTCTGAATTTAATTCACTAAGTCTCTCAGTATTAAAGAAACCGGTTAGAATATTATTTACAGTGATGTTATATTTACCAGACTCTAAGGATAAGGTTTTACCCCAACTTGTGACAGCTGATCTGATTGTATTTGATAAAGCTAGATAGGATAATGGTTCCTTTACAGAAACCGATGTCATATTAATAATTCTACCCCAACCATTTTTTTTCATTCCCTTTAATGCAGCCATTGATGTATTAATAGTATTTTGAAACAGTAAATTAAATGTGTTTTCATAATCTGTTTCTGAAACACTTAGCACATCACCTGCTGGAGGACCTTGAGTATTATTTATTAAAATATCAACAGAATTAGATTTAAAAAAATTACCAATAATCTCTTTATAGTTATTAGTATCATTATAATCTACTACAATATAGTTGTGTTCATTTCCTGTTAGACTTTTTAGCTCAGAAATATTCTTTTTTAGTAGCGGTTCATTTCTCGAAACTAATGTAACAACAGCTCCACAATTAGCCAATTGTTTTGCAACAGCATAACCCAGCCCTTTACTGCTTCCACCAACTAATGCCCTTTTATTTTTTAAATTTATTTTCATTTGTATTCTTCTCTTTTGGGACTAAATACATCCATTATTTTACAATTTGTTATAGCTGTACCTCTGTGTGGCATATTTGAAGGTATTACAATTGTGTCACCTTGTGAAAACACACTTGTAGCTCCGTCAATGGTGAATTCAAAATCTCCACTAAGCACATGCATTATTTGTTCGTGTACATGAAAATGGTCAGGTATTGAAGCCCCCTTTTTTATCTCCCAGAATGCCCATGTCATATTTTCACCATTAACAAATTTACCGTGAAATCCAGGTACAACTTCACGCCCTTTCAAATTTTTTATATTTAACTTTTTATTCATAACATATAATTTATATTTGTCAAAACGGGATGTGGCGTAGTCCGGTTAGCGCACACGGCTGGGGGCCGTGGGGTCGCAGGT
>CACOGA010000005.1 GCA_902626585.1 uncultured Bacteroidota bacterium
GACTAATTTCGAAAATTTAATTTTTATATAGATGAATGTAAATGCTAATTCTGTGTGGTCTGACTGTCTTAAGTTTATAAAAGACAACATTCAACCACAGGCTTACAAAACATGGTTTGAACCTATCAAAGCCGTCAAGTTAGCTGACAAAGTATTAAGCATTGAAGTTCCAAGTAAATTTTTTTATGAGTGGCTTGAAGAACATTATGTAAAAATTTTAAAAGTCGCTTTACAAAAATCTTTGGGTGATGATGCCAAGCTGGTTTACATTATTAAAATGGAAAACACTTTTGGTAACTCACAAGCATTTACTGAAAAAATTCCAAGTTCGAATTCCTCATCTATATTAACTCAAAATGCCACTACCCCAATTAATAGGTCTGTACCAGAATTAAAAAATCCTTTTATAATTCCTGGAATAAAAAATGTTAAGGTTGAATCACAACTTAATCCAAATTACACTTTTGAAAATTTCTTAGAAGGTGATTCAAATAGACTAGCAAGAAACGCTGGTATTGCAGTTGCTAACAAACCCGGAGGGACATCTTTTAATCCGTTTTTAATATTTGGCGGAGTTGGTTTAGGTAAAACACATTTAGCAAATGCTATTGGTATCGATATCAAAAAAAGATATCCAGAAAAAACAGTTCTTTATACAACTGCAGAAAAATTTACTCAACAATACATAGAGGCTGTTAAAAAGAATAATAGAAATGACTTCATTTATTTTTATCAAATTATTGACGTCTTAATCATTGATGATATTCAGTTCTTTTCTGGAAAGCCTGGAACACAGGATGTGTTCTTCCATATATTTAATCACTTACATCAAAATGGCAAACAAGTGGTTCTTACAAGTGACAAACCGCCTGTTGACATGCAGGATATTGAACTTAGATTACTTTCAAGATTTAAATGGGGTCTTTCTGCAGAATTGCAAAAACCCGATTTTGAAACTAGGGTTTCAATCCTAAAAAATAAATTGTATCGTGATGGAATCGAAATGAATGAGGAAGTCATTCATTATGTTGCAAAAAATATTAAGAGTAATGTTCGTGAATTAGAAGGTGCAATTATTTCACTAATTGCACAGGCATCATTCAATAGAAAAGAAATCAACCTATCCCTTGCTAAAGAAATTATCGAAAAGTTTGTAAAGAATACGAAACGTGAAGTATCGATAGACTACATTCAAAAGATCGTTTCTGATTATTTCCAAATGGATATCCCTACCCTGCAGTCAAAAACCAGAAAAAGACACATTGTTCAAGCTAGACAGTTGGCAATGTTTTTTGCAAAAAAATATACTAAAGCATCCCTCGCTAGTATTGGTTCACAAATTGGAAAAAGAGATCATGCAACTGTGTTACATGCTTGTAAAACAGTTGACAACTTGTCCTCTACAGACAAACAGTTTAGAAAATTTGTTGAAGACTTAGGTAAAAAACTCTCTGTTTAAACCAATTAAATATTAAAGGAAATCTTTACATAATCCCTAGCTCAATTAGTGAAGAAAATATTTTTCCTGAAATTAATAAAGACATCATAAATTCTATTAATCATTTTGTTGTTGAAAACAGTAAGGTGTCTCTTGGATTCATTAAATGTATTTGTCCAGAAAAAGAAATTAGTTATGAAAATTTTGAAGTACTTTATGAAGATGACCCCATAATTACATCAAAACAATTGGGGCCCTGCATGAGGGGAGAAAATATTGGATTATTGACCGATGCTGGTTGCCCAAATATTGCAGACCCTGGAGCTAGGCTAATCTTACATGCGCATGAAAATAATATTAATGTAATTCCCCTTATCGGCCCCTCCTCTATTTTATTGGCAATGATGGGGTCTGGATTAAATGGAAATAATTTTAGCTTTAACGGGTATCTTCCTGTGGATAAGCATGAACGATCTTTAAGCATTAAAAAACTAGAAACACAATCTAAAAATAATAACCAGACTCAAATTTTTATAGAGACTCCATATAGAAACCAATCACTCTTTGATGAATTGAAAAGAAATTTAAAAAATCATACTTTTTTATGTGTTGCAAAAAATATAGGGTCTAAAAATCAGAAAATAAAAACTATGCAAATAAAAGATTGGAAATCAAAGAAAGAAATGCTTGAAAAAGAACCTACCATTTTTATTTTTCACTCTGGATTTGTTACTTTTTAATTCCTTTACTATTTAAATACCTGTGAAACTTTCGCGCATTTCTTTTATGCTCAGAGAGTGTTCTAGCAAAGCTGTGATAACCTGGCTTGGTAGGATCAGCAGCAAAGAAATAATAGTTATGTTTATCATAATTCAAAACCGCATCGATAGCTTGAATGGATGGCATTGAAATAATTCCGGGTGGCAAACCAGAGTACTTGTACGTGTTATATGGTGAATCGATTTTTAAATGTTTATTTAAAACTCTTCTGATTACGGTATTTTTATATTCATCAAGTTGATAAGCGGCAAATTTTACTGTTGGATCAGCCTGTAATTTCCAATTATTATTTAATCTATTTACATAAACACCTGCAATTTTGGGAAGCTCAATATTCCCCTTGGATTCCTCGTAAACTATAGAAGCTAGTATCATTACCTCCTTTTTAGACAAACCGATTTTATTTGCTTTCTGAACTCTATTATTTTTTTGCCAAAACTTTGTATGTTCCTCAAACATTCTTTCATTAAACTGCTCAGCAGATGTATTCCAGAAAAAATTATAGCTATTTGGAATATACATTGATAAGATATTTTTTTCATCAAATCCTTTTTCAATAAAAAAGTCAGTATCAAACGAACTTAAAAATGAAAGACTATCAGCTTCAATTTGATTTGAAAGTTTACCTGCCAAATCATTTAAATTTTTAACATTGTTGAAGATTACATTTACCGTGATATTATTGGATCTTAAGGAATTTATAATATCATTATTACTCATCCCTTTATTTAAAATATACTTTCCGGGTCTTACACTATATTTTTTTCTTTTAGCTAAAACATCAAAATCATCAATTCTTGTCAAATATGGATCAACTTGATTCAAAAGCTGATCATATGTGGTTTCAGTCTTAATGTATATATGAACAAAATCACTTTCAAAAGAAGTATTTGACATAAACATAACCTTATATACATAAAAGGCAAATGAACCCATAAATATTAAGCCCAAAACAACCGTTAATAATAATATTCTTCTTAAGTACATTGTAATTGAATTATAGATTCATAATTAATGTCGGTTGAAGATACATATAGATTGCTGTTTTTGGAAATTTCTTTAAAACCGACTGATTTGAAAAAATTAATACTTAAAGTGTTGTCGTTGGAAATATTACAATATAGATTTTTGATATTCAAATCTTCACTGGCGTATTTAATTGTTTTTTTTAGAGATAATTTTCCAAATCCTCTCGACCTATTCTGAGTATCTGAAATTAATATTGAAATCCCAGCTTGTGCTTTAATAAAATCTATTTCAAATAAATCAACAAAACCTAATTTTTCATCTGTTTCGGTTTTACAAATTACAAATCGAATCTGCTTAGTTTGTTCGATAGGAAGTTGAGAATCATAAATAAATTGAATTAAGTCATCATTTGAATAAAATTGATTATGAAATGAGTACTTCCAAAAAGACTTATTATTTTCAACAGAGTTTAAATAATCAAAATCATCAATAGTTAATTTTCTTAAATAAATCATAATTCAAATTTATTATAACCCCCCTTAAATACCATATTTACTTCACCTGAAAGCCAAATATTTGAATATGAGGTCTCGTCTCTTTTTAGCTCAACATTAATTGTACCACCCTTCATTAATATTTCTATTTTATCATGATTTATAAGACTACTATCTTTTAAAAATATAGCAGTTGCAACAGCACCTGTACCACAAGAAAGTGTTTCATCCTCTACCCCTCTTTCATAAGTTCTTAGTTTAATTTTAGACTTATTAATCTCACAGAAATTTATATTAAGACCCTCAGAATATTCAGAGTATTTAGATTTTATTGATCTAGCTTCCTTAACTAATTTAATTGAATCAATATTTTCACATAATCTTATTAAGTGAGGTGATCCTGAATCAATAAATGTTGTATTCCAATTATCCTTATATCTATATATCTCAGATTTTAAAACATCATTCATTCTAACACTAATCATTCCATTAACAATTCTAGACTCGTGTATACCATCAACCGCATTGAATATTGCATTATCTTCAATTATACCTAACAAATTAGCCAGATGAGTAATACATCTTGAACCATTACCACAAAACCCTGATTCAGAACCATCAGAATTGTAATATATCATGTTAAAATTAGCGTCTTGATGATTTTCTAATAAAATAAGTCCATCAGCACCAACACCTGTTTTTCGATCACAGATATTTTGTATTAATAACTTATTATTTTTTTGAAATTCGAGATGTCTATTATCGATAATTACAAAATCATTTCCAGTCCCCTCATATTTGAAAAAATCAATTTGCATATGAGCAAATATAACAATAAAAGGGTCATCGTAATTTGTTAAATATGAGTTAAAAAAATTAGCACGAAAATTGATATTATTTAAATTTAAAAACCAAATCTTATTATGAAAAAAATTGTTTTTTACATTTCTGGAGCTTTTTTTCTGGGTCTGTCTTTATTAGTTGTCTCAAACGTTATTGATAATAACATTCAGGAGGAGATAAGAAAAATTGAACAAAAAAAAAGCAAAGATTTAGTTTTAAAAAGCTTTAAAACTCAGTCTGAAAATACAGATTATAGTTATTTAAATACTCAGAGGCCTGATTTTGTTGAAATTGCCAAAAATTCAATTAATACAGTTGTACATGTTAAAAGTTCATCATCCTCAAGCGATTATAGCATTGAAGATTTTATTTTTGGAAGATCCCAAAGAAGACCTCAAATTGGTTCAGGTTCAGGTGTTATCATTTCATCTGACGGATATATTGTTACCAATCATCACGTTATTGAAACGGCTGAAGATATTCAAATTACTACAAATGACAATCAATCATATGATGCTAAAATTGTTGGATCTGATGAACAAAATGATATAGCTCTACTTAAAATTGACTCTGCTAATGAATTGCCATATGCAGTTTTCGGAGACAGTGATACAACTGAAATTGGAGAGTGGGTTTTAGCTGTTGGCAACCCATTCAACCTGACCTCTACTGTTACAGCAGGAATCATCTCGGCCAAATCAAGAAGTCTAGATCCTACTGGAAGAACAACCCAATCCTACATTCAAACCGATGCTGCAGTAAATCCTGGCAACTCAGGTGGGGCATTGATTAATGATAAAGGTGAACTTATCGGAATAAATACTGCCATACAAAGTCAAACTGGCTCATATGTGGGGTATTCATTTGCTGTTCCAAGTAACATAGCTAAAAAAGTAATAGAGGATATTTTAGAATATGGAAACGTACAATATGGATTTCTAGGTGTAACAGGAACCTCGTTAAATAGCTTTAGAGCAAAGGAATTAAAAGTTGAAGATACCGAGGGGTTTTTCATAAATGGTATTGATAAAGAATCGGGTGCTAATACAGCAGGAATTAAAATTGGAGATATTATAAAAGACATTGACGGTATTAAAATTTCTAAATTTTCAGACTTAAAAGGATATCTAAATACCAAAAGACCCAATGATATTGTAGAGGTGAACCTTAAAAGAGACAATGAATCGAAGAGTGTGAAAGTTCGATTAAATAAGAATGAGAGAATCAATTTTTATCTTATTGGGATCCTTAGAAATATGAGTCCAGATGAATTGTCTTTAAGAAACTTAGATTATGGTGTTAAGATATCAGAGTTTAATTCAGATTATAAATCATATTGGGAAGATTATGGAGTTAAAGAAAATGATATTATAAAAAAAATTAACGGAAAAGACATCAATTCAATTTCTGATATAGACAAAATTGTATCTTCTAGAAAATATTACGATCCGATTAGTATTGAGATACTTACTCAGGAAAATAAATTAGAAAGATTTAACTTTAGATAAATTTTTCAATGAGAATAGATATAATTTCTGCTGTGCCTGAACTTCTTACTGGTCCATTCAATTCTTCAATTATAAGGAAAAGTATAGAAAAGAATATCGCCGAAATACATATTCACAACTTAAGAGATTACGCAAAAAATAATTATAAGTCAATAGATGACTATCAATATGGTGGTGGTGCGGGAATGGTAATGCTGATTGAACCCATTGATAGTTGTATATCAAAACTAAAGAAGGAGCGTGATTATGACGAGATCATTTACATGACACCAGACGGAAAAAAATTAAATCAAGCCATGAGTAATAAATTATCTTGCATGACTAATATAATTATATTATGCGGTCACTACAAAGGCATTGACCAAAGGGTCAGAGATAATCTAATTACTTTAGAGATTTCAATTGGTGATTATGTTTTAACCGGAGGTGAACTTCCTGCAGCAATTCTCACAGATAGTATTGTTCGTTTACTGCCTGGTGTTTTAGGAGATGAAACATCCGCGCTAACCGATTCATTTCAGGACAATCTACTATCATATCCTGTGTATACAAGACCAAAAGAATATAAGTCATGGAATGTTCCTGAAATTTTATTTTCTGGAGACCAAAAAAAAATTGAAAAATGGAGAATGGAAAAATCAATCAAAATCACCAAGAAAAAAAGACCTGATTTACTGTAAATTAAAGTTTACATTAATTATTATATAATTTATTTTTTTAATTATATTTGCACGCGTTTCTGTTCAACCTCTTAATTAAAGCAATTAACGTTGTATAGAATTAAAATAAAAAAGCATTAATGAGCTCACTAGTTAAATTTGTTGAAGAACAATTCGTCGAATCAAAAGAAATTCCATCATTTAGTTCTGGAGATACTATCACTGTTTATTACGAAATCAGAGAGGGTGACAAAACCAGAACTCAGTTCTTCAAAGGGGTTGTCTTGCAAAGAAGAGGTTCAGGGTCTACTGAAACGTTTACAATAAGAAAAATGTCAGGATCTATTGGAGTTGAAAGAATTTTCCCTATTAATTCCCCGTCAATTCAAAAGATTGAAGTGAATAAAAGAGGTAAAGTAAGACGTGCACGTATTTTCTATTTTAGAAATCTTACAGGTAAAAAAGCTAAAATTAAAGAAAAAAGAAGTTAATATATAGTTTTCAACAATTGTTAATATCCATAGTTTACAATAGGTGAACATCTTTTTTTTAAAATTTATTTGAAAAGTTAACTTTTATTATAAATTAGTGTCAGGATTTGTTTGTAGTGGATCCCAAAAGGATAAACGAATCACTTTTTAGTGTAAACAAATTCAAGGACGTTCTTTTAAAAATTACTTACAAAGCCATTAGGAAACTACTGGCTACAGATTTCGAAAGAAACTAAATCTTAAAATGTGTGCCTGCACAATTTTAAAATTAAAGACTTTCCCTCAGTAAAGCCTAGCTTTGTTGAGTCCCAAAAGGCCTAGCCTCGAAAGGAAAATCATCTCGAACGATTATTTTAACATTGTTGAAATAAAAGTTTAAGAAAGCATCTAATCGAAAGAGAAAGATGGTAAGTAAGTAATTAGGAGTCGAAATGGGAAAAGCTCTTCGGAGCCGAGTAACAAAGAGATTCCACAATAGCGAAGATGTTTGCTTGCACTTTTCCTCGGAAAAGAGCAAATCGGAAACGAAAGTAAACATATTCGATATCCAGAAAGCCGCACAATAGTAGCAATACTTTAGTGCGGCTTTCATTTTTTAATAACTATTCATCATTTTCTATTTTATTTTATAGTCATTTTTTATATTTATATCACTAACTGTTCAGAAGAAAATTAATGTCGAAGATTATATATACAATGACGGATGAGGCACCAGCTTTAGCCACCGTTTCACTACTTCCAATAATTAAAGCTTTTTCTAAATCATCGGGGGTTAAATTTGAACTCAGAGACATATCGTTATCATCTAGAATACTTTCAGAATTTAACGATATTTTAGGTGATAAAATTAAATATGAAAATGATTTAGAATTTCTTGGTAAACTCGTTAAGGATAAGAATGCTAAAATTATTAAGTTGCCAAATATTAGTGCTTCTATTCCTCAACTTAAGAGGGCTATTAATGAACTTCAAGAACAAGGTTTTACTATTCCTGACTACCCTGAAAAAACTGTAACTAATGATGAATTAATGATTAGAACAATTTATGATAAAATTAAAGGGAGCGCTGTGAACCCAATACTTAGGGAAGGAAACTCTGACAGAAGGGTTCCAAAAGCAGTGAAAAATTATATTAAATCTAATCCTCACCAGCTAGGGAAATGGACAAAAGACTCAAGGACCCATGTATCATCAATGACCAAGGGGGATTTTAGAAATAATGAAATTTCTTTAACCAGTGACAGACAGCAACTATTGAAAATATGCCATTATGATGAAAAAGGAAGAAAAACTATTCTTAAAGAAAATATTTCTGTTCAGCAAGGAGAAATAATTGATTGTAGCTTTATGAGTATTCTAGAGCTTCAGAATTTTATCAACTATCAAATTAAAGATTGTAAGAAGAATAATATGCTTTTATCATTACATCTCAAGGCATCAATGATGAAAGTTAGCGACCCAATTATTTTTGGTCATGTATTGAAGGTATATTTTAAAAATTTTATTCAAAATAACCATAAGATTTTAGCAGATATTAATGTAGATTTTAATAGTGGTATGTCAGCGTTATTTGAAAAAATCGATAATCTTCCGACTGAAATTAAATCTAAATTAATTAACGATATTAATTCAGAGATCGATAATGGACCGGATATTGCCATGGTAGATTCTGAAAATAACATTACAAATTTTCATATTCCAAGTGATGTCATCATCGACGCCTCGATGCCTGCAATGATAAAAAGCTCAGGGAAAATGTGGGATAAAGACGGAAATTTAAGAGATACAAAAGCAATAATCCCAGATAGCAGCTATGCATCAATATACCAAGCTACAATAGATTTTTGTAAGGCGAATGGACGATTTGAGCCTTCCACCATGGGGACCGTTCAAAATGTGGGCCTTATGGCCAAAAAGGCTGAAGAATATGGCTCTCACGACAAAACTTTTGAAATTCAAGATAATGGTAAAGTTTGTGTTGAAACAGAGGATGAAAAAGTTTTATTTATGCATAAAGTAATGAAGGGAGATATTTGGAGAATGTGTCTTGTCAAAGATGAAGCAATTAAGGATTGGATAAAATTAGCAGTTGAAAGAGCTAAATCAACCAAATTACCTACTGTATTTTGGTTAGACGAAAATAGATCTCATGACCAGGAGCTGATAAAGAAGGTTAAGAGTGAACTTGAAAAATTTGATACTAAAAATTTAAATTTACAAATACTATCGCCATATAAAGCCACACTATTCTCAATGGATGAAATAAAAAAAGGTAATAATGTAATTTCAGTCTCAGGCAATGTTCTTAGGGATTATTTGACTGATTTATTTCCAATTCTTGAACTCGGTACAAGTGCGAAAATGCTTTCAATAGTCCCACTTATGAATGGAGGTAAACTTTTTGAAACTGGTGCTGGTGGTTCAGCTCCAAAACACGTTCAACAGTTGATTAGTGAAAATCATCTTAGATGGGACTCTTTAGGTGAATTTCTTGCGATTTCAGTAGCATTAGAGAATATAGGTAATAAAAACTTAAAATGTAAAGTCATTTCTAAAGCACTATCCCGGGCTGTAGAAAAACTTTTATTAAAAGAAAAATCCCCATCTAGAAAAGTTGGAGAGATTGACAATCGAGGTAGTCATTTTTATCTTGCATTATATTGGGCAGAGTTTTTATCCAAGCAAGACGACAATAGAGAGTTAAAAAAGGAATTTACCCAAGTTTATGAAGATCTCAACAAAAATGAGGAATCAATAATGAACGAAATAAATTCATTTCAGGGGATCAAAGTAGATCTCGGAGGATATTATAATACTGAGTGTGAAAAAACAAAGAAAATTATGAGACCCTCAGCCATATTTAATGAAATTATTGATAATATTTAAAACTTTTTAAAATAAAAACTACCGAAAAAGATTCTAATTATTCAAAGCTAGAAGTAAAATCTATTTCAGAAATTATTTCAGAAATAAATTTTGAAGATTCTACAGTTGCTAATTCTGTAAAAAAATCACTACCTCAAATTAAAAATTTAATCGAAAAGGCTTTTGAATTAGTTAATGCGGGTGGTAGAATTTTCTATATTGGTTCCGGCACCAGTGGCAGACTAGGAATCGTAGATGCATCCGAATGCTTGCCAACTTTTGGAATAGGAGATAAAATTATAGGAATTATAGCCGGAGGAGACAAAGCCATTAGAGAATCACAAGAATTTGCTGAGGATTCAACTTCTAGTGCATGGATTGATTTAGAGAAGCATAATATAAGCAGAAAAGATTTAGTTGTTGGAATATCTGCATCAGGCTCTACTCCTTATGTTATCGGCGGCCTGAAAAAATGCTTGGAAAATCAAATAAATACAGGTTGTATTACTTGTAATAATGAGACACAGCTAAAAACATATTCAAAATTTCCAATTGAAGTGATTGTTGGACCTGAATATGTTACAGGAAGCTCTAGAATGAAGGCTGGTACTGCTCAAAAAATGATTCTAAATATGATATCAACATCTGTGATGATAAAACTAGGCCGTGTTTTGGACAACAAAATGATTGACATGAAGTTATCGAATAATAAACTCATTGAAAGAGCGGTAAGAATCCTGAAATCAATTTTGAATATTGATACTGAAACAGCAAAAAAACTGATTTATAAACATAATAGCATAAGAGATGCTGTAGAAAATTTTAAAAAGGAATAGTGAACAAGAAAATATCAAATAATATAAGATTATTAGTTTTCTCATTACTACCGATTTTTGTTGGTCCAATATTGATTCATTTTGGTGCTTTAAAAGAGAAATACTTAATTACTGCTTTAGGTGTTATAATATGTGTTATTGCTATTATTTTGATATTTATATCGATATTTGGAATAATAAATGAACTATTTAAAAAATGATTCATAATTTTAGAATCTAATTTTCATTAATGATAAAAATTACCCTCAAAGACGGCTCTGTGAAAGAATTCACCAAAGGAACTACAGCAATATCTATTGCAAAAGATATTAGTGAAGGGTTGGCCAGAAATGTAATTTCCGCTAGTCTTAATGGCGAAGTTATTGAAACGCATAGTGAAATTAATGTAAATGGAAGAATAGAGTTCTATACCTGGGATAATGACGAAGGTAAAAGTGCTTTTTGGCATTCGACAGCGCATGTAATGGCTCAGGCTGTAAGAGAATTATTTAATGGGGTAAAACTAACGATTGGGCCAGCCATTGATAATGGTTTTTATTATGATGTTGATTTAGGAAAAAATAAAATTTCAGAATCTGATTTTGAAAAAATTGAAACAAGAATTCTTGAAATATGCAGGGAAAAACATGATTTTAAGCTAAGATCAATTTCAAAAGATAATGCCATCGAATTCTATAAGAATGAAAATAACGAGTATAAAATTGAACTTATTAATAGTTTGGAAGATGGCCAAATAACATTTTGTGACCATTCGAATTTTTCTGATTTATGTAAAGGTGGTCATATTCCAAATACTTCAATCATAAAAGCTGTAAAAATATTAAATATCTCAGGGGCGTTCTGGAAAGGTGATCAAAACAATAAACAACTAACAAGGATTTACGGTATTTCTTTTCCAAAGCAAAAACTCTTAAAAGAGTATTTGGATAATATTGAGCAAGCAAAACTCAGAGACCATAGAAAAATCGGTAAAAACTTGAAACTTTTTTCATTCTCCAATAAAGTTGGCTTAGGTTTACCATTATGGCTTCCAAAAGGTGTTGAACTAAGAGAAAGACTTGAAGGTTTTTTGAAAAAAGCACAAAAAAAGGCTGGATATCAAATGGTTATTACCCCTCACATCGGAAATAAAGAACTTTATGTTACATCAGGTCATTATGAAAAATATGGTGATGACAGTTTTCAACCTATAAAAACCCCCAAAGAAAATGAAGAGTTTTATTTAAAGCCGATGAATTGCCCTCATCATTGTGAAATTTATAATTCACAAAGATTCAGCTATAAGGATCTTCCTATCAGATACGCAGAATTTGGTACAGTATACAGATATGAGCAAAGTGGAGAACTTCATGGTTTAACAAGGGTCAGAGGATTTACACAAGATGATGCTCATATTTTCTGTACTGAAGATCAACTTGATAGTGAATTTAAAAATGTCATTGATTTAACCCTTTATGTATTTAAATCTCTGGGGCTGAGTGATTTTAGTGCTCAAATATCCATTAGAGATCCTAAAGATATGGGTAAGTATATAGGCGATGTAAGTGCTTGGGAAAAGTCTGAAAAGGCTATTATAGATGCTGCGAAAGACAAAAAACTAGATTATAAGATTGAAGAAGGTGAGGCGGCATTTTATGGCCCAAAACTAGATTTTATGGTAAAAGATGCATTAGGAAGAAAGTGGCAGCTTGGGACAATTCAAGTTGACTACAATCTGCCAGAGAGATTCGATTTAACTTATATTGACAAAAATAACGAATCCAAAAGACCGGTTATGATTCATCGTGCTCCTTTTGGAAGCCTTGAAAGATTTGTTGCTATCTTACTTGAAAATACAGCCGGAAATTTACCATTGTGGCTTACTGCAAATCAATTTATTATTCTTCCAATCAGTGAAAAGCATGAAAAATACTGTGAAAATGTTTTAAATTTGTTAGAAAATGACGAAATTCGCGGCCTGATTGATAACAGAAGCGAGACAATTGGCAGAAAAATCAGAGATGCTGAAATTGAAAAAATCCCTTACATGTTGATAATTGGGGAACAAGAGACAGAAAATAATTCAATATCAGTTAGAAGCCATGGTGGTGAGGATTTTGGAAAAATGAAAGTCAAGGATTTTGTTAAAATCATAAAGAAAGAAATAAAAATTTAAGTTTAATAAAAACAGTTAATTATAGCAATAAGAAGAACAGGTAGAGGAAGAAGACCTTGGAGAGTCCAAAAAACTAATCCACATCAAATAAATGCTGAAATAACAGCATCAGAAGTAAGATTAGTTGGTGATAATGTTGACATTGGTATATATCCTACACAAAAGGCATTAGAGAAATCAAATGAACTTGAATTGGATTTGGTTCAAATTTCCCCAAACGCTGTTCCCCCCGTTTGTAAAATAATGGACTATAAAAAGTTCCTTTACGAACAGAAAAAAAGAGAAAAACAACTCAAATCTAAAGCCACTAAAGTGGTTGTAAAAGAAATTAGGTTTGGGCCACAAACTGATGAACATGATTATGCTTTTAAGAAAAAACATGCTGAAAAATTTTTAAAAGATGGTGCAAAACTTAAAGCTTTTGTTTTTTTTAAAGGAAGATCAATCATTTATAAAGACCAAGGTGAAATATTATTATTAAAATTGGCTCAAGACCTGGAAGAACTAGGTAAAGTTGAGCAACTTCCAAAATTGGAAAGCAAAAAAATGATAATGATAATGTCACCAAAAAAAAATAAGTAATTATGCCAAAAATGAAGACAAAGTCCAGTGCTAAGAAAAGATTTAAAGTAACTGGAACAGGAAAAATTAAAAGAAAGCATGCTTTCAAAAACCATATCTTAACTAAAAAATCTAAGAAAAGAAAACTTGCACTTACTCATTCAGGCTTGGTTCATGATAGCGATATGAATAGTGTTAAACAACAATTAAGATTAAAATAAATAGGGAATTTATCCCATAAATCTAGGTTAAAAAAGAGTAAAAATTTTACCACCTAATTTAAAATTATAAATTATGCCAAGATCAGTAAATTCAGTTGCCAAAAGAGCAAGGAGAAAAAAAGTTTTAAAACAAGCCAAAGGTTATTTTGGTCGAAGAAAAAATGTGTGGACAATTGCAAAAAACGCAGTTGAGAAAGGTCTTCAGTATGCTTACAGAGATAGAAGAACAAAAAAAAGGAACTTTAGAGCCTTATGGATTATGAGAATCAACGCGGCGGCAAGACTTCATGGACTCACATATTCACAACTCATAAATAAACTTAAGTCAAATAACATTGAGATAAATAGAAAAGTTTTGGCTGATCTAGCTGTTAACAATCCTGAAGGATTCAAGGCAATTGTTGAAAAAGTCAAATAAAATCTTAGAAAGGTAAGTCGCTCTCATCTTTTGACTCATCATTGTTTCCAAGTTCAGATCTAAAAGTATCATCATTTGCAGCAGCATTCATTTTTGAATGAAATTCATACGGTGAATCATACTGTTCTATATCTTCAAATTTACCCAAAGTTGGAACAAATCTTAGCCTTATATTGTCTAATCCGCCATTTCTGTGTTTTGAAACTATAAATTCAGCTTCGCCCTCAGTGGATGACCTCTCATTATCATCCCATGTATCAATTTTATAATACTCAGGCCTGTAAATAAATGACACAATATCAGCATCCTGCTCAATTGCGCCCGACTCTCTTAGATCTGATAACAAGGGTCGTTTAGAAGTCCTTCCTTCGACCATTCTTGAAAGCTGTGAAAGAGCAATCACTGGGATATTTAATTCTTTTGCCAAAGCTTTGAGATTTCTAGAAATAGTCGATATTTCCTGTTCACGATTACCCGTCTTTATGTTTCCACCAGTGGTCATTAACTGTAGATAGTCAACTATTATAAGCTTTACCCCTTTTTGTGATACTAATCTTCGAGCTTTAGCTCTAAGGTCAAATATTGAAAGTGATGCCGTATCATCAATAAATAATGGAGCTTTTTCCAAATCTTTAACCCTTACATTTAACTGTTCCCATTCATGCTTTTCTAGCTTTCCAGTTCTCAATTTATCGGAGTTTAAGCCAGTTTCAGATGAAATTAATCTTGTAATTAACTGTATTGAAGACATTTCAAGCGAGAAAAAAGCCAAAGGAATTTCCTGATTAATAGCAATATTACTGGCCATTGATAGGGCAAGTGCTGTTTTTCCCATCCCAGGCCTTGCAGCTATTATCACCAGATCACTTTCTTGCCATCCAGCTGTAAGCTTATCAATTTTACCGAATCCTGATGGAATTCCACTCAGGCCTTTTTTATTTGAAATGGCTTCAATTTTCGATTTTGCTTGAATGACCAAACTTTGAGCTGTTTCTGATGTTTTTTTAATATTTCCCTGTGTAACGTCATATAATTTTGATTCAGCATTATCTAATAAATCAAAAACATCTTTAGACTCATCATATGAGTCGGTTATTATTTCATTTGAAATTTTAATTAAACTTCTTTGTATAAATTTTTGAAGTATAATCCGTGCATGAAATTCAATGTGAGCTGATGAAGAAACTTTTTGTGTTAGAGAAATTAAATAAAAATCACCGCCAATTTTCTCATGATTATTATCCTTTTTTAACTGATTGGAAACAGTTAATAGGTCTATAGGTTCACTTTTTTGAAATAAACTAAAAATAGCCTGAAAAATTAATTGATGTATTTCCTTGTAAAAAGCTTCGGCAGTTAGTAAGTCAATAACTTCATCAACTCCTTTTTTATCAATCATCATTGCACCTAAGACAACCTCTTCTAGGTCTATTGCCTGAGGTGGTAATTTACCTTTCTCAAGATTTATAATCGAATTTTTATCTATGTTTAGTCCTTGAAATGATGCTGATTGTTTCATACTGTCTAAAGTAAATAAATAAGGCAGATAATTAATAATTTAAATTTTTTAATAATTAACATACATAATGTTAATAAGAGCTTGTAAAATGTTAATAGGGATAAATTATGAGGAATAAACACCCATATTTGAGTATTTTTCCATTCTTTTGGCTACCAGTTTTTCTTTTGAAAGATCTTTAAGCTCCAAATAAGATGAAAGAATATTAGATTTAACAGTTTCATATGTCTTTTGCCTATTTCTATGCGCACCACCCTCTGGCTCTTTAATAACTTTGTCAACTAAATTCATTTTTTTCATGTCTTTGGCGGTTAACTTAAGAGCTGATGCTGCTACTTCTTTATATTCCCAACTTCTCCATAAAATTGATGAGCAGGATTCAGGTGAAATGACTGAATACCATGTGTTTTCTAACATTAAAACCTTATCTCCAACCCCGATTCCCAAAGCACCACCTGAAGCACCTTCACCAATAATAACAGTAATAATTGGCACAGATAATCTGGTCATTTCTAAAATATTTCTGGCTATTGCTTCACCCTGTCCTCTTTCTTCTGCCTCTAAGCCTGGATAAGCACCTGGTGTATCGATAAGAGTAACCACAGGAATATTAAACTTTTCAGCCATCTTCATCAATCTAAGTGCTTTTCTGTATCCCTCAGGATTAGCCATACCAAAATTTCTATATTGCCTTTCCTTTGTGTTATGACCTTTTTGCTGTCCAATAAACATAAAGCTTTGATTATCAATTTTTCCTAATCCACCAACCATTGCTTTATCATCTTTAAAATTTCTATCTCCGTGTAGCTCAAGGAAGGTTTCAGAAAGAATATTTTTTATGTAGTCTAAAGTATATGGTCTATCGGGATGTCTTGAAATTTGAACTTTTTGCCACGGAGTCAAATTATTGTAAATATTTTTAATGGTCCCTTTTAATTTAGAACGTATTTTACCAGCAGTTTCAGTAACATCAATTTCAGACTTCTCACCCAACTCTAAGCACTCTTGTAACTGAATATCAAGTTCTTTAATAGGTTCTTCAAAATCAAGATAGTTCATATAAAATATTTGATATAAATATAAAAAAAGTTACTATTGATAATCTTTATAATTTATTTTTTTTATGTACATATTAATAATGACAGAAAATAAAATTAAAAATAAGCCAATGTAAAATGAAAGACTCATTTTTTCACTATTTCCAAAAAATATAACAGCCATAATTATCCCATATATTGGTTCAAGATTGTAGGTTAAAACAACTGAATATGGGGAAATAAATTTTAAAAGGAAAACAGAAGCCATAAAAGCATACGCGGTACAAATACTTCCGAGCAAAAAAATATAAAAATAATTCAGAGAAAATATATCTCCAATGTAAATTGAGCTTAAATTATTCTCAAAAAATAAAAAGATTGTTATGAATATCATTCCGCTTACAAATTCGTAAAATGATATTGAAACAGCACTATCTTCCTTTATCATTAAGCCATTCAATACTGAAAATAAAGAGGCAAATAATGCAGAAAACAACCCCAACACTATCCCGTTAAAGTATTCAAACTCAGTCTTGAAAATCAGAAATACTCCACATATAACAACAAGACCCAATAAAACCTCATAAAAGATTATTTTTCTTTTAAATACAAATGGCTCAATAAAAGAGGTAAAGAAAGCAGCTGTAGAGAACATAGCTAAAGTAACAGAAATATTAGATTGCTCAATAGCTTCAAAAAATGTAATCCAGTGCAAGGCTATTATCAATCCTAAAAAAGAATATTTAGTCAGCCGTTTTAAATTTACAGTAAAGCTTCGTTTTGTAAAAAGCATATAAAACGCCAATAAAATAGAACCAATTAACATTCTGTGCCAAACAATCACCTCAGAACTATTTACTATTAATTCACCTAAAATAGCCGTAAAGCCTGCGATAAAAACCAAGAAATGAAGGTGAATAAAATGCTTTAAATTATTTTTTTGCATTATAAACGAGATATATTGCTAAAAATCCAAATAGAATATTTGGAAGCCATACTGCTAATAACGGGGTAAGATCAGATTGTTGTGCTAATACTCCAAAAATTTTATCAAAAAACACATAAACCATTGCAACACAAATTCCGAATGCTAGATTTACTCCTGTTCCTCCTCTTCTTTTTTCGGCAGCCACAGAAAATCCGATTAAGGTTAAAATAAAAATTGAAAAAGGAATACTCCATTTTTTGTATTTAACAACCAAATATCTTTCAATATTAGTTGAACCTCTACTTTTTTCTATTTCAATAAAATTAATTAACTCATCATAGTTTAAAGATTCGGCAACATAGTTCAAAGGAGTCAGGTCATCAACATTAAAAGAAAAAATTGTATCAAAGGTTCTTCTATTTTCTAAGACATCTATTGAATCTGTTATAGTTCGCTTAGTATAGTTATTTAGTCTAAACTTTTCCAAGTCTGGAATATATCTTATACTGGTTGAGCTGATTTTGAAATTTAATTTTTCTCCTTTAAAATTTTCTAAAGTAAAATTAGTTCCAACATTATTCTTTTGATTAAACTGTGTTAAAAAAATATACTCACTCTCATTAATTTTTCTGAATATATTTTTGTTGTTTACAGCTTTCCTATTTCCCTTCAAATATTTGTACGAAAAGTCGTTGTATTTCTTCGTGGATTCAGGAACCACAAACATACCTGTCAGCAAAGATAAAACAGCTATAATCATTGAACCAAGAAGGTATGGCTGTAAAATTCTTCTTACTGAAACCCCTGAAGAATAAAGGGCAATAATCTCAGAATTTGAAGAAAGTTTTGATGTAAACCAAGTAATAGCTAAAAATAAAAATAAAGGAAGTAAGCTTGATGAAAAATAAATACTAAAATTATAATAATGATCTAGAATTTCATCTAAAGGAACCTGCTTAGCAAGAAGCTTATCGATATTATCAGCCAAGTTTACAACTATTGCAATGGGTATAAACAAAACCTGTATTAATACATATGTTAGTAGAAACTTTTTAAGTATGTATTTATCAATTTTATTCAACTATAACCTATTTTTTAATTTTTTTATCATTTTATTCTTCCAATTTAAAAAATCTCCTTCAATTATTTTTTTTCTAGCATCTCTCATTAAAGAGCAATAGAAACCTAAATTATGAATTGAGGCAATTTGTCTTCCTAGCATTTCATTTACAGAAAACAAGTGTCTTAAATAAGATTTTGAATAGGTTTTATCTACCCATGTTGATCCATTATCATCAATTGAAGAATAGTCAAATTCCCACTTTCTATTTTTTATATTAATTATTCCCTCTGAAGTGAATAACATACCATTTCTTCCGTTTCTTGTTGGCATGACACAATCAAACATGTCTATACCTAAAGCAATATTTTCAAGTAGATTCACAGGAGTCCCAACACCCATTAAATATCTAGGCTTTGTTTCAGGCAAAATTTCACAAACTACTGATGTCATTTCATACATCTCATCATGAGGTTCTCCCACAGAAAGTCCGCCGATAGCATTTCCAAAACAATCCCTAGATGAAATATAATCGGCAGAAATTTTTCTAAGGTCCTTGTAAGTGCTTCCTTGTACAATTGGAAAAAACATCTGTTCATAGTTGTATTTTGAAGGACAACTATTGAATCTTTTAATACATCTATCCAGCCATCTGTGAGTAAGATTCATAGAATTTTTAGCATAACTATAATCACATGGATATGGTGGACACTCGTCAAATGCCATAATAATATCTGCACCTATTGATTTTTGAATATCGACGGCTCCTTCTGGCGAAAAAAAGTGCTTACTACCGTCAATATGACTTTTAAATTCAACGCCATCTTCTTTTATCTTCCGGTTTGAGGCCAGGGAATAAACCTGGTATCCACCAGAATCAGTTAAAATATTATTTTCCCAATTTATAAACTTATGTATACCACCCGCTTTTTCAATAACCTCGATACCGGGTCTTAAGTATAGATGATATGTGTTTCCTAAAATAATATCCGCTTTTATCTCTTCTTTAAGTTCTTTTTGATGTAGACCTTTGACTGTTCCTAGTGTTCCAACCGGCATAAAAACTGGTGTATTGATTTCACCATGACTAGTTTTTATTGTACAAACTCTAGCTTTGGTTAAATTATCCTTATATTCTAATTTAAAGGTGGGAGTCATATATTAACAAATATAATTAAGATAGTTGCATAAAATATTCATGTTACTAAAAAAGTATAATTGTTAATAAATGCTCATTAAATAATTTTATTAATGAAACACATTAATTTAAATTGCTTTATCCTATAAATAAACGCATGATTGACTCTGAAATCCTAAAAAAAATAACCGTTCAGACAAGAAGAGATATTCTTAGAATGGTCCACAAAGTAAATTCAGGCCACCCAGGAGGATCGCTGGGTTGTACAGAATTTTTGGTTACCTTATTCAATTCAGAAATGAATAGGAACAAAACTTTTTCTATGGATGGTAAAGATGAGGATATATTTTTTTTAAGCAACGGACATATATCCCCTGTTTTTTATAGCGTTCTTGCAAGATGTGGTTATTTTGAAATAAATGAGCTTAACACATTTAGATTAATTAACTCAAGATTGCAAGGTCACCCAACGACCCACGAAGGTCTTCCAGGTGTAAGGATTGCATCGGGATCTTTAGGTCAGGGGCTATCTGTAGCGGTTGGTGCTTCATTATCAAAAAAATTAAATGGTGATAAAAATTTAGTATACTGTCTAATGGGAGATGGAGAATTACAGGAAGGACAAAATTGGGAAGCTATCATGTTTGCCTCATCGAATAAGATTGACAATATTATAGCCACAATCGATTTAAATGGTCAACAAATTGATGGCTCAACAGAAGATGTTTTGAACCTGGGAGATTTGAAAAATAAGTTCAGTGCTTTTGGTTGGGAAGTAATTGAATGTGATAACGGTAATGATATTGACGAAATCAAGGATAAGCTAAAGTTAGCTAAATCAAAGTGTTTCAACCAAAAACCTGTGTGTATATTATTAAAAACCGTAATGGGAAATGGTGTTGATTTTATGATGCACACCCACGAATGGCATGGAAAAGCACCCAATGATGACCAACTAGAAATAGCTTTAAGTCAAAATGAAGAAACGCTAGGAGACTACTAATATGAAAAATTACACATATACAGAAAAAAAAGATACCAGAAGTGGATTTGGAGATGGACTTACAGAACTTGGGTTAAATAATAAAAATGTAGTCGCACTTTGTGCTGATTTAACCGGCTCTCTAAAAATGAATGAGTTCAAAAATAATCACCCTGATAGATTTTTTCAGGTTGGAATTGCTGAAGCTAACATGATGGGGATTGCAGCAGGTCTTACGATCGGCGGAAAAATTCCTTTTACAGGAACTTTTGCTAATTTTTCAACTGGTAGGGTTTATGATCAAATAAGACAATCAATTGCCTATTCTGGTAAAAATGTTAAAATTTGTGCCTCCCATGCTGGGATAACACTTGGCGAAGATGGTGCTACACATCAAATTCTTGAAGATGTAGGGATGATGAAAATGCTGCCTGGGATGACAGTTATTAATACATGTGACTACAATCAAACAAAAGCGGCTACTCTAGCTATAGCAGATCACAAAGGTCCTGTTTATTTAAGATTCGGTAGACCAAAGGTTCCTGTATTTACAGACCCAAATCAGAAGTTTGAAATTGGTAAAGGAATTAAACTAACCGAAGGCAATGATGTAACCGTTGTTGCTACTGGACATCTTGTTTGGGAATCAATTGAAGCTGCGAAAATTTTAAATGAATCTGGAATCACTACCGAAGTAATAAATATTCACACTATTAAACCCTTAGATAAAAAAATAATACTTGATTCGGTTAAAAAAACCAGATGTATTGTTTCAGCTGAGGAACATAATTTTTTAGGTGGGCTGGGTGAAAGTATTTCTAGGGTTTTGGCAAAAAATTTACCTTTACCCCAAGAGTTTGTAGCTACAAATGATACATTTGGTGAATCTGGCACACCAGCAGAACTAATGGAAAAATACGGATTGAATGCGGATTCAATTGTTAAAAAAGTTAAAAAAGTTATTGCTAGAAAATAGTACTAGTCATCCCTAGACGCAGAATCATCAGAATCAAGATAATTTGGTATTCCATCCCCGTCGGTATCATCATTAGTAGGGTCTCCGTCCCCAATATCATTAGTAGGGTCTCCATCTCCATCACGATCAACAGTTAAATCAGAGTCTGGCTCTAGGTCCTCATCTATCGTCAAAGTACCATCGTTATCATCATCACTGTCTACAAAGTCAGCAAAAGTATCATCATCCGAATTATCATTGGTTAAATCATAATCACCATTAATATCCTCTAGGTGCGAAGGTACATTGTCAAAATCATGGTCATTAACCTCTGATTGAAATACCTTAAACTTAAAAATCAAATTTGAATAAACAGGAACTGTACCTGCAGCAGCAGAAAAATAGCCCAATCCTGATGGTAAAAACATTACACCTATTCCTGGATTATTATAAGTTACTGTTCCATCTGAATTTATTGTAAATCCCTCAGCATTATTAAATTCTGGCAATACCCTACCCCAACCTGCAATTGTTGAAGTAAGATCGAAATCTACCGGAGTTACAGAACTATCAAATACAGTATCGTCCATTAAAGTTCCTTCATATGACACTCGAACCTTATCGGAAAAATTTGGGGAGTTTTCTGCTCCACCTTGATTAATTTTTAAAATATAGTATTCATACTCCGCATCAAAATATGTTGTAGTTAAGACTTCAACCAAATCGATAAGTAATGTATTATCATCCGGGTTTGGTAATTCTCCATCGTCTGGTAATTCTGTGATCTCAATATCGTTAAAAGAAACTTCGGAATTATTCATTAAAAGAGATTCATCAATGTAATGAGTTTGTAAAAAGTTAACAAGTGAGTCGTTATCTATAGCCTGTTGTTCGGTTCTGTCAGCTTCAGGAACCTCTACCAGACCATCATCATCATCATCTCCACATGAATATCCTATGAGCAAAACCGCAATTAATAAGATATATAGTTTTAATTTCATAGATTAATTTAACTTTGTCAGCAAAAATACAATTATAAAGAATATAATTTATTTATTTAACATTCTTTTATGGACAGGAAAAAAATTTTAGATCACATATCAATAAATAAAAAGATTAAGAGAATTTCACTTCAAATTATTGAATCAAATATTACTGAAAATGAAATCATTATTGCTGGGATCGAAAGAAAAGGGTTCATCATTGCAAAAAAAATACATGACGAAATAAATAAAATTTCAGATATCAAAGTTAAAATGTGTAATGTAAAAATTGACAAAAATAACCCCTTGAATGAAATATCTACATCTTTAAATTCTGAAAAATTCCAAAATAAATCAGTTATTGTTATAGATGATGTATTAAACTCTGGTGCTACACTGATGTATACAGTCAAGTATTTTTTAAATACCAGGCTTAAAGGTTTAAAAACCGTAGTTTTAGTAGACAGAAATCATAAAAAATATCCCATAAAAGCTGATTTTAAAGGATTATCTCTATCAACTTCAATTCAAAATAAAGTAGAGGTAAGTATCAATGGAGATAAGATTGAGGCCTATTTAGTCTAAATTTGAAATTATTAAATCGCAAATTGTTTTAAAATCTTTGTTGTAACAGTCAATTGTGATAATAGCTCTATTATAATAAAACTCTCTTTCAAAAAGATGTTTCGAAACAAATTCAACCATTTTTTCTTCTGATTCAATCCCAGAAATTAGAGGTCTGTCATTTTTATTTTTATACAGTCTTTTAGAAAGATCAATATTATTATTTTTGAGATAAATTGAAATGTTATTATTGGAATTAATAATACTAATATTGTTATTATAACAGGGTGTTCCTCCACCAACTGAAAGTACAAAATTCTTATTTTCTGAAAGACATTTGTTTAAGTATTTTGATTCTACTTTTCTAAAATATATATCTCCTGATTGCTCAAAAATATTATTGATAGAAGCATTCTCATTTTTTTCAATATACTGGTCCAAATCGATGAAATTGACACCAAGTTTATAAGCTAATTGAGAGCCGATTTTAGATTTTCCCGAACCCATGTACCCAATTAAAACTATATTCATTAATTCTTTATTAAATGCATTGTAATATAAATTAAACATTTTATATTTGCAGCCTTAAACTTATTAAATTTGACCTGGTAGCTCAGTTGGTAGAGCATCTCCCTTTTAAGGAGAGGGTCCTGGGTTCGAGCCCCAGCCAGGTCACTTTTTTTAACTTTTCAGCCTCGACTTTCTTATCATCCTACTTTTTATTAAAATTGAACCTTGTCATATAAAAAAGAACTCTAAGCGTTATTTTAAATTATATACCCTTAATTATATTTATAAAAAATTTGATATTGATTAAAAGATCTATTTTTTGTTTTATTGTAATTCTTCTGTCAAAAAGTATCATGAGTCAATCTGTGCTTTCTCAAAATGACTCAATAAAAAATAATCTTGATGAAATAATAATTACAGCAACAAAAACTAAAAGAATACTTTCATCAATTCCGCTAAATGCATCAATTATAAAAAAAGAAGAAATTGAAAGGACCAGTGCGACCAGGTTAACTGATGTAATAAATGAGGAGCTTGGTTTAATGACAGTTTCTGATTTTGGAGGTGGTGAAGGGATTCAAATCCAAGGCCTAGACTCTGAATATACATTGGTTTTGATAGATAATCAACCCCTCATTGGAAGATCTGCTGGTACCCTCGACTTGAATAGAATTAGTGTTGGGAATATTAAACAAATTGAGATAGTTAGAGGTGCTTCCTCCAGCCTATATGGCAATGAAGCACTAGCAGGTGTTATAAATATTATAACCGAGGAGCCAGCAAATGGGTTTAACGCTGATATCTCAGGTTCTTATGAAACTCACAACACAATAGACAACAATTTTTCTTTAGGTTATAAAAGTCAAAAATTTACCAGCTCATTATTTGTAAATACATTCTCAAGTGATGGATATGATTTAGATGAAACAGACGAGTTAAACACAGTAAATGAGTTCAAAAATATTACAACGCAATTAAAATTAGGCTATGATCTAAATGATAAATTTACAATCAGTATAAATTCTAGATATTATAATCAAATAATTGATAATATTGCTTCAATCACATTGTCAGGGGAAACTAATATTTCTGAAAAGAATATTAATTTGAAAATGAATCATAAAACAAAAAAATTCAACACTGACTTAGAAATATATTTTAATTCATTTTATGGTGATGAATTTCTTGATGATCAAAATGGTAATAGATTTAGTGAAAGTTTTTATGACCAAACCCTTATTAAGCCTGAAATAAAATCAATTTATGAAATTTCTGATAAGAATAATATTATAGTTGGAATTGGAAATAGGTATGAGTCTTTGGACAGAACTTATTTCGATATTAAGCCGAAACAAAATTCTCCGTTCATTTATTTTCAATATGATTATCGCCCTCTTGAAAAAATAAATTTATTATTTGGGGGTAGATATGATAAGTTTGATGAGTATAAATCACAAATAAGTCCAAAGTTTTCAGGAATTTTTGAATTTGATGATAATAATCTTGTAAAAATTTCTACAGGATATGGGTTCAAAGCTCCAGATTTTAGACAGCTTTACTTTAACTTTTCTAATTCAACAATTGGCTATTCGGTAATAGGGTATAATGTTGTTAACGATGTGATGAGTCAACTCATTGATGAAGGGCAAATCTTAAACATTGTTGTTCCTTTGGAAGAATTTGACAATTCTTTATCACCCGAGAGTTCTTTCAGTGTAAACATTGGGTTTGAAACATCATTTTTAAAGAACTTTAAATTTTCAGGAAATTTTTTTAATAATTCTACCAGAAATTTAATTGATTACCGAGTAATAGCTAATAAAACAAACGGACAAAACGTCTTCTCATACTACAATATCAATGAGGTATCCACATATGGTGTTGAGATTGAAACAAAATATAAACCAAATAATAACTTTAAAATATCTTTGGGTTATCAGCTTCTTTATGCATACGACCTAGATGCAAGAAAAGCATTTGATAATGGTGAAGTATTTGCAAGATTGACCCCGGTATCCTCTGCTTTCAGATTAAAAAAATCTGATTATTTTGGTTTGTATAATAGATCTAGACACATGGCTATATTTAAAATAAATTACAATAATTTAGAAAATAAATTCAACTCAAGCTTAAGATTGAGATACAGAAGTAAATATGGATTATATGACAGTAATTCTAATAATTATTTAGATAAATATGATGAATTTGTTAATGGTTATTTTACTGCTAATGTAAGTTTGAATAAATTAATTAATCAAAGAATATCCCTCTCAGCGGGAATAGAAAATATTTTTAACTATTTTGACAGACAAAATATTTCAAATCTAAGCGGAAGAATTTACTTTTTACGTGCCAAATACAATCTAAAATAATAATTATGAAAACTATCAAATTTTTTACAATCTCTTTTATTTTACTATTTACTTTTAGCTGTGAGGATGACAATAATATCGGAATAGATACTATCAGTATAACCGTTGAAGATCTTCATGCACCCCTAGAAGGTGGTCAAGGTTCACCTGTTGGCGCATCTGGGCCATTTACAAAATTTAATTTTGAAAATGGTATTCAAACTGACAGTGAAACTAACTGGGACATAGCCTTTAGAGGAACATCTATTATCGTTAATGGAGGTGAGTCTATGGGCACAGAAGGTGAGCCCGAAAGGAATGGTGATGGTGCTGCCTATATTTTTGAGGGCACTATGAACGAAATGGAAATAGTGGAAATATCTTTACTTACAGAAGATTCTCAAAATTCATATGCTATTCCAACTGGTAGTGGAAACGGATGGTACACCTATTCTGGGCCTCCAAATCACATAATAAGTCCAACTCCTGGAAAAATTTTAGTATTCAGAACACACGATAATAAATATGCTAAAGTTGAAATTTTGAGCTATTATCTAGGTGCTCCTGAAAATCCAGATGCATTTACTGATCAGAGCAGATATTATACATTCAACTATGTTTATCAACCCAATGAAGGGGCAACAACATTTGACTAAAACAAGATATTTTCTTGACTGATATCATCTGGAATGGAACAAACCTCTAATTTTCCAAATAATCTATATCTATTTGCAGCAATAATACGATAGAAAACATCCAATATAGCATTTGGTGATAATTTAATTATAGTTTTCAAAAAATAATTAAGCTTGACATATTTTAAACAGTACTTGATTGCCTCAGACCGTTCCAGAATCTGATTCCTCTCTGTAATGATGAATACGGTATCACCTAAATTTAATTTTGGATAATTCTTTTTTATGTAAACACTATCAAAATTGGTAAAATATATATTTTTTTCAGGGTTTCTGTCAGAGAGCCATCTTACATAATTATTACATAGCACACAAAAACCATCAAAAACAATTATTATTTTTTCCATTCTAAAATTTATATTGGAGTGTTAAATAATAGTTTCTGGGTGGAGACGGTATAATTCCAGGACCAGGATATCCTGTGGCTCTTCTTGTAAAATAAAAATTATTTAAAATATTATTTATTCCCGTTTCAAGTTTTATTTTTCCAAATTTATAATTCATTGATAAATCTAAAATACCATAAGCCGGAATTTGACCTATCACACCACTCAGGTTAGATTCAATAGAATTTGATGAATCTGAAAATTGGCTTGACAGATACGAATACTGAAGATAAGATGTGTAATTTTTGTAACCAAATTTAATTCCATACTTAATATTATACTTAGGAACAAATTCAACTTCCTTGCCCTCTACTCCTGGCTCATCTGAACTTACATATTTTGAATCAATTACAGAAAAATTTAGAAAAGTATTAAAGATATAGCTAGAATTTAATCCGAAAATTTTTCTCAAATTAAGGTCAATTAAACTTTCTAATCCATAAATATTAGCATCTCCAGTATTAGTTCTATATGCCTTAACGTTACCGTCATCAAACAGTTTTTGAACAAATCCAATTCTGTTATTATAAGCTAAATGGAAAATATTGGCGTCAAAACTAAAATAATTATTGTAGTTACCCCTTAAACCCATATCAACTGTGTAACCGTTTTCATCCGATATTTCTGGGTCAATTGCATAAGCTGGGTTTACAGTACTGATGTCAGCAAATGTCACAGAACGGTAGTTTTGTGAGAAATTGGCATATAATTCTGTATCATTGTCAAATTTTTTCGATACACCTACTCCGCTTAATAAAAATAACCTCTCATTATTTCTGTTTTCAAGAATGGTATCGTGTTGAATAACATTTAGCGCTGCATCCTGAACAATTCTTTCATATTGCCCTCTCGCCTTGGTGTTAATGTATTCTAATCTAAATCCAGGTGTAACAGAAAGCTTGTCACTAATATTTATAATATTCTCTCCGAAAATTGAAATATTTCTATTTGGGTATTTGTAATCTGATTGGTTGGAATAGGCTGGAAAATTATCATTGTAAAAACTAAAATCTGCATCGTTAAAATCTGACCCTGGACCTTGTTTACTAAAATTAGTTGCAGAATATAATTTTGATCCTAAAACAAAAATCGCGTCTTTATTAAATAGATCATAATTACTTAAAAACTTAATCTCGAAGCCAAAATTATTAAAATCACCACTTATTAAATCTCGAGGACCATTACTGTCAACCTGATCTACTCTATTTACTCTAAAACCTAGGGCATTTCGTGTAGCGTTTAAACCAAAAAGACTAACAGAAATAGATTTTTCTAAATCAAATTCATGATCAAATCTTAGGTTATACAGAAGCCAATCAACATTAAACCAATTTCTTGCTCTATTACTTTGAAAAGGATCATTAAAAAACATCTGGTCATTTAATCCACCTGCTTGCTGAGATAAATATGTGAAGTAAGTAAAGTCGAAGGATAATTTTGTGCTTTTATTTAGATCATATATAGCTCTAATAAAAAAGTTTTTTGAGTTAAAATAAGAGTTATCTCTAAAACCATCACCCTGTTTAAAGTTAAAATAGGAATAATATCTAAATTTTTTAGTTGAACCCATGTAGCTTGAAAAATTGGTATACAGATTATTACTACCCAAAGAATTTCTAAATATGAATTCTTCTTTTTGATTTATTTTTGGCTCTTTTATTACAAAATTGACAAGCCCTCCAAATTGAGTTCCGTACTGTAAAGAAGCTGCACCTCTAACTATTTGTATATTACTCAAACCCTCAGATGGTGGAGAGTAATAGCTCTCTGGATAGCCAAGAACATCAGCACTTATGTCGTAACCATTTTGTCTTGTATTAAAATTGGATGTTCTATTAGGGTCTAAACCTCTTCCTCCTATATTTAATTGTAGACCAGCATCGTCATTTTGAAATATATTCAAACCTGCAACCTGTGAATAAATTTGTCGAGAATTATTGCTAGCCAAGTTTGCCATACTTTGGTCAACCAAAACAACTTCACTTTTTTTGCCCTCAAATATGCTTGTTCCCTCTACCGCATTAAGTCTTTGAAGTGAAAAAATCTTTTCATTTCTAGCGATAATTTGAATTTCGTCTAAGTTTTCGATTAATGGTTCTAAGTAAATAGTTTCATTTTGATTTAATAAACGCTGATTTACCAGGTAGTTTTCCATGTAGAAACTAATCATTTCAACTTTAGTGGCTTCAAATGAATAATATCCGTTTTCATCTGAAATATCTACCAAACCTCTTGAATTTGAATATACTTTGACACCACTGATAGTCTCATTTGTTTGTATATCTAGGATATAACCTGAGAGGATCTCTTGAGATAAAATAGTCTGATTTGAAATCAGAAGGATTAGCAGTATTTTATAATAAACTTTTGATGTCATCTTTAATTGGGATAATCCATTTTTTATGTTTTAAATCAATTTTTATTTTGTATAAATCAACTGTTGGGTCAATAAATCTTTTACTTGGTCTTCCGTTTAAAGTTACATAGCTTTCGGCATAAACCGAAACATCCTCGAAACCCCTTTTTTTAAATGTATCTCCAAGGTAATGTGCGTATTCCAAAATCATATCAGGCTGAAAACTCATTTGTTTTTCCTGAAAGGGAGTAAGAAATTCCATATTATTAACCATAAAAAATTTATCATTTTGATTATCGACGATCTTAAAAGTAGTGTAGCCTGCTTTTTCAATTAACATTACCCTCCACGAAAATCTATATCCTTGCTCCGTCCAAAATAGTTCACCTTGGTAAAAATTACTTCTCAAAGGAAATATGATTTGAAACAGAAAAAATAATGCCACAACAGGTATTGTAAATCTGTTATTTAACGAAAAATTATTTACGGTCTTAAATTTTTCTGTTTTATTAATTTTTAATCTAAAAAAAGAATTAATAAAATCAAGAATTTTTTTATGTAAACTACTATCAAAAAATATTATGCAGCTAAATATCATAATATAAGGGAACATTCCAATAGGTGGGAATAAAACCCTAGTCATTACATGAAATGCTATAACCATAAAAAATGCAAAATTTCTAGTTCTTTTGAATAGGAGTAAGAAGGGTATAATGCAATCATAAATCATTCCACCCCAACTAAACAAATAATATGAAAAATTTTTCTGAAGTAAAGTTTCCCCAATCAGCGGTATAGTATATTTTGCTCTTAACCAGATTTTCAAAGGCTGAGCGTGAATTAGCCAATCAGAATTTATTTTTGCTAAGCCAGCATACAAATAGACTATGATTATCAAAAGTTTTAATGAGTCAATAGTCCATTTAGGAACCTTAGTATTATCATTCTTATCTACAGAAAAATAGCTTGCACATGGAAGAAAAATCATTAAAAAGGAGATACAACTAACCAAATAATAATGATTTAGATAAGTTGTCTTATCCATCAACTCAATGTAAGTAAAACTTAAAAAAAGGATTATAATCGCATATTTATATCTATATCCAATAGTCACAAATAATGCTGAAAAAAAACATATCAGAAAAATTAAATACGTGTAAACACCAATGGGTTTAACCCAAGAAAATCCTAAATATGAAAAATGGAAATCTGGCTCTAAGTAAAGTGATTCAATCCAGCCGTTATAAGCAAATCTAATTAGACTATACATTACCAGAATACCAAAACCGATTCTGTATAATGCTAGTGAGTGAGGATAGGATTCTTTTTTAAAGTACTCCGATAAATTATTTATCATTTTAAATTATCCTAATCTCCATCAGCATCATAATAATCAACAGCGATACCTAGAATAGATAACATATTTGTTTTAAGCCTTACAACACCTTGTTGTATTGCATCATATGCTTCAAGCATTTTCATGTTATCTGTTTGTACCTGTAAAGCAAAATTATCATTTAATAAATTGATTTTAACCATTGAGTTATCAAATGATTCAACTATATCATCTTGTAGTCCTAGGAACATTGAGGAATCCGAATAATTTGTATCGTCCAAATAAGCCAAGTAATCATAAAGACCCTCACCATTTGTTTGAGATTCTCCAAAATGGATACCATTAAAAAAATCTGCACTTGCTTGTAATGCTTCGACAGCTAATATTTTTGAAATATCTGATTTGTAATAAGCCTCTACATTTTGTGGAAGCTGTCCTGACCATACACCTGCAGGAATACCAATTTTATTAGCTCTAAGACCCTTTTCATAATAGTAAACAAAATCATTTGCAAGCTTGTTTAAACTTGATGTTGAAGTGTTTCCCGTTGAGTTTATAAAAGTTTCTTTATTTGTATTCCAGTAATTTATAACTGAATCCGTATTATCAACCATTTTACTCACCAATAAATTTAAGTAAGCTAATGTTAAATTATTGTCAGGCGAATAAATATCTAGAATCTGTGTATTATTTTCTGCAATTCCATATAATAAATAATCCAGTGCAGGAAATCCCTGAGCTGAAAACTGATTTGAATTACCATCTAAATCCACATTATCAGAATTAATATTTTGAGATATTCTTGTGATATTTGCTGGGTAAATATTCATTTTTGATGCATAAAATATTTCTTCGGCATATCCAATATTGAACATCTCCACATGTTGCCATGATTTGTAGGTTTCAATAAATTGGTCTTGCATAGTTTCTAAATTTGACATAGTTCTTTCCTGTGTAAAGGAATTTACAGTCGATTCAAATAACTCTAGCTCATTATCAAAATTTTGATGTGCAGGGATCATTATATTGTTAACCACATTACTTAGTAACAATGACCTGTCATAGCCATCTGATGAAGAATTATTATCATTTTCAGAACATGATATAATAATAAAAAAAGAAAGTAATAAAAATAAATTAAAGTGTTTCATAATAATACAAATATAGGTAAAAACTAATCTAAACAGAGAAAGGAAATAGTGACAAACACTACTTCCCTCTCAAAATTTAGAAAACAAAAAAAATAAATTGGTAAAACTTGTACCAATTCATCAAGTTTTTAGTCAATGTTTAATGTAACTCCATTAGCCTCAAAAGCTTGCTTAACTAGAGCAATCATTCCAGGGTACTGTGAAGATGCAGGTGCAGTTAACACAGCTGGATTCATGTTATGGAAATCACCCATGTAGTTGGCTAAAAAGTACTCAACAGTAGCTTTGTCCATAAATGGTTCATCATTTCCATTGTTAGTAAACTGTAAACTTAGAAGGAATCCCCAACCCTCTGAAAGAGAGTGGTGTGCCTTGGCAACATTACCAGCTTCAAGCTTCGCTACATAGTCATTCATGTAATGTATCGCATAGTATCCGATAACTTTTGATAATTCAACCTTGATGATAGCAGCTTGCTGATCTCTAAGATCATAATCTTTGTTTACAATGGCTGTTCTACCCATGATAAATGCATCATATACAACTTGACCAATACCTGGCTCATATCCGCCTTCATCGTTCACTTTCTTGAAATATTTCATCAATAAACTTCCAGAACCAGATGGGCTACCTCCAGCATTGGCTAAATTATCGCCTTCAAGACCATATAAATATCCAAAACCTTCGTCCCACTTATGCTCCATGTCAGTATAGTTTTTACCATCTGATAAAACATCATTATCGTTATCTTCAACTCTAGTACCAGAATCTAGCTGATTTGGGTGAATGTAATTGTTTACGATTTGATCTAGTGTGAAAGCTCCAATTAAACCTTTAAAGAATAACTGATCAATTTCTTGACCTGCACCATTTAAATGATAAGTAGAAGCACCGTCCGGTGTAGAAATTGCACCTGGTTGACCTGGACCAGCATCGCTTGTCCAGTTAGGTACTACATTACTTGCATAGTCTACGATCATATCATCAAACATTTGTTTAGTAGTTGCACTACCAGCTAAAGTAGATGACGCAGTCTTACTACCAATAATTTTTGATGTACCATTAAGTGATGCATCAGCAAAACCAGCAGATGAACCATTATCTCCGTTAAACATCATATCTAAACCACTTGCAGTAGCTTCACTAGAATTTAATGCAGAATATAATTCTTCAGCTTGTGTCAATCTTGTTGTTTGACCTGAGAAACTTACAGAAGTTTCACCATTTCTAGAAAACTCATAAGATGTAGGTGCTACTATATTGTTACCACCATTATCATTATCGTTGTCATCATTATCACAAGAAAAAACAAAAATTGCCAATGATAATATCATTGACTTGTAAATTAAATTTTTCATAATTTGTTTTAATTTTTAAATTTCAAGGTGCAAATATATGTAATAGTTTAGATTCAATCTAAATAAAAATAAAAAAAATTTAAAAAAATTTAGGGTGTGTTACAAATATATCTGTAAACGTTATATTATTTAGAATGAGAATCAATTAACAGATTGAACTCATAGCAAAATAAAAGAACTTCTAGCGTTACTTTAAATATAAAATTTGCATTTATCTTTGCAAATTATTAAAGTTTTATGTTAGGATTAATTAGTATAAATTACAAAATAGCACCGTTAAAAATCCGAGAGCTTTTTTATATATATCCTGATGAATATGAAAAAATATTCAAACTAATAAATAAAAGAATATCGCTCAAAGGTCTCTTTATAATCTCAACCTGCAATAGAACAGAACTTTACTTCGAAACCGAAGATTCACAAAAGAATCAAAACAAAGCATTTCATTCCGTAATTATGACTCTTGGCAAACTAAAAAAGTTTAACGATGGCTTAAGACCGTATATCAAAAAAAAACAAGGATCATCCGAAATTTCTGAACACCTATTTAGATTATCAAGTGGCCTAGAATCGATGATTATTGGCGAATTTCAAATTGTAGACCAGATTAAGGGCGCTTATAATATTTGCAAGAAAAACAACATGCTAAGCTCCGCTATTGAAAGGATGATTCAAAAATGTCTTGAAGCCAGTAAATTTATACGAACGAACACTGAAATCGATAAAGGTGGTATTTCTGTAAGTTCTGCAGCGATTGACCAAATTGGAAATATTGAAAATTCCGAGGACTTATCAATACTATGCGTTGGTGCCGGAAGAACTTCAAAGTTGTCAATTAAACAGCTTTTTTCGAAAAGGTTTGGAAATATTTTCATAACAAACAGAACTAAATCTAACACGTCTCACCTAATTGAAAAGTTTGATCTAAAGTTTGTTAAGTTTTCGGAATGGAAAAAGATGTTGGAAACCATTGACATAGTTATTTTTAGCACTTCTTCCAAAAAACCACTTCTAACCGATATAGATCTTTCTGATATTGACGAAAAAAGACTTAAAAATATAATATTAGTAGATCTATCAGTTCCCAGGAACATAGTGATTAATAAAAATTACAATAAAGTTGAACTTGTTGATCTTGATAAGCTCAAAGACAAGGTTAATGAAAATTACAACAAAAGGATTTCTGAAATTGAAAAAGCGGAAGAGCTAATAAAAAAATATGTTAGTGAATATGATCAATGGCTTGATTCAAGAGAATTAAGACCTAGTATAATTTCCATAAAAAAGGATTTAAAAGACCTTATGTTCAGCACTGAAAATCAAGAAAGCAACAATAAAGATTTGAAAGAAATATATGATAAGTTTTCTGATAGACTAGTTAAAAAAATTATAACTGTCAGTGAAAATGGTAAAAACACTGAGGCATTAAAAATCATCAATAAAATTTTTACTGATGATTAATAAGTTGGTTGTTGGTACTAGAGCTAGTAAGCTTGCCCTGAAGCAGACAAATTATGTCATTAACAAATTAAAGGAAATAAATCCTTCAATAAAATTTGTTTTGAAAAAAATAAAAACCAAGGGTGACATCTTACTTGATAAGGATTTAAATAAAATTATTGATAAAGGGTTTTTTGTTAGTGAAATTCAAAATGAATTATTAAATAATTCCATCGATATCGCTGTTCACAGCTTAAAAGATTTACCTTCTGAGGGAAATTCAAATTTAAGTTCTTTCACTGTTACTGAGAGAGAAGACCCAATGGATGTTCTTGTAACAAAAAAAGAATTGAAAGAAAAAAGTATCAAGGGACTAAAACTGATCGGTACATCTTCTGTAAGACGGAAGAAACAAATACAAATGATTAATAAAGATTTACAGATTAAAAGTATAAGGGGAAATGTTGAGACCCGAATCAAAAAACTTGACAACGGAGAATATGATGGAATTATACTAGCTGCAGCTGGTTTAAAAAGATTAGGTTTGGAAAATAGAGTTTCGAAAAGTTTCAATATTAATGAAATGACCCCTGCAGCAGGCCAGGGTGCACTCGCTGTGGAATTCAGAAAAAATGATAAAAAAACATTTTCAATCCTAAAAAAAATTCAGCACGAATCAACAGAAATTTGTGTAAATGAGGAAAGAAATTTTTTAAAAACCGTTGGTGGTGGATGCTCATCCCCAGATGCTGTTTTGTGCATTTTTGAAAAAAATAAATTAAAAATTAAAGGGAAAATATTCGACCATACAATTGGTAAATATGTTTCTGGAAGTATGATCAAAGAGATAGGAGATCATAAAAACATCGGAGTAAAATTGGCTAAACAAATAATGTCTAAACTATCACCAAAAATTATAAAACACATAATTTTGACAAATGAGGGTGACATAACTGGCTTTAAAAGTCTCTTAAGTAATGACCTTCAAATTCATCATTTCCCTTTAATTAATATCAACCCTATCGATTTTAATCATAAGGATTTAAAAATTTATGACTATATAGTTTTTACCTCAAAAAATGGAGTAAAAAACTTTCTTGATAAAGTTGATATTCCCAATGATATGAAATTTATATGTATTGGTAATAAAACCGAAAAAATCTTAAATGAATACGGATTTAAGTCAGCCTTCACACCCAAAAGGAATTATTCTACATTAATGGCAAGTGAATTGAAAAAAAATAAGTTGATTAACGGAAGAAAAGTTTTACTTGTTCAGGGAGAAATTGCCAATAATGATTTTAATTTAAAACTTGGTAATTTTTGTAATGTTGATAGGCTAAACGTTTACGAAACAAATTTGGTAAGAAGCTACAATGAGAGGCTAAAAAAAATGCTTATGTCAAAAAATACTTTTACAGTATTTACTAGCCCCTCAGCATTTGATGCTTTTATCAAATTTTACGATGCAAAAAATACAAATATCATAAGTATAGGAAATACCACTACGAAATACATTAACTCTAAAGGACATGACTGTATGCTAACCTCAAAGATGCAATCTTATGAGGGTATTTCTGAATCAATAATTAGATACTTCAACCAAATATGAAATTCCCAACCAACAGATTAAGGAGACTTAGGTATAATAAAATACTTAGAAATATGATTGAAGATGTCAATCTTAGCTCATCTGATTTAATATATCCAATATTTATTATTGAAGGAAGTAAAAATAAAGAACCAATCGAATCCATGCCAGGACAATATAGATATTCAATTGATCAAGCGTTGGAATTATGTAATGAACTGATTCTTAATAAAATAAAATCAATAATTCTGTTTGGAATACCAAAAAATAAAGATGAGACAGGAAAAGTTTCATGTAGTTTAAAGAGTATTGTTCCAAGGGCTATAAAAGAGATTAAGAATAAGTTTGGTGATAAACTTTTTGTTATTGCAGATGTGTGTAATTGTGAATACACAAAACACGGTCATTGTGGAACTTTAGTAAATAATGACGTCGATAATGATACCACCCTAAAAACTCTTTCAAGTCAATCACTGGTTTTAGCTAAAAGTGGTGCTGACGCACTAGCCCCCTCTGATATGATGGATGGAAGAGTTAAAGCAATAAGGGAAATTTTAGATGACAATAACTTTGAAAAAACACCCATATTTCCATACTCAGTAAAATACTCATCAGCGTTTTATGGACCTTTTAGAGAAGCTGCTAAAAGTAGTCCAACTTTTGGTGACAGAAAAACATATCAGATGAATTTTAAGAATTCTGAAGAAGCAATTAACGAAGTTCAATTAGATATTAATGAGGGAGCTGATGTAATTATAATAAAACCTGCTCTTTCTTATTTAGATATAATATTTAAAATCAAAAAAAGATTTAATATTCCTGTAATTGCCTATAATGTAAGTGGAGAATACTCAATGGTTAAAAGTGCATCAGAAAATAACTATATAAGTGAAATGGAAACAATACTCGAGATATTATATTCAATCAAACGTTCAGGCGCAAATGCAATTATAAGCTATCATGCCTTGGATGTTGCTAAATATTTAAACCATAATGAAGTATAATAATAGTACAAATGCGTTTGTTGAATCTCAAGAATTAATACCAGGGGGTGTTAATTCGCCAGTTAGAGCTTTTAAAAGTGTTAATTGTAACCCAGTTTTCTTTGATTATGGAAAAGGTAGTAAGGTTTATGATATTGACGGAAATGAATACATTGATTGTATTTCATCATGGGGGCCGCTTATTTTTGGACATGCTGACAAAAAAACCCAGTCTAAAATTAATGAATATTTAAAAAGAGGGACAACTTATGGTGCTCCAACAGTGATCGAATCTGAAATGGCAAAAAAAATTATTGAATTTGTTCCTTCAATCGAAAAAGTGCGAATGGTAAATTCAGGTACAGAGGCAACAATGAGTGCTATAAGACTTGCCAGAGGATATACATCTAAAAACTTAATTTTAAAATTTGCAGGTAACTATCATGGTCATGGAGATAGCTTTTTGATAAAGGCAGGCTCAGGAGCTATGACTTTAGGATTACCAGACAGTCCAGGGGTGACCAGAAATACAGCTAAAGATACTGTTATTGCTGAGTTTAATTCAATTGAATCTGTTTCTGAACAATTTAAAAAAAATCCTGATAAAATTGCGGCCGTTATAATAGAACCTGTAGCAGGAAATATGGGACTTGTTGAGTCAAAGAAGGACTTCCTTGTAGAACTTAGAAATTTGTGTGACCAAAATAATTCATTATTAATATTTGACGAGGTAATGAGTGGATTTAGGTTATCAAAAGGTGGTGCTCAGGAATTATATAATGTTATTCCCGATATAACGACATTGGGTAAAATAATTGGTGGTGGGCTTCCCGTTGGTGCATACGGAGGAAAATCTGATATTATGGATTATTTAGCTCCTAATGGACCAGTTTATCAGGCAGGCACGCTCTCTGGAAACCCTCTAGCAATGAGTGCTGGACTTTCTGTATTAAATCGACTTGATGAAAAATTGTTTGATAGACTTGAATTAATTTCAAAAAAGATTCACGAAGGGTTCTTACAAAATATTAATGAGACTGGAACTAATGCAATTATAAATAGAGCTGGATCGATGATGACTATGTTTTTTACTAATAATAAAAAAGTTGAAAATTATAACGACGCAATTACATGTGACTTAAAGAAATATGCAAAATACTTTAAATCCATGTTAGACCAAGGTATATACTTACCTCCTTCACAGTTTGAGTGCATGTTTATTTCGTCAGTATACAGTGAGAATGATATAAAAAAAATTATCCAATCTAATAAAAAATCACTAGTGTCAATTTTATGAAAAAAAATATATTTATTGAAAATATTAATGGAAATGCAACATCACGCCCACCAGTTTGGTTCATGAGGCAGGCAGGTAGAATTTTACCCTCTTACCTAAAACTTAAACAGAAATATAGCTTTGATGAAATGATGCAAAATAAGGAATTGGCAGCTAAAGTGACGCTTCTTCCTTTGGACGATCTTGGTGTTGATGCTGGAATTCTCTTTTCCGATATTTTAGTAATTCCTAAAGCACTGGGATTAGAGCTTGAATTTACCTCAAAGGGACCTAAATTTCACAATGCTCTTGACGAAAATATTAATATTGAAAACCTTAGATTTAGTTCTGAGAAACTAGATTATATTTATAATAACATCAAAGAAATTAAAATTCAGAGACCAGAAACACCTCTTATTGGATTTTGCGGAGGACCACTAACTACATTCCTTTTTATGTTTAGAAGAAATGAATTGAATAAAGATTTTAATCATGTTATAAAACTCTTTTATAAAGAAAAGAAAAAGTGCATTAGAATAATGGAAATGATAACAGAAGCCTCCGTTGAGTATGTAAATAATCAAGTCGACAGTGGGATTGATTGCTTCCAGTTATTTGAGACATATTGCGGTATTCTCCCCGAACAATTATACACTGAGATTGTTCTTCCTTATTCAAAAGAAATTTTAAATGCCGCAATGAATAAAAATTGCAAAACTATCTTTTTTCCCAAGAATTATAATACAGGGCTTAAGAACATAAATAAAGACATTTGTGATATAGCCAGTATAGATTGGCAGTTACCGCTTGAATCGGCACGAACATTGCTATGTAATAGTGTTGGAATCCAAGGGAATATGGACCCAAGAATATTTTTCTCAGACAAAGCAGAGATTGAAAAATATCTTATTAATTTGACCCGTTTTGGACAAAAAAATACTAATTGGATATTTAATTTGGGGCATGGTTTCATACCAGGTATTGACGTTGAAAATGTAAATTTTGTTGTTAACTGGATAAAAAACTACAACTGGAACAGGTAAAATGAAAATTGATAATAAATTATTAAATAAGTATAATAAGAAGGGGCCACGTTACACCTCTTACCCCCCTGCCACTCACTTTTCAGAAAAATATGACGATAAGGATTTTATCAACTCGGTAATCAAATCAAACAATGAGAACCCACAAAACGTCTCCATTTACATTCATATTCCTTTTTGCCCACAAATTTGCCACTTTTGCGGATGTACAACCGAGTCTGGGTTTACAAAGCCTTTTTTAGAAAGATATGTTGATGCTCTCATCAAAGAAATTGAATTTGTCTCAAAATATATTAACAATGACCGCAAGCTGACCCAAATACATTGGGGAGGTGGAACACCAAATGCAATATCATTAAAGTATATTCAGCGTATCACAGAAAAAATTCTCATGTGTTTCAATCTTAATGATGAATATGAAATGGCTATTGAATGTAGTCCAGCTCATCTTGACTACAGACACATTGAATTGTTGAAAAGTTATGGATTTAATAGAATATCTTTAGGTATCCAAGATTTTGACGGAAAAGTTTTAGATGCTATAAATAGACGAAGACCCAAGCGTCCGATTTCTAAAATGGTAGAAAAAATTCACTCTGAAGGTTTCAGAGGGACTAATATTGACTTGGTTTATGGACTTCCGCTTCAGACTGTCAAAAATTTTAATAAGACCATAGAAAAAGCTATTGACTTAAATACAGACAGAATAGTTACATTCTCTTATGCTCATGTACCTTCAATTCTTCCACGTCAAAAAATATTAGAAAATATTGGATTTCCGTCCGCGGAGGAAAAAGCAGAAATGTATAATAATGCTTACAAAAAATTTACTGATGCAGGCTATGTACCAATCGGTATGGATCACTTTTGTAGACCAGACGATGAGTTTTATTTAGCCCTAAATAATAATCAGCTTCACAGAAATTTTCAGGGATACTGCACAACAAGAACAACTGGGCAAGTGTATGGTTTTGGGGCTTCATCAATATCACAGTTGTTCTCAGCCTATAGTCAAAATGTCAAAAATGCAGCACAGTATATAAAAATGATTAATGAAAAAAATACAGCTGTATTAAGAGGATATAACCTGGAAAGAAACGAAAAGATAATCAGAGATGTTATAAACTCTGTGATGTGCAATTACTATGTAGATTTTTCTGAAATTGCCAAAAAATATGAAAGTGATTCAGATGAAATCAAAGAGATTGTTGGTTTTGATAATGAAAAGTTTAAAGATTTTGTCGATTTAAATTTTATGAAAATTGAAAATGATAAAATTATCATTTATGATAGTGCGAGATTATATATAAGAAATATAGCTATGGAATTTGACCCACTTCTCAATAAAAAAATTGGGACGTATTCAAAAACGATTTAGAATGAATAAGACCGGTGTACTTTTAGTGAATTTAGGAACTCCAAATAGTCCAAAAACTGGGGATGTAAGAAGCTATTTATTTCAATTTTTGAATGACAAAAGAGTTATTGACCTCCCCTGGTTGATCCGAAAAATACTAGTTAATCTGATAATTGTCCCTTTCCGAGCACCAAGTTCAGCAAAAATTTATAAAGAACTTTGGACTGAAAAGGGTTCGCCTATTATCTATCATACTGAAAGTTTAAAAAGTAAACTCCAAAAATCACTGGGAAAAGAATTTTATGTTGAATATGCTATGAGATACAAAAACCCGTCTTTAAATGTTGCTTTGGAAAAATTAAGACTTAAAAATTTAAAACAAATTATTGTAATCCCTTTATTTCCCCAATATGCATCTGCAACTAATGGATCCGTTATTGAAGAGGTTATGGAAATTATTAAATATTGGTGGGTGATTCCCGAAATCAATTTTGTTTCACAATTTTACAATGAAAAGTTGTTTATAGATGCCTTTGTAGAAAAAGGGGAAAAATATAATATTAAGGAATATGATGAAATTATTTTTAGTTTTCACGGACTTCCTGAAAGACATGTAGATAAAGTTTATGAAGACAGCCTATGTAAAGATAATAAATGTGAAGCTGGCATAACTGAACTTAATCAATTTTGCTACAAGGCGACATGTTATGAAACCGCCAAGCAAATTGCTAGAAGACTGAAAATAAAGAAATCTGACTATATTGTTTCTTTTCAATCTAGACTTGATAATAAGTGGCTAAGACCGTTTTCAGATGAAGTAATTAAAAAAACAGGTAAAAAAGGAGATAAAAAAATATTATGTTTTTCACCATCTTTTGTTGCAGATTGTCTTGAAACCATAATCGAAATTGGAGACGAATATCAAGAACTATTTGAAGAATATGGAGGCGAAAAGGTTCAGCTTGTTGAAAGCTTAAACGATAGTGACACTTGGGTTAAATGCCTTGAAAAAATGGTCCTAGAAAGAACCATTTAAGTTTTCAAAATATTTGAGAAAATACAATATAAATAAACTTAAATTTTCTTGAAAAAATGCTTAATTCAATAAAAAAAGTCGACACAATAATATTGGGAGCCGGAATTTCAGGATTAACCCTTGGATACTATCTACATAAAAAGAATAAAGACTTTTTGGTTTTTGATTCTAATGCATCAAACGGAGGTAATATCTCAACAAAAATTAAAAATGGTTTTATATGTGAGAATGGCCCAAATACTGTTCTTCTCAATAATAAAAGTATTAAAGATTTAATCTCAGATCTAGAGTTAGACGAGGAAATCATATACCCAAATGATAACAATAATAAAAGATTTCTTTTGAGAAATGGTAAACTGATTGAACTACCAAGTTCATTTGGTAAATTTTTAATTTCAAATTTTCTAAGCCTTTACTCTAAGATTTGTATCCTTTTTGAGATTTTTAAAAGCAAAACTCGCGACAATACATCCGTATATGAATTTTTTAATAGAAGATTTGGAAAAGAATTTCATGATACATTAATAGAACCTTTTTTAACCGGTGTTTATGCAGGAAATACCAAAAATATGAGTACAAAACATGTACTAAAAAAAATATGGGAAATGGAGCAAAAGCACGGCAGTATAATTCTAGGTTTCATGAAAAAAAAATCAAGAAGTAAAATGCCAAAGTCATTCAACTTTAAAAAAGGACTTAGCAGATTATCGGATTCAATATTTCAAAAAATAAAAAATAAAATTAGACTTAGCAGTAAGATAACCTCAATTTCTAAAATTGGAAATATATATGAAGTAAGCATTGATAATAAAATTAAATTTCATTGCAATAAGTTGGTCTCCACAATACCTGCTTATGCCCTTTCTGATATTTTATATGATGTTGAGGTTTCCCAAGAGTTGAAAAAAATATCGTATTGTCCAATATATGTACTTCATTTAGGAATAGAAAGAGAAAAGATTATGGAAGATATCAGTGGATTTGGTGTCCTTACGAAGCCTTCTGATGAAAAGAATTTTTTGGGAATCATATTCAACAGCAGGATTTTCCCTCATGTTGCTCCACTTGGAAAAGATTTACTAACAGTTATGATTGGTGGGGCTAGACAAGAAAAACTAATAAAATTAGAGAAAGAAGTATTGTTTGATAAAGTTTTAAATGATATAAAAAAACTGATTTCATATGAGGGCAAGATCGTAATGAAGCATGACTTTTTATGGAAGAGAGGTATACCACAATATGATCTAAATCACGAAAGTATCATTAGTAAAATCAAAAATTTTCAAAATAAAAACAAAAACTTTCACATTATGGGAAATTATTTTGAGGGTATTTCGGTAAGTGATTGTGTAGAAAAGGCATACGCCCTATCCAAAATATTATGAGGTAAAGAAACTTGAGCAATTTTTATCAAAAAACATCAAATCCTTCTTTGAATAATCAAAATATACTTCAGAGTTTATTTTTACAGGTTTTTGAGAAATTATTGACCATATATTGTCTTTAAATCTCCCGATTAACTTATATTCTTTTCCTTGAAAAAAGCATTTTTCAACATGCATGGAATTGGGTGAATTATCTACTAGTTTTATTTTTTCAGGTCTTATGTAAAATACCTTGTCCTCAATTGGAAATTTATTTATGTCACCTAGGACCTCTGCACAATAGCAATTTGCAGGTTCACAATACATAGTTTCTGGGCTTGAGAATTGCTGAACAATACCTGCTTTGAATATCAGTATTTTATCAGAGATGTTTAGCGCATCATTAATATCATGTGTTACTAAAATTGTAGTGATATTACTTTCTCTTATTATTTTACATATCTCATCTCTAATAGAATATTTAATATTTGCATCCAGATTACTAAAGGGCTCATCTAACAATAATAAATCAGGTTCTCTCAAGATTGACCTAGCTATACATGCTCTTTGTTGCTCACCACCTGAAATTTCATGTGGATATCTTTCAAGTAATTTTTCAAGATTTGTAAGGTTGATAATTTTGGTAAAATTTTTAATATATTTTTGATCAAGATTAAAAAGAATATTTTCTTTGATATTTAAGTGTGGGAATAAGGGATAATCCTGAAAAACATAGCCTATTTTTCTTTTTTGAGGTTTTACAAATACACCATTACCGTTAATCATATTTCCGTTTAAGGAAATATGTCCCGAATTAATTTTTTCCAAACCTGCAAGACATTTTAAAAAGGTAGATTTCCCAGAGCCACTTTCACCTACAAAAGAAATAAGCTGACCTCTTTCAACTGAGAAGCTCAAATTATTAATAACTCTTGTGGAGTTAGTATAACCCTTGACTAAATTTTTAACCTCTAAATACATTTGATTTGTCCAAGAATATTTTTAAAAATATCAGCAATATACAGCAAATAATAATAATTACAGACGAATATATACTGGATAGAGGAATCATCTCCTCAACAGCAAATTCATAGGTTTGAGTAGCTAAAGTATCAAAATTGAAGGGTCTTAATATTAAAGTGATTGGCAGCTCTTTCATAATATCTACAAAAACCAAAGTAAGTGCTGTGAAAAATGCATACTTATTAATCGGAAAATAAATTTTTTGAAAAATTTTAAAACTTGATAATCCTAAATTTTTTGCAGAATTATTATACGAATCAGGATACTTTTCCATACTAGATTTTATAGGTGATTTGCCAACAGCCATAAATCTTATTATGTATGCATATATCAGTATAACAAAATATACCGAAAAACTACCCAATAGGTTTACGTTTTCAAAAGAATTATCAATACTGGTAATAAATATGATAACAGATAAAGCAACGACAGCTCCTGGAATTGAATAACCAAGGGAAATAAACTGATTTATATAGTAGTATAATCTTGAATTTGAAATTTTCTCGTTGTACAGAAAAAAAGTTGAAATAATTAAAATTAAAATTGAAGCCAAAAGAGATACAGTAACAGAATTAAATGTCAGATTTAATAATCTTTCAAAGTTGATTTTATCAAAGCTGGAAATTATATTAAAAACATTAAATAAAACCGGAACCACAAAAGCTAGAATAATAGGGATCAAACATACAAAGTATATTAAAAATTTTGTAATTAACTTTGGACGATTTATTGTTGATAATTCACTGTTTTTTGGAAAGCTAAATCTTTTACTTTGATTAAAATATTTTTCAATAAAAAATAAAAAAGCAACGATAAATAATAAAATTGATGACAATTGTATTGCAGCGCCTGAATCATTCATTGGCCCCCATGATCTAAATATTCCAATAGTGTAGGTATTTACACCAAAATATTTCACAGCTCCATATTCATTTAACACCTCCATTACAACTAAAAATAATCCTGAAAAAATTGCCGGTTTTGAAAGCGGTAAAACCACTTTGACTAAGGTCTTATATCCGTTGAGGCCAAGATTTTTAGCCATGTCATAATATCTTGAGCCAAAAAGACTAAAAGAAATTCTTGAAACACTGTAAATATACGGATATAATGAAAAAGCCAGAATGACTCCTAAAACTTCAATTTGTAAAAAGTCATAAGTAATTTTAAAAGGGCCTGTAAAACTTAGGATTTCACTGTATGTGAATGCCATAATATATGTCGGAATAGCTAGAGGTAAATAAAGTATTAAGTCAAGAAATCGTCTTCCGAAAAACTTATAATTACTGATAAACCAAGCCGGTATTACTCCAATAATAAGAGAGAAAAATGAGGTTAATACTATTAAATATATTGTATTTACAGAATACTCAAAAAGTAAATTTTCAAATAGGTAAATAGCAGAGCTTGGATCTTGAGTAAAAGACCTTACTAATAAAAATAATACAGGAAAAAATATTATAGTAAAAAGCGATAAAGCTAGTCTATCTTGAAACCTAACCTTTTTCAAAATCAATTTACTTCCAGCCTGTTTTATCAAAAATCTTGATAGCATCCTCACGATATGTACCTAGAGCATTCAAATCTAATTTATCTCTCTTGAATTCACCCCATGATTGAACAATTTCAGATGGTAGTACTTTTGGGTTTGCAGGATATTCATAGCTATTATTTACATATGTGTTTTGAGCTTCTTCACCGGTTAAATACTCTAATAATTTCATGGCATTTTCTTTATTTGGAGCATTTTTGGTCATTGCAAAACCTGAAATATTAATGTGTGCTCCCCTATCCCCAACAGCTTGATTTGGAAAAAAAACAGAAACAGATTTTCCAGCTGCAACATCTGAATCCTTTTCAGATGAAAGTAAAAGACCTATGTAGTAAGAATTTACAATGGCAACATCACCTTGTCCTGCAGCTATGGACCTAACTTGATCTCTGTCGTTACCTTTTGGATCTCTTGCAAAATTACCTACTACACCGGCTGACCAATCAGTAACAGCTTCTTCTCCTAAATTTGCATATAAAGAAGACATAAGAGCTTGGTTATATGCGTTCGAAGATGATCTAACTAATAATCTGCCTTTCCACTTTTCGTCAGATAAATCCTCGTATGTACTTAACTCTGATTTTTCAACCCTTTCGTTGCTGTATACTAATAGTCGAGCCCTGTAAGTAATTGGAATCCAAAAACCATTAACATCTTTTAAGTCATCACTGACATTATTGTCTATTACATCACTTTTAATCTGCTGAAAAAGACCCATTTCTACCCCCTTCTGAAGCTTACCAGCATCAACTGTCACAAATAGATCAGCTGGGCTGTTTTTACCTTCATTTTTTAATCTTTCAAGCAACTCATCGTCACCAGCTTTAATGACATTGACCTTAATACCTGTCAGCTTCTCAAAATTCTCATATTGTTTTATGTCAACCTGATAGTGTCTTTTACTGTAAATATTTATTTCATTTGAATTATTTTCTTCACACGAGAAAAATATTAAAAGTGAGAAAAATAATATTATGTAATTTTTCATTTTGATGTTATTTAGAGTTATTCTAAATTGCAAGATAAATATTATAATTAAAAAAAAATACAATAAATGCGCAATTATTTTTGTCCGCAATTATTAAGATAAAATTCTTAAAACCGTTAAAATGAATATTAAAAATTTACTTCTTTTTGTTATTCTATTTTGCATTTCAAATATGAATGCACAAAAGAAACAAGATGTAGAGGCTATAAAAAAAATGTGTGGTTGCTTTGAAATTGATTTCAATTTTGCCGAAACTTTTCAGTTCAACCGCGATTCAACATATTCAAAGTCTAAAAATTACAATGCAAAAGCACTTGAATATGCGAAGCTTATTAAAGATGATAAAGGACATATTTCCATACAGCATCTATTAGTGATGGGCAGTTACGTAATTAAACACTGGAGACAAGATTGGATATATGAAAACCGAGATCTACTCAAGTACGATTCAGATAATACTTGGAAATATGTGTCTAAGCCTAAAAAGGATGTAAGAGGTCAGTGGACACAAAAAGTTTTTCAGGTTGACGATAGCCCAAGATATGAAGGATCATCTTCATGGGTTCATATTGATGGTAAAAGCTATTGGGAAAATTCAACATATGCACCACTTCCAAGAAGAGAGTACACTAAAAGGAACGATTATAACATAATGATCAGAGGGAATAGACATGAAATAATTAACGAAGGCTGGATTCATGATCAGGACAACTACAAAGTAGTTAAAGATTCTGAAAATGATTCAGAAGATATTATTGCAGCTGAAAAAGGTTACAGTACTTATACCAGGGTAGAAGACTCTAGATGCAATGAGGCAATTAATTGGTGGAATGATAATAATACTAAATGGTCTTTTGTTAGAGAGAAATGGAATTCTATTTATTCTAAAAATAATGATCTAAGATTAAAGAGATCTGTTGAAGACAGACCTTTATTTTCATATCTTTTCGATGATAACGTAACACAAGAAAAGGAAATTGGTTTAATTATTGATAAATTTGTAGTTGATTAATTAATGTCAATCCATGCAAATTGCCAAGCCATCGTTTTTAGAAACAAAAATTGAGGATAAGTTCTTTGTCCTTAAAACAAAAAATGAGTTTGACAAAAAGAAGTTTTTAAAAAAGGAAATCGACCTAAGCTTTATTCAATTTCACTTTGCTATTGAAGGAAATGCAATATTCTCTTTTAACAACGGTGCTTACAAAATGGATGTTTCTAGTGGTAAATATATTGTACTATATAATCCAAAGAAAAATTTACCTGTAAATGCTGAAATCTCTCCAAAATCTTATGTATTATCTGTCTTAATTTCTATTAAAAAATTTCATAAACTATTCTCTGAAGATAGTAATAATATTCAATTTCTTAAAGACGAAAATATTAACCAAAAGTACTACTATGAAAACAAAATTTCGAATAAAATATTTTTAGTTTTAAATGAGTTGAAAAGGTTTGATTTGGGCAGTTCAACCAAAAACCTATACATCAAGGCAAAAATATATGAATTATTTAGCCATCTTTACAACAGAAATATTGACCAAAATATAGAGCAGTGTCCGTTTTTGACTAATGAAGAGAATTTTAAGAAAATTCAAAAGGCTAAAAATATAGTTATTTCTAATATGACCAACCCTCCATCATTAGTTGATTTATCAAATGAAATAAATTTAAGCCTTAAGAAACTAAAAGAGGGATTTAAAAAAATATATGGAAAACCTGTTTACCAATATCTTCTTGAACATAAAATGGAGTTAGCTAAAAAACTTCTTTCTGAAAACAGTTACAATGTAAATGAGGTTAGTATAAAACTGGGATATAGTACTTCAAGTCACTTTATAACAGCTTTCAAGAATAAATATGGGTTGACACCCAAGAACTTTAAAAAAAATTATTAAACATGCGCACGTGGCGGAATTGGTAGACGCGTTAGGTTGAGGGCCTAATAATCTGTAAGATTGTGGAAGTTCGAGTCTTCTCGTGCGCACTAAAAATATGAAAAAAAATATAGCAATTATTGGTTCAGGTTTTTCCTCTTTGTCGGCAGCCTGTTATTTAGCAAAAAAAGGACATAATATAACCGTCTATGAAAAAAACTCGGATCTTGGAGGGCGAGCAAGGCAGTTTAAAGCCAATGGATTTACATTTGATATGGGGCCTAGCTGGTATTGGATGCCTGATGTATTTGAGAAGTTTTTCAATGATTTTAATAAGTCATCTAAGGACTATTACCAAATTGAAAAATTAAACCCCGCCTACAGAGTATATTTTGGTTTAGACGATTATATTGATATTGAAGATAGTATTGAAAAGATATCAGATAAATTTGAAAAAATAGAATTAGGTAGTGGAGAGAAATTAAAAAAATTCCTCAGTAAAGCAAAAGAAAATTACAACATTGGGGTAAGCGACATGCTGTATAAAATGCCTGGCCTAAGTCCACTAGAATTAGTTTCAATAAAGACGATAAAAAAAATAAGATACTTCATTTCAACTATAAGAAAAGAGGTTCATAGAGATTTTAAAAATCCGAAATTAAGATCTATTTTGGAATTTCCTGTTCTATTTTTGGGAGCTAAAGCTTCTAACACGCCTGCTTTTTATAATTTTATGAATTATGCAGACTTTGGACTAGGTACTTTTCAGCCAAAAAATGGATTCAGTGATTTAGTCAATGCAATGGTTTCTCTGGGTAAAAACCTTGGGGTGAAGTATAGAACAAATCATACTTTGAAAAGTATTAAAATCAAAGATAATAAGGTTAATAAACTTATCTTTGAAAACAGAGAATTTGATTGTGATATATTAATTTCCGGTGCAGATTATCACCACACTGAATCACTACTACCAACTAAAAGCAGACAATATTCTGAAAAATATTGGAGCAAAAGGATTTTTGCACCATCATCACTCCTTTTTTATGTGGGATTTAATAAAAAAATAAATAATGTGACCCATCACAATTTATTTTTTGATACGGAATTTGATCAACATGCTAAAGAAATATATGATGATCCTAGATGGCCATCAGATCCTTTATTTTATGCAAATTTCACCTCCAAAACAAATCCTGGCACTGCACCAAAAAATTGTGAAAATGGATTTTTTTTGATACCAATTGCTACAGATTTGGAGGATACTGAAGAAATTAGAGAAAAGTATTTTGAATTAATCATGGAAAAACTTGAAAAATTCACTAAACAAACTTTACGAAGTTCAATCGTGTATAAAAGAAGTTTTTGTGTTAGTGATTTCAAGAAAGATTACAACTCTTATGGTGGTAATGCATATGGATTAGCCAACACTTTATTCCAAACAGCATTTTTAAGACCAAACATTAAGAGCAAGTTGGTACAAAATTTGTATTTCTGTGGGCAATTAACAGTCCCGGGACCAGGTGTTCCACCTGCCATAGTTTCCGGTGAATTGGTTGCAAATTTAATAAACTAATAAATATTACTAATTTATTATTAAATTGTAAAAAAAAACAGATGAAAAACATTTTTGACGAAGTCTCTTACAGTTGTAGTGAAAAGGTCACTAAAACTTACAGTACCTCTTTTTCTTTAGCCACACGACTTTTGTCCAAAAATATAAGAAAGGATATTTATAATATTTATGGTTTTGTTAGGTTTGCTGATGAAATTGTTGATTCATTTCATGATTACAATAAAAATGAATTATTTCATGATTTTTCAATTGATTTGGATAAGGCTTTAAATAATAAAATTCATCTAAATCCTATTCTTAACTCATTTCAACACACATTCCATAAATATAATATTGATAAAGAATTAGTTAAATCCTTTATGAAGAGTATGAGAATGGATTTAACTAAGAAAAAATACAATACAATTGAGGAATATAAAGAATACATTTATGGATCTGCAGATGTCGTTGGGCTCATGTGTTTAAAAGTATTTGTACAAGGCAATAACGAACTTTATAAAAAACTTAAGAATAATGCAATGAAGCTTGGTTCTGCCTTCCAAAAAGTAAATTTTCTTCGTGATTTAAAGGCTGATAAAGAAGATTTAAATCGTACTTATTTTCCCAATACGCAATTTGAAAGCCTTAGTGAATCAGAAAAAGATGAAATCATTAATGATATTGAAAATGATTTTAAGAAGGGTTTAGCCGGAATTAAAGAACTACCGCTGGATGCGAAATTTGGAGTTTTTATGGCTTACCGATATTATAATCAACTGCTAAAAAAACTTAAAAAGACCCCAGCTACTGAAATTATAAATAGAAGAATCAGAGTACCTAACTTGAAAAAAATTGAGCTATTAACCAGAAGTTATGTTAAATATCAATTAAATCTACTTTAAATGGAAATAGTCAAAATAGCAATTGTTTTTATCTCAACTTTCATATTTATGGAATTTATGGCGTGGTTCTCACACAAATATGTTATGCATGGTTTTTTATGGTCATTACATAAAGATCATCACAATCAAAATCTAAAAACTTCATGGTGGGAAAGAAATGATTTATTTTTTGTTTTCTATGCTGTTGTTAGTATGCTCTTCTTTTATTCTCAAGTAGAACTAGGTTTTAAGTACGGATTTGCTATTGGATTTGGAATTATGGCTTATGGTTTCACATATTTTATGGTCCATGATGTATTTATTCACCAGCGATTTAAATTTTTAAAGAGAACTAATAATTGGTATGCCAAAGGTGTAAGAAAAGCTCATAAAATGCATCACGCTAACCTTAAAAAAGGGGGCGGTGAAAGCTTTGGGATGCTATTTCCCCCTTTGAAATATTTCAAAGACAAATAAATACTTCTAAGTTTTGATCAAATGAAAGCCAACTCTAAATTTGACTACATTATTGTAGGAGGTGGTCTTTCAGGTCTTCATTTATCAAATTGTTTTTCTGATGATTCGTTCTTTAGCAAGTATTCATTTTTGATTATAGATAAGGAAAAGAGAGACAAAAAGGATAATTATTTTTCTTACTGGGAAAAAGGGACTGGTAAGTGGGATTCTATTTTATCAAATAAATGGAATAAAGCTCTGATGTTTTCTAGCAAAAGAAAAGTAGAAATGGATTTTTCAGATTACAACTATAAAACTCTAAGTTCATTAAAGTTCAGAGATTATGTTAAAAAGAAATTAAAAAAGAAAAAGAACTTCAAATTTATAAGTGATACTGTTTTAAACATACGAGAGGAAAAAAATAAAGTTATTGTCGTAGGAAATAAAAAAAATTACATTGCCAAGCATATTTTTGACTCAAGATTTTCAAACAATACATTAAAGAAAAGTAAGAGTCACACATTTTTAAAACAACATTTTCTGGGTTGGGTTATTAAAACAAATGAAAAGAAGTTTGATAAAAAGTCTTTCATTTTTATGGATTATAGAGTTAGAGATAAAAATAGTACTGCTTTTACTTATGTATTACCATTTAAAAAAAACGAAGCTCTAATAGAGCATACATATTTTTCAAAAGACCCATGCAATAAAGAATTATACGAAGATTACTTAAAAAAATATCTGAAAAGGTTTTACAAAAACATGGAATATAAGATAATTAAATCAGAAATGGGAATTATTCCGATGACCACATATCCTTTTCATAAAGACTCCACAAAAAATATTACTAAAATTGGAACTGCTGGAGGCTGGGTAAAAGCATCAACAGGTTATTCATTTAAAAATTGTGAAAAATATTCTATTAAGATTTTGCAGAATATTAAAGCAAAAAAAGATTTAAAAATAGTTCCTGATAAAAAATATTTTTTCTTAGATAAAATCCTACTTGGGGTTCTCTATAAATACAATTATAGAGGGGAAATAATTTTTGAAAAGTTAATAAAAAGAAATTCTACAAAAAAAATTCTGCGATTTTTAGATGAAGAAAGCAGCTTATTTGATATTTTAAAAATCATAATTTCAATGAGATCTTTCTACTTTGTAAGCGTTTTTATTAGAAATCTTTTCAAAAAAGATTTATAAATTTTCCTTTTTGATAAGATTTAGTGCAGAACCCTCATCATACCAATCAATTTGGGACTGATTATAAGAATGATTTAGGTTGACTATATCATTTGTTCCATCTAAATGCGTCAACTCAATGGAAATCTGTTTCCCTGGTGAGAACTCTTTAAGATTTATAAAACTTATCAAATCATCCTCCAAAATTAGGTCGTAATCAGATTCATTTTGAAAAGTTAAGGCTAGCATTCCTTGTTTTTTTAAGTTAGTTTCATGAATTCTAGCAAAAGATTTTACAATCACTGCACACACACCCAAGTGTCTGGGCTCCATTGCAGCATGTTCTCTTGAAGAACCTTCTCCATAGTTGTGATCACCCACAACAATTGTTTTAATATTATTTGCTTTATATTCTCGTTGAGTATCTGGTACACCAGCATAATCACCATTTAATTGATTTTTTACAAAATTGGTTTTCATATTAAAACTATTCACTGCACCAATAAGACAATTATTTGAAATATTATCTAAGTGACCACGATATCTTAGCCAAGGACCAGCCATAGAAATATGATCAGTGGTACATTTACCATGAGCTTTAATAAGTAGCCTAGCGTCTTTAATTTCTCTTCCAATCGGTATAAAAGGCTCTAATAACTGAAGTCTGTCAGATTTGGGGTTTACTGAAATAACCACATCCGTACCATCTAGCTTTGGCTCAATATATCCTGAGTCCTCACAATCAAAACCATCTGAAGGAAGCTCAACACCCACCGGTGGATCTAACATCACTTTTTCTCCATTTTCATTTACAAGTGAGTCTTTTGTAGGATCAAAATCTAATTTTCCCGCTATCGCAATTGCTGCTACTATTTCAGGTGAACCAACAAAAGCATGGGTATTAGGATTTCCATCGGCCCTCTTTGAAAAATTTCTGTTAAATGAGTGTACAATTGTATTTTTTTCTTGACCTTTCAAATCACTTCTATCCCATTGACCTATACATGGTCCACACGCATTGGTGAATATTGTAGCGTTAAGATCTTCAAAAATTTTAAGTATTCCATCCCTTTCAGCTGTATATCTAACTTGCTCAGAGCCAGGGTTGATACCAAAGTCTGATTTTGTGATTAAATTCTTATCTACAGCCTGTTTAGCGATTGAAGCAGCTCTTGTCAAATCCTCATAAGAAGAGTTTGTACAAGAACCTATAAGACCCCAATCAACTTTCAATGGCCAATCATTTTCTCGGGCTTTATCTCCTATTTCTGAGACTGGTGTCGCTAAATCGGGGGTAAAAGGCCCGTTTAGATGAGGTTTTAGCTCCGAAAGGTTTATTTCAATTAATTGATCAAAATATTTTTCAGGTGAATCATAAACCTCAGGATCGGCTGTCAAATAATCTTTTATTTTATTAGCCTCAATAGCAACATCAGCACGTCCAGTTGCTTTGAGATATCTTTCCATAGATTTGTCATATCCAAAAGTAGATGTTGTGGCACCGACCTCAGCACCCATATTACATATTGTACCTTTACCTGTACAGGAAAGGGCCTTAGCACCAGAACCAAAATACTCTATGATACAGCCTGTTCCACCTTTAACCGTTAATATGCCTGCAACCTTAAGAATCACATCTTTAGCAGAAGTCCATCCGTTTAGCTCACCGGTTAACTTAACTCCAATAATCTTAGGGAATTTTAATTCCCAAGGCATACCTGCCATCACATCTACAGCATCAGCCCCTCCAACTCCGATAGCTACCATTCCTAATCCACCAGCATTTACAGTATGTGAATCAGTACCTATCATCATACCACCAGGGAAAGCATAATTTTCTAATACTACCTGATGAATTATACCAGCTCCCGGCTTCCAAAAACCAATACCATATTTGTTAGAAACATCTCTAAGAAAGTCAAAAACCTCATTACTAACCTTATTAGCTCTCATTAGATCCTTTTTTGCACCCATTTTAGCTTGTATTAAATGATCACAATGAACAGTAGTAGGAACAGCAACTTTCGGCTTGCCTGCTTGCATAAACTGTAAAAGAGCCATTTGAGCTGTTGCATCTTGACATGCAATTCTGTCTGGTCTAAAGTCTACATAATCTTTACCCCTTGTATATGGGTTTTTTATTTTATCCCATAAATGAGAGTAAAGAATCTTTTCTGTTAGGGTGAATGGCTTACCGATGATATTCTTGGCTTCGTCAACATTATTGACAATATTTGAATATACATTCTTAATCATGTCAAAATCAAAGGCCATTTCGATTTAATTATGGGTTTAGAACAAAAATAGTCAATAGATATAACTAAAAAAATAAATCACAAATTATTAAGAATTTGCATTTTTTAATGTGAATATTTTATAAAATAGTTAATTTTTAAGCCAATTACTGAAGAATTCACAATTTCCAAAATCGTCATTGATATTAATATAAGTGTCTAAAATCTTATCATTTTGCCATTTTTCAATTTCTTTTAGCTGTTTATTTTGCAGAGCAAGTTTTTGGATTTTTAAATAATCTTTTGAAAAGTCTGCGACATGTTCATCATATCTATCAGAAACAGTTAAAATCTTAAACTTAATAGGATTAAACCTATCTTGGTCTTGATAAACTATACTTACCTCTCCTTCTTTTAAATTTGCAATTTGAGAATAGAGCTCTGGATCCATCTTAGTTAACTCAAACTTGTAATCTTGAGTTTCTGGATTAATTAATAAGCCGCCGTCATTCCTCGTCTCGATTTCATCACTAGCTTCAATAGCAGCATCAGCAAATGAAATTTCACCATCCACTATTCTCTGTCTAATTTTCAGTAATTTTTTTCTTGTATCTTCTATTTCTTTATTATTAATTTTAGGCCTCAATAGTATTGTTCTTAAATCATATTCTTGACCCCTTATTTTTTCAAGGTATATGATAAAGTATCCATATTCTGCTTCAAAAGGATCCGAAATCTCACCTTCAGATAAGGAAAAAGCAACCTCATTAAATTTTTTGACAAACGGAGAGTTTCTTCTGTTAATAGAATACTTACCCCCTCTTGTCCGAGAACCGGGGTCTTCACTATATAAGACAGCTTTTGAAACAAAACTTGCACCGTTATCAATCACATCCGCCTTAAACTCTCTTAATCTATCAATCACTTTCTGTCTTTCCTCCTCCGTTGTTTTTGGATATAAGACAATTTGAGATACTCTTAGCTCAGTACCAAATAACGGCCTGTCTTGCTCTGGAATTGAATTAAAAAACTGCCTCACCTCTTCTGGTGTTACTTCAATATCTTCGATGATTGCTTGTTGCATTTTTTTTGCTAATTCAGCATTTTTATTTAGTTCAAACATCTCAGATCTTAAATCTTGTTCAGAGTCTTTTTTATAATATTCCAATAACTTTTCTATCGAACCAATTTGTTGCGCTAGTGCATTTACCTGTTGGTCTATATAAGACTGGATTTCAGCATTATTTACCTCAATACTGTCCTGAACTGCATGGTGTTGATAAAGCTTATCCTCTAGTAATTTTCCAAAAACTTGGCATTTGGTAACATTTTCCATAGAAACTCCTGAAACTCTTAATTGCGTATATTGCTTTTCAATATCTGATTCTAAAACAACAAAATCTCCAATAACAGCCGCTACACCATCAATTTTTTCTCTTTCTTGAGAGAAAATAACAGACATAGTGAAAAATATGAATAGAGTAAAAGTATTTTTCATTTTAATATATTTCTAATTTATTATTCGATAAAGCATCACTCAAGATATCGGTCTTAATTTTTTGTATTAAATCTTTTTTTCTTTTATTTAAAGACATATACTCTAAGGTTGGCAAAACATAATCCATTGGTGAAATATCACCATTGTTTGCTGATTCAGTAACTTTTATCAAATATAAACTTAATGAATCTTTGAATTGAAAAAAATTATAATTTTTTAAACTTCGGTAAGAGTAGTTTGTGAAAAAAGGAAATTTTTGCAATAACTCATTTTTTGCTATCCATTTATCTTTATTTAAAGAAAAGCCTTTGAACCTAAAGGAAATAGAGTCCAAAAAGTTTTGATCATCCCTTTTTAATCTTTTTATTTTAGACCTTACTAAATATGTATCAGAAAAGTCTAAAGGGAGTTCAATGTAAACAAGTTTAAATATATCATCATTTAGCACAAATAGTCCCTTGTTATTTTCATAAAGTGATTGTATTTCAATCGAGTCAACTTCTAAATCGATAGATGAGTTAACAAGGGCCTCAATATAGGCCTCTGAAAGCATGTTAGACCTGTATTCAGCTACTAACGACTCAATATTTTGTATTTTATTTTCAGCAAGATTTAATTTAGCTCTTTCAATCAATATTTTTTCAATTGCCCAATTGTTAATGACAGTGTTTGCTCTTAAAAGTGAATCTTCCTTTTCAAAACCTTGCATCTGGGATAAAAAGTCCTCATTTGATAAAAAAGACTCACCATATCTTGCAATATTTTGGGAACTTTTATCGGTTACATAACTACAACTTGAAATAAAAAAAAAGAGGGTTGACAAGAGAAATAATCTAAAGTGCATACTAATCATAATTTTTTTTCAAACGCCTTATAACTCCTTTATTCAAAGTCACTTTATGCTTAGATTTAAGTGTGTTAATCCATATTTCCTCTTGTAATTGCTGAAAATCTCCAATGACTTTACCCCTATCATCTTCAAAAGAAGAATATTTATTTTTATTTTCTTCGAAATAGACTTTCAATTTGGTTGAATCTGAATCCCTAACTGTCCAAATTTTATCTTGCATCAAATTAAATAGCAATAAACCTTCTCTGTATTCCCTTATGATAAATTTAAAATCAAGGTTCTCGCTTTCAAGATTATTTTTATAAATCTCTAAAATATTAGATTTGATAAAACGACTATATTGTTCAGAGACCAATTTTACATATGAAGTTGGTTTACTTTTTCTCTGGTTATCTTCTAAAAAAACAGCAAAATCAAGGTATTTCAATCTCTTATTGGAAACTTTTATTAAAGTTTTTTCTTCATCAAAAAACTCTGGTATACTCCATTCACCTTTAAAATAACTAGAATCTAATATTGAGACAAAATAATCAAGGTTGCTATTTTCATAATCCAAGCCATATCTACCTAATAAAAAATCATAGAATGATTCTGAAATAATGCTGTATCTTGAGCTTTTTTTCAATTTATTTAATAATTGATACTTTATCTCATCAAATTTTTGCACACTTTTTTTATCGTATAGTTTGACTATATGCCAACCATATTTTGTTTCAATTGGTTTAGAAATATCATTTTTATTTTCCAAGGCGAATGCAGCATTCTCAAATGGGATAGAATTAATCTGTCCACTTGAAAATGGATTTAATCTTCCACCTTTAAAGGATGAATTTTTATCATCCGAATATTTTTTAGCTAAATACTCAAAACTAATACCACTATTTATAGAATCTAGAATATTACTTATTCTTTTAAAAGCATCAGGCTTACTCTTATAAGTCATTATATGGCCAACTGTTATTTCTCCTAATGAAGGTCTTTTGTCATTTACCTTTAATATGTGAAAGCCAAATCTTGTCTGAAATGGTCGAGAAACTTCTCCAACCTGAGTTTTATAAGACATATTTTCAAACTTATAAATCATTTTAAAAGCTGAGAAATATCCTAAATTCTCAATGATTAAATCTTCGTCTTTCTGGAATCTATTTTTAAATTCTTCAAAGGGCAAGTTTAAAAGGGGTTCTCTTAAAGAATTTAGTTTATTGTACACATCTAAAGTATCATTGTTGTTTTCATCAATCCTGATTAAAATATGTGAAACATTAAGTTCATATTTTGTTCTTTCGTATGCCTCTTTTAGTAGGTCTTCCTCGGTTTCCTTATCTGTCAAATATGTATTTTGTAGCTGTTTTACATATTTATTAAGTTCACTTTTATATTTTGGGTCGTTATGTAAACCCATTTCATAAGCCTCAGCCAATTTTAACTTATAATTAATAAATAGCTCAAGATAAGATTCAAAGTCTTTTTGATTATTTTCATCAATTAACTCAAAGTTTTTGCTATATACTCTATTAAATTCATCAACATAAACTATACTATCATTAACCTTAAATAAAATATTATCATCTAGCTGAGCATAAGAAGAACTATGGAGAAAAAATATGATTGCAATAAGTCTGTTCATTTGTTTTAATTGGATGAGCAAAAATAAAAATATATAGTGAATTATATATAATTATCTGGAGTAATTTGGAGCTTCTTTAGTAATATTCACTCCGTGGGGATGACTTTCAACTATTCCTGATGAAGTAATTTTTACAAACTTTGATGTTTTTTGAAGGTCATGAATATCATTTGCACCACAGTATCCCATTCCAGCTCTCAGTCCGCCAACAAATTGATGTATACTTTCAACTAAATCTCCTTTGTATGGCACTCTACCAACTATACCCTCTGGAACTAATTTTTTAATGTCATTTTCTACATCTTGAAAGTACCGATCTTTGCTACCTTTATTCATAGCTTCTAAAGATCCCATTCCCCTGTATGATTTAAACTTCCTGCCCTCAAAGATTATTGTTTCACCAGGTGACTCCTTTGTTCCAGCTAACATTGATCCAAGCATAACACATGCAGCACCAGCTGCAATAGCTTTGACTATGTCACCAGTGTATTTAACCCCACCGTCAGCAATAACAGGTACTTTATTCTTAATACTATTACAAACCTCAAGTATTGCTGAAAATTGAGGTACTCCAACTCCAGCAACAATTCTTGTTGTACAAATTGAACCTGGGCCTATACCAACTTTAATGCCGTCTGCTCCGGCTTTTAATAAAAATTTCGCTGCTTCAGCAGTTGCTATATTACCTACCACTATATCAACCTCTTTGTTTAATTTCTTCAGCTTTTTCAATAATGAAACCACTCTTTGAGTATGACCATGAGCCGTGTCAATAACTAATGCGTCAACTCCAGATTTTATTAATGCTTTTGACCTTTCAACCGAATCATCAGTAACACCTATGGCAGCTGCTACCCTCAATCGACCATATTTGTCTTTGTTTGCTATAGGCTTAAGCTTTAACTTAGTAATATCACTAAAAGTAATTAATCCTACAAGTTTGTTAGCTTGAGTAACTACTGGAAGTTTTTCAATTTTATTTTGCTGTAAAATTACTTCAGCCTCCTCAAGTGATGTACCTTCTCCGACCGTAATCAAATTATCTTTTGTCATAATCTCGGTAATCAATCTGTCATTTTTCTTTTCAAATCTGAGATCTCTGTTAGTTACGATTCCTTTTAGAAATCCTGAATCATCAACAATAGGAATGCCTCCGATTTTATTTTCCTTCATACTTTTTTTTGCCTCAGAAACAACGGAGTTCAAAGGAAGAGTAATAGGGTCTATAATCATTCCACTTTCTGCTCTCTTTACCTTTCTGATTTTTTCAGCTTGATGTTTTATCGACATATTTTTATGTACAACTCCAATTCCGCCCTCCTGGGCAATAGCTATAGCCATCCTACTCTCCGTTACAGTATCCATAGCGGCAGAAACAATTGGGATATTTAATGTAATATTTTTAGAGAATTTAGAACTTATATTAACATCTCTTGGTAAAATATCAGAGTAGCCTGGCACTAATAGCACATCATCATAAGTAAGAGCTTCGAAAATAATTTTATTGGGAAGATTTTCCATGCAATTAATAACTAATTGCATGCAAATATACAAATTGCAGATTAAAGACAATACAGAAATTAATTAAAGTCTTTCTAAAATTATCTGTAGTTTAAAAAAATATCACTTGCATAATTATATGCTGATTCAAATTTAATAGGGTTAATTCCTGATTCGATACCTTTATCTTCACAAAAAGAAATGATTTTTTCAGTTGGCATATTACCGGTCATATTGTCCGAGGCCATTGGACACCCACCAAAACCTTGGATTGCACCATCAATCCTACGGCATCCAGCATTAAATGAGAAGTCAATTTTTTCTCTCCAGGAATTAGGGTGAGTATGTAAATGTAATCCAAATTCAACACTCGGATATTTTAAAGAAAAGTATTTGTAAACCTCATTGATCATTTCTGGCGATGCCGAACCAATAGTATCACTAAGAGAAATTAACTTTATCCCCGATTCGATGAGTTTAGAAATCCAATGATCTATAATGCTAAGGTTCCAAACTTCACCATAAGGATTCCCAAAACACATTGATAAATAGATAACTAATTCCTTTTGACTACTCGAAACGATTTCATTTATAAGGGCTAGATTAAAAAATGATTCATCAATTGTTTTATTGGTATTTCTCATCTGAAAATTTTCTGAAATTGAAAAAGGATATCCAACGTATGAAATCTTATTAAATTCTGAAGAAATTTCAGCACCTTTTATATTGGCAACTATAACTAATAGTTTTGTTTTTTTGTCCTTTAAGTCTAACGAATTAATAACATCCCCTGAATCTTTCAACTGCGGTATTACTTTTTTAGAGACAAAACTACCAACATCAATAGTGTCAAAACCAACCTCTAGTAAGCTTTGTATGTATTTAATTTTTTTTTCTGTTGGTATAAATTTTTTGATGCTTTGCATTGCATCTCTTGGGCATTCTATGATTTTAAGTTTAGTCATCAAATAATTAATAAATCAAAGTTATATTATTTTCTGAAAAAAAAATTAGTAAAGCAATTAACATTAAAACCGATATGTTAAAATATTTTGCAAAAATTTTAAAGTTTTTGTTTTTGGAAAAATTCATATGAACGAAATCAGAAAAAATAATAATCAGGCCAAAAACAATAAATGTGATAAGAATAAAAAGAAGCCCTAAAATCAAAATCTGAACTTTGAAAGATAAAATTTCAGAAAACAAAAAGTTTGGAAAAAATAATGCAAAAAATAAAAAGACTTTAGGATTAAACAAATTCATAAAAATTCCTTTTTTTAAATTTCTAAAAAAATTTTCTGAGGGTTTATAATCTTCAAATTTGTCATAACTGTTTTCTGTCCTATAGACGCCATAGGAAAGAAATATTAAGTATGTAACTCCTATGTATTTTATAAATTTAAAAATCATTTCATTTTGAATAATTAGAGTATTTAATCCAAAGGCTAACAATATCGTATGAATTAAACATCCAATTAGTAAACCTATTAAAAATGAAACTCCTGAAAATTTTCCGGATTTTGATGTAAGTGCGGTTAAGTATAAATTGTCTGGGCCAGGACTTAATGCAAGAAGAAAACTTGAAAAAATAAATGAAAATAACATCTTTAATAAAAGTATTTTTTAGCTCTGTACAAATTTAATTATTTTTGTATTGTAATTTTTTTAAACAATATTGCTCAGTCATGTTAGGTAATAATTATCAAAAATTAATTTTAGTAGCCCTAATGCTAATAAACTTTACTTTATTTTCTCAAAAAAATAATACAAAAAGCTGCCTAACTGAAGTGCCTGAAAATTTTTCTGAAATAGAAAATCAACATAAATCAACCTTTCAATTCCATATGAATGAATACTACAATAAATTGGAAACAAAAACTTCAACAGCAATTACTAATGTTCCAGCTAAAATTCATATCGTTACAGATGCAAATGGAGTTACACAAATTACAGAAAATGAAATTATAGAAGAAATTGAAGAGGCAAACACATTTTTAGCCAACTCGTTTTTAGAAATTACCGTTTGTGATGACATAAATTATATCGCAAATAATCAATTATATTTTTTTGATATTGATGATCAGGCTCTATTATATGCAAATAATCAGCCAGATATAATGAATTTATACTTTGTCGAATCTATTGCATTTGGAAATGGAAATGCTTGTGGATACACATATCTTCCTGGAAATTCTGATCAGTATTATGATGTAATTGTCATGGACAATCAGTGTACAAATAATCCAGTAAGCACTACACTAATTCACGAATTTGGACACCATTTTAACCTGATGCATACTCACGGTGATTCAAATGAACCTGAATCCACAGATGAACTTGTTAATGGTAGTAACTGTAGCACTGCCGGTGACAGAGTATGTGATACACCAGCTGATCCACTTATAAATGGCTCAAACGTAAGCTCTGTAAATTGTATGTATACCGGTAATGCAACAGATGCTATGGGTCAGTTTTATGATCCCGATACGTCTAATATAATGTCTTATTCTCCAAACACATGTACTGATTCAATTAGTATTGAACAATATGCAAGGATGTATGCAGGTTTCCATACCTTTAAAACATATTATAAATGCCCCTCATTTCATATTGATTTTGCAGCAGATAAAAACGAAAACTGCGATGACTATATGAATGTTGAATTCACAGATATGAGTATTGGTGCAACAGCATGGGAATGGGATGTTGACGGTGACGATATTGTTGACTATACTGAACAAAACCCATCTCACGTTTATACACCTGGTGTTTACGATGTTGTGCTTAAAATTTTTAGTGGCAGTGAAAGCATCACAAAGGTTTTTCCAGAGTTTATAAATTTCCCTTCAAATCTACACGAAACTTCAAAGGTTAAGCTGGAACTATTCATAATCGATGTGAGCGAAAACACGTGGGAATTTAAGGATGGAAGTGATACGGTATTATATTCAGGAGGTCCATATGAAGATGCTGGTATCTTCAATCATGAATTTGATGTTATACAATCTGAGTGCTATACGTTTACTATCTACGATTCTGCAGGAAATGGACTTGGAACATCTGATTATTTTTTCAGTAATGGAACCTGGAATGAGGGAAGTGAATATTATGAGCTTAAAACAGAGGAGGGTAATTTGATTTATTCAAATACTAACTTTGGATCTGAAGAATCAAAATTAATAAGCACGAATTATCTTAGTCTTGATCCAAATAATCCAAATTCAATCTCAATTTACCCTAATCCTGCTGATAATTATGTACATATAAGATATCAAAACATAATTCCAAATTCATATAATATTTTTGATATTAATGGAAGGCTAATTAAATCTGATTTTATAGAAAACAATTACGGTTTTTCTGTGGACGTAAGTAATTTTGAAAAAGGATTATACTTTATTTCAATAAAATCTGAGGGAAAAATTGAAAGATTAAAGTTCTTGGTTAAGTAACTCTTTATTTATTTTGCTAGCTATCCCAGGGCCCTCATAAATTATTCCTGTGTAGAGTTGAATTAGATGTGCGCCTGCTCTGATTTTATTTAGTGCCTGCTCAGGAGTTGAAATACCACCAACCCCAATAATTGGAAGCTTACCACCGGTCTTTTTCGAAATAAAAGAAATTACCTCATTACTTTTATCATACAATGGTTGTCCGCTTAATCCACCTTTTTCATATTTATTATTTGATTTTAATTCAGGAAAATTAACCGTCGTATTTGTAGCTATAATTCCGTCTATTTTATTTTTATTTATGACATCGATAAGTTCAATTATTTTATCCTTACTCAAATCTGGAGATATTTTAAGTAATATGGGCTTTATGTTTTTATTATTGTTTCTGAATTTATTTAAATCAGTAAAAAGATCATTTAAAAATTCCCTTGACTGTAATTCTCTTAATCCAGGCGTATTGGGAGAGCTTACATTGATTACAAAATAATCAACACAGTCGTACAACTCTTTAAAACATATTAAATAATCTTTTTTAGCTTCTGTATTTGGGGTTAGCTTATTCTTACCAATGTTACCTCCAATGATGACCTTATAATTACCGTCTAATCTACTTTTAATTTTTGTGACACCATCATTATTAAAACCCATTCTATTGATAATGGCATCATCTTTTTTTAATCTAAAAAGTCTCTTTTTAGGATTACCCATCTGAGGTTTGGGTGTTACTGTACCTATTTCAATAAAACCAAATCCAAATTTTTCAAATTCACTAATATGAGTTGCATTTTTATCTAGTCCAGCTGCAATACCAACTGGGTTAGAAAAGGTTAGGCCAAATAGATTTCTTGTTAGTTTATCGCCTTCTACTTTGTAATAAGATTTGATTAAATACCCCAGTAATGGGATTTTAAAAATTAGTTTAGTAGAAAAGAAGGTGAAATTATGAATTTTTTCAGGGTCAAATAAGAATAATAAAGGAGAGATAAGCTTCTTATACATTTTACATTAAACTAACCTATTTGTTTAACTCATTTGAAGCATCCATTGAAATCATTGTTTTATTAAATTTTAATTTACCAGCTGTAGTCTCTATTATACATGTACCCTCTTTTTTGTTTATATGATTTATCCTCCCATGCATTCCACTCTCCATAACTACCCTATCTCCAATTTTTAAGTTGATTAAAAATTTTTTTTTATTATTTGCTTTTGTGATTTGGGGACGTATCATAAATAGATATATGACAAGAAACATTAAAATAAATGGGAGCATTTGATATAAACTCTCCATAATTATTGAATTACAGGTCCAGCTGGGGGTTTAGCACCACCATTTGGATTATTAATAAATGCTGAAATTCTTACCGACTCTGTTCCCCTCTGCGTATTTGCTTTGATTGTAACCGTTTTTGAAGTTTTATTCATCCCTTTACCGTTAAATTTAACTGTAAATTGTGATGATTCTCCAGGCAGCAATGGAGCTCTACTCCAGTCTTGTGGCACAGTACATCCACATGTCGACTTTATCTCGGTAATAACCAAGGGTGCTTCACCAGTGTTTGTGTAGGAGAAAACAGTTTCTTGAGCCTGTCCGTCCATTATAGTTCCAAAGTCGTGAACTGTCTTGTCAAAAGTCATTACGGGAAATTTTGAAGGAGCATTATCTCTTACTGTTGCTTGTTCAACGTTTTCAGATTTTACCTTACTAAATGGATCATCCCCACAAGCGGTAAAAACTAAGGTAACTGCTAATAAGTAAATTAATTTTTTCATAGGATTTTTATTAATTGTTCAAAATTAAAAAAAAATGTTATTCTCTCAAACCTCTTCCCTGCTTAATTATAGAATTATTACTAACTAAATCCTTAACTATTTTATCAAGAATACCATTTATGAAAAAAGCACTTTTTTTAGTAGAGTAGTCCTTAGATATTTCGATGTACTCATTCAAGGTTACTTTTATAGGAATTTCTTTAAAATTTATCAATTCCGTTACAGCAAGATTTATGATTACTAAATCAATTTTTGCAAGTCTATCTAAATCCCAATTTTTGATATACTTTTTTATAATCTTGTTGTTAGCTTTGAAATTTTTTAAAGACAAATTCGCTAATTCTTCTGAATATTTTTTATCCGAATTGTTTGCAAAAAGTTTAAAGTAAAATAATTTTTGCAAGTTATTTTTTTTTGAATTTTTAAGCAATTTTAAAATTAAAGTGTTTACTAATGGATAATCATCCATCCAGTATATATTTTTTTCTTCAATAAAGGATTGAAATTTTTCATCCTTAATAATAATTTCAGTAAAGAAATCTTGAACAAATTCAATATCAATTTCAAAGGATTTTTTTTCATTATTTACATACGTTGAATATATATCGCTTTGAATAATATTATCGTAGATTAAATTGACGTATTTGTAATCAATCCCCCAATCGATAAAAGATTTTGAACTTATTAAATCTAAAATTTTAGAGTTTGAAAAAACTTGTTTTAAGAATTGATTTTGAGAAAATTTTTCGCTTTTGTATAACTTACTAATGTTTCCTGTTATACTATCATGAGATATTTTGTACTTAGTCGTAGCTTTTTTAAATATTTCAATCATCAATGAAATATTTAAAAGAAACAAATCGTGTATAGAATGAATGCTCTTGGAGAGATTTTTATAATGTTCTTTTGTATCTTCGAAATCAGATATTTCAGCAGCATACAAATATTGCATAATTTTTAGCCTGATATGTCTTCGATTTAACATTTAAAAGAACAAATTATAATTACCGCAAGATAGTATTAATTATTAAAAATATTTACCCAATTGAATGAATTAAAATATTTAAATAAATACCTATTCAAGTATAAAACTAATCTGTTATTAGGTTTTATTATTATTATCATTGCCAGAATTTTATTATTATTTACTCCAGGCCTTATCAGAGACTCAGTCAATGTTGTAGATGAATATAGAAAAGGGACTATCATTGGAATTGATTCAGTTCAAAGTGAATTAGTTGAAAATATTTTTTTGATTTTACTAGCGGCAATTTCAGCAGGTATTTTTACTTTTTTAACTCGACAAACTATAATCAATGTTTCTAGATATGTGGAATTCGATTTAAAAAATGAAATCTACGTGCAATACCAAAAACTCTCACTAAGTTTCTACAAGAGAAACCAAACTGGTGACCTGATGAATAGGATTAGTGAAGATGTTTCTAGGGTTAGGATGTATTTTGGTCCAGCAATAATGTATTCGATTAATACAATAACCTTAATCATCATCACTTTCTTTTATATGTATCGTCAATCCCCTGAATTAACTTTCTACACGGTTAGCCCACTGCCTGTTTTATCTTATACAATATTCAAATTGAGTGGAATTATTAACATAAGAAGTAGAATTGTACAAGAATCTTTATCAAAGCTCTCATCTTTTACTCAAGAAGTTTTTACAGGGATTAAAATTGTAAAATCCTATGCCATACAAAACACTAAATCAAAGCAATTTGACAATCTCTCAAAAGAGAATAAAGAGAATCAAATAAGCCTTGTAAAAATGCAAGCATTGTTTTTTCCGTTAATGATTTTACTAATTGGTTTAAGTAACATTTTGGTAATATTTATCGGGGGCAAACAATATCTTGAAGGTGAGATTGAAAGTATTGGAATTATTGCCGAGTTTATAATATATGTTAACATGCTAACATGGCCTGTTGCCTCCTTAGGATGGATAAGTTCAATTATCCAGCAAGCAGAAGCATCACAAAAAAGAATAAATGAATTTTTGAAAGAAAAGTCAGAAATATTGAATAATCCAAAAGGATTAAAAAAAATAAAAGGAAAAATTGAATTTGAAAATATTTCATTTACGTTTGGTGAATCAAAAATTCAGGCACTAAAAGATATTAGCTTCACTATTGAAAACAATAAGTCACTTGGGCTAATCGGTGCAACAGGCTCAGGAAAAACAACCTTATTAAAACTAATTACCAGAAGCTATAAGCTTAATACCGGGATAATTCGTATAGACGACAAAAATATATGTGAATTTGACATAGAGAGTCTTAGAAATCAAATTGGAATTGTTCCACAAGACTCATTTCTGTTCTCTGATTCAATAGTTAATAATATTCGCTTCGGAAATGAAAAAGCTAGTATCAAAGAAGTTGAAGAGTATTGTAAAATATCAGGAATTCACAATGAAATAATTAAATTAAAAGATGGATATCATACAGTTTTAGGGGAAAGAGGAATAAACTTAAGTGGTGGGCAAAAGCAAAGAATTTGTATCGCTAGAGCTCTAATAAAAAATCCTAAAATTCTAATTTTAGATGATTGTCTTTCAGCTTTAGACACTGAAACCGAGAAAAATATAATACAATCTTTAAAAAAATATATTGGTAATACTACAACAATTATTTCGAGTCACAGATTATCGTCAATTCAAAACCTGGATGATATTATTGTTTTGAAAGATGGAAAAATACTTCAAAAGGGTAATCACGAAAAACTCGTTAGTCAAAAAGGCTATTACAAAGAGCTTTACAAAAAACAGCTTACAAAAAAAGATGATTATAATTAGTTGAAATCACAAAAAAATTTTTTAATTTTTCATAATAATCATAAAATTTTAGAAGATGGAGAGAGAAGAAATTTTTTCAAAAGTTCTGAGGGCTGGTAGAAGAACTTATTTTTTTGATGTAAGATCTACTAAAGCTGGAGACTATTACCTAACACTAACAGAAAGTAAAAAATTCACAAATGAGGATGGCTCATTCCACTACAAAAAACATAAAATTTACCTATATAAAGAGGATTTTAGTGAATTTTCGAGTATTCTGAATGAAATGACAGATTATGTCATTTCTGAAAAAGGTGAAGAAGTAATCAGTGAAAGACATCAGAAAGACTTCAAAAAGGAAGAAAATAATGAAACAACAGATGAATCAGATGTTGATTTAGACGACATTTAATCTAATTTTCAATATGAGATTTTTTTTAATCGCACTTTTAATCAGTGTAAGCCTTTTAGGGCAACACCAGAAATATGATTTAAGTTACTATTTTTCAGAACAAGATTTTGGAATGAAAGAGTCTAATATTCCTACCCCAAAAGATATTATTGGTCATGAAGTAGGAGAATGGCATGTATCACATGATAAGTTAGTACAATACATGTATGCACTGGCCGAGGCCTCTGACAGAGTAACTATTGAGGATAGAGGTAAGACATTTGAGGGAAGACCAATCTTGCTGCTTACGATCACTTCAAAAAATAATCAATCTAATATTGACAAAATTTTAGATAATCATAAAAAAATTACTGACCATAATCAAGATGTATTGATTGATAATCAGCCAATCATTGTTTATCAGGGGTTTTCTATTCATGGTAATGAAGCTAGTGGTTCTAATGCCAGTTTATTATTAGCCTACTATTTAGCTGCATCCAAAGATGATTTTGTTAAAAATTTACTTGATAATTCTGTTATATTATTAGACCCTTCAATGAATCCAGACGGCCTACAAAGATTTTCTTATTGGGCAAATGTTAACAGAAATTTAAATTTAACATCTGACCCAAATGACCGTGAATACAACGAAGTTTGGCCAGGTGCTAGAACAAATCACTATTGGTTCGATTTAAATAGAGACTGGCTTCCTGCTCAGCTTCCTGAATCGCAAGCAAGGATAAAAACATTTAACAAATGGATCCCAAATATTTTGACAGATCATCACGAAATGGGGACAAATGCCACATTTTTTTTTCAGCCTGGAATTCCCTCAAGGACACATCCCCTAACCCCAGATTTAAATCAAAAGCTTACAAAAGAAATTGCGAAATTTCATGTTGAAAGCTTAGATAAAATTGGATCTTTATATTACTCTGAAGAGAGCTTTGATGATTTTTATTACGGAAAAGGATCCACTTTTCCAGATATAAATGGTTCGATAGGTATATTATTCGAACAAGCCAGCTCTAGAGGTCATGTTCAACAATCTGATAATGGAATATTGAGGTTCCCCTATACTATAAAAAATCAACTTTCAACGGGAATTTCAACTTTGAAAGCAGCGGTGAATCTAAGGCTTGAGATTTTAAATTATCAAAAAACATTTTACATCGAAGCAGCTAAAGAGGCAGACAAGTTCAGAAACGACGCCATAATATTTGGAAATCCAAAAGACAAGTATAGAACAAATAAACTTGCCGAAATATTAAGAACTCATGAAATTGACATTTATGAATTAGATAAAGATGTTAAGCATAAAAATAAAATATACAAAAAAGGATATGCTTATGTAGTTCCAAAAAATCAAAAAAAACATAGACTTATAAATGCAATGTTTGAAACAAGAACAACATTCTTAGATAGTTTATTTTATGATGTATCATCATGGACGCTCCCATTAGCTTTTAATTTAGATTACGATTTAAATTTCAGCTATCCCAATCTAAAAAGTAGAATTGATGTATCAAGCTACAACCATCATTCTAATATCGATGAAATTAATTATGCTTTTTTGATGGAATGGCATGAATATTTAACGCCAAAAGCATTAAACAAGCTATTGGATCATGATGTGATAGTAAAAGTTGCAACAAAGAGATTCCAATTGGAAGGTAAAGATTATGACTATGGAACTATTTTGATTCCTGTACAAAATAATAATCATGTAGATCTCAAAAATTTACTAAACCAAATTTCAAAAGAGTGCCAAGTGGTTATTGACAATGTCAATACAGGTTATGCTGAAGGTCCAGATCTTGGAAGTAATAATTTCAAAAGAATTTATAAAAAAAATATTGCACTTCTTGTAGGGGATGGTATAACTGCCTATGATGCTGGAGAAATATGGCATCTACTTGATACCAGATTCGATGTCAAATTAACAAAGCTTGATGTTAAAAATTTCAACAAATTTGATTTGAGTAGATATACAACTTTAATCGCTCCAAATAGTTCAATATCGGATTCTGTTGTTTCAAACAAAATTAAGAGTTGGGTGAAGTCTGGTGGAACATTAGTTGCATATAAAAATTCTATTAATTGGCTTAAAAAGAATAAACTTATTGAAGCTAAAGAACTTAAGAATAATTTCACTGCTAAAAATATTTCCTTTGAGGAAAGAAATGCATTTTTTGGGGCACAGAGAATAGGAGGTGCAATTTTTAAAACAAAAATTGACAGATCTCACCCGATAAATTTTGGTCAAACGAACAATATTATGCCTATTTTTAGAAACTCTACAATATTTATTGAAAAGGATAAAGAGAGTTATAAAAACCCCATTTTATATACTGATGATCCACTACTAAGCGGTTATATTTCCGAGGAAAATCTTGAACTGCTAAGGTCTACAAGTCCATTGAAAATTAATAGTGTTGGGAAAGGCAAAGTTATTTATCTAACAGATAATACAAATTTTAGAGCATTTTGGTTTGGAACTAATAAAATTCTATTAAACTCAATATTCTTTAGTAGTATTATGTAGACTATGCAATCTTAAGACCGTTAGCAATCTTATTCTCCGGAGTTATCAAAATTACTGACTCACCCTCAACTGCCCCTAAAACCAAACACTCACTCATGTAATTGGCAATTTGTTTTTTTGGAAAGTTAACTATTGCTATTATCTGAAATCCGATTAACATTTCGGTGTTATAATTTTTTGTTATTTGTGCTGATGATTTTAGAATGCCTAATTCACCAAAATCAATTTTTAACTTGTATGATGGATTAATGGCCTCTTTAAAAAGCTCAGCATGAATAATGGTTCCAACCCTTATATCTAAATCTTTGAATGATTTAAATAAATTATTCAAATCAATTTTTTTTAGACCTATTTGCAATAAAACTCTTAACAAATACGACTAATGCCAATATAGTTGATAACATCATTATAGAAATCCTCGCTATACCCATTATTCTGTCTCCCTCAATTGCGCTCATAAGAGGTTTAACAAGACCAAAGAGTATTAAAAAGGTTAATAATACAACAACATGTGCTACCATTTTATTTTCCTTCTTTAGACCAGAATTTAAAACTAAAATTATAACACCAAAAACTACGGGTATCAAGGCTGTAGGGGAATAATCTACATCAATATAACCCCAAAGACCAAAAGAAATTAGTGTAACTGCGTTAACAAAGCTTATTTTGTGTGGTTTCATAAATTTATTTTTCGTAAAATTACAACTAAATATTTTAAAAAAAAATGGCAAAAACTCCGTCAAACATGGTCAGCCTCGGAACTGAGGCCCCAGATTTTTCACTATATGATGTAATAAGTGGAGAACAAAAAAATCTAAACGAATTAAAGGGAAAAAGTGGTTCCGTAATTATGTTTATTTGCAACCATTGTCCTTATGTAAAACATGTAAACAAAACGATAGTAAATTTAGCTAATAAGTATAAAAATAATGATATAAATTTTATTGCGATTTCTAGTAATGATGTTATTAATTACCCAGAGGACGGTCCTGAATTTATGAAGATTAATGCATTTGAGAATAATTTCATATTTCCATATCTCTACGACGAATCTCAGGAAATCGCCAAGAAATATGATGCAGCATGCACTCCAGATTTTTATTTATATGATAATGAATTAAAGCTTATATACCGAGGTCAACTTGATGACTCAAGGCCAGGTAATGGTATCGAATGTAATGGAGAAGATTTAGATAATGCTATTAAATGCTTGCTTTCGAAAAATGTAAACACCAGAATTCAAAAACCAAGTATTGGCTGTAATATTAAATGGAAATAATTATTCAGCTGAAATAAGCTCTACCTCAAAAACTAAAGTTGCATTTGGTGGTATTACCCCGCCGGCTCCTGATTCTCCGTAAGCTAGATCACTTGGTATTATAAAGCTAGCCTTATCTCCTATACCAAGTAACGAAATACCTTCATCCCAACCTTTTATTACTTGCCCTACTCCTAAGGTAAATTCAATTGGCTGATTTCTCTTGTAAGATGAATCAAATACAGTCCCGTCTAATAACATACCTTTATAATGAACCTTAACCTTATTTCCAGCTGAAGCTTTTTCAGATTTATTTTCTTTTTGAAATTTATATAGCAATCCTGAGGAAGTTTTTGAAAACCCTCTTGAAAGATCTTTTAGCATTTTAAGCTCTTTTTGCTTTTCTTTTTTAATTCTGTCAGCTTTTGATTTATTGAAGTCTTCAAAGGCTTTAGCAGCATCAAAAGCTTTTGCCTTATCACCAAAAGCGTTTATTTTCACAGAAATTATTTCATCATTTTGAGAAATAGAATTAACCACATCCATTCCTTCAATAACATTTCCAAAAACAGTATGCTTATCATCCAGCCATGGAGTTTCGACATGGGTAATGAAAAATTGACTTCCATTAGTAGATGGTCCAGCATTAGCCATTGAAATAACCCCTGGACTATTATGCTTCAAATCATCGTTAAATTCATCATCAAACTTGTATCCAGGATCTCCTGTACCTGTACCTAATGGACATCCTGCCTGTATCATAAAATCATTAATTACCCTATGAAACTTCAATCCATCATAATAGGGTTGACCAAAAGGCTTAAATGTATTTTTGATTTTTCCCTTTGATAACCCAACAAAATTTCCGACTGTACCAGGTGTTTTTTCAAACTCTAATTTGATTTTAATTTCACCTTTTGAAGTGGTAATAATTGCAAATAAACCTTCCATTACATTAATTTTTTTGCGAATATATTAATTAGCTAACTCGCTTAAAAATTTTATTCTAAATAGTTTTAACTCAAACTCATCATATTCTCCGTCAAATTCCCTCAAAGCTAGCTCAATATCGTCTGAATCAGCTTGAATAAAGTATTCATGTAGCTCTTGCTGCTGGTCCTCATCAATAAAATCATCAATACAATATGAAATATCCAGCTTTGTGCCTGAGTAAATGATCGTCTCCATTTCATTAATAAGTTCATAAGTATCCATTGATTTCGATTCAGCGATATCCTCAATTGACAACTTTCGATCAACGCTCTGAATTATGTATAATTTTAAGGCAGAATTTTTACCAGCTGATTTTATAACCAAATCATCAGGTCTAGTTATATTATTTTCAACAACATAGAGTGAAATTAATTCTAAAAATTCTTCACCATATTTTTTTGCTTTACCCTCACCTACACCAAAAATTGTAACCAATTCTTCAAATGTAGTTGGGTACCTAAATGTCATTTCATTAAGTGATGGATCTTGAAAAATTACATAAGGTGGAATTGACTTTTTATCAGCTATTTTTTTTCTTAAATCCTTCAGTTTACCCATAAGAATCTGGTCGCCGGGCTGTAATCTTTTCGAGTTTAAGGGTTCTTTAAATTCAGAATTATCTTCATCTACTGCTAAATATAAGTCTATTGGATTCCTTAAATAATCAAGTCCTTTTTTAGTGACTGAAATTGAACCGAAATTTTCTATTTTTTTTGATATTATATTTTCAAGTCTCAAAAACCATAGTATCCCATTCCAAAATTGCTCATCATTTGACTTACCCATTCCAAAATATTTACTCTGATTTATCATATGAGATGTGAGCAGTGCATTATTTTTTCCAATTAATATGTTTACAATGTCTCTTTGCTTATAAATAGACTTTGTATCAATAATCAAATTCAAAATTTGAACAGAATTTTCTTTGATATTAATTTTAGTTTTTTCCTCAAGCATATTGTCATCCATCAACCTTCCCTCTCCAGAATCTGAGTCAAAGTATTCACCAAAATAATTTAATAGATATTTTCTTCTGCTAAGTGAAGTCTGGCAGTAACCAACAACCTCTTCCAAATGCATAGAAGCTATATCTTTTTCATTTTTATTTTTTGATTCTAAAAACTTTTCCAGTTTTTCGATGTCCTGATATGAATAATAAGCTAAGCAATGACCCTCACCACCATCTCTTCCTGCCCTGCCTGTTTCTTGATAATATCCCTCAAGACTTTTAGCAATATCATAATGTATAACAAATCGAATATCTGGTTTGTCAATCCCCATTCCAAAAGCAATGGTAGCTACTACAACATCAACATCTTCCATTAGAAATGCATCTTGATTTTGACTTCTAGTTTTAGAATCTAAACCGGCATGATATGGGACAGACTTGATATTATTTAAAACTAATAGTTCAGAAATTTCTTCAACTTTTTTCCTGCTTAAACAGTAAACAATTCCTGATTTACCGCTCATGCTTTTTACAAATTTTATAAGATCATTATTGGTTTGTTCATTCTTAGATCTTACTTCATAAAATAAATTTGGCCTGTTAAATGAAGATTTAAAAATATCAGCATCTGTAATATCTATATTTTTCATTATGTCTGTTTGAACTTTTGGTGTCGCGGTTGCGGTTAATGCTATCAAGGGTATAGTACTATTAATTTTATTTAATACACTTCTAATATTTCTATAATCAGGTCGAAAGTCATGCCCCCACTCACTTATACAATGAGCCTCGTCTATTGCCATAAATGAAATATTTACAGATTTTAAAAACTCTATATTTACAGGTTTTGCGAGGGATTCTGGAGCTAAGTATAAAAGCTTGGTTTTTTTACTTTTTACATCGTCTTTCACTTTATTTACTTCCTCAGCACTTAGCGATGAATTCAAAACATGAGCAATACTATTTTCTTCTGAAAAACCTCTCATTGCATCAACTTGATTCTTCATTAGTGCTATAAGCGGTGATATCACAATAGCGGTACCATCCAATAATAATGATGGTAATTGATAACATAAGGATTTACCACCACCTGTTGGCATAATTACGAAGGTATTTTTTCTATTTAAAATGTTGAGTATTATATCTCTTTGATTGCCTTTGAATTCGTTGAATCCAAAAGTATTTTGCAAGCAGTTTAAAATCAATTTATCAAATTGTATTTTTTGCATTGTTCTGAATAGGGTTACTTTAAGTTAAAACAATCTTTTTTGATTTAAGAAATTCTTTAATAAAATTTTTGTTTTTTTGCATTATATATAATCATTCTAATTTGAACACAAAAAACATAATAGAATTTGGTAAAGAAGTAATCAATCTTCAGGCAGAAAGTGTAAAAAATTTAGTTGAATTAGTTGATGAAAACTTTGAAAAAGCTGTTAATCTCATACTTAACTCTAACGGAAGAGTTATTGTCACTGGTATTGGTAAAAGTGCAATTATTGCCAATAAGATTGTTGCTACATTAAATTCAACTGGAACACCATCAATTTTCATGCATGCTGCAGATGCTATTCATGGAGATCTTGGAATTATTAAAAAGGATGATATTATTATTTGTATTTCAAAAAGCGGAAATACACAAGAAATTAAAGACTTAGTTCCTTTCCTAAATATGAAAAAAAATCCACTTATAGCTATAACTGGAGATGTTGATTCTTTTCTTGCAAAAAATTCAACTGTGGTATTAAATAGTCATGTTAATATTGAAGTGTGCCCTAATAATTTAGCACCCACCAATAGTACGACTGCACAATTGGTTATTGGAGATGCAATAGCAGTCACACTAGTAAAAATTAAAGGTTTTACATCTCATGATTTTGCCAAATTTCATCCTGGTGGTAGCCTTGGGAAAAAATTATACTTAAAAGTTAAAGATTTAATTGATGTGGACGCTAGACCAATGGTTTTAGAGGATGACAATATAAAAAGTGTAATTATTGAAATCAGTAACAAAATGCTTGGAATCACCCCGGTTTTTTCTAAGAATTTAATTGTTGGTGTGATTACGGATGGTGATTTGAGAAGGACATTACTAAATCACTCAGATATTTCAATACTAAAAGCAAAAGATATAATGTCTATTAATCCGAAAATTATAGATTCTGAAACCATGGCATCTAAGGCTTTGGAAATAATGAAAGGAAATAAAATATCTCAACTTATTGTAACTACAGATAATCAATATTCTGGAGTGATTCATATCCAGAGTTTAATTAAAGAGGGTATTTCATAATGGCTATTTCAAAACATGATAACATGTCTTTCTTAGAGCATCTAGAGGAGCTCAGATGGCATGTGATTCGCTCATTAATTGCAATTATTTCAGCAGGCTTTGTTTGTTTTTTAATGAAGGACTTCATTTTTGATACAATAATTTTTGGTCCAAAAAAAATGGATTTCCCAACTTATAAGTTTTTGTGTCAAGCTGCTACATTTATTGGTGTTGAAACAAATTTTTGTGGAGATGAATTTCCTTTTGTCGTCCAAAATAGAACCATGGCTGGCCAATTTTCTGCTCATGTCATGACATCAGTTATTTCTGGTTTTATTATATCCTTTCCTTATGTTTTATATGAATTTTGGAAATTTATTAGTCCTGGTCTACTTGAGAAGGAAAAAGCAAAATCTAGAGGATTTATCTTTATTTCTTCTATTTTGTTTTTTGTTGGTGTGTTATTTGGTTACTATGTAATTTCTCCACTGTCAATTAACTTTCTTGGAACTTATCAGGTGTCTACTCAGGTTTTAAATGAAATTGATTTGGGGTCGTTTATAAGCTTAGTAAGATCGTCTGCTTTAGCATCTGGAATAATATTTGAGTTGCCGATTATTATTTACTTCTTGACAAAAGCGGGTGTAGTCACCCCTAAATCGCTTGTAAAATACAGAAAATATGCACTGGTTTTAGTTTTAATTCTTGCTGCTATTATTACTCCTCCCGATGTAGCAAGCCAGATAATTGTTGCTATTCCTATTGTTGTATTATACCAAGTAAGTATTTTTATTTCTAAAATTGTTGTTAAAAATCAAAACAAATGATATTAAAAGCAAATAATTTGACAAAATCATATGCAGGAAAAAGCGTTGTTAAGGATGTCTCATTAAATCTAAAACAAGGAGAAATAGTTGGACTTTTAGGACCTAATGGCGCTGGGAAAACCACCTCTTTTTACATGATTGTTGGCTTAATCAAACCTAACTCCGGTTCAATATTTTTGGATGATAAAGAGATCACTAATTTTCCTATGTACAAAAGAGCTCAAAATGGAATTGGATATTTGGCTCAAGAGTCATCTGTATTCAGAAAAATGAGTGTCGAAGATAATATTCAAAGCGTATTAGAAATGACTGATCTTACAAAAAAAGAGCAAAAGAATAGAGCAGAATCACTTCTAGATGAATTTGGTTTGACAGCAATTAGAAAAAGCCGTGGCGACTTACTTTCTGGTGGTGAAAGAAGGAGAACAGAAATAGCCAGGGCTCTCGCAACAAGTCCTCGCTTTATTTTGTTGGATGAACCATTTGCTGGTGTAGACCCCTTAGCTGTAGAGGATATACAAAAAATTGTTAGAGATTTAACAAAAAGAAATATCGGGATATTGATTACAGATCATAATGTTCAAGAAACTTTAGCCATAACTGACAGAACCTATCTAATGTTTGAGGGAAGTATCCTTAAAGACGGGAAGCCAGAGGATTTAGCTAATGATGAATTAGTTAGAAAAGTATACCTAGGACAAAATTTTGAACTTAGAAAAAAGACAATTTAATTCTTCAATTTATAGAAGGTAAATATCGAAATTAATACATAAATCGAAAGTACCAAAGGAATAGCATAGATACCCAAAATAATTAAAGAAGGTATTGAAATAAAAATTAACAAAAATCGCCTTCTATTTCCTTTAAACTTTAGTGACTTAAATTTAAAATTTAATAGTTTTAAATTTGAAACTAGTAGAAGACTTGAAAGTATTACAATTAACATTAAAATATTGTAATCAAGAATTATATCAGAAAACGCATTTCCTTCAGCAGAAATAATTGCAAAAGAATATATTAAAACTGCATTGGCTGGGGTTGGTAAGCCTTTAAAAAATTTCGACGTAGATTTTCTTGTATTGTAGCGTGCTAGCCTGTAGGCTGAGCATAGGGTTATTACAAAGCCTGTAAAAGGAATAAAGGATGCCGAAATAGATCCAATAGATGATGAGGGGGTCTCATTAAACATATTGTACATTAGGATTCCAGGAACTAAACCAAAGCTGACCAGATCCGCTAAAGAGTCTAGCTGGATTCCAATATCAGATTTTGCATTCAATTTTCTAGCTAAATAGCCATCTAAATAATCAAAAAATAAACATATAACAGTGATTATAAATACATTTCTTACCTCAAGATTATTTTCAATTAGTAAAAGTGTAACTATACATCCTAAGAATAAGTTAAAGAGAGTAATTAAATTTGGTAAAAACTTAAATTTCACAATAATTATTTGTAGTAAAACTAATGATTTAGCTTTAAATTAATTATAAATTTACTGCTTAATTATAATATATTAACCTTAATAATGTTATAATAAAAATGAGAACTAAAATATTAGTACTATTATTATTTTTAATACACTTATCTGGATTCAGTCAAGGTTCATCTAAATATTCAAATGAGTTTTTAAATATTGGTGTAGATGCCAGGTCAATTGGAATGGCTAATGCAGTTGTCTCATCGACAAAGGATGTAAATTCAACGTATTGGAACCCTGCAGGTTTACTAAATATTGAAAGAGATGAAATCTCTTTGATGCATTCCAATTATTTTGCAAATATTGCAAATTACAACTATATATCTTATGCGAAGAAAGTTGATGAACAATCTGCAATAGGATTTTCCCTGATAAGATTTGGGGTTGATGATATTATGGATACCACCCAACTTATAGACAATCAAGGAAATATTGACTTTAATAGAATAGAATTATTTTCTGCTGCAGACTATGCTTTTTTATTTAGTTATGCTAAAAAGAACAATTTTTTGAATTTAAATTATGGTTTAAATATTAAAATAATTAGAAGAATAATTGGAGATTTTGCAAATTCATGGGGTTTTGGTTTTGATATCGGAATTCAACATGAAAATAAATCTGGTTGGAAGTTTGGCCTTATGGCAAGAGATATTACTACCACTTATAACAGTTGGTCTTTTAATCAGCAAAGATTAGATGATATCCAAGATGCAATCGAAGGTCAAAATCAAGAAATTCCTGAAAAATCAGAAGTTACATTACCTAAACTACAACTTGGTATTTCAAAAGAATTCTTGATTAATAATGAATATTCACTTTTGGGGGCTTTTGATTTATTTGTCTTATTTGATGAAACTAATGATATTATTTCATCTGAAATTATCAGTGTTAATCCTGCATTGGGTTTTGAATTAGGATACATTGATTTAGTATATTTAAGGTTTGGTGTTGGAAATTTTCAAAACGAATTGCAATATGATTCATCTCAAAAGATAAGTTTCCAACCCAATTTTGGAATCGGATTTAATATGAGTAATATTGAAATAAATTATGCTTTTACGGATATTGGTAATCAATCTGTTGCTCTGTATTCAAATATTTTTTCATTGAAATTCAACCTTAATATTTTAAGATGATTAAAAGTTACGTAAATATCATCTTTGCATTCGCATTAATATTTTTTTCTTTTAAGATATATGCAAATGAGCTTGAGAATAAAAGTCGTTATAAAATAAGTATTCTGTCGATTGGAGAAGGACCAAGTTTAGTAGATGCCTTTGGACATACGGCAATAAGAATAATAGATGTAGAGTTAAAAAAAGATGTAGTATTTAATTTTGGTGTTTATGATTTTAATTCGCCAAACTTTTATTCAAACTTTGTTAAAGGTAGACCTGAGTATAAACTTGGAATACAGAATTACAACAATCTCATACAAAATTATATAAGACAAAAAAGATATATAGTTGAGCATCAGCTAAATCTTGATCAAGATTCAATTAAAATAATTATTGGCTTATTAGTTGAAAAATTAAATGACCCATATTACATATATGATTATTTCAGAGATAATTGTACAACCAGAGCCGCTGATATTGTTATTGATAAAACAAACAATAAATTTAAAGACGACAAATTAGAGTCTGAAACTGTTTTTAGTTTCAGAAATTTGATTCATGAGAAAATAAATGAAAATTCATGGGCTGCACTAGGAATTGATTTGTGCTTGGGGGCAATAATTGATAAAAAAATCAATACAAGAGAAACATTTTTTCTTCCCGAAAATTTAATGAACTATTTAGACTTGTTTGAAGCTGATATTATCAAAAGAAATATTATTTACAGTCCAGAATCAGAAATAAGCTACCAAGAAAATTTACCATCCCCCCTACTGGTAAACCTCATATTATCGTTAATCATTGTCGCTGTTACAATATTTAATTTCAAAAGCAATGAATGGAATAAAAGTTTAGATATTTTAATTTTTTTAATTTCAGGATTAATAGGAATTCTAATTATTTTTTTGTGGTTCTTTAGTAATCATTTTGCTGGAGCTCAAAATTTCAATCTACTATGGGCTTTTCCATTTAATTTTGCTTTGATATTTGCAATTTATAAAACTAAAATACCTAATTGGTCAATCGGATATATCAAATTATTAATCATACTAATTATCCTCTTATTTTTACATTGGATTACCGGAGTTCAAAAATATAATTTAACTTTATTACCGATATTTATCGCTCTTTTAATCAGATACACATTTTTAGTGCATCGAATTAAGAACACTTAACTATGAAAATTTATACCAAAAAAGGAGATTCAGGACATACTTCATTAATTGATGGTCAAATAGTTAATAAACATAACTTATCTGTTGATGCATATGGAACTCTTGATGAACTGAACTCTTTTTTAGGATTATTAAAGGATTACATAAAAGATGAAACAATAAAAGATATTTTGAATAATATTCAGCCTAAACTTTTCTCTATTGGATCGATATTAGCATCAGGTAAAAATCAGGATATCTTGGACAAGGTAAAAATAGAAAAAAAGGATGTTGAGTATATAGAATCTCATATTGATTCAATGAACTACGAACTTCCAGACCTTAAAAATTTTATTATTCCAGGTGGACATAAAATATCATCTTATTCTCATGTTTGTAGATCAATATGTAGACGAGCAGAACGAAGGATATCAGAGCTGAATAATGAGCAATCAGTGGACCCTAATATTTTATCTTACATAAACAGACTATCGGATTTTTTTTTCGTGCTAAGTAGATATGTCATGTACAAAGATAAAATTGAAGAGAGTCGTTGGTAATCTGACTAAGGTTGATTAAAATTTTTACAAATTCTTGTGTAATTCTGATAAAAAATTATTTTTGCAAAAAATAAAATTGATTAATCATGTATTGGACACTCGAACTAGCATCCTATTTAAGTGACGCGCCATGGCCAGCTACTAAAGATGAATTGATTGATTATTCAATTAGAACAGGCGCACCCTTAGAAGTTGTTGAAAATCTTCAAGCAATAGAGGATGAAGGTGATTTGTACGAATCTATTCAAGAAATTTGGGCAGACTACCCGACAGACGAAGATTACCTTTGGAATGAGGATGAATATTAATTCATCTTATTTATTTACTGTTTCTTATCGGATTTTCTTAATTAAATTAGGTAAACATGTCGTATATTTAACCTGTTTTAAATAGTTATGTTATAGACTAATGCTTGGAAAAATTCTTAAATTATTTGTTGGTGATAAGTCAAAAAAAGATTTAAAACTTATTAATCCAATCATTGAAGAAATTCATTCTTTTGAGCAAGAAATGAACGGCTTATCAAATGATGAATTGAGAAATCAAACCATTATTTTTAAAGACGATATCCAAAATTCTTGCTCCGAAATCAATTCCCAAATTGAAAAAATTAAATCTGAAATTGACGATGTCATTGATTTTGACAAAAAAGAAGCTCTATTCAATCAAATTGATAAACTAAACGAGGATGCCTACAAAGTAAGTGAAGAAACCTTAAATAAAATTCTCCCAAAAGCTTTTGCGGTAGTAAAAGAAACAGCTAAAAGGTTTGTTCAAAACAAAGAAATTATTGTAAAAACAACTGATTATGATTTAGAACTTGCATCAACCAAGGATTATGTTGAAATACGAAATAACAAGTCCCACTGGAAAAACACATGGGATGCAGCTGGTAAAAATATAGTTTGGGATATGATTCACTATGACGTCCAGCTTGTAGGTGGGGTTGCAATGCATCAGGGTAAAATTGCTGAGATGCAGACAGGTGAAGGTAAAACATTAGTTGCCACTTTACCCGTTTATTTAAATGCCCTTTCAGGAAGAGGTGTACACTTAGTTACCGTAAACGATTATTTAGCAAAAAGAGATAGCGCATGGATGTCTCCTATATTCGAGTTCCACGGACTTAGTGTTGATTGCATAGATTACCACAAACCCAATTCTCCAGAAAGAAAAAAAGCTTATAATTCTGATATTACATATGGAACAAATAATGAATTTGGTTTCGACTACTTAAGGGATAATATGGCTAACTCACCTGATGATCTGGTTCAGAGAAAACATAATTTTGCGATTGTTGACGAGGTAGATTCAGTACTGATCGATGATGCAAGAACCCCTCTGATTATTTCCGGTGCCATTCCCAAAGGTGATAAACATGAATTTAATGAGCTAAAACCAAAAATTGAAAGGATTGTTTCAACGCAAAGAAAATTACTCATCAATACTTTGGCTGATGCAAAAAATCAAATAAGCTCAGGTGACGAAGAAGAAGGTGCTTTTAATTTATTACGGGTTTTTCGTGGTATTCCCAAGAATAAAGCATTGATAAAATATCTAAGTGAAGAAGGTGTAAAACAATTATTGCAAAAAACCGAAAACTTTTACATGCAGGATAATAATCGAGAAATGCCTAAAGTAGATCAGGAACTTTATTATGTAATTGACGAAAAAAATAATCAAATAGAATTGACAGATAAAGGAATTGAATTTTTATCAGGAAAAGACGATCCCGACTTTTTCATAATGCCAGAGATTGGCATTGAAATTTCAAAAATTGAAAATAAAGGGCTATCGAAAGAAGATGAAGCCAAAGAAAAAGATGAGTTATATAGGGATTTTGGAATTAAATCAGAGAGGATTCATACAATTAATCAGCTTCTAAAGGCTTATGCATTATTTGAAAAGGATATTCAATATGTGGTAATGGAAAATAAAGTAATGATTGTTGATGAGCAGACAGGAAGGATTATGGACGGAAGAAGATATAGTGACGGCTTACATCAAGCAATTGAAGCTAAAGAAAATGTTAAAATTGAGGCTGCTACTCAAACATTTGCTACCATTACATTACAAAATTATTTCAGGATGTATAATAAACTCTCTGGAATGACCGGAACTGCAATAACAGAAGCAGGGGAATTTTGGGAAATTTATAAACTTGACGTAATGGAAATTCCCACAAACAGACCAATTCAAAGAAGTGACAGAGAGGATTTGGTGTATAAAACCAAAAGAGAAAAATATAACGCAGTGATAGATGAAGTCACAGATCTATCCAGAGCTGGAAGACCAGTTCTTATAGGTACAACATCAGTAGAAATCAGTGAGCTTTTAGGAAGAATGCTAAAAATCAGAAAAATTCCACATAACATTTTAAATGCTAAGCTTCACAAAAAAGAATCTGATATTGTGGCAGAGGCAGGAAAACCTGGCCAAGTTACTATAGCTACAAACATGGCTGGCCGTGGTACCGACATTAAACTTTCAGAGGCTGTAAAGGAAAGTGGAGGTTTGGCAATAATTGGTACAGAAAGACACGATTCTAGAAGGGTTGATAGACAGCTAAGGGGTAGATCAGGAAGACAAGGTGACCCAGGAAGCTCTCAATTTTATGTTTCCTTAGAAGATAACTTGATGAGATTATTTGGAACAGAAAGAATTGCCAAAATGATGGACAGAATGGGATTAGAAGAAGGTGAGGTCATACAACATTCCATGATTACCAATTCGATTGAAAGGGCACAGAAAAAAGTTGAGGAAAATAATTTTGGAATCAGAAAAAGATTACTAGAGTATGATGATGTAATGAATGCACAGAGAGAAGTTATATACAGAAGACGTAATAATTCGTTGTTCGGAGAAAGGCTAAGAATTGATATTTCTAATATGATATATGATACTTGTGAAAATATAGTTTTTTCAAACAAAGGGGCAAATGATTTTAAAAACTTTGAATTTGAACTAATTAAATACTTTTCTGTGACTACCGACATTGATTCTGAGTCATTTGAGTCAATGCAAGAAAATGATATTATCGAAAAAGTTTACACCGTTGTTTTAAATCACTATTTAAATAAGATTGAAAATAATGCAAAACTTGCATACCCAGTGATTAAACATGTTTACGAAAAACAAAGGGAGAAATTTAAAAGAATAGTTGTTCCATTTTCCGATGGAATTAAAAATCTTCAGGTCATAACAGATTTAGAAAAAGCATATAATTCGAATGGAGGTCAATTGGTCACTGACTTTGAAAAAAATATTTCGCTAGCTATACTTGACAATTCATGGAAAACGCACTTAAGAAAAATGGATGAACTTAAACAATCCGTTCAACTAGCTGTTCATGAGCAGAAAGACCCACTATTAATATACAAATTCGAAGCCTTTGAATTATTTAAATCGTTAATCGACTCTGTTAATAAGGAAATATTATCATTTTTATTCAAAGCAGAAATAGCAACTGATAATAATAAAAATGTTCAGGAAGCCAGAACAAGAAAACCACTAAATGTAAATACATCAAAAGATGAGATTCCCAATACAGAGGAATTAAGACAAAGAAATAGTGCGATTACAAACAGACAATCAAACAGTCCAATTGAAACTATTGTTAGGACTCAACCAAAAGTTGGTAGAAATGATAAGGTTACTATAAAAAATATAAAAAATGGGGAAATTAAAACCTTAAAATATAAACATGCTGAAAAATTAATTGCAGATGGTGAATGGTTGATGACAAAAAATAATTAACCAAATTTTGAAGATTAAAAGAAATATCAACCCCAAAGAAATTTGTGATCAAATCAAAAAAGGAAACATAGCAGCATTATCCAGAGCGATTACTCTTTCCGAAAGCAATAAAGACTCCGACCAAGAATTAGCAAATAAAATCCTAGGAAAGCTAAAAACAAAAAATAACGATTCGATAAGAATTGGTATCACTGGTGTGCCTGGAGCTGGAAAAAGTACATTTATTGAGTCTTTTGGAAACTATTTAACCAAACTAGGATTAAAATTAGCTGTTTTAACCATTGATCCATCAAGCAGTGTCACTAAGGGAAGTATTTTAGGTGATAAGACAAGAATGGAAACATTATCTGCTAATAAAGATGTATTTATAAGGCCTAGCCCGGCCTCAAATTTTCAAGGCGGAGTTGGAAAAAATACACGCGAGTCAATTTTTTTATGTGAATCAGCTGGATATGATATTATTTTAATTGAAACAGTTGGTGTAGGTCAAAATGAAATCAGTGTGGCAGAAATGGTAGACTTCTTTTTGTTATTAAAAATCTCCGGCTCTGGAGATGAATTGCAGGGTATTAAAAGAGGAATTATTGAAATGTCAGATTTAATAGCAATAAATAAGTGCGATGGTAATAATGTGGAAAATTCCATAAAGGCAAAAAATGAATTTAAGCTAGCATTACAATTATTTCCTAAGAAGAAATCTAATTGGAATCCCCAGGTATTGACCTGTAGTAGTATAACAGGAGATGGTTTAGCAGACATATGGGATTGCATTAATGATTATGTGAGCTTGACTAAAAAGAATAATTATTTTTATGATAATAGAGTAAATCAAAACAAATCTTGGTTGCTTCAAATTATAGATTATTCTCTGAGAAAATCATTTTTTAATAGAAAATCTGTAAAGTTGAAACTGGATAATTTGATAAAGAAAATCGAAGAACAAAAAATTTCAATATTCGAAGCTAGCCAGAAAATTCTTTCCGAGATTTAAAATAATTATATAAACATTTAAATAGTAAACCCGAAAACAAACCAAAAGTTAAACCAAAAAGTGTATCAAGGGGATAATGAACACCCAAGTAAATTCTACTATAAGAAAAAATTATTACCCATACTATTAATATTGGTTTGATATACTTTTTAACAGATTGCTCAAGGCAATTTAAAACGAAAATTGTAACCGCAATTGAATTTGCAGCGTGGGCTGAAAAGAACCCATATTTTCCACACCTTATATCAATATCTCTTAATAAATTTTGTAAATCGTCCATTCTACATGGCCTCAATCTTTGAGTTGAATCTTTTACAAGATTTGTAAATTGATCGGTGAATAATATTAATAATGCAATAAAAAACAATATTATAAGTAATCCATTATTTCCATTTTTTTTATGAAGTAGATAAATAAGTAAAATGAACATTGGAATAAACGTGAACTTATTTGTAATTGCAATCCATAGCGGATCCCAAGTTTCACTACCCAGATTATTTAGATAAATTAATATTTCGGTATCGATTTGTTTTATTCTATTCAAAACTATTTATCATTTTATTAGTCAGGAAATTGAATCTTAAATATAAAAAAACAGCAGAAAACAAAAGACCACACAATAGGCCCACCCATATTCCTGTTTCCTGAAACTGATTGATATCTCCAAAATAATAGCTTATTGGGAAACCGATTATCCAATATGCAATAAAAACTATTACCGTTGGAATTTTTACATCTTGCATACCTCTCAAGGCTCCTAATATTATAACTTGGGCACTGTCGAAAAGTTGAAATAAGGCTACTATGATAAATAGCTTTGCAGATTTTTCGACTATCCTAATATTTTTTTCATAATTATATGCATCCGTAATATCTATGTATATGTAAGGGAGATATTCTCTGAAAATAAAAATTAGAAAGGAGAAAACAAATGCAAATAAAATTCCAAGGAATAAAATTGATAAAGATATTCTTTTTAGCTCTCTATAATTACTAAGCCCTTTTTGATTGCCAGATCTAATTGCTGCACTTACACTCAAACCACTGGCAATCATGAAAGTCATCGAAGATATATTCAATACAATTTGGTTCGCTGATTGTGTAATTTCACCAAGTAAACCACTTAACCAAATAGCAGCGGTAAAAATACCTACCTCAAACAACATCTGTAGAGAAGTTGGGAAGCCCAGAGAAAGAATCTTCTTTATCATAATCTTGTCTACAACAAATTTTAATATTTCTAAAACGTAATTTTTAATTATATTTTTTTTGAATAGCAAAAAGAATAAAAAAGAAAACATAATTATTCTGGATGTTAAAGTTCCTATAGCTGCACCTATTATTCCTAAAGCAGGAAAACCAAATTTCCCAAATATCAAAACATAATTTACAATTACATTAACAATATTAGCTAATACAGTTGCGTACATGGAATTCGCAGTTAACGACAGACCATCACTATATTGTTTAAGGGCCTGAAACATTAAAAGAGGCACGAGTGAAGCGGCAACTATTTCAAGGTAGGGTATTGCTAAATCAACCACATTAGTTGGTTGGTCTAACATAAAAAGTAATGGCTTAAACAATAAAATAGCTAGATAAAGAAAGACCCCCAAAATCAAACACATTAAAAAACCATTCACAAATGATTTCCTCAGATCATTATTATCGTTTCTACTATGAGCTTCTGCAACAACTGGAGTGATTGCTGCAGAGAAGCCAATGCCAATTGACATGGCTATGAAAATAAAACTATTACCTAAGGAAACAGCCGCTAGATTCGTGGGGTCCAATTTACCAACCATTATGTTGTCAATCATACCTACAAGTGTATGACCTAACAGACCTAAAATAATTGGATAGGATAGCTTTAAATTGTAGGAAATTTCTTTTGTGTAACTATTTAAAATCAAGACTGGCTTTTAAAGAAATTCATTACATAATCAACTGGTACCTTCCCTGTCATGATATTTTTAAGTTTTCCTTTAATCAATTTCTTTTTGAAAGGTGAAATTTTATCAGTGAATAAAACACCCTCCAAGTGATCATATTCATGCTGTATTACCCGTGCTACAATTCCGTCAAAACTATCCTCATGAATATTAAAATTCTCATCTTGATACTTAATCTTGATTTCTGATTTTCTATTTATGTTTTCTCTGATGTTGGGTATACTTAAACAACCTTCTTCAAATAATTTTAAATCCCCAGATTCATTGATAATTTCAGGGTTAATAAATGTTTTCTTGACTGATTTAGTTTTAAAACCTGAATTTGATTCAAATTCCTCATTATCAAATGCAGAAGTGTCAATAATAAAAAGTCTTATTCCTTTCCCTATTTGGGGTGCGGCCAAACCTACACCACTTGCATGATACATTGTCTCGTACATATCCTTTATAAGTAATTTTAAATCGGGATAGTTCTTATCAACATCAGTGGCCCTTTTCTTCAGTATAGGATCCCCATATCCAACAATTGGTAATATCATGAAAAAATTTTTTCAAAATTACAATATTAAATTTTAGGAATTGATATTTAAATGTTGCAAATAATCTTGAAGAATTATTGAAGCACTTATTTTATCGACTAAATATTTATCCGACCTTAATTTCTTTTTTACCCCACTTGAAATTAAAGACTTCTTAGCAATTTTTGAAGTAAATCTTTCATCAAAACGAAAAATTTCATTTACATCAAAGAAAGCAGATAAAGAAGTAATGAATTTAATAATTGAATTTTCCACTTCGGAATATTCACCAGAAAACCTCCTCGGTTGACCAATAATAATTCTTGAAATATTTTCTTTTTCAATTAAGGTTTTAAGGTGAATAATTAATTCTGATGTATCCACCGTCTCTAAAGGAAATGCAAAAATTTTATCGGTATCTGTAATTGAAAGTCCAGTTCTTTTTAATCCATAATCAACACCAAGAAACTTTGTTTTCATTCTACAATCTAAAAAATTTCTTTAATCTTTTCCTCCATTTTCTTCCATTTTCAAAATCATCTGAGTATTTTTTTATTTTATCAAAAATAATTTGCTTTTCTATATTAACTATTTCAGAATAAAAACCACTTACTTTTTCTAGGATCTCATCATTTAATTTTAACCTTCTAAAATTTTTAAATCTTTCCTCAGTGGAAAGTGATTTAAATTTCATTCTGTTTAAATCTATTAAGTAAAATATATAATCATCATTATGTTTTTTTACAAGTGTATTGCTTCTTGAGTGATCTAAAAACATAATTCCATTTTCGTGAAGATTATGTGTAAAATATGTGAATTTTTTAATTATATCATCCCTGAAATCTAGATCAATATTTTTAAAAACAAATTCCATATCATAATCATAATCAACGTTTTCTGAAACATAATAACTCTGATGGATAAGACCAAATTTGAAAATATCGTAAAAACCGATTGGGTTTGGTGACGTTATGCCATTATCAATTAATTTTTTAGCGTAATTATAAGAACGATTTGCTTTGCTTGATCTAAAAAAAGTATAAACGATTTTATTAAAGATATTTGGACTCTTAAATCTTTTAATATTGACGACTAAGTTTTCAATATTAATTTTTTTGATTGTATTTCTAGATTCTTTGATTAATTCACCTTTTGAGTTAAAATTATTAATTACTTTATTTATTACAGGTGTAAATTCTCTGTACTTATCTTCTATCAAAAAGGAATTATTCAAAAGGTATTTATATTTTTGGTGTAAATATATTTATTAATGGGCAATATAATAAATAACGAAGCTTACAAAGCTTATGATTTTATCGAAAAAGGTAGGGTTATTTTATATCCAACAGATACGGTTTGGGGACTTGGGTGTGATGCAACAAATTGTAGTGCAGTAGAGAAAATTTATCAATTAAAAAAAAGAAGTTTAAAAACACCCATGCTCTCCCTTGTGAAAGATATCAATATGATAGTAAAATACACAGATAGCTCATTAAATGAGGTTAGTCAGATATTAGAAAGTACAAGTGAGCCAACAACTATAATATACCCCAAAGGAAGAAATTTATGTAAGTATATCCTTTCTGAAGATGGTTCTATAGGATTTAGAGTGCCCCAAAACAGTTTTTGTATAGATTTGCTATCTCTTATGAAAAAACCGCTTATTTCAACCTCTGCAAATATACATAAGGAAGCATTCCCTTTATCATTTGAAGAAATTAATGAGGATATTTTAAAACAAGTTGACTATATCGTAAATTTACCCAAAGATAACTGGTGTACTAAACCATCAACGGTTTTAAAGTTAGATGAGTTTGGAAGTTTTTATAAAATCAGGTAGAAATGGTATTTCAAGAAGCCATAAGAAATTCAATATTTCATGAAATTTCAAATTATTGCACAGCTAATAATATAGAATCATTCGTTGTTGGAGGGTTTGTACGAGACTTTTTATTGCAAAGACCCTCAAAGGATATTGACATATTAATTATTGGTGATGGAATCAGTGTTGCAAAACAGATTGCCAAGCAAATTGATCCTAAAATTTCCGTCACAATTTTCAAAAATTTTGGAACTGCTTATTTTAAATTAAACGATTATGAAATAGAGTTTGTTGGTTCCAGAAAAGAATCTTATGCGAGTGATAGTAGAAATCCAATAATTGAGACTGGGAGTTTTAAAGATGATATAAACAGAAGAGATTTTAAAATTAATTCAATTGCCATTTCCCTTAATAATCAAAACTTTGGTGAGTTAATAGATTTACATGATGGTTTGACGGATATTAAACAAAAAGTAATTAATACACCTTTGGATTCCAATATTACATTTTCTGATGATCCGCTAAGAATGTTGAGGGCAATAAGATTTGCTTGCCAACTTGATTTTGAAATTCACAATGATTTAGTCAAAACTATGACTAAGCAAAAAAATAGGATTAGCATAGTTACAAATGAAAGAATTATTGATGAAATAAATAAAATCATTTTATCAAAAACTCCCTCTAAGGGATTTAAAATATTAGAACAAACAGGAATTTTAGAAATAATTATGCCCGAATTAACAAGTTTAAAAGGCATTGATGAAATTGAGGGTCAAAAGCATAAAGATAACTTTTATCATACTTTAGAAGTACTTGATAATATTTGTTTAAATACTGATAACTTATGGTTAAGATGGGCTGCTCTACTCCACGACATTGGAAAAGTTCCAACAAAAACATTTAATAAAAAAATAGGTTGGACTTTTCATGGTCACGAATTTGAGGGAAGTAAAATGGTATATAAATTGTTTAAAAGACTTAAAATGCCTTTAAACGAAAAGATGAAATATGTCCAAAAGCTAGTACTTATGAGTTCTAGACCAATTGTTTTAGCTCAGGAAAATGTAACAGACTCAGCGGTCAGAAGACTAATCTTTGATGCTGGTGAGTCCGTTGATGATCTAATGACTCTCTGTGAAGCTGATATTACAACTAAAAATGAAAATAAATTCAAAAAATATCACGATAACTTTAAAATTGTCAGAGAAAAAATTAAGACAGTTGAAGAAAAGGATAGTATTAGAAATTTTCAACCACCAATTTCTGGAGCTGAAATCATGAGTACTTTTAATCTAAAACCGTGTAAAACAATTGGAATAATCAAAGAAGCTATCAAAGAAGCTATACTTGAAGGAATTATTGCAAATAATTATGAGGAAGCTTATAAACTAATGTTAGAAGAAGGTGGAAAGTTAGGTTTATCTCATGGAAAGTAAATTTCACAACTTAACAAAATTAGCTCTATTACTTGTTTATTTAGTAATAATCGCTGGTGCATTTGTTAGAATGACCGGCTCAGGAATGGGATGTCCTGATTGGCCCAAATGTTTTGGTTTTTATGTTCCACCCACCGAAGTATCACAAATATTATTTAAAGCCAATAATGATTACTCCAAGGGTCAAATGATTCTATACAACGAAGAAGAATTATTGGTTGCAAAATCAGACTTCAAAAGCGATGATTTTATAAACTTAAATAATTGGGAAGTATATGAGAAACACGATTATGTAATATTTAACCCAGTTCACACATGGATTGAATACATTAATAGATTAATTGGAGCAATTTCAGGTATTCCAATACTTATTTTCACTATTATTTCTATTATTTATTTTAAAAAGTTCAGACATTTAACATTGATTTCAATAATCACATTAGTTGCGATGGGTTTTCAGGCATGGCTTGGCAAAACGGTTGTAGATTCAAATTTAGAAGGCTTTAAGATAACTATTCATATGCTAATGGCATTATTTATAGTTGCGCTACTTATTTATCTTGTCTACTCTGGAAGTAAAAGTTTTATTAATAGAAATAAGACATTTAAATATTTATTGCTGTTTGGATTGTTCCTTACTTTAATCCAAATTATTTTAGGTACGCAGGTAAGACAAATAGTGGATGAACAAACTAAATTATTTGCATATGATAAATCTTTATGGCTTAATGATATTCCACTTGTTTACGAATATCATAGAACATTTTCAATATTGGTTATTTCCGTAAACGTGGCTTTATTTTTAATTAATAAAAAATTACAACTTGGAAATAATTATATTAATTTTGTTATTCTGCTTCTAATATTTGAAATATTTACGGGAGCATCAATGTTTTATTTTGATTTTCCATTTGGAACTCAAACAGCTCATTTAGTATTTGCAAGTATAATTTTTGGACTTCAATTTTATATATTACTTCAAAACTTTTTATCAGAAAATAAATTAATAGCAGATGATTTACAGACTTAGGGTAATTCTTGATAATGACACAAATGAAGACATTCTTCGAGATGTTGAAATAGATAAAAATTCAAATCTTACCGATTTACATGAACTTATTTTACTTTCATTTAATTTTTGTGATGATCAAATGGCATCATTTTACACTGTTGACGAAGAGTGGAATCAAATCAATGAAATAAGTTTAATGAATTTTGACGAATCAACAGATTCAATGGATTCCATTTTAGTAGCTAATATTCTCAACACCCAAAACACAAAACTTCTGTATATCTATGATTTTATGAATATGTGGACGTTCTATGTAGAACTCATTGAAGAGGCTCAAGAAATCAATAATATTCTGTATCCAAGAATAATATTTTCTGTTGGAAATGTTCCTGAAAAAGCACCAGATAAAAAATTTATAAATGAGGATACAGGAAAAGAAGATCTAGACGAGGATGCATATTTATATTAATTCAATCTGATGAAGTTCAATCTAATTACTGACTTTATTCCCACAGGAGATCAACCATCTGCAATTAAGTCGCTTATTGACGGAATTAAAAATAAGGATAAACATCAAACTTTATTAGGTGTAACAGGTTCAGGTAAAACCTTTACTGTAGCAAATGTTATAAGTACACTAAATAAACCAACACTTGTCCTAGCGCATAATAAAACATTGGCAGCACAACTTTACTCTGAGTTCAAAGGGTTTTTTCCCAACAATCTTGTTGAGTATTTTGTTTCATATTATGACTATTATCAACCTGAAGCATATATTCCTACAACCGGGGTTTATATTGAAAAAGATTTATCAATTAATGATGAGATTGAAAAACTTAGACTAAGTGCAACTTCAGCTCTTCTGACAGGTAGAAAGGACATACTTATAGTTGCGTCAGTATCATGTATCTATGGAATGGGGAATCCTCAAGAGTTTAAAGACAATACAATAGAAATCAATCAAAATGACAACTATTCAAGGACAAATCTACTGAACAGATTAGTACAAAGTCTATACTCCAGATCTTTATCAGATGACTTTAAACAGGGTAAGTTTAGAATTACAGGAGATACCATAGATATCTTTCCTGCACATACTGATTTTGCATTCAAAATACATTTTTTTGGAGATGATATTGAAGAGATTGAAAAATTTGACCCTCTGACTAATGAAATAATTTCTCAGCATAAATCAATTACTATTTATCCCGCAAATATTTTTGTTACCTCCCCTAGTAAAATTCACGAAGTAATAAAATTAATTCAAAATGATCTGATTAAACAATATGATTACTTTAATGAAATTGGAAGTTCATTAGAAGCTAATAGAATAAAGGAAAGAACAGAATTTGATATGGAGATGATTAAGGAATTAGGGTACTGCTCCGGAATTGAGAACTACTCACGTTATTTTGACGGTAGAAAACCTGGAACTCGACCTTTTTGTTTATTAGATTATTTCCCAGATGATTATCTAACAATTATAGATGAAAGTCATGTTACAATCCCACAGGTTAGAGCTATGTATGGAGGTGATCGTAGTAGAAAAGAAAATCTTGTTGAATACGGATTTAGATTACCAGCAGCGATGGATAATAGACCCCTAAAATTTGAAGAATTTGAATCACTACAAAATGAAATTATATATGTAAGTGCTACACCCGCAGACTACGAATTAGAGATGTGTGAGGGAGTAATTACTGAGCAGATAATCAGACCAACTGGTTTATTGGATCCCAAAATTCAAATTAAACCCACAAAACATCAAATCGATGATTTGATTGATGAAATTCAAATAAGAATTGAAAAAAAGGAAAAAATATTGGTCACAACACTGACAAAAAAAATGGCCGAAGAACTTACTAGTTTTTTAAGTAAAATAGATATTCGTTCAAAATATATACACTCAGATGTAGATACGATAGAGAGAGTTGAAATAATGCAAGGGTTAAGAGAGGATAAGTTTGATGTACTAATAGGTGTAAATTTGCTGAGAGAAGGACTTGATTTACCTGAAGTCTCTCTGGTTGCTGTTTTAGATGCTGATAAGGAGGGTTTTCTTAGATCACATAGATCATTAACCCAAACTATTGGAAGGGCAGCTAGACATGTCAACGGAGTGGCTATTTTATATGCTGATAAAATAACAAATAGCATAAAGAAAACAGTTGACGAAACTAACTACAGAAGGTCCAAACAAATTGAATACAATAAAAAATACGGTGTAATACCTAAACAAATTGTCAAGAGCACTGAAAATCCATTGACTAAAAGATTATTAAAAAATAATATCAAAGAAATAAGTGAAACCATTATTGATTTTAATATCCCAACCAAGGCCAAAGAATTTGATAAAAAAATCAGGGAGCTTAGAAAAGAAATGGAAAAATCAGCTAAAGAACTAGACTTTAAGTTAGCTGCACTATACAGAGATCAAATAAAAAAAATGAAAGAACTAAAGTCAAGTAATAGCTAATACTTCATTTACTTTATCTGCTGCCTCCTTAAATTCAATAGCGCTGTAAAAATTCAATCCGGATGAGTCAATAATTTCTTTGGCAATTTCAGAATTAGTTCCCTCAAGCCTTACAATTATAGGAACTGAAATTTCATCTTTCATGTTTTTACATGCATCAACAATTCCCTTGGCAACTCTATCACATCTGACTATTCCTCCAAAAATATTTACAAGAATAGCTTTCACATCAGGGTCTTTAATTATGATTCTAAAAGCTGTTTCAACTCTTTCACTGTCAGCAGTACCACCAACATCTAAAAAGTTAGCCGGTTCTCCGCCCGCTTGTTTAATCAAATCCATTGTAGCCATGGCTAAACCAGCTCCATTAACCATACATCCAACATTACCATTTAAATCAACGTAATTTAAACCGACCTCTTTTGCTTCGACTTCAATAGGGTTTTCTTCCCTAATGTCTCTCATCTCTAAGTAGTCCTTGTGTCTAAATAGTGCATTGTCATCAATTGTAACCTTGGCATCGACAGCCAAAATTTTATCATCACTAGTTTTTATTACTGGATTAATTTCAAAGAGGGAAGAGTCTGATTTATCATAAGCATCATATAAAGCTTTTACAAAAGAGATCATCTCTTGCATTGCATTACCGCTCAAATTAAGGTTTGCAGCTATTTGAAAAGCATCATCGCTAGAAAGACCATTATCTGGACAAATATCTAATGTGTGGATTAGCTCTGGGGTTTTTTCGGCTACCGTCTCTATATCCATTCCTCCTTCGGTGGAATACATAATCATATTTCTTCCTGTCGTCCTATTTAATAAAACCGAAATATAATATTCTTCAACCTCTGAGTCCCCAGGATAGTATACATCTTCGGCGACCAAAACTTGGTGAACTTTTTTACCCTCTTTAGTTGTTTGAGGAGTTACTAGATTCATTCCAATTATTTCATCTGAGATCGAATAAACTTCGTCAATTGACTTTGCAAGTTTAACTCCGCCGCCTTTACCTCTTCCTCCAGCATGTACTTGTGCTTTTATGACAAAAAAATCTGTACCGGTTTCATGATTTAATTTTTTTGCAACCTTTAACGCATTTTCTGGTGATGTAGCAACGTATCCTCGTTGGATTTTAACCCCAAATCCATTAAGGATTTCTTTTGCTTGATATTCATGTAGGTTCATTTGATTTTATTTAAAAGCAAATTTAATAAACATAGTCTACTGCAAGCATTAAATTAAAATTATTTATGAAATAATTTATTAATAAATTTAATGGTATGAATAAGTACATATATTTTTTGCTCATAATTATTTTTATAGGGTGTAACAAAGAAATAAACCCCATTATTTTTGCATTAGAATCTGATGAAACAAAAATTAAAAAAATTAAAAAAAACATAGATAATCATGAGCTCCAAATTATTGTTTCAGTTATTGATGAAAATGAAATAATTGATGATTATCAATATAATTTGAAAGCTGAAAACTATTATTATCCTGCTAGCACAGTCAAGCTACCAATTTCACTTTTTGCTTTAGAAAAAATTAACGAATATCCTTTGATTAATATTGACACCCCATATAAAATTGAAAATGATACAACCTACTACTCAATAAGAAAAGACATTAACGAAATTATGATTATGAGCAACAATGAAGCTTATAACCGTTTATTTGAGTTTTTAGGACAAGATTATATCAATGAGAAACTAAAAGAAAAAGGAATGACAAGATCCAGAATATTTCACAGACTGGAAACAATTAATGCTGGAAAATTAGAGACAAAAGAGCTAACATTTTTTGTAAATGATTCGCCAATAAAATTTAATAGATCGTTAAATAAAAAAATAAATCCTTTAGATATTAATGGGTTAAAAAAAGGGGTTGGATATATGAACGAAAATGGAAGAATCATTAATAAACCAATGAATTTTTCTGAAAAAAATTATATTCCCTTAGAAGAGTTACATAATCTTTCTAAGTTAATTTTTCTGAGAAAAAAAAATAATTTAATGCTTACAGAAAATCAAATTTCATTTTTAATCAGCTCAATGAATAAGTCTCCGAAAGACATAGGTTATGATAATAAAAAATACCATGACACATATAGTAACCTATTGGTATTTGGTGATACTAATCAACCGATTAAGGGAATTGAAATTTATAATAAGATTGGATTTGCATATGGCTATGTTTCTGAAACTGCATTTATTGAAACTGAAAAATTATCAATTATAATTTCAATAGCGATGAAAGTAAATTCAAATCAGATATTTAATGATGATAATTATGAATACGAGGAGATTGCATTTCCATTTTTAGGCGAATTTGGTAGAGAAACCATTAAAATAATTAACTCAAATTAATATTACCTAATTTTACATTTCTTAAGTTAAAAGAGTTGTAATTAAATATATATTTGCTAAGCGAAAAAAAGCATGCATGCATTCAATAATTAAAAAAATACTTTTTTCATTATTTTTTAGTCTACAAGCTTGGGGCATACTAGCTCAGGAAAACTTACCACCAGTTATATCATCAGAGGGAAATGCAGTCTATTGTCCCCAAACTTCTCAAAATATTGTTACATCTTTTAATATTGAGGATCCAGATGATACAACGTTGGATGCTTTATACATTCAAATTTCTGAGGGTTATTCACCAGGTGAAGATCAATTAGTATATACAGGCTCAAATCCAGATTTAAACACAACTTGGAGTTATGATGAAGGAAAACTTGAAATTACGGGTTTTTCAGGTGAGGAACTATTAATTTCTGATATTATTGATGCTGTTTATGAAGTAGTTTTTATTTCAAGCAGTCCTAATCCATCCGATAAATCATTCTCATTTACAATTGGTGATGCTAATTATCTTCCGTCCACAGAACATTATTATGTTTATTTTGAACAGACAGGTATTACATGGATTCAAGCGCAACAGGCCGCAGAGAATTCAAATTATTATGGTCTACAAGGGTATTTAGTTACAATTCTTTCAGAAGAAGAAAATCAAATATCTGCAGAACAGGCAGGGGGCGCTGGATGGATTGGTGCAAGCGATCAAGGAATCGAAGGTGAATGGAATTGGGTTACCGGACCTGAAGGTTTAGAAAATGGTGGAGCTGGCCTCCCATTTTGGGTAGGTCAAGGTCCTGAAACAGGAGGTGGTCCGGTTACTGGTATGTACAGCAATTGGAATACCAACCCTTCTGAACCAAATCAAGCTGGAGATGAGGACTACGCACACATCACTGACGATAGTATAGGGGTGATTGGCTCTTGGAATGATTTAACAAATACAGGGGCTAGCAGTGGACCATATCAACCAAAAGGTTATGTTGTGGAATACGGAGGAATGCCAGGTGATCCGGAATTAAACCTTTCATCAAGCACAAGCTTATCAGCACCACCGACAGTAACAGTTGAACCATTTGATGGAGTTGATTGTGCACTTATATCTTTGAGCGCATCATCAGATGATGAAGACGGTTCAGTTTATTGGTTTGAGGCTGAAAATGGAGGTGATTCTGTTTTTTATGGAACTTCATTTGAACCTGGAGCTTTAGAAGAAGGAAATTATTCATATTGGGTATCGCCTTTTGAAAACGGTGAGTGCGACTCATACAACAGAATAGAAATTCAAGTTAATATCACGCCAGGTTTCCCGGAGATTGTCACACCAAATGTAACCATTGACCAAGAATGCTATACAGTTGAAGAATTAGTTACAGACGTTTTAATTAATAATTTATGTGCAGATGTTTCGAATATTACCTGGAGTAGTGGAAATGATTTTGGAGATGTTAATGGAATTGCACATTTTTTAGAACCAAGTGGTGGTTTTCCGTTTGGTGAAGGAATTATATTGTCCACGGGTAATGCTCTTTTAGCTACTGGTCCAAACGAATCCATGGGGGGTGCATCATCAGGTGATTTTGGTTGGCCTGGAGATTCAGATCTTGACAGTTTAATCGAAGATGATACTAATAATGCCTCAATAATAGAATTTGATTTTGTCCCAATATCTAATAAGCTAAGCTTTAGGTTCATAATGGCATCCGAAGAATATGATATGGGAAACTATGAGTGTAATTACTCTGATGTATTTGCTTTTTTATTGACAGATCAAAATGGAGTTACTACAAATTTAGCGGTTATACCAGAAACGGATATTCCTATAGCTATCACTAATATTCACCCTGCTAATTTTGAGTGTGATGCTGCCAATCCAGAATATTTTCATGGTTACACACCTGTTTCCGAACCAGATATTGGTTATGACGGAAGGACGGTACCCTTCATAGCCCAAGCTGAGGTTAATATTGGTGAAACATATCATATAAAGCTAGCAGTTGCAGATGCATCAGATGCTTCACTAGACTCTGCGGTATTTCTTGAGGCAGGTAGTTTTGATCTAGGAGTTAATCTTGGAGATGATATTTTAGTTGGGTCTGGAAATGAAGAATGTTTAGGTAATAATATAATTCTTGATACTCAAATTGATGAAACTTTAGAGGAAACAATTTATAACTGGTATAAAGACGGTGCTATTTTAGATGATGAAAATTCTTCTACATTAGTTGTTTCTGAAACTGGTATTTACTCTGTTGATGTCATAATTTCAGAAAACTGTACTACCTCTGACGAAATTTTAGTTGAATTCTATATTCCCGAAGAAGTTGACAATCTTCCCACTTTAAATTCTTGCGATAATTTTATTATTGATGGAGATGGTATTTTCGATTTAAATGAACAATACATTAATATAATTAATCAATTGAGCTCAGATCAGTTCACTATTACATATTATGAATCGGAAGAGGATGCCATTAATGATTTAAACATGATAGAAAATCCAGACTCATATGATAATTCTATTGCCTTCTCTCAAACTATTTTTACAAGGATTGTTCCAGATTCAAATCCA